>JAJYME010000005.1 GCA_021787205.1 bacterium
TTATATTATCGAAAGTGGAGTTATTGGCATTGCATAGAATAAGAGAGGAATACTCTTTGTTAGAAACAGCAACAGTGGAGTTAAAAAACGCTATTTCCTTATCGCCAGTTCCAGTCGTGTTGGATATCTGATTTGAACATGTAGAACCGTCATATACCCCTTCAACCTTGAAATCAATATCGGTATTATCCTTGGTTACGTTATAGTCAAAATTATTTTCGGTCGAGCCAGAACTCATCTCGATTCCAGATCCTCCGTTAAGAACGGTTGTGTTTGCGGTGATTACATTACCACTATCAAAAGTCAAAAAGATTCCGGAATAAGAATTATGATTAGAAGAGTTGGCAGTTATTTGATTTCCAGAGGAATGCTGCATCCATATCCCATAACTGGAGTCAGTAACCGTATTGCTTGTCATAATTCCGTTGGTAATTCCATGAAACATCATGCCAAAACTGGCATTGGTTATTGTTGTATTTTTCACAATAATACCATTTTTATCCTCGGCATATATCCCAATATTACTTCTGGTGGGATTTATAGTGTGATAATTGCCATCAAGAGTTATATTATTTGAATCAATCTGGATAGTCTCATCGACGTCTTGGGTCAGGGTGCAAGTCAAAGTATTCTGATCCCAAGTTCCAAATTGAGAACAAGCTCCCCCATCGGTAGAATTAATATATTTGGTGGATTTATGGGTTTTGATAAAGATAAGATGATTTTCTTTGATATCTTGCTTGAATTCTATCTCTCCATTACTGTTTGATATTATTTCCTCCAAATTGTGGAAATTATCAGCATATTTATAATATTTTGTGTTAGGCTTTAGATTTTGGACTAAAAGCTTGGTATTCCCCGAATCTTTGTTTATATTAATCAGAATTACTTCCGGTATGGAAATAATATCGAGATCGGTTGGTTTGCTGGAAATTACCTTGATGGGTAAGCCATCGACATCCATCGCTTCAAAAATAGTGTCGTTGGCGGTTTTCTTTGTCCAACCGGCAGGATTCATCATTAATTCCTTGTTCTGAGGATTTATTTTGGCTTGCGATAAGGATGGAATAAGGATGGCCGCTAGAGATAGTGTTAGTAGTAGTTTGTTTAGTTTCATAAGAATTTATAATTCTTTATTTTTATTTATATTTGTTTTTCTGGATTCCCGCCTACGCGGGAATGACGCGAGCACATAAAATTCCCGCATATGTTAGCGGGAAGATATTATTTTCTCATGGCGCTCGTGGCGATGTAAAATCCATTATATTTATTTTACCAAATAAGATGTTAAGAAAAGGTAAAAAATTGTTAAGGAATTGTTAAAGTTTTACAAAATACCAGATAAAATGCGGTTTTAAAAAGTGATTTTCCTGATAAAAATCTTATCTACAGGACAATGTAATAAATTAGGCAAAACAAAAACAAGGCGATTGCCTTGTTTTTTTGAAACCTTATATCTTTTTAAGGACGAGGGCCATGAACATTGGAATCTCCTTTCGAGCCCTGTTCTCGGCATCAGCTCTCGCGCCGACGCTGTTTTTCTCGGAAACCCATTCTTCAAGACGGGTAACGGCGAGACCAGCCTTATCAAACGCCTTGAAATAATGCTGAAGCGGATGATGAAAAGAAACAGTCGTCTCGGAAGTCTTATCACCGGGATGCATCTCTATAGTCTCCCTCGAATCGGAAATATAGCGCTCTATCTTTCTGTATTGGACGCTATGATCTTCAGCAAAGCCCCAAGAGGATTGCTTCGGAATTCGGAAGCAAGGATGATTCAAGACAATAACAATCCTGCCATCATCTTTGATGACGCGGCTCATCTCCGCCACGACCTCCCTATCTTTCTCGATGTTCTGCAATGCCAGAACGATAGCCGCCTTATCGTATGATTTATCAGCAATAGCTGACATGTCGTCCGCGGGCGAGACCATATATTCTATTTCCGCAGGAGAATTTTTCTTAGCAAGCTCGATAAGCTCAGGAGAAATATCAGCTCCTGTAACCTTGGCGCCAGCCTCGTGAAAAGCGCGGCTCATATTGCCTTCTCCGCAAGCGAATTCGATAACGCTATCACCTGGTTTGATATCCATCAAGCGAACAAGATTGGGAATAATCAGACTCTTCTGATAGCTATCCTCTTTCGCAACCGTACCTTGGTACCAAGCGGCTACCTTACCCCAAGAAGTTTCCTTCTTATCGGCAACGGTTTCGCTGGCAGCGAACTTGTCTTCAAACTTTCTGTCAAAGCTTCTCGGACGATCTCCGAAGCTCCTCCTGGCACCGAAACCACCCCGATCACCAAAGCTCTTTCTTTCACCGAAGGGCTTTCTGTCGCCGAAGCTTCTGGGACGATCACCAAAGCTCCTTCTTTCACCAAAAGGTTTTCTATCGCCAAAGCTCTTTCTTTCACCAAAAGGCTTTCTGTCGCCAAATTCTTTTCTGGCACCGAAACCGCCTCGATCACCAAGGCTCTTTCTTTCACCGAAGGGCTTTCTGTCGCCGAAGGGCTTTCTGTCACCGAAGCTTCTGGGACGATCACCAAAGCTCCTTCTTTCACCAAAAGGTTTTCTGTCGCCAAAACTCCTTCTTTCGCCGAAGCCCTCGCTCTTTGATCCAAATTCTCTTTTCTTAAAACCTCCTTGTCGGTCGCCGAACTTTTTATCGCCGAACCCGCCTCTATCGCCAAAGCTCTTTCTAGCCCCGAATCCTCTTCGGTCGCCAAAGCTTTTTCCATCTCTTCTGCCGCCTTTATTTTCTCTTTTAAAATTATTCATTTATTTTTTGAACCAAACATTACCATCAACTTTGATTTCATATGCCGTAACGGTCGGGAATTGTTTCAGAATAGTCGCCAACTGACTCTTCATTCCCCTTGCAGCGCAGTCATCTTTCAAAGACGGAAGCAGTTCTTTTGAGAAATCAATTATGACATCTTTTCCGTCATTGTCAAATTGAAAGCGATTGATTTTGATAGTCCCAGGGAAAGCAGTTTTCAGCCCCGCTTTGGTTTCAGTCGCCACCGGACCAGACATCGCCTCCTCGATCGAAGCCCTGATTGACGAACGCGAAGCGTTGATTAGACGGGATTTCAAAACGACGGCACCGCATTTGGAACCTTGAAGATAAGGGATATTAACCTTAGCCATCATCCCTCCTTTATAAGTGAAGGAGAAGTTCCTGATATCATTTCCCTGAATAACCGATATCTTTACATTATCGCCATCCATGATGTCGTTGGCGGTCTTGAGATCAGCAACGAAGGCGAACTTCTTATAGTATTCCAAACCGGAGGGAAGGGAGATGTCGTCCTCCAGATATTTTTCCCCAGTCCTCGTATTCTGGACCGAGACCTTAATGCCATCGCCAGTCGGATGTATATAACCCTCGACATTAAAACTTATATTGACGGGGGTCAGCGATTGGGGCGCCGAGATGATCACAGGAGGCAATTCGGAAATGACAATCGAATCGGCCAGGTTATCCTTGTTGGTAACACCAACCGAAATACCGGGAGCCAAATAGGTGAGGTTTGCGGGATTGCCCTTATCATCAACAATCTGGGTCTTTTCATCAAGATTGAATTTCTCAACTCCGACATCGGTCGAGACAGCAATCTCGGTCGACGAAACGGAGATTACCTTGCCGGAAACAATTGTCCTTTTAAGCCCGGGGAGATTTTGAATGATCCCCGGCTCATTGGTCGGCTTGTTCATTATTTTAAAAACAAAATAACCGCCGAGTGCTAATATGACCACGATTAAGATTATTGTTAAAGCTCTTTTAACATTCATGATATTTTTATTATAGCTTTTCTCCCGCTTCCCTGAAAGTGAAAAACACTCCTAACGGGAGTGTTTTTTGATTCTTATTTATTTTCAGTCTTGATAAGCGATAAGACGCCGAACAAGAAAAGAACCGCTGAGCCGATGATGACAATGGTGGCGCCGGTCGGAAGATTAAGGATATAGGAAATAAGAAGACCGGAGACGACGATCATTTCCGAAGAGATGACCGAGGCCCAGACGACACCCCGGAAAGACTTGGCGATAAATCTGGAGATGGAAACCGGGATAATCATCATCGAGGAAACAAGCATGATTCCCAAAACCTTGATGCCAAGGACGACAGTCACCGCGGTGATAATGTAAAACAAGGGTTTCAAGACATCTACCCTCATGCCGCTAGTCTTAGCCAGGTCCTCGTCCAAAGACATCACTGTGAGCTCCCTCTTAAAAAGAAGCAAGAAGACCAGGAGAACTAGAGCGATACCGCTGATCAGATAAACTTCGCTCTGCCTGACAGAAAGAATGTTGCCAAATAAGAAACTCATCAACTCCGGCTTATAGCCCTTCGAGAAGCCGATAAAAAGAGCGCCTAGCGCCATACCGAAGGAGAAGATAATCCCGATAGCCGAATCTCCCGAAATCCCCTTCTTTTCCAAGACATAAATGACGAGGGAAAAGATGATGGCGGAGACGATGGCGGTAAGCAAAGGACTGGTGCCCAAAAGCAATCCGAGGGCGATACCCGAGAGGCTGGCGTGAGCGATTCCCTCACCGAAGAAAGACATCCTCTTAAGGGTGATAAAGACGCCTAGATAGCTTATCAAGCCGCCCAAGATCAGGCCGATGACAAGAGCCCGGCTCATAAAGGCATATTGAAAGATGTTCAAAAAATTATCCATGGTTGTGATGTATTGAATGCGCGTGACCGTGGCGATTGGTTTCTTTCAGATGACTTGAGGTATAGATGTCTTCCATTTTTTCAGAATTCAGCAATTCCTCGGGACTGCCGATGGAGATTATCTCCTTATTGATAGCGACGACCTTATCGGCAAAGCGATAGACCAGATCTATCTCGTGAGAGACGAAGACGATGCTTGTCGCATATTCGTCCCTGACCTTATTCACAAGCTCGGCAAATTCCTTGACCCCTTTAGGATCGATTCCGGTAGTAGCCTCGTCAAGCAGGATGAGGCAAGGATGCAAAATGACCGCCTTGGCGAGCATTACCTTCTGCAATTCGCCACCAGAGAGATCGCCGATCCTTTTGTCCAACAATCCGGAGATATCGATAACTGACAAAACACCTTCGATTTCCTTATCGCTGACGGCAGTCGTCATCTTTATAAATTCACGGACCAGAAGCGGAAAATTCTTGTCGAAGACAAACCGCTGGGGAACGTAGCCGATGTGCTTAACCCGAGAATGATTCTTATTCCCGCAGACGGAAATGTCTCCTTCATAAGGGATGAGGTCCAGGACGGCTTTCAAAGTCGTCGTCTTCCCGGCGCCGTTCGGCCCGATAAGAGCTACGATCTCCTTCGGCATGACATCGAAAGAAACGTCCTTCACGAGCTCGACGCCCTTGACCGCGATATTCAGATTTTTTACTGATAAAATAGGATTCATATTATCTTAAAGCATCTTTGATACTGATGACGTTTCGACGCATAAGGCTGATGTAGGTATCCCCCGGCATTCCACCTTCGGCATCCAAGATGCCGGTTTTCAAGTAGTAATCTTTGGCAAAAGAGTCGACTACATCCCGGGAAAACTCCGGTTCGTAAAAGACCGCCTTGGCGTGAGCATAGTTTGCCGCATCGCCGACAGCTTTGATATTTCCAGGGGTTATTTCCTTGCCCGGAGAAGAGAGAAGGACAGCAGCGATCTTAAGATCATAACGGCTGGCAAAATATCCCCAAGCGTCATGGAAGGTGATAAGGCCCTCCCCGGCAAACGGCTGAAGCTCCTGCTTGATCTCATTGTCCAGGCTCGCAAGGTCTCCATCCAACTTCTTATAGTTAGCGGTATAGGTATTCCTGCCTTCAGGATCGGTTTCTACCATCCGATCATAAATATTCCTTGCCATAATCTGGGCATTGGACGGGATCGTCCAATAATGCGGATCATAACCAGTCCCCTCGCTGCCCGCCTCTTCGCCAAATGCCTTTATTTCAAATTTTTGGAAAGGAATATCCTTGTCTACCTTGTAAAGTTTGTTTCCGGAAACGGAATCGATCCAATCATCGACAATCCCGATCTTAAAGACAACTCTCGAAGTGGCTACGCGCGACGCCACCTGAGGGGTAATCTCAAAGGTGTGGGGAGAGGCTCCCTGAGGCAGGATCAAACGGACTTCGGCCCTGTCTCCAGCGATTTCCCGAGCCAGATCATAAACCGGGAAAATAGTGGCGGCATAAGTTATCTTATCCGATTTTGGGGACTTATTCCCCGATAAGGCAAAAAGGACGACGCCCCCGACGATAACAACTAGAAAGGCGGCCATTGCCAACATTTTTTTCATAATTGTAAGTATAGCCAAAGACAGGCAGGAAATCCAAATGAGGAGAAAGCAGGAGCCAAGGGTTCCTATTTTTGACGAACGCAGGAATTTTATGAGCGAAACAAATAAAATCCCGCCAGGGGGCGGGATTTTATTTATCTTGAAAAAATGCTTTCCGAAAGATGAGGGAGGGCGGCTTTGAGGATTCCGGCCACTTCTTCTGAGGAGTGGACCTTATCCGGTTTGGTTATCCCTCCGAGAGTCTTCTCATATCTGATGTCCTGGAGATAATATTTTTCCTTCGGCAAAAGATCCTTGGCAATCTCGAAATAATCCTCTATCTCAAAAAGATTAGGGTAGATGGTCGTCCTGAATTCATAAGATATGTCAGAAGAGCGCAAGATCTCCATACTCTCCAGGAAGTGCTCATATTTGAAGTTCTCTCCGGAAATAAAAATATATTTATTTTTTGGAGCCTTGATATCCATTGCCACATAATCAACCAGATTATTTTTCAAAAGATCGGAAACCATCTTGGGATTCGAACCGTTGGTATCAAGCTTTATTTTAAAACGGATAGCTCTTAAGGCGGTCAAGAACTCCGGGAGGTCGCTCTGGAGAGTCGGTTCCCCGCCGGTGATTACCACACCGTCAATCATCTTTTTGGAATTCTTAAGGATCTCCAAGATATCAGGCTCGCTCAGCAACTTTCCGGAATAATTATTGATGAGATCGGGATTGTGGCAATAAGGACAACGAAAATTGCAGCCAGCGGTAAAAACGATCGAAGAGATCGTCTCCGGGAAATCAATCAAACTTAATTTTTGGAAGCCGCCGATAAGCATTCTTCTTTTACCTTTATTATTCTTTTACGATATATTCGGTTCTCTCCGCGAACTCCGATTGCTTTCCCTTATTCCATTCCCCGACCGGTCGGTAGAAACCGACAACGCGGGACCAGATCTCGGTCTTCTTATCGCATTTCGGGCAAGCCTTGACCTCTCCGGACAAATAACCATGGTCAGGACAGATGCTGAAGGTGGGAGTGATGGTGATGTAGGGAAGATGATAATTGTCGGTGACTTTTTTGACGAAATCCCGGCAAGTCTTCCAATCGTTAATCCTCTCTCCCAAGAACAGATGGAGAACGGTGCCGCCGGTATATTTGGTCTGGAGCTCATCCTGATGATCGAGGGCCATAAGCGGATCTTCAGTGTAATCAACCGGGAGATGGGTAGAGTTGGTATAGTAGGGCGCATCGGGAGTGCCGGCAGTATGGATATCCGGATAGAGCTTTACATCCTCCTTAGCAAACCTATAGGTAGCGCCCTCTCCAGGGGTGGCTTCCAAGTTATAGAGATTGCCAGTCTCTTCCTGATACTCCTTGAGCTTCTGCCTGATGAAGTCCATCACTTTCAGAGCGAATTCCCTGCCTTCTTTATCGGCAATGTCCTTGCCCAAATAATTGAGCAACGACTCGTTCATACCGTTGATGCCGATGGTGGAGAAGTGGTTATGCCAAGTTCCCAAATATCTTTTGGTGTAAGGCAAAAGCCCTCTTTCCAAATTATCGGTAATCGCCTTCCTCTTCATCTCAAGGGAAATCTTTGCCAAATCCATCAGCCTCTCAAGCCTGTCAAAATATTCTCCTTCAGTCTTGGCAAGATAGCCGATTCTCGAAAGATTGATAGTGACGACGCCGATAGAACCAGTCATCTCGGCCGAGCCGAAGAGACCGCCGCCACGGGAACGAAGCTCCTTGAGATCTAACTGAAGCCTGCAGCACATAGAACGGACGTCTGACGGATTAAGGTTCGAATTGACGAAGTTTTGGAAATACGGAGTGCCGAATTTCGCTGTCATTTCAAAAAGCAAAGGAACGTTCTCGTTCTCCCAATCGAAATCCTTGGTGATGTTGTAGGTCGGGATCGGGAAAGTGAAGGCTCGGCCGCTCCTGTCTCCGGCGGTCATAACCTCGATAAAAGCCTTATTGACCAAATCCATCTCCTTCTGGCAGTCGGCATAAGTGAAATCAACCGCCTTGCCGCCAATGACAGGGTGCCTGGTTCTCATATCCTCGGGGCAAACCCAATCAAGAGTGATGTTGGTGAAGGGAGTCTGCATTCCCCAACGCGAAGGAACGTTCAGATTGAAAACGAATTGTTGGATACCCTGCTTGATATCCTTGTAGTCCAAATTGTCGGATTTAACAAACGGAGCAAGATAAGTATCAAATGAAGAGAAAGCTTGGGCGCCGGCGAACTCATTCTGCATGGTTCCCAAGAAGTTGATCATCTGACCGATAGCGGTATCAAAATGTTTTGGAGGCAAAGAGCCGACTTTGTTGTCCACCCCGTTAAAACCTTCTTCCAAGAGCTGTCTCAGAGACCAGCCGGCGCAATATCCGGCAAAAAAATCGAGGTCGTGGATGTGGAGGTCTCCCGAACGATGAGCTTTGCGAATCTCTTCGGTATAAATGTAGTCCAGCCAGTAATTGGCAACGATCTTGCCGGAGATTCTCATAATCATGCCTCCGATCGAATAACCCATATTGGCATTTTCCTTGACGCGCCAGTCGGCTTGGTTGACGTACTCGTCGATGGCGTCTTGGACGGCGATGACCGTTCCCCTGCTCGAACGAGCCTCAGTTCTCTTCTCCCGGTAAATGATGTAGGCCCGGGCCGTCTTGAAATAACCGTCGGACATCAAGGAATTTTCTACCAGGTCCTGGATTGTCTCAACGGAGACCTCATCCTGGTATTCCTTGGAACTTTTAAGGAAGTTCTCCACCGTATCGGTGATTTGCTGGGCTTCCGCCTCGCCAAATTCCGCCGTTGCCTCCGCTGCCTTGACGATGGCGTTAAATATTCTTTTGGGATCAAATTCCACTTTTGATCCGTCTCTTTTGATGACTAGCATCGTTCTAATGTTCTTATTTTATTCTTATTATCCGACGTTTGTTTTATCTTAACTTCATTGTACCCCTTCGGGGCCGATATTGAACGAAACCCAAAAACAAGGCGGAATCCACCGGTTGGACAAAAAAATAAAAAAGTCGGCAAGTTCTCCACAGGAGATCGCCGACCATTTTTCTAGCTGTCAATGAAGTTATACACCGAATTAAACGGAATGCGTCAAGATTTCCAGGATTTCAAAGGGATTGGCCTTGGTGTAGTTGCCAAATCTATCAGAGACGATAACTTTCTTCGCTTGAGGCGGAATCGCTTCTAAAATCGTGGTTTTATCCTGCTTGGTCGTCAGGATGAAGACCTCCTCATACTCGCTTTTCCAGTTAGTCTCAAGATATTTCTCCAGCTCTACAGCAAAATCCCTCTTTTCCATTTCCTCCAACTTTGATAGGGGTGCCCCTCCCAACTCGTGCCCGAAACGCCCCTCCTTGTCGGAATAATGGACTTCCGGGGCTTTAATTTCAGAAATAAGATTAATCTCCCCGCTCAAGACAGCGTAAATATTGGCCGCTTTCTCAGCGGAGACGATAATTAAAGCCGACTTATCGATAAATTGCTTATAATTTTCTGATATTTTCATATTTTATTTGTTTGTATCCTTGTCATCGCCCTTTTTCTTATTGAGAAAGATAACCCAAGCCGCAGTCATAATAAGGAATGGAACTGAGAAAACGACGAGGAGGGTAAGGCAGATCAGCATCAACCGCGCCATTCCTCCGAAGATGGCTATCATCGTTATTCCTTGCGCCTTCCGGCTTCAGCCTCTTCATCGGCCTTTCGATCCAAGTGATATGGCTCTTCAGGCACTACTGCGGAAGCGACAATATAAGCAAGCGCAGGTAAAAAGAACATTCCTATAAAAAGGAAAAAGATGTAAAAAACCCTGAGGATGGTGGGGTCGATATCAAGATATTCCCCGATACCTCCGATCAGACCGGTGATGACTTTGTTATTTCGGCTTCGATAAAGCTTTTTCATATGATGATTATATCACAAAAGATGTTAAGAAAAGGTAAAAAAATTGTTAAGGAATTGTTAAAGAATAATCAAGAAAAAGAAAAAACCGCCCAAGATGAGCGGTCGAGATAATTAAAGAGATGATTGCGTCTTCTCCGGCTTGTTCCGGGTTGAATAGATCAGGTGCGAGCAGAAGAAGAGAAGGATGGGGATTCCGATCAGGGAACAGTAAGTTTCCCAAGCGGCCCAGAACATGTAAGTGGTCCACTCCCAATCGGAACCGTTGAGAAGATAGAGAGTTTTCAAAAAGATGTAGACAAAAATCGTGGCGATAAAGAAAATAGCGACAATCCTTCTCTTGTTCAATTCCCTTTTCTTATCATTGCCGGTGATAGCTCCAACCAAGAAAATCAGGAAAATGACCGGAGTAAGCAGAGCCGAGAGACCGGTCCAAGAAGACCACATTGCTCCAAGAACGCTTTCTCCATCGCCGAACGGAATCCAGAGCCCATAAGAGCCAGAAGTCTTAACTGAGCCTAAGATCAGCGCCGGAATGGCAAAAAAGACGACAAGGGACAGGACGGAAGAGATGAAAGATCTTAAAAATGTCACCCCAGAAAACTTAGCGACAACCCTAGATCTCCGACCGGTAAAGAAGTTAAAACCCTTTCCTTTTAGCATAAAAAACAACCTCCTTAAATATATGTTTAATAAAAGTTTCTAAAGGGAATATGACACATCATTATTATTTTGTCAATAGCTTATCCCCCTTTTTTAAGGTATAATTGACTAATCAGCGTTCTTGTATCCGACGAAAGAGCAAAATTGCTCGTCCGGACAAGATCGCCAAACCAAAAATGATAGTTGATGAAATAAAAATTAAAGTGGTAGCCGGAAAAGGAGGCCAAGGAGCAGTCGCCTTCGATAAGAATTTGATGGCTAAGGGGGCGGCCGGAGGTTCCGGCGGCCATGGCGGCAGCGTCTGGTTTGAGGGAGTTTCCGATCTCACCAAGCTTAACCAATTCCGTTTTAAGAAAGAGCTCGAGGCAGAAAACGGCGAGCCTGGTCGCGGTCAGTGGAGGGACGGCAAGAATGGAGCCGACTTGATCGTCTACATACCCGTTGGCACCGTAGTCACCAACCTTCAAAACAATGAGAAACAAGAAGTGACCCAGGTGGGCGAAAAAATCCTGGCCGCCAAAGGCGGAAACGGAGGCAAGGGCAATTTCTTATTCCGCGGTCCGAAGAATACCTCCCCCACCCAATTCCAACCGGGATTGCCAGGAGAAGAATTCGAATTGAAACTGGAACTGAAAATGATTGCCGATGTCGGATTCATCGGACTGCCTAACGGCGGCAAATCAAGCTTGTTAAACACCCTGACAGCCGCGAAGGCAAAGGTGGGCAATTACGCCTTCACCACTCTCGAGCCGAACTTGGGAGCTTATTACGAATTGATCCTGGCGGATATTCCCGGATTGATCGAGGGCGCTTCCGAAGGCAGAGGTCTCGGGGCTAAATTCTTAAGACATGTCGAGAGAACAAAATATTTGTTCCATCTGATTTCGTCGGAAACCCAGGATCCCGTCCATGATTACAAGATCATCCGGGGCGAGCTTAAGAAATACAACAAGGAGTTGGCTAAGAAAAAAGAGACTGTCTTCATTTCCAAATCAGACCTGGTAGACGAGGAAAGGATGAAGGAAATAATCGAAGCCCTGGCCGGAGAGAAAGTCAAAGCGACACCGATAACGATTGCTGACGACGAGGGAATAAAACCAGTCCGCAAAGCCTTGGAAAAGATCCAAAAGGAAAAAATAAAGAGTTAAGAAAAACCCGCCATTTTTTGTGGCGGGTTTGGTTTAAGGTTCTAAGAGATTTGGGATAGGGATTCGATCCGTTGGATCCGGGCGTTAGTCGCGGCTTCGCGCTTTTCCTGGACCAGGTCAGCGAAGAGCTGAGCCTGAGTCACGGGAGAGTTGTTCTTCATCCAGACTCCGCAGTCATTGGAGTGGGGTACCCAGAAGCCCAGGTGCTCATAACCGGAAGCCTCGAGGATATCGAAGATGAACTGGCCCTTGTGGTACCTTTCCGTCCAGTCAGAGACGATGTCGATAGGAATGGTGTTGCCGTCGATCGGACGATCGGAGAAAACGGAGAGCCGGATAAGCCAGACATCAGCATTGGTGTCGACAATGGCCAGAGTGCCGTTGTTAACACAGTAGCCACCACGAAGGTTCAGAACATCGGCCGGAAACTCGCTGTCATCGCGAAGAAGACGAACGGCAAACCGCTTCAGGATCTCAACCAACGTCGTCGTAAACATAATGTCAGCCTCCCAACCTCAATTTAGAGAGCTATCAATTGGAATCTTTAATTCCTTATTGATTGTCTAAATTATACCATTTATCCCCTTTTTTGTCAAGAGAAAACAATCAAAACTGGCAAAAAACAAAGGTTTTATGCTATTAATTAAGACTATGGAGAAGGAAGAAATATTGCTTCATATCTGCTGTGCCGTTTGCGGCAGGCTGTTTACCCAGCTCCTTTCAGAAAACTACTCACCCGTGATCTATTATGACAACTCCAATATCTACCCTGAGGCGGAATATATGAAAAGACGGGATGAAACGAGAAAGCTAGCAGAAAAATTCGGTCTCAGATTCATTGATGGCCGATATGACCACGAAGAGTGGAAGAGTTTCGTTGCCGGACTGGAAGAAGAGCCGGAAGGCGGCAAACGTTGCGACAAATGCTTCCTCTACAGGCTTCAGAAGGCCGCTGGGATGGCAAAGCAGGAGGGAATCGCAAGATTCACCACCACCCTTTCCCTATCCCCCTTCAAGAACGAGATCAGGGTCGAGGAGGCGGGCGAGGCGGCAAAGGAGATGCTCGAATTTCTCACCCCATGGAAAGAGTTCGAGAAAAAGGATTTCTGGAGAGATAATATGAAGATCGTGAGAGCTGAAGAAATCTACCGCCAGAATTACTGCGGTTGCGAGTTCTCGATGAGAAAATAAAAAACACAGCGAAAGCTGTGTTTTTTATTACTCATAACGCAGAGCCTCAATCGGATGTTTCTTGGCGGCGCTTCTAGCCGGATAGAGGCCAAAGACAATCCCGACAAAGGCGGAAACCCCGAAGCCGATCAGAATGGCGTTGGGCGGAACGACAAATGACGCCTCACTCGCCGTCGAGAGTTTATTGATGATCAGCATCGCGACATAAGACAAGCCCACACCAAACAAGATTCCGATGATTCCTCCTAGGATCGTGAGAATGATGGATTCAAAAAGAAACTGGTTGGAGATATCGCCAGGCGTAGCTCCAAGGGCCTTTCTCAAACCGATTTCGCGGGTGCGTTCGGAAACAGAAACCAACATGATGTTCATAATTCCGATACCCCCGACAACCAGGGAGATGGCGGCAACCGAAGTCAAAAGGATAGTGACAATCGCCATAACCGAACCGATTTGTTTCATGAAATCGTCAGGAGTGGCGACGGAAAAATCATCCTTCGACGGATCGTCAATATCGTGGGTTTCGCGCAAGGTATACCTGATATCCTCAGCAGTCGCCCCTACCGTACTGTCTGATTCTGATTTTACCGCCAATTGCTCAAAAGTGTCGGTGCCTTTGAGATACCGGTTGACGGCGGTGTAGGGAATGACAACCGTCTTATTAAGGTCAAGCATACCCTTCTGGGCGCGATCGTTATAATAGCCGATAACCTTGAAGTTCGTGTCCTTGATCTTTATTTTTTCGCCGATCGGATCCCCCATGCCAAAGAGATATTCTTTGACATTCGAACCCAGGAGGGCGACCTGGGTACCGGACTTCACATCATCGTCAGTAAACATTCGGCCGTAATCGACATTATAATCGAACATATCCATGGCATCGCCCGAAGTGCCAAGAATGGTATAGGTCTTATTGCTGCCTCCATAGGTCACCTTCCCGGAATAAATGGAGACGGGAGCGATATACTTAACGAAGTGGACCTTCTCGGGGTTCTTCAAAGCTTCAAGATCCTTCTCGTTAATTCTTCTTGCGAACATACTCGAAGCGTCAAAGCTATGAGAACCAGGTTCGACAAAGATAATTCCCGAGCCTAAGGATTGGATCTGGTTATAAATCATGCTCTCAGTAATCTTGCCGATGGACATGACGGCAATAATGGCGGCAATACCGATGACGATGCCAAGGATAGTGAGGGTGGAGCGGGAACGATTGATGCCGATGGCTTTGAAAGCCATGCTGAAAAGTTGTTTTATTCTCATTTATTTATGATAACCATCCCCAATCTTTCTTCTGTTTTCGACTATGCGATCACTATCCACTTCCCCATCCTTGATCTTGATGATGCGCTCGGCATATTCCGCCGTCTCAGATTCGTGGGTAATGAGAACGATGGTGATTTTATCTTCATCATTCAATTTTTCAAGGATATCCATAACCACGCCGCCCGATTTGGAATCCAAGTTTCCCGTCGGCTCATCGGCAAAGATGACCTTGGGCTTATTGACCAGGGCGCGGGCGATGGCAACCCTCTGTTTCTCTCCGCCAGAAAGCTTGGAGGCATCGTGGTACATCCTGTGTTCGAGGCCGACCGCCTTGACGGCCTCCTCCGCCAACTTCTGCCAGTTTTTTTCAGGAACTTCAGAATATAACAAAGGAAGTTTCACGTTTTCCAAGACGGTAGTCCTGGGAAGGAGGAAGAACATTTGGAAAACGAAACCGATTTCCTTATTTCTGATCCTGGCAAGGTCGACATCAGACATCTCATCCATAGTCTTCCCATTAAAACGGTAAAGACCGTCGGTCGGTCGGTCCAAAAAGCCCATGATATGGAGAATGGTTGATTTCCCCGATCCTGAAGGACCCATAATCGAGACGAATTCGCCCTTCTCAATTTTGAAAGAAACTCCCTTTAAAACGGGAGTTTCTATGCCGTCTGAGGCGTAAATTTTAGTTATGTTTTCTAATTCTATTAAGCTCATGATTATTTAGCGCTCTTTATGGAAGACAGGGTGACGATTTCATCGCCAGGCTCCAATCCGGAGACGACTTCAGTATAACCTTCGCTGCCCTTGAAGCCGGTTTGGATTTCTTTCTCCTCATTAGCAAGAGTTTTCTTTCCGTCAACGTATTTGGCAACCATGACGTACTTCTTTCCTTCTCTTGTGATAATCGATCGCTGAGGAACAGACAAGGCTCCCATTTTTTCACCCGTCGCAATGTCGATGTTGGCGGTCATACCAGACTTGATCCGGTCGTCCTTGTTAACAAATTCGAAGGTCGTCTTATAGGTGGCGACATTATCCTTAATAACTTCACCGGGGTTGATCATGGTGACCTTAGCTTGGAATTTAACATCCGAACCATAAGCGTCCAAATCAACGGTGGCGATATCACCGACCTTAATCTTGGCGATATCAGATTCCACAATGTCGGCTTCAATCAAATAATTGCCCGAAGAAATCAAAGAGACGACGCTCTTCCCTCCAGTTGCCATCTCGCCTACCGAGACATCAGTCCTGGCAACGGTGCCGGAAAAAGGAGCGCGAATCCTGTTCTTTTCCATAGAAGTGTAAATCTGGTCAATCTGACCCTGGGCGGAAGCGATGGCCGCCAGCTTGGCCGATTTCTCGTATTCGGTGGCCGGAGACTTCTTGAGAGCCAATTGCTTTTGGTACAAGTTATAGGAGTTTCTTGAGGAAACGTACTTGTCTTTGGAAGCTCTTAACTGGTCAGTCAGAGTGACGGCCGAAGCCCTGGAAGCGGCAACGGTAGCCTTCCAATAATCGACGGAAGAAATGCCGACGACTTGACCACTAAGAGCCGTATTAAGGTTATCGCAAAGATCCCTGATCTTTTCCGTTCCGGAAATAATCGAATCAGCAAAAGAAACGAGTTCATCGCCGCTCATCGTGTTATAAGAACCGGAAGACAGGAGGGCGTCGATAGCATCGGCATTATTTTTCAGAGTTTCAATCTTCGGTTGGGAAGTAAAATCATTGATGACCGAAAAGTTAAGCTTATTCTCAGTCCCGTACTTAGTAAAAAGACCGGCAAGCTTAGTATCGACGATGTTGTCGATGGTGCTGTAACTGTTGCCGAGGTTATTGATCAAATCCTTCTCAGCGGAAACATAAGTGATCCGGCTTGATTCGACTTGAGCCTCGGAAATGCTGATATCTTCGGCCTTGGCGCCCGCAACCAAGCTATCATACTCGGCTTGCCTGGCAGCCAGGTTGCTCTCAGCGATCTTTAACTGGGCTTCATAATCGCTGGTGTTCAAGGAAGCAATGGTGTCCCCAGCCGAAACCTTGGTACCGGCAGCGACGATTCTCGTCACTTTGCCAGAGCCCTCAAAGGCAAGCTCGACATTATTCGAAGCCTTGACCTTGCCGGTCGTAGAGACGACCTGATACAAATCCCTGACCTCAGCCTTGACGAATTCCCTAGTATCAGTTTTCGGCCTTAAAATAACGTAAGCGGCAATCAGAACGATCGTTAAGCCAATGATGACGAACCACTTATTTTTTCCTGAAAAGAGCCAGACAACCGGCTTTTTGGTTTTATCGATAGCGTGTTTTATTTTACTCATTTTCTTTTTTTGCGTTTCTAGATTCTCTTCTGGCGGCTCTCCAATGGATAATAAAAATCGGGGTAGCGATCAAGATCATGGCGAGAGAGGTGGCTGAAGTCCTGGCTCGCTCGGAAGCGATATAATCAATATTCTTCTCTTTTTCAGACCAAGTCTTATAATCCTCAAGCCACTGGTGCGCCAGTCGCTTCTCTTCATCAGTAAACTCGGCTGAGCCGTCGATCGCCTCCACCTTCTTGGCAGCTTCAACCTTGGTGTAGGGATCAACCGGTCTATTGTTGTACGCGTATCTGTCCTGATCGGCAGCTTTGAAGACATAAGTCTTAAGCATAGTATCGGAAAAATTAATGCTCCCGATAATCATAATGACGAGACAAATTAGCGAGACCAGATAAAAATAAATCAATTTGATGGCGTTGTTGATTCTAATGGACATAACTTTATTATTATATGTTTATTTTAGGATTAGGTAAACTACTTTGCTATGCATATTACCCCTTGTTTACCAAGGTGATCCTTTTCACCTTTATCAATTCCCCGTCGAGGATTCCGGTGACCTTCGCCCGAATCCCAGCGGTCAGCAAATCAGCCGAGCAGGCGGACGCTTCCCCGCCGAAATCGCAAATGCTTGACCGATCGAGGACTAGGGCCTTGCGGATGGCTGGGATTCCCGGCAATTCATAGAGAAAAGCCTTGCCGGTATTGGTCTCCACGATATATCCTTCACTCTCAAAGAGATTGCCAACATTGCCAGCCTTCTTGCTTGCCTGGTAAGAACCGGCGGCGTAGAACTTATCTTCCTTGCTCTTTTCGGAAGCCTTTTGAAGAGCTGGAGGGAGGATGGCGCCGATAACGACAAACATGATCATGATGAGGATCAGAGCAATGTGTTTTAGGGGACGAATATCGGGATGCATATCCATATAATTCTATTAAAATATATCCAAAAGGTAAAATGACGAAATCAAAATCGACGCTGCCACCCCCCCCCGGCAAGTCGCGATGTTTCACACCGACCAATCAATATCGCAGCGCCCGCCAGTGTTTGAAACATAAACTTTCCTTCAATCATCGAAGCCCTAAGCAATGAAGAGCAAAGCGGTTGTTATTTTGACCCAAAAAGGCTAGACTTTGAAAAATGCTTTATTCAGACATCGTTTGGGAGCACTACAAGAATCCCAACAATTTCGGAAAACTGAAAAAATACGATTTTGAATTCGAAGATGTGAATGCCAAATGCGGAGACTCCGTCAAATGGTTCTTCAAAATAGACGGAGACAAATTAACGGACGTCAGTTTTGAAGGTCAGGGGTGCGCCTTATCAGTCGCCGGGTGCTCGATAATATCAGAGTTCTTCAAAGGAAGGGCGCTAAAGAAGATTATCGCCGCCAAAGACGAAGAGATATGGGATATTTTAGGATTCGAGCCCTACCCGGGTAGAATCCTGTGTTCGACCTTAGGGTTCTCCTCAATAAGAAAGGCCCTGATCGCCTATATCGAGAGCGCCAAACCGACCAATAAGAAAGTCAAAGACAAAAAAACCGCCAAACCGGCGAAAGTGGACAATAAGGCTAAAAAGTAGCATAATTCAGCCAGAAACTAACGAACTCTGAAAGGAGGGATTTCCGTGGGAGAGCACGAGGTCTATTATTTGCAAGAGGAAAAGTGGTGGCAAAAGATGCTGCCGGTAATCGAAAGATACGCAAAAGCAAAACCGGGACAAATCCAAAAGATCCTTTCCGCCCTGGATTTTATCTTGCTCTACAACACATTCGTTTCAGCACGTTCCCCGAGACTCAAGGCTGCCTGCTTTTATCTCCTTTGTCTTCTGATAAAGAAAGATTTCTCGGGCAACCTCCCGTTTTACCCGTTAAAGGACTTGTACCTGAAGTGCCCGCTGAATTACGAACCAAAGTGGAGCATCTCCGCCGCGATGCACATCGCCAAGTTCATTCCTGAGAGAGAACAAGCCTGGATCTTATCCCTTCCCTGCCCGCATGCCGACTTTCCAGAAGGCTATGCGCCAGAATGAAAAAACGCCCTTTTACAAAGGGCGTTCTTTTTTTTATTGCTTAGGCAGAAAAGCCTTCGGATTGGATCTCATAGAGGCTCTTATACAAGCCGCCAAACTCCATCAATTCTTTATGAGTCCCCTGCTCGACGATACCGCCATCCTTGATAGCAATGATGCGATCCATCTTTTTGATGGTCGAAAGCCTATGGGCGATGATGATAACCGTCTTCCTTTTCATCAGATTCTCCAAGGCTTCCTGGATAAGGACCTCGGACTCGGAATCCAGGGCGGAAGTCGCCTCATCCAAAATAAGAATCGGCGCATCTTTCAAGATAGCGCGGGCGATCGCAACCCTTTGCCTTTCGCCACCAGAGAGCTTGACTCCCCTTTCACCCACCTTTGTATCATAGCCTTCGGTAAAGTTAGCGATGAACTCATGGCAACGAGCCAACTTGGACGCTTCGATGACCTGCTCGTCAGTCGCCTCCGGCATCCCGTAGCGGATATTGTCCATCAAGCTTCTATGAAAGAGCGATGGATCTTGAGGCACATAAGCGACATTCTTCCATAAGCTCTCCTGGGTCACCTGGCTGATGTCCTGATTATCAATATCAATCTCGCCGCTTGTGACATCAAACGATCTTAAGAGAAGTTTGACGATGGTCGACTTCCCGGCGCCAGAGGGGCCGATAAAAGCGACTCTTTCTTTGGGTCTTATTTCAAAGGATAGATTGCTGATGACATCGGCGCCATTCTTGTATTTGAAACCGACATTCTTAAAAGTGATAGTTCCGTGATCGACGACAAGGTCTTTGGCTTCCTCGGCATCTTTGATTTCATGAGGAGTCAAAAGAATCTCAGTCATCTCGTTGGCTTCGGCAATGTTCTCATAATAACTCCTGATGACGCGATAAAAGCTCCAAATCCGATGAAAGATCAAGCTGATATAAGATTGAAGCAAGACGAAACTGCCGATTGAGAAATTGCCAGCAGCATAAAGCCTGACCGCATAGACCAAAAGCCCGACCTCGAGAACGGTAAACAAGAGAGCTTGGATGCCGTTAAAAGCGGTACCCAATCCCCAGGAGGTTTTCCTCAATCTTCTGACAGCCTCATTCATTTTGGCGAAGAGACCTGTCTCCCTTTTATAACCGTTGAAGAGTTTTATGGTCGCATAGTTCGATACCGTATCAGCCAAGACGCCGCTTGTCTCTGACTCCGTCTCAGATAACTCGAGATCGTACTTCAGCTTGAATCTCGAAAAGGCGATACTGATGAACATATAAAAAACGATCCAGACAAGGATGACGACCGAGATGACGTAGCTCACATCCCAAAGGACGATAACGGCGGAGATGATAGTGACGATCATCGGGACAACCTCATAAATCAGATTATCCATAATCGCCTCAAACGCCCTCGAGAAACTCCTGACCCTCTTCACTAAAGCGCCGGAAAAATTGTCAGCAAAGAAACCGGAAGAGTGCTTGTGCAAATAAGCGAAGCACTTGTCCATCAGCTTCGACATTGAAAAAGATTCGAAATGGACGATGGAGAAATCAGACACTCTCCAGAGCAGCCAGCTTATCCCCTTCAGGACGGCGATGACGACAATGATTCCTAAAGCCGCAGAAACCGAAAAACCGCCCGAGAGCGAATCCAGGAACTTTTTCATATAAATAGGGGTAATGATATCCAGAATCGAGATAGTCACGATCGAGGCGATCATTAAGAAAAACAAACCCTTAAGCTCCATTGCCTGTTTCCAAAAAATCGCCAGGGTCTGCTTTGAGTAAGCCTTCCTATTCTTTTTTTCTGCTTTTTTATTCGACATATCAAAGAATATGAGTTTATCACACGGGAGAATAAAAACAACCCCGCAGAAGCGGGATTGCGTATAAAAACAGTTATTTAATGCTAAAGACAGCACGGACCGTAAGCATTATTTCCTTATCCTCAGTCGAGGTATCGTAAGTGCCGTAATCTGAAATATCGACGGAATTAGGAGCCAAAACCTGAGTGACGCCGATTGATGAGCTTCTCAGCGATCCGACTTTGCTATTGTCGGAGCCGGCAATCATCTCAGCTCTCTTCCTGGCATCCTTGACCGCCTCTCCGATAAGTTCGATTCTCTTTTCAGAAAGAGGGGTGTAATAATATTCCGGCGAACCGGGGTTAACAAGGATTCCGGATTCGAATAAGGGCTTGGTGTTATTGGCAACCGCCTTTATCTTGGCTATATCGTTCGATTTGACCTCGACGCTCTGATTAAAGGTATATCTGTCGGGCCCCTTCGAGCCGGATTTCTCATATTCATAGATCTTACCGGAATTCATAGTTGAGACCGAATATTCGCTCTCAGAGATTCCGTTATCCTTAAGGAAATCCTTAATGGTATTGAGGTCGGACTCCATCTCCCGAACTCCGGACTTCATATCGTCCTCGGTGACAGTCCTTGAGAAATTGATCCTCCATTTAGCCAGATCAGACTTGACCTCGACTTTGGCTGAACCAGTAGTGGTCAGAGTGTTATCAAGAGCTTTTATCTTATAGGCGGTAACGGAAACGATGGTGAAAGCGATGACAATAAAGACCCCCAGAGCTCCTGCGGCGGCCGCATAAGGATTCTCGCGAATCCCCTTGTTTTCATCAATTATTTTTTTAACATTTGCCATCATCATGGTATTAATTATACTCACTCAAAAAAAATTAACAAATTATTTTGTGTCAAAATGCTCTTTGGTAATGACACCATCAGCACCGTTAACCATCATGAGCTTATGACACTTGCGACATTTCACCTCTACCTTTCCGGTTATTAACTCACCCTTGAAGAGAAGCTTTCCGCATTCGCAGCGAAACTCTTGAAGATTAGATTGGGTTTCCATATTTAGTATAATTTATAACCTTTGTCTTGTTATTTAATTATAGAAAATAAGATGTTAAGCCACGGTAAAAAAAATGTTAAGGAATTGTTAAGGAATTGTTAAAAAACCCCGCAAAAGCGGGTTTTTTTTATTTTCATTTTTGGCGAGAAAAATTATCCACAGGTTTTTGTGAATTGGAGATAAGTTTTTCGATCAGCTAAAGTTCTTTCAGTTGCTAACCTTACCGGGGCAATTATTCTCGAAAGAATGACGCTCACATCCCCAAGGTGAGAGAGGTTTCCAGCCGCGGCCACCGCAGACGCCGAGTACTCCAGGGCCAACTTGCAGACAAGAGGAAGAACATCATTCCAAAAAATCTTATTGATTTCTACTTCATCCTTAAGATCGATACCTCTCTTGGCGATAGCGTCCGTCAGAAGAGCGACGACGGGAGAAATCCTCCCCTTGGCTAAATCCTCGAAACAGTCTCTCAAGTCATCATTCAACTGCCTCGCAATGATATAATTTTTAAAGAAGCCGAGCACCGACGCGATCTCGACCGAGCCGACGGCATATCCAAGTTTCGAGAGGAGAATAGTCGGCCCTAGGCTGTGACCCATCGACTTATCAGCGATGATGTCGAGCCGGCTGTATATTTTTCCATACCTCTCCTCCAAGGGACTGTTTTCAATACGGGCAGCTTCGATCTCCCAAAGGTTTCCGGCGTCCATTTTGTTAAGAATCGAAAGCGACAACCCGAAAAAATCGTCAGAAGATGAAGACTTCAATTCCGAGACGACCTTTCTCAAACAATAATTAGCCAGGGGAAGATCGGCCGGATTCCCCTCACCATCCAAGAAACCGTCATAAATCGAATAAGCAATCCAACCACAAAGACTGACTACTCCTAAAGAAACAAGAAATTCGTCAGAGATCCCCTTCCGACTGTCAGAAGGCAAGCCGGAGGCGAGGAGAGAAGCGACCAGAATGATCTCCTGTTTTTCCTTCCCGGATGACACCGCTTCAAACCATCTGCTAAACGATTTCCTTAACCCGCCGCAATCGTCAAGATCAGCCTCGATATCCGATTTTACCTTCGAGAGAATACCGACTAGATAAGAATCATCCCGGGAAACCTCAGCCCCCGAACTTCCAGCGCGATTAATGACCTCGAGCGCCAAGGCTAGCTCAAGGTCGTAGGAACCGGAATAACTTTTGACACCATTCCTATTGGTCTCGACTACGAAAGGATAAATATTTCCGGACTCGGAATCTAACCAGTTGGCGATCTTTTCCACGTAGAGCGAGAGGTTGGAGGAATCGACACCACAATTCATCAACCCAAGGACGGAGAATGAGAGATCAAGCGGATTAGCCGCTTTGTCGATATTTTTTTCAAACCAGATTTTCAAATCCCCGATCTTCTCACCCCGATAGGCCCGGGAAACGAAATAAGCCACAGAAAATTCGGTTTCGTAGTAACGGGAAGAGAAGCTTCCCATCTCAATTGCCGACTCCATAAAACCGACAAGATTTGGCAGCTCAGCTCCAACTTTTGAAAGGGCGTAGGCGATATTGGCGTTAACCGCCAAGTCTACATCTTTCCACTTCTCAGCATCCGGGAGGGTGATCCAAGTATAATAAGGACCACCCTCAAAAGCCTCCTCAGAACTAAGGATCATGATGAGATAAGCCAGAGCCTCACCATCATTTTCGCCATTCAACAAATCCAACGAAGCAAAAGCCATCGAAGTCGAATCCAGGTCGTCCGGATAAGGGACGCTTGCCGCCGCCTCGGAGTTTCGACGCCAGTAATTGAAACATAAGCGGTCATTTCCCTGGGAGACCAAAAAAGATGTAAGCCGTTCGATAACCGGTTTGATTTCGGGATAAGACTTAAGAGATTTGAAGGAATCAAGAATAAAAAAATTGGGAAAGACGGCGGAACTCGGTTTCTTATCGGCAAAATCCGGGTCGAAGGAGGTGAAAACTCGGAAGCCCTCCCTGATGTCGATCTTGGAAAGACGTGACAATTTAGTTTTTATTATCCGAGAATAATCAATCATCTTTTTTTTCAAATAAAGGAATCTGGACAAGAAAGACCGTCCCTATCTCTTGATCGCTGTCGAAAGCCACGATCCCATTGAAGTCCTCGTAGACCGAACTGCGGACGATGCCTAAGCCGAGACCGACCCCCTCCTTGCCGGTGGAAAAGAAGTTTTTGAAAATCCTTCTTTTGTTTTCCTCTTTGATGCCGCAACCAAAATCAAAGATTTCAAGGATATAATAACCCCCCTTCGAAAAGCTCTTGATAACAATTCTCCTATTGTCCTCCCTCTCAACCGTTTCATAAGCGTTGATACCGTTCGAGACAAGATTAGAGACGATATGAGAGAACTTAACGACTGACCCGCAGATCCTTTTCTCATCCCCGTCCGAGAGAAATTCAAAAACGATATTCCCCTTCTTAGCCTTGTAAGTCATAAAACCGAGAACATCCCGTATCTCGTCGTCCGGGTTGAAGACAACCTTTTCCGCCCCCTTCAGTCTTCTCTTGTTTGAGTCCAGAAACTTTTCAAAATCACTCTTGGCTTCGTGAAACTCCTCCAAATACTCCTTGGCTCTGGTCACCTCTTCGCTTCCGCTCATCTTCTCGTCCATCGTCAACATCAAGACGCCGAGATGATTAGCGAGATCGTGGAAGATTCCCGAAGAAAGCTTTCCGAACTCAATAAATCGGGAAGCTTGATTCATCTGATCCCGGTGTTGTTTCTCCAGCTCCTCAGTCCTTTCTTTAACCTTTATTTCCAAACTGTCCTTTTCGACTCTCAGATCGGACTCGGATTTTTTCAGGCGGCCGAAAGCCTTTTTTATCTCATGGTTGTAAAGATAAGAGATGATAAAAACAAAGATAATCGAAAAGGAGTAGACAAAGACGTCGACTAACTCGGTCGGCAACATCTTCCAAGATGTCGACGGCACGACGAGCCCTATCTCCTCGAGATAGAATACGCCGCTGATTGAAAAAAGAGATGAGACCAGCATAAAGACAGTAAACAGGTTATCGGTGAGAATAGAAGCGATGAGGATGGCAATGATGTGAAGCAATAAAGCTTGGGGTACCGCGACTCCCCACGAAAGCATCGAGACAACGGCAAAGAACAAATAGAACAAGGACAGGAACTTTGAGGCGACAAGTTGGTTTCCAGACATCGCTAAGACCCCCAGGAGGATTAGAAACAGCAAGACATTGACCGCTGTCTGAAGATCAGTGACTTCATTCGACCTGAAAGCAACCAGACACATGGCGATCACGGCGACGAGAACCAGCCCGGTAGATAGTCCGAGCAAGATCTTAAGGATCGAGTATTTATGAATATCGTAAGACTCCTCCCTGTCGAAGTCGAGGATTCGCTTCAAAAGAGAAACAATCCTGTCTTTGAAAAAATCAGCTGTCAATCTCATGGATATTATTACGTAATTTAGAAGAAAAAGACCCGCTCCAAGGAGCGGGTGAAAAAACTTACAGCCAAGGATCACCCAAGACTCCGACAGTCGT
This sequence comes from bacterium, assembly GCA_021787205.1. GTDB lineage: Bacteria > Patescibacteriota > Minisyncoccia > UBA6257 > Colwellbacteraceae > JAJYME01. Next base: position 25,265 of record JAJYME010000005.1, read on the forward strand.
CAGGACAAAAGCGCTTGAAAGCAGAGAATTGCGGAGATTCTTGTCGGTCAGCATCTTCTGGAGAAGTTCTTTTTTCATTATTTTATTTTTTGATTCCTTCGACCTTTGTTGTAATTCTATTGTATCACGCCGACCCCCTTAAAAAAGTTAAGGAATTGTTAAGGAATTGTTAAGGAATTGTTAAGACCAAGGATGGGAATAAAAATGAATTAAGCCAACTCCTCCCAGTCGCCATCAAAACGATACCCCGTCCCCGGAATAGCTTTGATAGCGCCTTCGCAGAACCTTATTTTTTTCCTGAGCAGGGAGATGTAGGTTTCAACCACCCTTGAAAAAGGATCCATATCGCCATCCCAGAGATGATCCATTATGTCGGCCCGGGACAGGACTTCGCCCTCCTTTTGGGCAAATAGCTTAAGAAGCATATATTCCTTTCTTGAAAGGTTGACCTCCTTGCCAGCCTCCAGGACCCGGCGGCGGACAAGATCGATTTCCAAAACGCCATATTTAAGCACCGTACTCAGATCATGATTAGAGCGGCGAAGGACCGCCTTGACTCTCGCCACGACCTCACTCATCGAAAATGGCTTCATGATATAGTCATCGGCGCCCATATCAAGGAAGAAAGTCCTCTCAGCCGGATCGCCCAAGGCGGAAACGATAATGATTCTCGTCTGGGTATTCTTTTTTCTTATGTTTGAACACACGACGGACCCTTCTTTTTTAGGCAGGACCCGGTCAAGGAGAATGACGTCATAATTATTGGCTAGGGCAAGGCGCTCTCCGCACTCCCCATCGGCAGCGACATCTACAACGAAGTTCTCAGATTCAAGACCTGTCTTGAGAAGTCTGGCGATTTTCGCGTCGTCTTCTACAACTAAAACTCTCATTTTGTTTTTGGTCTTATTGTTATATCCCCATTATAGCAGATGCGGATGATTATAAAAAGAATTTTAACCAACAAGGGTTGATAAAGCCCGAACCAGCTTATCGATTTCTTCTTTGGAGTTATATAAAGAAAGAGAAACACGGACAGAGGAAGGAATGCAAAGATATTCATGAGCCAATCCGACGCAGTGCTCACCCACCCTCACGGCGATCTTCTTTTGGTTCAAGAAATAACCGACATCGTGAGCATGAAGCCCCTTGATATTGAAAGAGACCAGAGGAATCTTGTCTTTGATCGCCTTCGAACCGTAGATATCGACACCCTTTACCTTTTTGAGAGACGAGAGAAGATAGGCGAGCAGCTCCTTCTCATACTTCATTATCCCCTTCACGCCTTTTGATTTCAGATATTTCAAGGCGGCGGCGAGAGCGATGGCGCCAGAGACATTGGGAGTTCCCCCTTCAAGAATATAGGGAAAGTCCTCGTAGATGACATCTTTCATCCTGACCCTCTTAACCATCTCGCCGCCAAACTTCACGGGAGAGATTTGCGAATGCTTCTCCTGTTTGATAGCCAAGACTCCCGTACCCATCGGGGCGTACAGCTTGTGACCGGAGAAAGAAAGAAAATCGACGTTCATTTTTCTGAAGTTGACCACCTCGTGTTGGACATACTGGGAAGCATCAAAGACGGTAAAGATGTTTTTCTCTTCCGCCAGATCGGTGATTTTCTTAATTTCCGAGGTCGCAACCTTATTGCCGGTAAAATTGGAAGCTCCGGCAAAGACGATCACTCTGGTCTTACCCGTGACTTCTGACAGAAAATCAGTCGCCATAAAAACCAGATCCGGATCTTTCGGGAAAACGTACTTTACCTTGATATTTTTTGACTTAGCCAATTCGAGCCACGGTAAAAGGTTGCTGTGGTGCTCCATTCCGGAGACGATAATCTCATCGCCAGACTTAAGAAGCGGTCTTAAAATGCCGGCGACGGTATTCAACCCTTCGGTCGAACCGGAGTTGAAAACGACCTCGCTTGGCTTGGCGCCGATGAAATCAGCAACCGCTTCCCTAGCCGACTCGAACATATCCGTCGCCGCTTCCGCCAAGTCATAAGAACCTCTTTTGATATTGCTGTTATGCTTGAGATAAAAACCGCACTCAGCGTCAATGACGGAAAGCGGTTTTTGCGAGGTGGCGGCGGAGTCGAAATAAATCAGGCTTTTATTGTTTTTAAAAAAGGGGAAATCTTTTTTATAAATTGAAGGCATCTAATTTTTTATGTTTATGTATTTTCGGATTGTCCGACTCAATTCCTCATCTGAGAGCAGAGGAGAAAGGAAATTCTCTATAAAAACCCTTACCGCCTCCTCTTTGTCCATCCCGCGAGAGGACAAGTAAAAGATCTTTTCCTTGTCGAAAATCTCGGTGTTGGCGCCATGAGAGATGACGACATCGTTGTTCTCGGTAGAGATCGAGGGGATGAAAGAAACCGACGATTCGTCGCCGAGAAGGATAGCTTCGGAAAAAAGACTGACTTCCGAACCCTTGGCGTTCTTCCTAACATCAGTAACAGCAGAAACATCAGTCCGCCCTTTTCCGAAAATAACGGACCTTATCTTAACCGCGCTTTTAGTCCCCTTTGACAAGTGATTGACGCGAAGATTGATTGATGCCTTCCCATCTTTCGAAAGATGGGCAACAAAGACGTGAGCTTCCGCTTCCGGGGCCCCAAGGTTTATTTCCAGATCTAACGATTCCTCCTCCTTCAAAAAAACCAAGATGTCATTTCTACCTTTCTTGCCAATGTCGATCTTTTTTCTCTTGTTTGTTATATTTTCTCCTTTTATGATCATTAGTTCATAATATTTTCAACGCTCCAAAAGATATCAGCCGATCGAGTTCTCAATTTCCATTTCCATAAGCCTGTTAAGTTCGACGGCGTACTCAAGAGGCAAGGCCTTCGTCACCGGATCGATAAAACCAGCGACAACCAAGGACATGGCTTCGGCTTGTTTGATACCTCGGCTCGCAAGATAGAAGAGTTCTTCATCACCTATCTTCCCAACCTTGGCTTCATGCCCGACCTTCGCCGAGGGATCACCGACTTGGATGACGGGATAAGAAGACGAAATAGAACGAGAATCGAGCATAAGGGTGTCGCATTGGGTGTGGGAAACGACATTCTTAGCGCCTTTGATTACCTTGACCAGACCGCGATAATTGGCGCGGCCGCCGTCCTTGATGATGTTTTTGGAGATTATCTGGGAACGGGTATCGGAAGCGAAGTGGATCACTTTGGCGCCGGCGTCCTTCCATTGACCGCGACCAGCCATGGTGATATTGATATGTTTTGACCGGGCTCCTTCCCCCATAAGGAAAGACCCGGGATAAAGCATCGTTTTCTTGCTGCCAAGCGAGCCGCCGACCCACTCGATGGATCCATTCTTATAAACGACGGCTCTCTTGGTGTTCAGGTTAAAGACCTCGTTGCTCCAATTCTGGATCGTCGAATATTTTACCGAGGCGTTATCGTGGACAAAGATTTCCACCACTGCCGAGTGAAGGGAGCTTGCCAACCTGATCGGAGCAGTGCACCCTTCGATGTAATGAACTTCCGACCCTTCTTCGGCGATAATCAAAGTGTGTTCGAACTGGCCAGTCGAGCCGTCATTCATCCTGAAATAGGTGTGCAGTGGCAGGTCAACTTTGACCCCCTTCGGAACATAGAGAAAGCTGCCTCCGGACCAGACTGCCCCATGCAAGGCGGAGAACTTGTTGTCCCCGACCGGGACACACTTGGTCATGAAATATTTTTTAAATAGCTCCGGATATTCCTTCAGGGCGGAGTCGGTGTCGGTGAAGATAACTCCACGAGACTTCAGATCGTCCTTGATCTTCGCGTAAAAGACTTCCGATTCGAATTGTCCGGAAACCCCGGCCAAGACCTTCTTTTCCGCCTCCGGAATGCCCAACTTATCATAAACCTTCCTGATATCAGAAGGGACCTCTTCCCAAGAAGAGACCTTTTCCGTTTGCGGAGGGATATAGTAAGTAAGGCCAGAGAGATCCAGGTCAGAGAGATCTGGCCCCCATTTGGGCATCGGTTTTGATTTGAAAACGTCGTAAGCATTTAGCCGAAAATCAGTCATCCACTGCGGTTCGTCCTTAGTCCGGGAAATCTCCTTGATTATGTTTTTATTGAGTCCTTTTTTCATTGAAAGAGTCGAAGCCTTCTTTTTCTATTCTTTTTAAAATCCCAGCTTGCGATTTAACATCGCCGGAAAAGACTATCTTGCCGCCATTCAAAATATGAATGTAGTCGGGAGCGAGATATTTGATCAGTTTTTCGTAATGAGTGATGATGATAAAGGATGTTCCTCTTTTTTTAAGAAGATTCAAGACCTTGCCGAACTGCTTGATGGTCGGGATATCGGCGCCGGAATCAATCTCATCCAAAATGGCAATCTTCGGATCGGCGGCGACAAGCTGCAAGATTTCGCTTTTCTTCTTCTCACCTCCGGACATGTCCTTGTTGACCTGTTTTTCCAAGAAAGATTCGTCTATTTTAAGGATGGGAAGGAAGGGAGCGAGCCTCTTCTTAGTCTCGGCGATGGGAGACAGGATTCCCAAGGAAGAAACCGATCTTCTGATCAGGGCGCTGACCGTAAGCCCTTCTATCATCGGCGGATTCTGGAAGGCCAAAAAGATTCCCGACTTGAAGCGGTCAACCGGACTCATCTCGTTGATGTTTTTCCCATTAAAAAAAATCTTGCCTGATTTTATCTCAACACCCGGATAGCCAGCGACAGACAGGGCAGCCGTGCTTTTCCCGGAACCGTTCTTGCCCATCAATATATGGATTTCACCCTTACCTATTTCAAGATTCAATCCTTTGATGACGTTTTTTTTATCCCTCTCGAGACTAAGGTTCGAGATTTTAAGAACCGGTTTTACTGCTTTTGTTTCCGACATGGTAATAAAAGTATATCTTTATTTGCCGGTTTTAGAAACTTGAAAAAAGCAAAAAATGTGTTATACTTTTTAAGTAAAAAACATTCAGTTGGCCCCATCGTCTAGTGGCCCAGGACATCAGGTTTTCATCCTGAAAACAGGAGTTCGATTCTCCTTGGGGCTGCCAACATAAAAAACCGCCGAAAGGCGGTTTTTTATTAGAACCAAGGAGAATAGAACGTTGAAAGGGGTCGGGAAAACATTATAAATGTTTTCCTGTGTCGGAAGGTCGCGAAACCGAGGGTTTCGCGGGAGTAGACGACGTGAGATAGCGAAGCGGCTCCTTGGGGCTGCCAAATAAGAATTCCACCTAAAAGGGTGGATTTTTTATTAGAATCAAGAGAATCGAACGTTGAAAACAAAAAACCGCCTGGGGGCGGTTTTTATGTCCTTAAACAGCACTGACAAGCTGATAGATAGGAATGATGACGGCGATAGCGATACCACCAACCATAACTCCTAAGAAAAGCAGCAGGGCCGGTTCCAAGATGGCAATAAAGATTTTTACGGAAGCGTCAACTTCAGAGGCATAAAAATTGGAAAGGGTTTCTAAAATATCCTCCATATGTCCGGCCTTCTCGGAGATGGCAATAAGGTTGGTGACAACCTTCGGAAAATAAGTCTCTCTCCTGAAGGCGTCTCCGATGGTCATACCCTTTGCGATACCCTCTTTGGAGATGCGGATCAAAATATCGTGGAGTTCATCCGAACCGACGGCGCTGGCAGTGATATCAAGCGCCTCAAGGATCGGAATACCGGCTCGCAAGAGAGAGGCCAGAGTGGCCGAAAAACGCTGGATAGCCAAATGATGGATGATATTTTTCAAGACCGGGGCGCGGTTAGTCCATCGAGAAAGCATCGCCTTCCCGACCGGATTCTTGGTAAAGAAGTAAATGGCAAAACCGATTCCGCCGAAGAACACCGGGAAGATGATGAACTTATAATCGTTGGCGAAGCCTCCGATGGCAAAGACGATTCTAGAAAAAAGAGGTGGTTTCTGGGTAGACTGGGAAAAGACGCCGGAGATCTTCGGAATAACCAAGACGATCATCACAAGCATAACGATGCTCGCGATGCTAATGAGGACAATCGGGTAGATCAAGGCGCTCTTTACCTTGTTTTGCAGTTCCTGATTCTTCTCAAGCGAATTGCTCAAGTCTTCAAAGACTTTCTCCAGATTTCCTGAGCGCTCGCCCGCCTTGATCAAGTTTATCTCGACTTGGGAAAAATATTGGGGATACTGGGAAAAAGCCAGATAAAACGGCCGGCCTTGGCTGAGATTATCCCTGATTTCACTCAAGAAAAGTTTGACGGCCGGCTTCTCGAAGTCGGCGATCAAGATATCAATCGCGCGGAAAAGATCAGTTCCCACCTTAAGCATCAAGGAAAGGTACTTAGTGACGAAGACCTTGTCAGTCAAGGTTATCCCCTGGCTAAACAATCCCTTTGAGAGAGAGATGATCTTCCCTCCAACAATGGAGGTTCCCTCGGCGACTACTTTGATCGAGATCGGCTTATAGCCTTGCGAGGTCATCCACTCGAGAACCTGGTCCGGACTGGCGGCATCGATATTTCCTTCTGTTATTTTTCCGCTAGCCAGAGCGGCAATGTAGTGATATCTCATATTCTAATCTCCGACGACGCGAAGAACCTCTTCAATCGTCGTCATACCTTTCTCGACTTTGCGGAGCCCATCTTCAAACATGGTAATCATCCCCTGCCCGCGAGCAACCGCCTTCATCTTATCAACGGAGAAAGACGGAGAGATGATGACGCCTCTGATTTCCTCAGTGACGTTTAAGACTTCAAAGATGGCAATACGACCGGAATAACCAGTGAAATTGCAGGAGGGGCAGCCCTTCCCCGAATAAACCATGGAGGGCGGATTATATTCCTTCTCAATGCCAAGGGTTTTTAACTGGACCCTGACCGTCTCGATCAATTCCTTGTCGAGCGGGACGGTATGGATACAATCCATACAAATCTTTCTGACAAGACGCTGGGCAATAACCGCATTCAAGGTAGCAGAGACTAAGAACGGAGGAACGTTCATATCCATAAATCTCGGAACAGCCGTCGGCGCATCGTTCGTGTGAAGCGAAGACAAAACCAAGTGACCGGTCAGGGCCGCCTGAGTGGCGATATCAGCCGTCTCATCATCGCGGATTTCACCGACGAAGATGATATTCGGATCCTGACGCAAGAAAGCGCGAAGACCGGAAGCAAAAGTGATTCCGGCGGCCGGATTGATTTGGGTCTGGTTGACGTATTTGATATTGTACTCGATCGGATCCTCAATAGTAGCAATATTGACTTCCGGACGGTTCAAGAGATTGAGGATGGAGTAGAGAGTAGTGGTCTTTCCTGATCCGGTAGGACCGCAAACGAGAATCATACCGAAGCTCTTCTTGATATTCTCCATCACGATCCTCTCGGTTTCATCCAACATTCCGACTTCCTGCAAGGACAAGGGTCTGGTAGAGGAGGTCAAAAGACGCATAACGATCTTCTCGCCGGAGAAGGTCGGCATGATAGCGACACGAATATCGATCTCATCGGAACCGATCCTGTAGCGGAAGCGGCCGTCTTGAGGCTTATAATGCTCGTCGATCTTAAGAGCGGAAAGGATCTTGATGCGAGCAACGATGGCGGAGTGGACGGCGCGAGGGATCTTCATCATCTCGTGCAAAACGCCGTCTATGCGGTATCTTACCAAAACCATATCCTCAAAGATCTCCATATGGATATCGGAGGCGTGGAGCGACAAAGCATAAGCGATGATGTTGTCAACGATGGCGACGATCGGGACTTCACTGGCCGCGTCCTCACCCTTCTTCCCCGACCTGATCGAAAGACCGATGTTGTCATCAATAATCTTTTTGAAGTCCTCGACCAACTTGCGGCTATAGATAGCGAAACCCTTATTCAAGTCGATTTCGTTTGCCAGATAGATCCTGACTTTGACTTTCAGATACTGCTCAAGGAACTCGATGGTCTCAAGATCCATCGGATTCTCGAAAGCGACCGAAATGGAGCCGTCCGTCTCCCTCTTAAAAGCAATGACTCTCTTCTGGCGGGAGACCGTTTCCGGCAGGAGACGCAAAACCGATTCGTCGATCGTCTTGTTCTGCAGATCAGCAAGCGGAATATTGAGATATTTGGAAAGAATCTGATAGAGATAACCCTCGGTAAGGATGTTTTTTGAGACGAGGGTAAAAGCGATATTCTGTTTGAGACGGGCAGCTTCCTCAACAATGACATCGAAGGCCGCAGCATCGAGCAATCCTTCTTTCAGAACGATTTCTTTAAGTTGTTGATTTGGGATCGAGATCATAAATGTTCATCTTATTATACAATATGTCTGAAAATATAAAAACAAAAACAAGCTCCTAAGAGCCTGTCTTGAAAAGTTATAATGACATATCGCTGCCGTTCTCATAAAAACAAGTCGCATCGACATAGCTGCCGGAGCAAGTATTCTTAGTACCTCCGTCATTGACCATCTTATCCCTATACTTCAAAGACTCCAACCTGGCGGCAAGCTTGAAGGTATTAGAAGCGCTCGATTTGTAGGCGTAGAAGTAATTCGTGTTATTCACCGGATCAAGCGGCAGAGCGGGAATCGGAGAACCGCCGGAGGCATCGGTAAACTTGACGTCTACCCAACCATTGCCATCGATAGCGGTAGAGGCAACAACGTTGGTGGCGGCACCGAAGGTGTTCGTAGAGAGGTTGGTAAACGGAGTGATAGTGGCGGTCGTGGCGCCAGAGGAGGCGCAGCCGACACCGGTAGTGGACGTTCCCACACAATAAGTCCTGAAGTCTAGGTTCACGCTGGCGGCGCTTACCGCATAAGTATGGATAGCCCTTTCCAAATTGTCCATATCATTGATCCTGGTGCCGTCCCTTCCCTGCTTCATGAGCTCGACGGGATTCAAGACAAGAACCGTCGCCGATCCCAAGATCGCAATGATAGCGATGACGATCAAGAGCTCGATAAGGGTGAATCCCTTTTTCTCTTGAATATTAACTGATTTCATTTTATTCATATTTATTATATTACTTTCGCTCATAGCTGCAAACCTTACAGGTTTGGATTGCTGCCAACCTCGTACCAACAATCAGTCGTGGCATAATTCCCAGCGGTGGCGCAATTATAGATTCCGCCGTCGATTTTCATATTGTCCCTGAACTTCAAGGATTCCAGACGGGAGACGAACTTATAAGTGTAATTAACATTCTCGCACTTGTAAGCATAAAGATAGGTGTTGTTATTCACGGGATCCTTCGGCAAGACAGAGAGCGGCGGAAAGCCGTTCATATTATTGAAATTAACATCAACCCAACCGGTGCCGGTAATGGTGACATCGGATACAATATCCCCGGATGTCACCAGCGGGTGCGCTCCGAAGGGAGACGGGGTGACACCCGCCGTCCCGGCAGTCAGACGGCCATTAGTCGTGCAAGAACCCAAGGTGAGAGTGACATTTGTATTAGCGATGAAGGTATTGATATCGCTTTTCAAGGCATTCATATCTGACATCCTGACCCGGTCACGTGACTGAGCCATGATCTCCGTCGGATTCAAGACGAGAACCGCCGAAGCGCTTATAATCATAATAATCCCAATGACCAAGAGAAGCTCAATCAGGGTAAAACCTTTTTTCTTTTGAAAGTTGTTCTTCATTTTTTTAAACAAGCCTCATTGATTGCCAGATATTGGTCTGATTAAACCAGATTGAAATAAGAACAATCGCGAGGATGGCAGACGGGAACCAGAGATAATAAAGCGGCACCACCTCGATCTTTTTTCTGATAAAAAGATTGGCAAGATGAACCAAGAGATAAGCGAGAATGATAAATATAAAGACAAAGAGAACGCCAGGGAAGCCGGAAAGGAAGAGAGCGATAAAAGCAAAATTAAGCTCCTCCCTCTCAAAGAATCTCTCATCTTTTCTCTTGTTTAAGAATTTGGCGAGGAAATAAAAAACCGTCGCGAAAAGAAGGGAGATAAGATAGGACAAGAAGAAGTGGTAAAGCGAATAGCGCAAAAAATAAGCGATGGGGGCCACCGGAGGGAGGAGATTCCTGGCTAAGGGAATAGTTTGCCAAAGGCGGTATTGGGAAAAAGCGTAATAACCGGCGATGGAAAAAATGATGACAATCGGAATCAGGGTGAAAATTTTCACATTCTTTGCCAGGAAATTTTTAGCAAAAATCTGAAGGGCGATAAGCAACAACAAATATCCGACGATGAAAATTAGCATGATCAAATTATAAAACAAAACAAATAAAAATCCTAAATAAGAAGAAGATATAATACGAAGATTTATCTTTTTGACGAACATAGAAATCCTAAAAGTAAAAAACAAAAATCCCGCGAAGGCGGGATTTTTAAGTTCATTAGAATGAAGCCATATTGGTTCCAATCTCGTAGTAGGCAGTGTTGGTGCCACCATCATTGGTCGCTTTAGTGGAATACTTTGAAGATTCCAACCTGGTCGAGAGTTTGAAGGTGTTGTTGGTGCCCTCGTATCTGAAACCATATAAGCAACCGCTGTTGCCGTTATTGGGATCAAGAGGAAGGGCGGCGATCGGAGAACCTCCGGTAAGAGCGCCGAAGTTAATCGGAACCCAACCAGCTCCAGCCACGGTGGTGACGGTGCTTACAGTAAAGTTGGTCGTGGTGGCAGTAGCGAGGCCTAAGAAGTTAGCATTATAGGTAGTGCCGGGCTGAGCGGTCGTACAAGCGACTGAGGCGCATGAACCCATGCTGACGGTGGTAGTATTTACAAGATAATTGTTGATCGCGTTTCTCAAGGAATCGAGATCGTTCAATCTTGTGCCGTCGCGGGATTGAGCCATGAGTTCAACAGGGTTCAAAACAAGGACGGTTGCCGAGCCCAAGATTGCAATGATCGCGATAACGATCAAAAGCTCGATGAGGGTAAACCCCTTTTTCTTTTGGATATTATTCATATAATTTGGTTTATTTGTTCAACCTATTTGTTTATGTCTCTTATTATATCATAACCGCTTGAAATACCATACAAGAATCGGCTGTGGATAAGTGCTAATAAAAAAATCCCCGCTTTCGCGGGGATATTCTTTAGACTTGCAGGAGGTAACCCCTGATGTGGTTTATAAGGTCATCAATCGAGGTATGGGCCTTGATGTAGTAATCGACAGCTCCCAAATCCTTTCCCCGCTCGATGTCCGAATCCTGGCCGAGGTTCGAGGCGATAATGACTTGGATCCCGGACAAAGAAGGATCTTTCTGGATCTCTTCCAAGACCTCGAAACCGTTTTTCTTGGGCAAAATGATATCCAAAAGCACCAACCCGACCTCGGCGGTGTTGGAACGCAAAAGATCGAGCGCCATCTCCCCGTCCATCGCATACAAGACGCTGAATCCCTCCTTTTCCAAACGATTTTTTATGAGCGACGACAAGAACTTGTCATCTTCAACCAAAAGAATTGATTTCATATATTTATGTGAATTAGGCGCTTTTACACGCTCGTTTTTCTGATACTAACACAAAATCCCAAAAAAATAAAGCAATAAAAAATCCCGGTTTTACCCGGAATTTTCCATATCATACCTTAACGATTTATTCTATAAAGCTTTTCCAGCTGACCAATCTCTAACCGATTCCCCGGTTAGCGAGCATCGTGACTTCACTATAGAGCTCCACGATTAACACTCTTTTGGTTCAACCAATTTCCTTTATCTAAAAGATAAAGTCGATCTTAATTTAATTGTTTCACGCACAGCTTCCGCTACACGTGCCTTGTTACGACTTAGCCCATGTTATTAAGTTCGAGCTAACTCCTTATCGAAGCTTCACTCGCTCCCAACTCCCTTGGCTTGACGGGCAGTGAGTACAAGACTCGAGAACGTATTCACCGCGCCATAGCTGATGCGCGATTACTAGCGATTCCGGCTTCATGAGGGCGAATTTCAGCCCTCAATCTGAACTGGGGTCGGTTTTGAAGGATTAGCTCCGCCTTGCGGCTTGGCAACCCGTTGTACCGACCATTGTAGCATGAGTGTGGCCCAGGGTATCAGAGGGCCATGCTGATCTGACGTCATCCCCTCCTTCCTCCTCGAAAACAAGGCAGTCTCCGATGACACATATAACACCGGATAGGGGTTGCGCTCGTTACCCCACTTAAGGGAACATCTCACGACACGAGCTGACGACGACCATGCAGCACCTGTGCCACTGTCCTTGTGAGACATATCACGTTTCTGCGATATTTCAGTGACATTTCAAACCCTGGTAAGGTTCTTCGTTTACTGTCGAATTAAACCTCATGCTCCACCGCTTGTGCGAGTCTCCGTCTATTCCTTTGAGTTTTAGCCTTGCGGCCGTACTTCCCAGGCGGTCTACTTAACGCGTTAGCTTCGCCACTTCGAGGGTCGATACTCGAAATAGCCAGTAGACATCGTTTAGGGCGTGGACTACAAGGGTATCTAATCCTTTTTGCTCCCCACGCTTTCGTGTTTCAGAGTCAGAAATGTGCCAGTAAGCTGCCTTCGCCTTTGGTATTCCGCAAGATATCAACGGATTTCACCCCTACACCTTGCGTTCTACTTACCTCTCACATCCTCTAGTCTTGCCGTATCCCTCGCAGCTCCACCGTTAAGCGGTGAAATTTAACAAGAGACGCACAAAACCTCCTACACACCCTTTACGCCCAATAAATCCGGATAACGCTCGGAGCCTACGTATTACCGCGGCTGCTGGCACGTAGTTTGCAGCTCCTTATTCCTACAGTACAGTCAAAATTCTTCCTGTAGAAAAGCAGTTTACGATCCGAAGACCTTCATCCTGCACGCGGCGTCGCTCGTTCAGGCTTGCGCCCATTGACGAATATTCTCGGCTGCTGCCACCCGTAGGTGTACGGCCCGTGTCTCAGTGCCGTCGTTGGGGGTCCACCTCTCAGTGCCCCTACCGGTCATAGTCTTGGTGAGCCGTTACCTCGCCAACTAACTGATCGGACCTAGGCTGCTCCAATGGCGCATTGCTGCTTTACTCTTTCGAGACTATCTGGGATTACCCCATCTTTCGATGAGCTATACCAAACCAAAGGGTACATACCAAGGCGTTACTAACTCGTTCGCCACTGTCTTTCAGATCTCGTCAGTCTTGATGTAATCGCAACCTTCTTGAAGAGAAAAACCGTTCGACTTGCATGCCTTATCCACGCCGCCAGCGTTCATCCTGAGCCAGGATCAAACTCTCAATAAAAATCAAGGTTTAACTTGATATGGACAATGCCGAAATAAATTTCGAAAGAGTCCATATAAAGCATTCCCTGATCCTGAATTAGATCGGACAACTGGAAAAACTCTATAAAATAAAAAGAAATCTTTTGATGGATTTCAAGATTCAACAAACCGTTAAGCAATACTCTTGCAAAACGTGTTAAATGCTGGTCGTTAAAAAGTATGATTTAATTGTTTAGTTCTCTGTCGCTTTTTCAAGTGACAAGAGTTATATTAAACTATGAAAAAAACAATGTCAAGAGCATCCTCAGCAAAAATAAAATCGCCTTGGCTTAGGCGATTTTTTTAGTCTTGGTTTCCTTCTTGACGCGAGGCTTCTTATCGGCCTTAGGGGCGGTAGCCGCCTTTCTGGCTTTGAACTTCTCGACGCGTCCAGCGGTGTCCAAAATCTTTCCTTCCTGTCCGGTAAAGAACGGGTGGCACTTGGAGCAGATTTCAACTTCCATCTTCTCTTTAGTAGATCCGGTTTTGATCACATTGCCGCAAGCGCAGGTAATGGTCGCATCGGAATGATAAACGGGATGAATGTTCTCTTTCATAACACTGGACATATTACCAAGATTTTTTCAATTTGGCAAATGACCAATTTTAATGTATTTTTATATACATATATTATGAACAAAGTTATTTTGGAACTCAGGGCCGGAACGGGCGGTGACGAAGCGGCGATCTTTGCCGGAGACCTGGCGAGAATGTACCAAGGCTTCGCTCAATCCCGCGGTTGGAAATTCATAGAGCTCGACTCCACTCCCGGAACTTTGGGAGGATACAAGACCTTAGTCGCGGAAATCGCGAGTTGGGATCCGGAAGAAAACATCTATGATTTGTTAAAGCAGGAATCCGGAGTGCATAGGGTCCAGAGAGTGCCGGAAACGGAACGCTCAGGAAGGGTGCATACCTCCACCGCCTCCGTCGCGATCATGCCTCAGGTTGAAGAAAAGGAAATTCAAATCAACCCTTCAGACTTGGAAATATCGACTTTCAGATCGTCGGGACCCGGCGGTCAGAACGTCAACAAGGTTGAGACAGCCGTCAGAATCCTTCATAAACCCTCGGGAATCGTCGTCGCCTCCCAAGTCGAACGCTCCCAGATGGGAAACAAAGAAAGAGCTTTGGCGACCATAAGAGCCAAACTCTACGAACATCAACAACTTGAAGAGCAAGTCCGCTTAGGAAAGCTCCGCCGCGACCAGATCGGATCGGGCGACAGATCGGAGAAGATTCGCACTTACAACTTCCCCGATGATCGCATCACCGACCACAGGATCGGAAAGAAGTGGCATAACATCGAAAAGATCTTGGATGGCGATATGGAACCGATTGTCAAAGCCTGGCAAAAAGCCGAGGAAGAGAAATCAGAGCAATAATAAAAGACACCGCGAATGCGGTGTCTTTTATTTATTATTGCCTATCCGAGAATGTCGGCGGACAGCTTGCGCCGGCAGTCTTTGTCACAGAAAGATCGGTGACATAGCGATATCCGACAGTATTTCCCGTGGGATAGCCGACATACCAATTGAATCCCCCGTTAACCGTTGCCGGCGTGGTGAATGTAGCATATCTTTTTTCCCAGCTGATACCTTCCACGGTTTTCGTTTCAAACAAGGATCCGGCGCCGCTTGTCGTAAACCCGGTTCCGGCGCCATCATACCATCGGGAATGAAGCACTTGATTGCTGCCGTTATACCCCGACGAATATCCGACCCACAGACTTAGACAATATGAGGTGTTCGCTTCTATCTGGTCCTGGTTTGAAATGAACCTCATATTCGGTAGTAGGACCGTTCTGTTGGACCACGCAATTGGAACTTCCAGGATTGGGCATCTGGATAACCAGATTTGTAGGATTGGAATCAGATTCGTTCACAGCTCCCTGACAAGAGGTAAAATTTCCATTGCCGATATAATTTTCCACCCTCGGAGTTATCCCGAGTTTCGTTCCCCTTTCAAAGACATCGACGCTTTCTCCGCCGTCAACTGCGCCAACAACCCTTTGTTTTTGAGATTCAAGAACAGATGTGATTTCCCATCCTGAAACGTTGGCAAAAAACGTATAATATTTTCCGCCGGAAGCTTCGTTGGCAGGGTCTGTGGGAAGAGAAGGAATCTTCGAGTCAGACGAAACAAAGTCAACCGGAATCCACCCATTGCCATCAACCTTGTTCAGGTTTGCCTGCGTTGCGCAATGATAACTCCATCCTGCCAATAACGGCGGTAACGAATAAGAAGAGCAAGCCGGCGACGAATCCGGAAGAGAGAGATAAACCGTATTTGCCGCAACAAGAGGAAAACTGGAATTCTTCAAGGAATAGAGATTAAGAGACTTATGCAGGTTTTCAAAGTCAGACACCCTCGCGGAATCTCTGGCGCTTCTTGTTATCTCAGTGGGATTCAAGACTAAGACTGTCGCAGAGCCCAGGATAGCGATGATGGCAATGACTATTAAGAGCTCAATGAGAGTGAAGGCTTTTATACTTTTTCCTGACATCATTTTTGTGAATTATAGATTGTTAAGATTTCTCCGGCCGATAACGCCCTGTTGTAAATACGCACCTCATCCAGCAATCCGTTATAAAAACTCCACGTTCCGCCGCCTCGTGCGCCAATCGTAACAACGGACGCATTTGATGCGATATCTCCTCCCGACGCCGTATTATAAGTTTCTACGCCATTTATATAAATTTTTTGATTTCCGTTGCCCTGATGCACGGCAACCACATGATACCATTGACCGGCAGTGACAGGACTGGCTCCACCCCTCCAGGCCCAAGGGTTAGTGGCATAGTTTATGCTTCCAGACGAAACCCTATACTCATAAGAATTCTCTTTTGTGACCATATTTTGTTCTCCGACGCCGCCGTTCCAATACATCCATAAAGAAACCGAGATATCTTTTGGATTTAAACTGGAGCTGTTCGGTATATTTACATAATTATTTGTCCCATTAAACAGAATACA
Organism: bacterium; assembly: GCA_021787205.1. Taxonomy (GTDB): domain Bacteria; phylum Patescibacteriota; class Minisyncoccia; order UBA6257; family Colwellbacteraceae; genus JAJYME01. Next base: position 41,418 of record JAJYME010000005.1, read on the forward strand.
AGAACCTGATTCGCAAGAAGATCCCGATTGCCATGACGGAGAATTATAAAGGATTCCGTTATTTCCATTTCCGCTGCTATCATAAACAGTTGTCCCGCCCCCCTCGTCAAATGTCCAATAACCGACAAGTCCCTTATCTCTCAGAGGAGGAGTAAGATCGATATGAGTTCCGACCTGAAGGACGCCAGGAAGAGATCCTCCGTCTGATATGGCAGCTTTGTTTTCCTTGCTCGATTCCATAACGGCGGTAAGCTCATAAGAACCTCCGGTGACATAAGTGTAATATTTGCCCGAAGAGACAGAGTTAACGGGATCAACCGGCAACGATGTGATATTAGGATTACTGATCGAAGTAAAATTGACAGGCAACCAGCCCGACCCGTCTATCTTGGAAAGATTAGCGGCGGAAGAACAGACATATTGCCAGCCTGAGGGCAAATTCGGAAGACCCGCAGCGTCACAGTTGGGCGCGGTAGCCGAAGGAAGGGACAGATAGACTCTTTGGGCAGTTCCGGTTGAGATGGACGGATTACTGAAGATCGCCAGGTCCACGGCTTTTTTTATGACTCCAAGATCGTTGACTCTTTGGGAATCGCGAGCTTGGGACATCATCTCGACGGGATTCAAAACCAGAACTGTGGCGGAACCTAAGATAGCGATGATAGCAATGACAATAAGGAGCTCGATTAATGTAAACGCCTGGATGCGAGACATATTGTTTTAATTCTAACAAAAAACAGCGGTTATAAAAACCGCTGTTTCATCTGGCGAGATAATTAATCATGTTTTTAAAGAAAATGTCGGAAGGATTAACATGAGGCTGATAATGGAACCATTTCCCTTTGCCGGGTTCTTGGAGATAAACCGACTCGATATAATTGTCGCTTGCGATAACTACCGCGCCTTGTTTAACAGTCAATATCCCATTGCCGTTATCGGCAAGATTGGACTGATTTGTCCAACCTTCTTGAGTGGGATGATAGCCGACCTGATTGATGTTCCCGGAAACAAAGATTGTTCCCACGACAGTTGCTATCGGACTAATATTGTTAGTAGTATCGTTTCCTTCGGAGTAAATCGAATATCCAAGATCATAAAGCGAATTTAACAAAGCCGGCTTTGAAACGCCCCAACAACCTTGGGAAGCGATGATTATCTTGGGATTGTAAGCTATCACGTCGGCGACGGTATTGGCGGTCGAAGTAATGTCGACATAGTTGGTAAAACCAAGCCTAGTGAGCTGAGCAGGAACATCGTTGCTGCCGCAGTTACGATAATCAACAAGAGCAATCCTGACCGATGCCGGATCGGAAAATGGCGTTTTCATGGATATCCTTCGATTAAGATAGGGCATCGCGGCAAGGGCCGTCCCTCTCTCAAACAGAGAACCATCGTCACCCCCATCACGGGAAGCGACAGGATATTGTTTTTGGGATTCGTTAACAGCATCAAACTCGAAATTACCGAAGGAAGAAACGGCAAAAGTATAGAAGACATCGACGCTGTTTACGGGATCAACCGGGAGCGCCGGTATCGGAGAGCCCTTACTCATTGAATTGAAGCTTATCGGGATCCAACCGGTGCCGTCCGTCTTTTGGAGATTGGCCGCATTGACACAATTATAAGTCCAGCCGGAGGGCAGGGCGGGGAGAGAATAAGACGAACAGGCCGAGGAAGTGTCCGGCAATGAAGTGTAGACAACGTTCGGCAAAACGGAAGAGTACGAGGAAAATTCAAAATCGTAAAGATCAGTCGCCTTCTTAACAGAATCAAGATCGGATGTCCTGGTCGAATCCCTGGAATTTTTCATGATCTCGACGGGGTTCAACACCACGACTGTGGCGGAACCCAAAACAGCGATGATAGCCACGACGATCAACAGCTCTATTAATGTGAAAGCTCTTATATTCTTTTCCGCCATCAATCTTTATATTAATACAAAAACAGCGATTATTTAAATCGCTGTTTTTAAATTCACTTATTGTCCCTTGATGATAGCAATATCGGATTCGAATCTTTCCGCCCTATCAAGAACCGAGTCGCCATAGGCAAAACGGTATTTATACCAGCTGCTTCCGGCATAATATTTTGCCGCCGCGCATCGCTCCAAAAGAGTCTGCGCCTGGGCTGGAATTTGCGCCGAATAATCGGTGCAAGCCTTTGAGCTCATCGAATCTTTTATATAAAGAGCGGTCGCGACGAAGGCGTCCCGGTTGCTCCAAGGATTGGCGGTCGGGCTGCCGGTGACTGATGTGATCCTTTCGGCATAGAGTTTCCAAGTCGAAGGGATAAATTGGGAAGGACCCATGGCGCCGCCATAAGAACCATCGGAAACGATCGGACAAGAAACCTTGAGCTTTCCGCTCGAGAGGTCATCTTGCAATCCCAACGAGGCAACGATTTCCAAGAAAATGGGGATGTCTCTGGTCGGGTGCATTGCTGTCTTGTAATCGCACCTTCCGACATTCTTTCCTAAGGCTGACTCTTGATCCAAAATAGCCAGAAGGATTTCCGGGCGGACGCCGGTAGCGCTAGAAGCGTATTTCGCCAGGTTGTAAGCCTGCTCGAAAGTCATCTCCCCTCCTCCCATAAGGTGGAATAATCTATTTCTGATCTGAGCGGCCTGCTTCTCCTTATCCTTCAGGAGTTTTTGATAAGCGCTTTCCTTTCCTTTGGTAGCTTTAAGAAGACTGTCTTTCTCTCTTCTGATATCTTCCGCCGCCTGCTTTTGGGCAAGCTGGAGGTTCTTCAGCTGCTGGGCATTGGTCTTCTGATCAGAAAGATTACTCTTTTCCGTCACATAATCTTCTCTCAAAGCTTCCAGGTCCCTCAAATTGTCCTGGAGACTGCTTTGGATGACGGTCAGGTTGCTGATATTCGTAAAGAAATCGTTTATCGAAGGGTTCAACATCAACATCTCGACGATGTTCTGCCCCTCGGAACTGTTCATGCTTCGCAGGGCTCCAGAGATAGCCTCCTTCTTCTTATCCATCTCACTCTCGGTCGTCGTAATCTTATTGGATGTCGAAGCTATGTCTTTATCCAGCCTTGTAAGATTAAGATTGACCGCTTTGATCTGAAGGTTGATCTTATCAACTTGAGCCATCAAGCGTTTGATTTCTCCGGACAAGGTGTTCCCCTGTTTTTTGTAAGTATCGATCGTCTTCTGATATTCCGCCATTTCAGCTTCAAGCTTTTCGAGCTCGGCTTCAAGGGCTTGCTTCTCATCGCTCATGCTGCCGGTCGTCGTCTGAGCCATGGTATCAACCGTAGGCGCAAAAACGGAGGAGAAGCCGAGCAATAATGCAAACACCATAAAAGAAGCGACATATCTCTGAATGGAATGGCTAAAATTACGACGTCTTTTTACAGAAAGATTAATCCTGTTCTTTACGTCGCTGGAATAGATAGATGGACCGTATTTTTGTTTTATATCAACTAGAACGTTAGACTTCCGCTTCATTCTTTTTCATTATACCAAAAATAGAAAAGGTCGCCAACCAAATCCCGATAAAGACGACCAAAGAAACAATTCCTAACCCCTTCAAAAATTATCGATCTTATGAGAAAGATGCAAACAAAAATCCCGCATTGGATGCGGGATGATGTTTTTAGAAAATAGATTACTCTTCAGAAGCGGCTTTCTTAGCTTCTTTCTCAGCTCTCTTAACCTCGCCCTCAGTTTTAACATCAGCGACAGAGACCGGAGCAACCTCGACTTCCTCTTCCGGTTCGGAAACGGTAGCGATAACGGTTTCTTCGTTCTCGGTGATTTCAAACTTTCCTTCGACGACGATGTCCTTAACATAAAGGCTCTTGCCCATTTCATCGAGAGAAGAGATATCAACCTTGATCTCATGAGGAAGATCGGTAGGCAAAGCCTCGACTTCAACTTCATCCATAGAGCGGACAAAGATTCCTCCATTCTTAACAGCTTCGGATTCTCCGACGAAGACCAAAGGAACGACGGCGGTGACTTTCTCTTTCAAATTGACCTTATGGAAGTCAATGTTCAAGATTTCGCCAGTCAGATTGTTCTTATGGCAGTCGTGGATCAAGACCGGGTGAGCGGTGCCTTTGACGACAAGGTTCACGACGGTGCTTTCTCCAGCCTCAGCCCAAACCTTGGTGAATTCCTTGGCGTTGACCGCCAAATGAAGATTTTCGGTGCCGGCGCCGTACAACTCAGCAGGAACGAAACCGTCCTTGCGAAGAGCGGCGGCCTTTTTGCCGAAAACTTCTCTTATTTCTGCGTTTAAATTAATCATTTTGTTGTTTTTTCTTATATTTTTCCGGCACGAGTACTTGACACAAGCGCCAACTATATTACGGAATTATACCAATTTATTAAATAATTTCAATCTCTCGAAGACTACCTGGGCAACCGCCTTCTCGGCGCCGGCAAACAGCTTATAGGGAGCGACCTCGTCCGGCATGGTCTCAAAAGAGTATTCCATCCCCCTTCTCCAAGCCAATCTAAGCTCGGTATTGATGTGAATTACCGAGATACCGGCATGGATGGCATGCAAGAACTCCTCATCCCGAATACCGGACCCCCCATGCAAGACGAGAGGGACGGGAGAGGCGCGACGGATGAGATTAATCCGCTCGATGTCGATAGCGGGGTTGGGGGCGTTCTTCAACATCCCGTGGATGTTGCCGACGGCCGGGGCAATGAGGTCGACTTTGGTATCCAACCCAAACTGGTACGCCTCCTCCGGCTTGGAATAGAACTCAGGCGAAGGTCGGGCATCGGCTGGAAAGTCAGACAAGATTTTGGAAGCGCCGCCGATGTGCCCGATTTCCCCCTCAACCAAGAATAACGGATTGATGGCCTTGGCGGCTTTGACCGCGCTCGCGGTCGCCCTGATATTCTCATCAAGCGAGAGGTGGGAAAGATCAAAAACGGCAGAATCGAAACCGGCGCGCACGCATTCCAGCAAACGCTCGAGAGAATGGACGTGGTCACCATTTATAAAGACATTGTATCCGTCCTCCCGCATATTCATAACCAAATCGGCGGCATTCTTTACTCCGACAAAGTCAGCTTCACCTTCAGAGACCCCGATCATGACCGGAACATTGACCCGGCACTCCTTGACCACGCGATAGATGGCGTTGCCAATGGCATTCAAGGTAGCGATATCGGAAATGTTAAAGTGAGCGACAGCGGCGCGCTTCCCTTCGGCTTCCAGAATGAAACGATATAAATTTGAAATCATTTTTTATTTGTTTTTTTAATTTCTTTGACCGTTATTTTCAAATTGTCGAAACGGGAAGACTTGAGACCGTTCTTATGCAGGGCGGAGACGGAAGCGCCAATCCCCTCGACGACGGAGACGGCATTGGCCGAAGCGAGCCTCGCTGAATGCAAAATGTTCTCTGGCTTTATCTTTCCCCTGACGCACTTTTCTTTCTTATGGATAAGGCCGGAGACAAAACCGGAGGCAAAAGCATCACCGGCGCCGGTCCGATCGACAAATTTCTTCGTCTTGAAAATCGGAACCTTGTAGATCCTCTCGCCATCAGAGATGATGCTGCCCTCAGAGCCGGCGGTGATTGCGATAATTCCTTTGCTGAGCTTGTTAAGCCTTTCAAAGGCGGCGTCGCGATCGGAAACCCGGGTGTCGGTCAGGACCGCTGCCTCCTCGGTGTTAACCACGAAAAAATCAATGTATTTGAGATTTTTAAGTATAGCCTGCTTGCCTTCGTTTATGTGGTACAAAGTGGGATTGAAAGCGAGCTTGATCCCGTTTTTCCTAGCCATTTCAACGACTTTGGGAAAATATTTGTAAGATTTTCCCGGCAGGGAGACATACCACCAGGAAGCCCTGAGGGCGGAGGAGAAATCAGGAATCTCCAAGAACTCGCCAGCCCCTTTGTAATTCAGAAGGGTCCTTTCGCCAGCTTGGAGAATGACAGTGGAAAAAGAGGTCGAACGTTTGTCGGTGAAGCTGACGAGGCCGGAATCTATCCCCTCCTCGGCGATTCTTGAAAGGACCAGATCGGCAGCTTCGTCATCTCCCAAGACGATCATCGGAGCGACTTCGAGTCCCTGTCGGGAAAAAGTGACCGCGGCATTCATCGCGTTGCCGCCAACGGAAAAGAAGGCGTCATCGCAATGGAGCTTTGAGCCAAAATCGAGATAAAAAGCTTTCTTGGTCGGAGAGCTTTCGGAAAAGATGAGCGGCAAATTGGTTTTTAAGAAAGCGTCGAATGTCGCCGAGCCGATTGTTATTACATCCCTCGAATTAAAGATCATATTATTTCACGGTTATTATAGCATTTTCACTTTCTTCTGTCATTGAGAGGCGTCGCTTAGGCAATCCAACTGATCAGATAAATAAAATATCCGCGATGATCGCGGATATTTTTTATTATTCTTCGGTTTCGTCCTCAAGGATGTCGTCCTCTTCCACTTCTTCGGCGTAGTCGATCAGCTCATCGGCGTCCTTGTCGGCAATCAGAAGATCGCCCTCTATCTGCTCGTCCAAAGTTTTTTGTTCCTCATCTGACTCGGAGTCGATCTCATCAATGAGATTTTTAATCTTTTCAATCTCTTCGGGAGTCACAGTTTCCATGCTCTCGAGAGCGGAAAGCTCGGCTTCGATTTCATCAAGATATTGATTGGCTTCTTGTTCGTTTTGAAATTCCATATTTTTGTTATTCGATTGTTTTCAACTTCGCTTCGATGACTTCGACAATCTTCTCAGCAAGGCCGGAATCAAGTATGCCTCTGGTAACGCATTGGTTAGCCGCTTGGGCCAAACCGCCTAAGGCGTTGCGGTTCACGTCGGCGGCGTTGACTAAGCCGTCCGCGAGAATGGCAAACTGGTCGTCAATATTGCGACCCTCGGCCCAGGCGGAAGCGATAAGGGCATTCAACGCTTCTACGGCCTCAGCGCTGGCCATTGGCTTATTCTCCACGACCGCTTCCGACTCGCCGGAATCCGGACCCGGGTTTTCGACGACAGTTTCGGGGGCAGGAGCTTGTTCTCCGGACGCCTCAGCGCCAGAAGCAACCGTTTCCGGTTGTTGTTCCGGTTGGGCTGCGGGAGTCTCAGGTGCTGAAAGGCGATCTTTGGCTGCTTTGATAACATCCTTGAAGACAGCGAGAGAGGCAATCGGCTGGTTAGCCTTCTCGAACAAGGACAAAGCTTGTTCGCTTGAAAAGACAAGGTTCTGAAGCTCCTTTTCCGTCATGTCATAGGCAAGAGCATTATCCGCCGAAGCCTTGAAGTCGGCTGGGTTCATCAGAAGGGCTTTCTCTCGGAGGCAGAGATTCAAAACAGAATTGATTTCCGATAATTCGTAGGCGACATTAGCCTTGCGATCGGCGGCGGCAAACCTTGATTTTTGGGGTTCCAACCTCTGCTCCCTCTCTTGGAACTTAAGAGCGTTATCGGTACGATACTGTTCTTCCGTAACTCCCAGAAGACCCAGTTGCTTTTCAAAGGAGATCTTGTCGGCGGCTTGATATTTTTCAATCTTGCGATTGGCCTTCTTTAAGTTTTTCTCAATCTTGCCGATTTCCTTTTTCTCCTTCTTTAGGGCCTTCTCGGTTCTCTTTACAAGCTCTGCCCGTCTCTTCTCAACGACTGGGCTGGATATTTCCGCGAGATTAAGCTTGGCCAAGACCTCTGTGAGAGACCTGATCTTGTCCTGTTTTTCAGCAAAGGCTTCCATTGAGGGAAGCAGGGCCTCCTGTCTCTGGCGATCTATCTTCGATTCATATTTATCACGTTTTTCTTGGATCCTGCCAGCGATCCTGCCTTTGGCTTCCTTAGTCCTGGTCTCATAACCGCTAATCTTCTCGTCGAGCTGGTCTTTCTCCGCCTTGGCGGCGTTTCTTTTCTTTTCCGACTTTTCCTTGTTTTTCTCAGCCTTGTCGATTTCCCTCTGGACCTTGTTTCTCATGCTCTCAGGCATATCAAGACCCTCGATATTGCCAAGGTTTTCAAGATCCTTCTTGGCGGCCATTTCCTTGCTTTCAAAAGCCTCTCTCTCGCTTTCAAACTTGGTTTCCCGATCGGCAAGTCTCTTGCGAGAAGGCTCGATCAATTCCCTGCCAATACCATTCTCAAGAATGGCAAACCTGTCGGTAATAGCCTCGATGGTTTTTATCGACTTCAGTTTCTCCCTAGCGCCGCTCAGGACTTCCCGCGCCTTTTGAGAGACCTTTTCCATTCTCCTCGAACCGAGTCCTTTCTCCGGTTTCGACTTGGACTCCCCAGACTCACGGCC
>JAJYME010000007.1 GCA_021787205.1 bacterium
GGCGCCGGAATGAAAGGGGTTTGCATCGGTGGCGCCTGCATATCGTTAAAGCATGCCAACTTCCTGGTGAATGAGAATAACGCGACAGCAATGGACGTAATCAACCTTATAAATCTTGTAAAAGAAAGGATAGGGATGAAATATGGCTTTGAAATAGAACCGGAGATTCAAATAGTAGAAAGATAATCACGATAAAATAATTAAAACGACATCAACTTCCCGGTGACGCGGTCATGCACCAATGAAGTCGATGTCGTTTTTTATCGGATGTATTTTTTATCATCAAAAAAATTTTTTACATGAAGAAAAAAATAGTTATCCACAGAAAACATTTTGCAAAATTATTTTTTAACTTATAATTATATTAAGCTTGAATAAAATGAATCGTCGAACGTTTTATTAAAGCGCAATAAATTTTATTATAAGTTAACATGGCTGTTGCCAAAAAAACTGTAAAGAAGCCTGCTGTAAAGAAGGCTGCTGCAAAGAAGCCTGCTGTAAAGAAGACTGTCAAAAAAGTTGCTGCTAAAAAGCCGGTTGCCAAAAAGGTTGCCGCTAAGAAGCCTGCTGCTAAGAAGACCGTCGTCAAGAAGGCCGCTACTAAAAAAGTAGCAAAGAAGAAATAAACTGATCTTTTATAAAAGATTTATTTATATCATAAAAGCGCTCCTAACCGGAGCGCTTTTTTGTTATTGCAATGCGAATCCTTTATAATGATTCCAATGAGGATCGCAAGACCTTGCAGAGCGAAAGCATCAGCGTTTACTCTCATCGAGCTCTTAATAGTCATCGCTATCATCGCCATCTTGGGATCGGCGACGGTTTTGGTTTTGAATCCGACGGAGCTCTTAAGCCAATCCCGCGACAGCCAGAGATTTACCGACATCAATAATATCTATAATGCGATCAAGTTGGCGAAGTTCAACAGCGGAGATGCGAATCTCGGGAATGCGAATACGGTTTATATCTCGATACCTTATGATTCCTCATCTGATTGCGGATACGGGTCGGGAAATCCATTGGGATTGCCTAGCGTCCCCTCGGGATGGACTTACAAATGCGCTACGACCGCTAATTACCAAAAGATAGACGGGACGGGCTGGATCCCGGTCAATCTTGCCGGCGTCGCCTCATCGATTCCGAATTTGCCGATAGATCCTATCAACAGCGCCACGAATGGTTTTTTCTTCGCTTATTATCCGGGATCGGGAGTCTTTGAGCTGAATGGCAAGATGGAATCGGCGAAATACTCATTAGCCGGGCCTTTGGACAGGGTTTCGACCGATGGCGGCGACGATTTTACAAGATATGAGAAGGGAACGGATATAACTCTGGCTCCATGGAGCTTTGACTTCAGGTACTTCACCACCGTTTCTTCTCCGTCCAATAACAGGCCGGGATGGTATCTTTATACCGGATCAGCAGTGCCAACCCTGATGTCCGATGTCGACGGCACTTATGCCAGATATGTCGGATATGCCTGGCAGGAGTGGGGAGAGAACATCCCGTTCAACCCTAGCGCCACTTATAAGATGAGTTGCAAATACAGACAGGTGACCGAACCGACGACGCCAACGACTACTGATAAAGGATTTTATTGCGGTTATGACGGCGTAGCGGCTGACGGGACGACATTTGTCAATCCAGCGGGCGCCAATTCACACGGATCGCAGCATTATCACGGCGCCTCTTTCGCTTCCTTGCCCGCCGGATCAACTTTTACCGAATATGTCGGCTACACGAAGGGATACGGCAATCCAAACGGAAACTCTTCTCCGTGTCCCAATCCCGGCAGTCCTTGCACTATAAACGCCAACGCCAGGTACATCAGACCTCTCTTCATCATCAATTATTCGAATGGTAATGGAATAGCGGATATACAATACATCCACATCGAGAAAAAATAAAACCGCCTCCTGGCGGTTTTATTTGTGGAAGCCGAGGTCGGCCGGGTTATCGTCTCCCGAAATCTGCCTTACTTCGCCTCCTTTTGATTCGAATTGTTTTCTGAGTTTGGAAACTTCCATGGCCAGCTTCCTGGTTTCTTCCTCGACGGTAGTCTTGATGAACCCTTTTGACCAATAATTGATCACTAGACCGGAGTCGCCAAGAACAAGGTTGATATCTTCCCTGATAGCGATAGTCAGGGCGTAGAAGCAAGCTAAGAGCTCACCATAATTGTTGGTCTTGCCTGGCGGCAGGAGATGCTTGCCGTGGGCATTGATCAATTCCTTGGAGATGGCCGAGGAGAGCAGGTCCTTTTTTGTCTCATCGGTGACGCTGATTTCGACACCTTCGCCGCGACCGGTACCGGCGTCAAAATAAACGCCACGGGGCATTTCTTTCTGATAATCATAGGTAGCGCCGGAGGAAAGCCACTTTTTTGCCTCGTCGAGCTCCTTAAAGGACTTGTAGCGGGCGCCTTTCTGATTCTTTACCGCTTTTTCACATTCGGCCCATGAATCGGTGATTTCTGTCTTCCCGTCGGGCAAGATATAGGCGTAGTACTTTTTGGTGGGCATTTCTAAGTTTTTATTCTATCAGGACTGGAAAAAAAATGAAATATGTGGTACTATTCTCGGCATAACCCGAGGCGCCAAAGAGGGCGTCCAAACCACTTTTTACCATAGACAAATGAAGGAAATTTTCGCTTATTTAAACATTCCCGTTTATGTTGTCATGTTTCTGGTCTTGTATTATCAGGTATTCCTTCTTATCTCATTCTTTGATTCTTTCAGCCACCGAAAAAGGGCTGAGGAGACTTTGAAACAGTACGACAGGGATTCCAAGGATGCACCGACCGTGACAATTTTTGTTCCTTGTTATAACGAAGAGGAGACAATCATCCCGACCATCGAGTCCTTACTCCGCTCCAATTATCCGAAAGACAAGCTGGATGTCCTGGTAGTTGACGATGGTTCGAAAGACAGCACCTATGCCCTGGTTGAAAAATATATCGAGGAGCATCCGGAGCATACCAACTTGAGAGTAGTGACAAAACCGAACGGCGGAAAGCATTCTGCCTTGAACCTCGGCCTTTCGATGACTGACTCGGAGATTGTCGGCTGCTTGGACGCCGATTCTTTCGCTGACCAGGAAGCCATTGCCGAATTGGTAAAACTTTTTGCCGATCCGAAGGTGGTGGCAGTCACCCCGAGCATGAAAGTGTGGAACCCAAGGAATATGCTCCAACAGATCCAGAAGGTGGAATATGACGTCGGCATCTTTTTGAGGGCCGCCCTGTCGTTCATCAATGGAATCTATGTCACCCCCGGTCCTTTGTCGGTTTTCAGGAAGTCGCTGTTCGATGAGATCGGCGGATACAAGAAAGCCCATAATGCCGAAGATCTGGAAATGGCTTTGAGAATCCAATACAACGGAAAGAAGATCGCCAATTCGACGAAGGCTTTTGTCTACACGGTGACCCCGGACAACATTCCGGCCCTGATCAAACAAAGGGTCCGCTGGTCACAAGGATTTTTGCGCAATTCCTATGATTATCGCTCGATGGTATTCAACCCAAAAAAGGGAAACCTCGGAATCATCGTTTTGCCAATGAGCATCCTCATGGTCTTTTTCTCCATTTATGCCTTTTTCCTGATGGTCGGCACGATCCTTTGGTCGCTGGCTGAAAAGATAATGCAGGTTTATTTTTCGGGAGGGTTTCATTTCGTCCCGTTCAGTTTTTCGAATATCAAGTGGACTTGGTTTGCCATTTCGGCGAGCTGGATCGTCTTTATCATGTATGCCGCGACCGCGGTATCGTTAGCCGTCACCCTTCTCGGAAGAAAGATGTCTAACGGCAAGTTTAATATTTTTTCCAAAGACCTGTGGCTGTTTACTCTGGCATACGGATTTATCGCCCCCCTTTGGCTTACGAAAACAGTATTTGAAGTAGTGACTAAGAAACAAAACAAGTGGAAATAAAACATATGAACGAAACAAACTTTGATTGGAAAAAATACGCCATCGCGTTTTTCATAACTACCTTCGTCTTTATTGCCGCCTTATGGACGAGCAATCAGATCTACGGCAAGCAGATCGAAGAAATGAAGACGATAATCAACCAAATCTCATTAAACACTTCCGCCTCTGAGGTCCAATACAACCTCCTCCTCGAAACTTCTTGTGAAAGGGCAGTCGATATCGATCCTATCAGGGATCTCGACAAGTTTGCCTCCATGCTCTCCCAAGCCGAATCGCAAAGGGGAAGCGACACGGAAGACGTGCTTGAGCTCAAAAAGCAATACACCCTTTTGCAGATCAAGGATTTCCTTCTGACAAAGAGGTTGGCTGACAGATGCAAGAGCGATGCAAATTATATCCTTTATTTTTACTCCTCGGAAAAGAGTTGCGAGGAATGCAAGAAACAAGGCTGGGTTTTGACCGATCTCAGAAGCGCTTACCCCGAACTCAGGATCTATGCCTTCGATTACGATATGGATTTCCAGCCGATAAAGACTTTGCAGACAATGTATAAGCTGACCGGCAACGCCTTACCGATCTTGGTGATTGATGGAAAGCCGGTATATGGCTTCAAGACGAGAGAGGAGATCGAGCAAATAATGCCTCTGCTCAAGAACATAAAGAAGCAACAGGAAGAAGAAGCCAAGAAGGCGGCTCTAGAAGCCCTGAAGGCCGAACAGCAGCAGAAAAAGGACGGCGCAGCTAAACCTGCCGCTTCCGGAACCGATACGACCACAAAAACATCCTCCAATTAGGGGATGTTTTTATTTGTGTTTTTATGCAGACACGCTATCATTAAGGGAATGTTTGATTTTGATCTTGAATATCTGGATGAAGGGGAAAACGTGTCCAAAAACACCGTCACTGTCGCGGAGTATATCAATTACCTCAATAATGAATTCAAACGCTTCAGAGGGCGTGTTTTGGGCGAAGTAAGCCAGGTCAAGCTGGCATCTTCCGGCCATGTTTATTTCACTTTGAAAGATAAGAGCGGGGAGAGCAGCCTGGAGTGCGTCGTCTGGTCATCGAAGTACAGGTTAAGCGGAGTAAACCTTGAAGTGGGAATGGAGGTAATCCTGACCGGAGCGCCGAATGTTTATCCGGCAAGAGGTTCGTTGTCATTTGTCGCCGATACCATCGAGCTTGTCGGTGAAGGGGCGCTTAAGAAGGCTTACGACGATTTGAAAAGAAGGTTGACCTTAGAAGGAATTTTCGCGCCAGAGAAAAAAAGAAGGCTGCCGGAATTTCCTAAAAAAATCGGGGTGATCACTTCCGAAAAAGGCGCGGTCATCCATGATTTCATGAATAATTTGGGACACTTCGGTTTTGAGATCATTTTCATTGACTCGAAAGTGGAGGGGGTAGCGGCAACGGAAGACATCCTGCGCGCGGTCCGAACGATGCGGAACCAACCGATCGATGTCCTTGTGATGATAAGAGGCGGCGGATCGTTGGAATCGCTCCAGGCTTACAATAACGAAACCCTGATAAGGGAAATCGCCAGTTTCCCGGTGCCGGTCGTCGCCGGAATCGGTCATGACCAGGATGTTCCCTTGATGGCCTTGGCGGCGGACGCGATGTGTTCGACGCCGACGGCGACAGCCGTCCTTCTCACCAAACCGTGGCTGGAGGCCAAGATGAAAGTCAGGCAATTGATGTCATCGGTCATGAGGGTCAAGGCGGAGATAGAGAGAATGAGGAGCAGATTGGAGCTGACCTTGAACCAATTGATCGAGAGGATAAGAAGAGGGATAATCGAGGCGGGAAAGACAATCCAGCTCGCTGAGATGACGGTCAAGGCGAACAATCCTCGCAGGCAACTGACCTTAGGGTACGCGATAGCAAGAATAAACGGGAAAGTAATCAGGAGCGTCAAAGATGCCGCACCGAAGGAGACCATTTCGCTGGAGTTGGCCGATGGAGAAATAAAAGCATCAATACAATAAAATAAAATGGCAAAAATAAAGGAAGACAAGAATTTAAACGAATATCTCAAAGAAATCAGCAATATCACCGAATGGTTTAACAACCAGACGGAAATAGATCTGGAAGAAGCGATCAAGAAAGTGGAGGAAGCCAATGAGCTGATAACCAAGAGCAAGGAAAAGTTGGGAGATGTCGAGAATTCATTCCAAAAAATAGAAAAAGAAATAAGCGGCCTCGAATAGGCCGCTTATTTGATCAAAAGGATATCCGGACTCAGAGATTAGCGGATGCACTCCTTGCAACCGCAAGTGCAGGAACCGTCATTCTTGTGCCTGTGCTTGCATTTGGGACAGACTATGCTCCGACGGGGCTGGTTGCCACTCGAAGGCTTGTCCATATTGCTGTCCGGTTGTTCTTTATTTATCAAAATGTTTTTTTGTTTTCCGACCTTTTGCAAATATACAAAAAACCCGGCAAGGAATCTTGCCGGATCTCGCAAAAAACTCAAGCATCGGGTCGTCGAAGAACCAATGTCCTGAGGCTCGGACCTCAAAGGTTGTCTTTATTATAAGATCCTGAGGGGAATTTGTCATTGTGAATAAGAAAAGGACCGTCTTTAGACGGTCCTCAAGGAAGGGTGCTGGGTTAACTTTTGATCAAGGTGTCGGGCGGGGCGATGAAGATGACATCTTCCATCTGGTCGAAACCAGAGAGCGGCTTGAAGCCGGCGGCGTCGTATAACGCCTGGGCGCTGGCCGAACCGAACGTCTGCGGGCCGAAGACCGCCGAAATGGAGAAGCGGTTTTCGAGCAGGGAGTTCAGGATCAGGAAGAGGTTGTAGAAAGCCTCGCTGTTTTCCCTGGACTTGGGCGTCGTCATGAGAACGGCGATGGCAAGGCCCTGGACTTCCAGCGTGGAGCCGAAAATCTTGGTCATCACGTCTTCAATGACGTTGGTCTCACGGAGGAAGCGGTATTCCCGGGCCTGGCTCTGGAGATCGCTCCAGCTCTCAAAGCTGACAATGGGCGGGACGAGAAGGAACGCCAGGACGCCGTTCAGGTTGTTCTGGCGGTCGGTCGAAGTGATAATAGTCATCTTGCCCTGATCGTAGAGGTCGCGCAAGCCACGGAGGTGGCGCTCGAGGTCCGGCCGGTTGGCACCGGGGTCGGCATTTTCCAGGACGAAGGCAATGAACTTGTCATAAAACTGAGAACCCTTTTCCATCAAGGATCCCTCCTTAAACAAATAGTTACTTGGAGAGTACTGTCTTTACACTACAACATTATATCTTTTTTGTCAATTGGGGAGATTGAAAGAGGGGAGATGACCGGCTAGGAGGCGAATCTTATTTTTGAGATTAAAAACCAATAAGTTATAATATAATTATCATGAACAAATTCGTTTGGACGATAAAAAATAGCGTCAAGAATAGTACGATCGACGAACAACATCAAATGTTCTTCAGGATCGCCAATTCTCTCTTGGATTTGACGGAGAGGGACGATGTCACAAGAGAAGAGATGATGATAAAGGTCAGCGAACTCGGCAATTACGCCTTCTATCACTTAGGGACGGAGGAGGTGATGTTCGACACCTACGATTATCCAGAGAAGATTGCGCACATAAAAAGCCATAATGCTTTCAGGGAGGCGGTGAACAAGATGATGCTTGAGGCCAGGGAAGGAAATAATACGAAGGAACTGGCTGAGAAGATGGCAAACTTTGCCGGGGATTGGCTTATGAACCACATTGCCGTTTCTGACCAGCATTATGCCGATTTCTTTGTTTCCAAAGGATTGAAATAGAAATGGAGAAATATCTGCAGAACCACGAAAGATGGCTCAGGAGCAAAATAAAGCAGGCGGAAGACGGAGAGCGGGCAGATTGGGATGAGATCGGGAGATTCAATCACCAAGAGATCGCGAACTTGCAACATGAGCGGTTGGCCCATCTCGTAGTGACAATGTTTGCCGGCCTTTTTCTCCTCATCAGTTTTACCTTGATCATATTCGCCCCGAGATGGGAAGTGGTAGCGCTCTTATTTATCCTTCTGATTCTATTCGGATCCTACATCAGGCATTATTTAAGGCTGGAGAATGGAATCCAGCGACTCTATCAGTTAACTCTTGAATTGAGAAAGAAGACCGGAGCCGAATAAAAATCATCCTGTCGATTGAACCTCACCAAACGGAATTGTGAAAAAAAGACGCCGAAAGGCGTCTTTTTGGTTTAAAGAAGTTCACGAAAACCTTCCAGGTTCGGCTCTTCGAATCGGATCAGCTCCTTGGGGATTTTGCGGAAGACAAACGGGTCGGACTTGATCAACTCGAAATGCTTGACCGGGCCTTTCCTTGATTTCTTATAGTCGATTTCCTTAAGGACGCCATCGGAGATCTCGCCGAAGGTCCATAATTCGTCTGCGATCCTGATGATGTTCTGGTTGGCGGCATAGACGGAGTCCCGACGGACGGCATCTCCCAGGAAGTATCTGAAGAGCATAAAGGGATTCAAGGGAACCGCTTTTCTCAAGAGACAGAACTTATTGATGTGTATCTGCCAGTAAAAGTTCCTCTTTGAATAGGCGGTATAGACCAGGGGATATTCCTTATTGAAACGAAGACGGGGGTGCCATCTCTCCAGGCTCTCATTCTTTTGGACGAGTTCCCACATCCAGGAGGAGACATCTTCTAAGCGGACATTGTTTTCCGTCGTCTCCCGGAAGGAGAGACCGTCATTTAACGGCGTAAAATAGCGGATAGGAAGCTTTTTCTTCTTGGCGAGGTATATTTCTACCAAAACACCATCAGAGATCTCGCCAAAGACCCAGAGTTCATCCGATTTCTTGATTAGGGTGTTATTGGAGATCCTGATGTCGTCCTTCCTGACCAGGTTCGAGAGATTATAATCGAAATTCATGAAAGGACTGATCGGAGTATTGCCGTTCTCAAGAACGAAGGCAGAGATGTAGGCGCGCATATAGAAATTTTTCTTAGAGAAGGAGGTGAAGACGACTTTGTTCGTCTCTTTCAACCCCGGGATAGATTTTGAGCTTTCTTTAGGCATTGTTAATATCCTTAATTTTGGTCCAAAAGTTGATAAAACGCAAGCAGACTATAAAGGAGCAATACCGCGTCCCGACAAAATAACCATCCAATAAAAAAGACGCCGAAGTTGGCGTCTTCCTATATTAGAATAGTTTAGTAAGATATTTTTCGTTATATTTTGGATCCTTTCCTTCGAAAATGGAGGTGTATTTTCCCCTGATCTTATCAGTAATCGGTCCGTTCACTTTTATAGCCCTCTTATCGATCTCGGAGACGGGAGCGACAAAAGCGGAGGTGCCGCAAGCGAAGACTTCGTCGGCAATGTAGAGCTCGGTCAGGTCGATGGCGCGCTCGGCGACAGGAATATCAAGCTCCTTGGCGATCTCGAGGACGGTCTTTCTGTTTATGCCTTCCAAGATATCGGAGGAATCGCCAGGGGTCATAAGGACTCCGTTGCGGACAATGAAGATATTGGCAGCGGAGAGCTCGCAGACATGACCTTCGGAGTCAAGGAAGAGGCAGTCATCATAACCGGAATCGATCGCGTCTTGCTTGCCCAAGACCGAATTGACATAAGCTCCGTTCACTTTGGCGCGAGAGGGGATGGAATAATCAGGGACGCGACGCCAAACGCTGGTTTTCAAACGGGCGCCATCTTGAGGAACGATCGGCTTTGCCTCATAGATGAACATGCTAAAAGTTGTCTGCAGACCTCTTGATTTGGTGCCCGGGACGAGCTCCGAGACGTGAACGGTGGCTCGCACAAAAACCTTGTCGTTTATCTCATTGGCTTTCGCAAGCTCTTTGACTGCTTCGACAAAAGATTCAAAATTCCAATCTTTCTCAAAGGTGTCGATGCCAATAATCTTGGCCGAATTAAGAAGACGTTCAAAGTGATCCTTGAGCCTGAAGGCGGCAGCGCCATCCACAAGGGGAATGATGGGAAAAACGGTATAAACCGAAAGTCCGTAGAGAATGGCCGAGCTCGCAACGCTTAGGTTGGCTTCTGAGACCGGCACAATTTTATCGCCCAAAAAGGCTTTTTCGTAAATCCTGGCCATAGTTTCATTGTAAGGTATCCTTATCTTTATTGTGAAGGGTGGACAATCCGGGACTTTAAAGAAGCGGTTAATGTGATAAGATGATTGCATTGTGATTGATAATAAGACAATTTGGGATGTCGTCGTGATCGGAGGAGGCCCGGCTGGGATGATGGCAGCAGGACGCGCGGCTGAGAAGGGGGCAAGAGTCATATTGATAGAGAAGAATAAGACTTTTGGCAGGAAGCTCCTTCTAACCGGAGGCGGCAGGTGCAATCTGACCAATTATGAACCGGAGATGAGAAAATTAGTCGAAAAGTACGGAGATAGCGGAAAGTTTCTTTTTTCCGCTTTTTCGAAGTGGGATGTCGAAAAGACATTGGATTTCTTTCACAAGAGAAATCTGAAGACGAAAGTAGAGGAAGGGGGACGGATTTTCCCGGTGAGCGACAAGGCAGAATCCGTTTTGAAAGTTCTGATAAATTACTTGAACGAAGGCGGTGTCAAAGTGCTTTTAGGTATTGCCGTCAAAGAAATCGTCACCAAAGAAAACAGAATAGAGGCGGTTCAACTGGATAACGGACAACAGGTGTGCGGAAAATCATTTGTTTTGGCGACCGGAGGAAAAGCATTGCCCTTAACAGGCTCAACCGGGGATGGGTTCATATGGTTGAAAAATGCCGGCCATACGATCAATTCTTCAGAACCATCTCTTGTGCCTATCTCCATTTCCGACAAATGGGTCAAGGAATTGCAGGGAACATCATTAGCTGATGTAAAAATAACCGTGAGTCAAGATGATGTGAAGCATATAACAAAGAGGGGAATGGTTTTGTTTACCCATTTCGGCATAAGCGGACCGACAATAATCAATATGAGCAGGACGGTGGGAGATCTTTTAAAAAATGGCAAGGTTGTCATCTCAATCGATATCTTTCCTTCTCTTGGACCCGGAGAGTTGAGCATTCGGCTTCAAGATTTATTCGCGGGGCAGGGCAACAAGAAAATCAAGAACGTCATCAGTTCGATATTTCCGGTATCGACGATAGTGCCGGCAATATTAGATTTATCAAGGATCAATCCGGACAAACCTTGCAATGAGATAGGGAAGAAAGAGAGAATGGCGCTTGTTCATACGATAAAAAACATCCCAATGCAAGTTGAAGGACTCTTAGGTATAAACAGATCGATTGCGACGAGCGGAGGATTATCCCCGACTGAAGTTGATTTTAAGACTATGAGATCCCGTATTATTCCCAACCTCTATCTTTCGGGCGATATTCTTGATATCGACAGGCAATCCGGCGGATACAGCCTCCAGATTTGTTGGACAACCGGATATATTGCCGGAAATTCCTCGATATAAAATATTAAAAAACCTCCAAATACACTATAGAGAGGTTTCATTTGACGGAATAGGGGAAAAGTGGTAGCCTTTGTCCAGATCGCCATTTTCACGAATGGCTTTTAAAGCTTATAACTGACACTAAACGAAGGACACAGCATTGCCAGAATGAGGATGATGAAAGGAGGAAAGTGACATGGACCATACCCGACAGAAAGATATCTTGGACCCGGAGGAAATAATTTTTCCGGTGACCGTGATAGGCGCCGGGAAGATAGGAAGCTTTCTTGTACCAGTCCTGGCAAAAATGGGATGCAAAAGAATAACCGTGTATGATGCCGGTATTATCGAGGACATTGATTTGCCAATCCAAATGTATGATCTCGCGGATATCGGTCGACATAAAGTCGATGCCCTGGGAGACATCGTCAAGCGACAAAGCGGAACCGAGATAAGGGCAATAAGAAGCCCCTATCCCAATGGCGACAACCTAAGAGGCATCGTCATTTCCGGAGTCGGCTCAACAACTTCCCGAATGGGAATCTGGAGCCAGGTTCAATCCAATTCGAACATCAAGCTTTATATTGATGCCCGAATCGGAGGAGACACTCTGGAGGTACTCACGATCAGACCAAAGCACGTTGCTGACAGAAGGCTCTACAGACAATTCTTGTTTGTCGAGAACAGAACGGCCGAGCTGCCTTCCGCGACCAGAGGCATCGCCTACAACGGCGCCATCGTCGCCGGGATTATCGCTTCCCAGGTCAAGAAATGGATCCGGCAGGAGGATTACCCCACGAGGCTTTCCTTACGCCTGACGACCCTCGAGATGACCCAGAAGCAATCCTAATGACCAGTTAAAAGACACAGAACCCTAAGTCAAATCCCCGCATTACTGCGGGGATTTTTTATTTATTGATAATCTCGGAAACGGTTTCTTTAATAACCTCCGGATTGCTGACAATCTGATCGGCAGCATTCAAAACGGCCAGAGGCGCAAAAATAATCCTGGAATCTGACGATCCGCTTATTCCATCCAAAGCGACTTTGCTTTCCAAGGAGTATTTGAGCAGGATTTCCTTAGGAATGGCAGCATTATTGGCGATGATATAATCCGAATTCCTTCCCAGCTTGGCTTCGATAGTCCTGATGAAATCAAGGGCGGTATAATTATCCGTCTCTCCGCGTTTTGTCATGATGTTTAACATCAGGATGATCTTAGCCTTGGAATCCTTGATCGCTTCTTTCATTCCTTTAGGCAAAAGAACAGGAATGACGCTGGAATAGAGGTC
This sequence comes from bacterium, assembly GCA_021787205.1. Classification (GTDB taxonomy): domain Bacteria; phylum Patescibacteriota; class Minisyncoccia; order UBA6257; family Colwellbacteraceae; genus JAJYME01. The sequence goes on from JAJYME010000007.1 coordinate 12,614, forward strand.
GCCGGGACAAATGACAACATAATCAGCCTCAGAGACGGCCTCCATCGCCTCACGTGAGGCATTTACAGCCGGTTTGAGGAAAATATCAGTTATCTGGTGGACATTGGGATTCCAGAGGGGATTCTTAGCGATATTGTCGATATTAGTCTCTCCGGAGATAGTATTGCCGATACTCAGCTTGGCGCAAAGCTCGACTTTCTCCTTAGTGACTGGCAAGACCCTGTGATTTCCCAACCCGCAAATCTCTCCGAAAAGCTTCAAGGCTTCTTCAGTGCCATTAGTCTTTTCCAGGGAGTGAAAGAGGAGATTCTTCACCGAATGAGAGTCCAGAGGGCCGTTCTCATATCTGAACATCAAAGCCTTCGCCAGGTTGTCATCATCGCAGAGGGCGACAAAACATTTGGTCAGATCGCCGACATAGCCGTTGCCTTCATATTCTTTTTGAAGGACACCGGTCGAGCCCCCGGAATCGGTACTGGGGCAGATGCCCGTAATTTGGATGTCGGGGAGGGTCTTAAGGCCTTTAAGTACCTGAGAATGGCCGCTACCGCCGCCGATGGTTACGATTTTTTTCATGGCTCGGTTATTTTCTTATAATAATACAAAAATAGGGGGTTTGGAACTGCCAGCAGATCTAAAAAATAGGGGGACATTAGCCTGTCGGGGACTGGAAAAATGCCTTAAATCCTGTTATTATTATCAGGTATGGCAAAAAGAAGAGGTGCACCGTTAGGTGGAGAACCGAGGAAAACTCATTCTCACAAAACTGCAAAAAGATTGGCTATCAAGCAAGAGATGCTTGCTGCAAAAAAAGCCAAAAAGACCAAATAATAATACCCCAGCAAACGCTGGGGTATTATTATTGCTTTACGCCACCTGATTTGTCGCCTTAAATGTTTTATATCGAAATCATATCAGATTTTGAATATATTCCGGAGTTATCTCCCTTAATGAACAGACTAGATTTTTCGTCGGATACTCAACGTCTCTAGATTTAACTAATCCAATACATTCCATTCCTCCAACTTTCGCCGCCTCCATTCCGCTCCGCCCATCTTCAATTACCAAACAATTTTCCGGATCAACTTTCAGTTTTGAAGCGGCCAGCCAAAATATTTCCGGATCAGGTTTTCCATTTTTGACCATATCTCCACTAACCAAGTGTTCAAAGTATTTTTCGAGGCTCAGGCTTTGGATAACATTTCCGACATAGTCCTGATTGGAGGCTGAGGCAACAGCCATTTTGTATCCTTCTTTATAGAATCTTTGGATAAGCTCAGCAGAGCCCTCGATTTCATCAATAGATTCGTTTCCGAGTCTTGTCATAAGGCTCCATTTTTCTCTCATCAATTCATCCACGTCATAAGGCTGTGACTGTCCTCTTAGAAGATCATTGAAGACTTCGCTGGTCTTCATTCCAGCATATTTTCTTGTTATTTCTTCCGGACAAATATCGATGTTGAATCTGGCCAATATTTCCGACTCAACATTCGCGTGTAATTTCTGCGTGTCAGAAATAACGCCATCCATATCAAATATTATCGCTTTAATTTTGCTCATGAGTTATATAATTTTGTCCTATTTCGATATCTGTAAAAGTTACTTTTTGAGACAGTTCTTTTATAAGATCTTTGGTTAGTATAAGTTCTATGTCAGGAACTATTTTTTTAAAGTTAATAAGAGCGATCTGCCAATCATCTACAATAACGACGGCCCTGTGCTCAAAATTTGGCAAAAAATAGTTTTGAATTACGCCTCTTTTTTCTATTTCATCTTTTCTAAAACTATCTTTTAGAAGATTAAAATTTCTGGCTAAGTCCAAGGTTTCAATACCTTCGTATTTACTCAAATCAAAAAGATATAAATATGCCTCATCGCAGAGGGCATCTTCCAGTTTCAAATGATCAGGATTATATATCTCTATTCTTCCTATAAAATCATCTTCTTTAGGTGAGATATACCTTATTTGCCTTTTTCTGACTTTTCCCCGAGAAGTCGCGGCCATCCAGAGACCCATCCAAGCGTGATCGGTGTTAGTTAAATAGATACCCCATAAATTCTCATACTCCCACCTAGAATTAGCCGTCGTTTCATGAAGGTGATCTACTTTTATATTCTTACCGTTTACATAAAATCTGTTGTTATTAAAAAATTTATTTAGCTCGCTCGTAGTTGATACCTTTATCGATTCCATGGTTATTAAAAAAGAATTCACTATAAAATATCGTTTGGCTACCGCTAACGCATTTCTCTGGCCCATCCCTTGTTCGAATCCAGTATAAGACAAAATATAAAAATACTCTAGCTGATGCCAGAGTATTTTTATATGCTGCCGGGCCTGGATTCGAACCAAGATAAACAGATTCAGAGTCTGTTGTCCTACCATTAGACGACCCGGCAATTCGAAAGTATAATATCATAAAAGTCATCACAAATCAATTAAAACAATGTTAGAAACAAAGCATTTTCAATTGATTCCCGATAAAGTCAACCTTACCCCGAGGCTGATAGAGGAACACACAAAGCTTTACGAAGGCTATATAAAAAAGACAAATGAGATCAGGGAGAAGCTTTTATCGGCGGACAAGGCGGTTTCCAATGCCGTCTATTCCGATTACGGCGAGCTCAAGAGACAAGAGACCTTCGCCTTGAATGGCGCCAGGCTTCATGAAATCTATTTTTCCGCCCTTGAAGACGGAGCGGATAACGGAAATCCGAAGGGGAGGATATTCGAGATAATAACCGACCGGTTCGGCTCTCATGAAAAATGGGTTGAAGAGATGACGGCAAGCGCGATGTCCTCGAGAGGGTGGACGGCGACCATTTATGACAATTATCTTAAGGAGATTTCGATAATCAATCTTGATGCGCATAATCTGGGGGCGATATTCAATTCAACCCTGCTTGTTGTCCTCGATATGTATGAGCACGCTTACTTCATGGATTACGGCACGAATAAGAAAGCCTACATAGAAAATATTCTGAAGAATTTGAATTGGGAGGCGATAGATAGGAATTTTGAATAGCAGATCACCAAAGGCTCACACCCTCGCGGTGACAAGAAATAAAAACACCTCTTCTGAGGTGTTTTTATATTGCCTGGGGCTTCTTGCCTTCGATTTGGATCACTTTAAGTCTCAGCTTTCCATCGATGACTTCCGAGTCCAAGAGCTTGACTCTTTTTCCGTCTCTCATAGTCCAGGCACCAGGTTCGGGATAAAAAGCATGGATCTTCCTGTCCAAGATATAAGTTATCTCACCGCCACCAGTCTCTGCTCTTTGAAGATTAATTTCTTCGATAAAAGCATCGGAGGTTTCCAGTTTCCTGGTAAAGGTCGCTTCGGCGTGGTTCTGAGGAATAGGCTCAAGCTTGGAGAAATTATCCAAGAGCTCGGCAACCATCCTAGCAGAAACGCCGGCTAATCTTTCCAAAAGGGATTCGGTGTTTTCTTCGGCCCTGATTTCCGTTTTTTCTTGGAGCAAAATCGGCCCGTGGTCGATTTCTTTGTCCATTTGGAATAAAGTCACACCCGTCTCCTTAAAGCCCTGGAGAATAGCATTTTGGACCGGTGTAGCGCCCCTGAGCTTAGGAAGAAGGGAGGGGTGGACGCAAACGACACCATTTTGAGGAATTTCCAAAACCGGGCCGGGGATAATCTTGCCGTAAGCGGCGAGAATAAAGATATCGGCGCCGATAGCTTCCAGTTCCTTTTGGATTTCTTCACCCTTCAGGGAACCAGGGGTTAAAACCTTGATGCCGTTCTCGAGAGCGAGAGTCTTGACCGGGGAGGGAGTGATAACCTGCTTCCTGCCGACCGGACGATCGGGGTTGGTGACAACCGCAAGGGGAGCATAACCCCTGGTGATCAAATCTTTGAGGATGATGGAGGCAAAATCAGGAGTGCCAAAAAATACATATTTCATAATTGGTTTAATGTTTATGATGTCTTAAGCGATGAATCCTTCGATTATGGGTAAAGTGCTCAAAGTTCGGAATCATGTGGGTCTTGAGCATAGCAAAGACGAAGGTGAAGAATAAAGGCAAAGATAAAGTCATTATGGTCAGCTGGGGACCAAGCGGCTTATACAAGAAGCCGGCAATCAGAGGACCGATAGCCCAGCCAAAATCCTGAGCGAAGGTGATCGCTCCGGCGACGCCGCCGTCCTCGTTGTGTTCTTTGTCCAAATGAGTCAGCCAGCTCCAAAGGGAAATGTTTGAAAGCTCATCGCCGACGGTCGCCAAGAATCCGAAAATCAGGAAGGCGATTCCTCCTTGGAATCCGATCAACGCGGCCATTATAGAGAAGAGGAGCAAGCCAAAAACAATCAGCCGTTTTCTCTTAGCCCTCTTGGCAATCAAACCAAAGCCTAACCCCAAGACAACCACCGCCATATCAAAGATCCCAAGACTAATGGAGGGGAGAGCGCTTAATCCATTCGCCATCTCAAGGGGGACAACGAACCAAATAGTGGCGTAGAAGGTGGAGGAAGTCATCCCTTGGATAAATAAAATCCAGCTAGCCGGGCTAAGCTTCTTGAATTCGGCGGCGACTTTCTTGAAATAACCGACTTTCTCTTCTGCTTCCAGCCTGGCTTTAGGTTCGATTTTTTTGGCATCCTTTGGAGAAATCATGGCAAACAATCCGGCGGAAATGAAAAAGGCGGAGAGAAGAACGCCGAACTTATTGACGGACAACCCCATGGAAAGGACGAGGGCGGACGCCCCGATAAAGACTCCGGACGATTGGGAAACGTCTCTCCAAGTAATCAGTTTTTCCGTATTGCTATCGGTTGAGTGGTTCAGGATATAAGTATTAAGGGCGGGAGTGAAGAAGAACCAGCCGAAGGTAGCAAAAATGACTGACAATAGATAAGTAGTGACATTAAGTCCGAAAATAAGGACACCGGCCGAAAAGACGAAGGCGAAGCAAGAGAAGATAAGCGTTCTCAGGAACCCGAGTCTTTTTAAGAATACGCCGGAGAGGAGATCAAGCGGAAGCTGGACAAACGAGGCGACGCTTAAGACTAAACCGACGGCCCAGATTGGCAAGATCCTTTCTCCAAAAACAGGGAGGATGGCGTAATGGGTAGAGCTTGCTAACTTGAAAAGCAGGACAAAAATCCAAAACGGCAAAAAGCTGAAAAACAGTTCTTTAGACTTCATATTTTCTAATTCTACAAAATCAGCATATAAAAAACAAAGCGGACTGGAGGCCCGCTTTGTTTAAAAGTCGATGATAAGTTTTCCGTTAAGATGGTCGAGTTCGTGCTGGAAGATCCTGGCCATGGTTCCGCCAGCTCTGATCTTCAACTTCCTGCCATTCTGATCATAACCCTCAATGACGATCGATTCCGGTCTTTTAATATCCCTGAAAACCTCAGGAAGACTGAGGCAACCCTCCTCCATCATTATCTGCCCCTTGGAGAACCTGGTAATGACGGGATTGAAGATGGCATAGAAATTATTCCTATGCTGGGCGACAAACATTCTCCAATCAAGTCCTACCTGGTTAGCAGAAAGGCCGACACCACCATCGAGTTTCATGATCTTTCGCATCTCTTTGACGACCTCCTTTATCTCTTTCGGAGAATGAGCGGAAAAATCAAACTCAGGCATGGTCTGCCTTAAGATTGAAGCATTTTCACTTTTGGTCGTTACGATTTTCATTTGCTTGTTTTTTTGATTCCTTGAGGACTTTCATAAAATAAGCTCCCTTATTCTTGATGTTCTTATTTTCAGCCACTCCTTTGGCGATCCTTAAGAGATTTTCCGGATTATTGGTCTTAGCCAGCCGGATATAGAGAGATTTGTGCGCTTGGTCTTCCAAAATCCCAGCCAACTCCAAACCAGTATTCTGGTGAGGGGAGTAGACCCTGGTCTTTTTTGAGCGCTCCTTGATTTTATTCAGATAGTCGGCGAAGAGCGGATTTTCCGGACCGTTTGTTTCGTTATTTTGGAACATGCGTTATTATACAGCTAATGTTAAAACGTTTGTTTGTTTCAATAAATATGCCGGAGGACCTAGCAGGGGATTTAGAGGGCATTTCGGATGATTTGGCCGCAGAACTAAAGCATTCAGCGGATTTCAAAGCAACCGAAAGATATAATTACCATTTCACCATAAAATTCTTAGGAAGTCAAGAACCAGGCGCAGTACCAATTATCGAAAATTGCATAAAAAAGGCACTGGAAAATATGGATAAGGAGTTGGAAAAGAAGGTCTCCTTAAAGAGGGTTGATTACGCCACCGGCAACAGGATGATCTGGGTTTTTGCCAAATCAGCCTGGATGGCGGAATTTGCCAAGAAATTGGAAACCGAGCTTTTGAGAGCCAATGTCGGATATGATCCGAAACCTTTCACGAGCCACATCACCCTTATAAGGATAAAAGACTTCTTTGGAAAGAAGCCGAAGATCGCCCGAAGGGTCGATAAGGATATGGAGATAAAGAAGGTTTCCCTGATGGAATCATTCCTGACGCGCGAAGGGTCGGAATATGACACCTTGGTTGAGTTTCAGGTATAAAAATGATAGAATTTTACAATTAAAAAATGCTTTTTATGAACGAGAACAAATCCTTAAAACTGAAGATAATCTTGGTGACCGTGTCCTGTTTGGCGGCGGTTTCCTTCCCTTTGGGATTCTATGCCGGAAGCCACACCGAGGCAGCGCAGATCAAGATCTTCTCAAACCTTATTAATACTACGAGCGAGGATTCACAGACTGATTTCAATCTTTTCTGGGACGCTTGGAAATTGCTTCGCGAGAATTATCTGAGATCGGACCAGGTATCCGACCAGAAGATGGTCTATGGCGCCATCCGCGGATTAGCCGAAGGGATGGGAGACAAATACACCACTTACTTCGATCCGGAGGAAGCCAAGCAGTTCAGCGAGACGATCAATGGAGAATTCGGAGGCATCGGAGCCGAGCTTGAATCCCAAAACGGCTATGTAATTGTCGTAGCGCCCTTAAAGGGCACGCCGGCAGAAGCGGTGGGAATGAAAGCGAAAGACGTCATTGTCAAAATAGACGGCAAAGACGTGACCGGAGAGAACCTGAATGACGTCGTCAAAAATATCCGAGGAGAGGCCGGAAGCAAGGTCAAGATAACCGTGTTAAGAGAAGGTGTCGGCTCGCTTGACTTCAATATCACGAGAGCGATCATCAAAGTCCCGGCTATCAAATACGAAACGAAGGGCAACATCGGCTATATCAAGATCGCTTCATTCACCCCCAAGACAAGCGAGGAATTCGCAAAGGCCATCAGCGACCTCTTTGGAAACAAAAAAGTTTCAGGATTGGTAATCGATTTAAGAAATAACCCCGGAGGTTATCTCGACACGGCCGTAAAGTTGGCCGGATGGTTCTTACCTAAGAACTCATTGGTAGTTTCCGAAAGATATTCTTCCGGAAACTCAATCGAGCTTCGCTCCGACGGAATGGGAGTCTTAAAGAACGTGCCGACGGTAGTCTTGGTAAATAACGGCTCAGCTTCGGCTTCTGAAATCTTAGCCGGCGCATTGCATGATATAAACGGCACCAAACTTATCGGAGAAAAGACTTTTGGCAAAGGCACCGTCCAAGAACTCAAAGAGTTGTCGGACGGCTCAATGCTTAAGATTACGATTGCCAACTGGGTCACTCCGGGAGGGGTCATAATCGACAAGGAAGGCATCAAGCCGGATGTCGAAACGAAGAATCCTGAATCGAAAGACAACAAAACCGAACCCAAGGATCTCCAACTCGAAAAAGCCGTGGAGATCGTCAAGGGAATGATCAAATAAAATGAAAGTCGTTTTAACAAAAGATGTAAAGAACTTTGGCCGCCGCGGAGACATCAAGGAAGTCTCCGACGGTTATGCCAACAACTTTCTTTTTGCCAAAGGATACGCAGTGCCGGCTTCAAAAAGCGCGGTAACTAAGATCGGCGAAAAGAAGAACTCCGAAAATATCGAAGAGAAAAGATTCAAGGAGAAACTGAAGGCGATAGCCCAGAACATCCCGGAATTCAAGCTGAAGTCCGGAAATAAGGGAGAAGCCTTCGGATCGGTAAAACCGGAAGATATCGAAAAAGAAATAAAAAAAGCCGGAATTGAGAACCCAAAGGTAGAGATGCCCAAACCCATCAAAGAATTCGGCGAATTCGAAGTCGTTGTCGGCATCGGACGCGGAGTAAAGGATAAGATCAAGATCAAAGTTTCACCCTTGCAGTAAAAAATGCCCTTTTGGGGCATTTTTATTTTTATAGTAAAATATGGCTTATGGAGGCAATCGGCATTTCAATCAGCGAAAACTTAATATCGGTAATGACTGAAAAGGAGAAGGTGTTCACCTCCGCCATTGACGCTGCCGACAACTCGACAAAAACAATAAGGGAGAATCTGGAATCGGATAAGATAAAAGTATTTTACGATGCCAAACCGGTAATAAAAGAATTGATAAAGAACGGCTTCAAGGTAAACGGACCGATCTTTGACATTAAGATCGCAGAGAAGTTGATAAGCGGCGGAGAGGATCAAGAAAAGGAGAAAGCGCCGACGGTCAAGGAGCTGATTTCTTTAAGGGAGAAACTGGTCAAAGAAATTACCAAGAATAACTTGGTCGAGGTATGCAAGCTGGAATTCGATTGCATTTTTGCCGTCGTCCAAATGGAGCTGAACGGGATAAAGCTTGATGCAAAGAAATGGCAGAAACTCTACGACAGATATCTGGCTGAACAGAAAGACATCAATGAGGAGCTGCAAAAGGAATTCGGAATAGAAAATCTTAACCTTAACAGTCCCCAACAGATGCTCAAGGCGTTTGAAGGGCAGAATATATATCTCAAGAGCACCTCCCATCAAGAGCTCTCCGAATACAGGGGCAGCAATAAAGTCGTTGATAAGTTCCTAGAATATCGAAGGGTCACGAAAGCGATCCAAAGTTTCCTGGCTCCCATCCCGCAATACCTTGACCCCGAGAACGGCCGGCTTCACCCAAGCTACAACCAGCTTGGAGCCTTGTCTGGAAGATTCTCTTGCGAAGGACCGAATATCCAGCAAATCCCGAGGGACGACGAGTTCCGCGAATGTTTTATTCCTGATAAGGGAAACAAGCTGATCATCGCCGATTATTCCCAAATAGAATTGCGAGTGGCGGCGGAAATCGCAAACGACGAGACGATGATCGAAGCCTACAAGAACGGAATCGATCTTCACTTGCTTACCGCCTCGATCGTTACCGGGAAGGAATTGAAAGACGTCACCAAGCAAGAAAGACAGGCAGCGAAGGCGATGAACTTCGGTCTCATCTATGGCATGGGCGCCAGGGGATTCCAGATATACGCCAAATCAACCTACGGGGTCGTCCTATCGCTTAAAGAGGCGGTGAACTTCAGAAACAAATTCTTTGACGCCTATAAGGGAATTGCCGAGTGGCATCAGAAGACAGACAAGATGATCAACGTCTTCGAGTATCGGACTTTGAGCGGAAGGAGGGTGATATTTGATACGCAGCCGGGAATCTCAACCCGATTGAACGTCCCGGTGCAGGGAACGGCAGCCGATATTATCAAGAAGGCCTTGGGAGAGCTAGCCCAGAGAAGCGCTGAAAAGGGCTTCAGAATCCTCGCCACCGTCCATGATGAAATCTTGCTCGAATCGAGTGAAAAGACGGCGGATGAGTCCTCTCAGGAGCTTAAAAAGGCAATGGAGAAGGCAGGCGCTCACTATCTTAAAAAAGTCCCAGTTTTGGCTGACGCAAAAATCGCTGATTCCTGGGCAGAGAAGTAAATAAACTAAAATAAAATCGCCTTGCAAAAAAGGCGATTTTGTGGTATTATAAGTCGTTTTTAATCTAAACAATAAAAAGTCCAATGAGAGAGATAAGAAATATCGCAATAATCGCCCACGTAGACCACGGAAAAACTACATTGGTAGACGCTCTTTTGAAGCAGTCGGAAAACTTCAAACTCAAAGCTGATCAGGTTTCCGAACTGATCATGGATTCTAACGAGCTTGAAAGAGAAAGAGGCATCACTATTTTTTCCAAGAATGCCTCAGTCGAATATAAGGGCATAAAAATTAATATAGTCGACACCCCGGGACACTCTGATTTCGGAGGTGAAGTCGAACGCATCATGAGAATGGTCGATGGAGTCGCCTTATTGGTCGACGCCAAGGAGGGACCGATGCCTCAGACGAAATTCGTCTTGAGAAAAGCCATCGAAGCCGGAAAGAAAGTCATCCTCGTCATCAACAAGATCGACAAACCCGACGCTCGCGTCGAGTGGGTCTTGAACGCCGTTTATGACCTCTTCATCGATTTGGGAGCGACTGACGAGCAGATAGAATTCCCCGTCATTTACGCTTCAGGAGTCCAAGGAAAGGCCGGGTTCGAGCCCGATCTCTCCAAGATGAAGAATGTCGAACCCGTCTTCCAAAAGATTGTCGAGTATTTGCCGGCACCGGAGGTAAACGTCGAAGCGCCCCTTCAGATGCTTGTCGCCAATACCCAATATGACAACTACAAAGGAAAGATGGCTATCGGAAGAATCTATACGGGAAAGATCTCGGTAGGAGACCAGGTCGCTGTCTTTGACCATGACGGAAATATCAGAAAGAGAAACGTTTCCGGCGTCACTTTGTTCTCAGGCTTGGCCAAGGTTGATACCAAGACCGCCGAAGCTGGAGACATCGCCGCCATTTCCGGAATCGATGATATCTCAATCGGAGAAACCATCGCCGATATCAATAATCCCGTCGCCTTGCCGCCGATCCATATCGACGAGCCGACGATCAAGATGACCTTCGGAGTCAATACGTCTCCATTTGCCGGAAAAGAAGGAGAATACACCACTTCCAGAAACATCAAAGAAAGATTGGAGAAAGAAACCGAAGCCGATGTCGCTTTGAAAGTTTCCAAGACCGATACGACCGATAAATGGGTCGTTGCCGGACGCGGAGAATTGCATTTGGCGATCCTGATTGAAAAGATGAGGCGCGAAGGCTACGAATTCGAAGTCTCAAAGCCCCAGGTCATCATGAAGGAAGAGGATGGAAAGACCTTGGAACCGATCGAATTGTTATCCGTCGAAGTCCCGGAGGCTTTTTCCGGAACCGTCATCGAAATGGTCGGAAAGCGTTTGGGAGTAATGAAAGACATGGCAGTCGACTTCGGTCTCTGCAAGCTTGAATTTACCATTCCCACCAGAGGACTTATCGGTATCAGGAACGTCTTTATGACCGCCACCAAGGGACAAGGAATTATGAATACCTTGTTTATGGGATACGAAGAACTCAAGGGAGAAGTCAGATCGCGCGAACACGGTTCGATTATCTGCACCGAAGCCGGAGAGACTAACAACTACGGTTTGGTTGCCGCCCAGGGCAGGGGAGAACTGTTCTACTCCGCCGGAGTTCCCGTCTATGAAGGTATGGTTGTCGGAGCCAACGCCAAAGAAGGCGACGTCCCCGTCAATGTCTGCCGTGAAAAGCAGTTAACCAACTTCCGCGCCAAGAACGAAGGATTGCAAGACCAACTTGAAGTCCCCAGAAAGATGACTCTCGAGGATTCTCTCGATTATATCTCTGACGACGAACTCGTTGAGATCACCCCGAAGTCAGTCCGCATCAGAAAGAAGTTCCTGACCGAAGTTGAAAGAAAAAGAGCCTCCAGAGGATTCTAATCTTTCGGAAAAGAGAAGATTATCGGTCTCTTATAAGTGTCTCTGACATATAAGACGCCCAGCTGGAAACCGAGGAGAAAGACCAGGATTCCGATAACAACAAGCACAATCTTATCTCTCTTATCAATTGACTTAAACATGGATTTATTATAACATTAATCCGTTACTCATCTTTCACCGTATGGCTGTTGTAGCGGCCATACACCATTAATTTTTACAAGATAAAATAACAAATGGCACATACAAAAGCCCTAGGCTCTACAAGACTCGGCCGTGATTCAGAATCAAAGCGCCTAGGGATTAAGAGAAATCACGGTCAATTCGTCAAAGCTGGAGAAATCATCATCCGCCAAAGAGGAACCAGATACCTTCCGGGTATGAACGTTCTTCGCGCCGGAGACGATACTCTCTTCGCAGGAAAAGACGGAGTCATTGAATTCTACAAACAAAAGAAAACTTGTTTCGATTCTTCGATCCGCAAGGTCACTTGCGTCAGAATCAAAGAGAAAGCCGCTAAATAAGCGGTTTTTTCTTTTGTCTGAAAATGGTATGATTATGGCTGATTTACCACCATGGAATACAAGAATCTGGAAGACTTTATCGCTCGCGCCGGACATATGAATGACGGAATATGGTACCCGAGAGTCACAAGCATCATTTCAATAAAATCCAAACCCGCCTTATACCGTTATTACGCTTCCATGCCAAGCTGGTTCCACGCCGAAAGGATAAAGAACAAATCGGCGGAGGAGGGAACTCTCATCCATGAGGCAGTCCAATCAGCGATGGTGGGGGAAGAATATGATAACCATACGGAAAACACCTTGGCCGCAGTCTTAGCTTATAAGCAATTCAACGACCAACTGAATCTCATTTCCGAAAAAAACAAAATAGAATACAAGATCGTTAACCAACAAGAAAAATACGCCGGCACCATTGACGCCATTGTCACTATCGGCGACAAGACCGGCGTCCTCGACATAAAGACCTCTCCCAGCGTTTACCGGGATTACAATCTTCAAACGGCGGCTTATATGGAATCGGCGAGAAAGGATTTCCCGGAAGTATCTACCCGTTGGATCCTGCTTATAAATACGAACCAGACTTGCGAATTGTGCGGATCAAATAGGAGAATCAAAGGCGGAAAGGAAACTCTAAGCCTTAATACGAAGAATGACTATTCGATCAATTGCCTCCATAAGTGGTCAGCCCTCAAAGGCAACGTCCTTCTTAAGGAGTTAAAGGATTTCGAAATGGATTACGAAGCCTTCCTGGGAGCCAAAAAACTTTGGGAATGGGAGTATGCCGGCTATCTGAAAAAAATCGGCTATAAACAATAAACTCTTTTTGGTGTATAATTCATTCCAATACGCAAATGGAAATATTCAATTGGATAATCAGAATATTGGCCTTAGGAGCCTTAATCGCCCTGATCATTTGGTACTTAAAGAACAGATAAAAAAATGCAATTTATAAACGTCGCCAGTTATCCTGCTATTTTTCTCGGAACGTTCGTGGACAGCGAAGTGACCATTTTTGCCCTTGTTGCCGCCGCCAAACACGGAGTAGTCAGTCTGCCAGTGGCCCTGGCAATTGTTTTTATTGCCGCCGCGATAAGCGATAACAGCTGGTTTGCCGTCGGGCGCCTGGCGAACCAAGACCTCTCGGAAAAGTTCTCAGGAGTAAAGAAGATAACGAACACCAGGCTTGGGCGCTTTGTCTCGAATCACGCCGGGTTCATCACAATCATCATGAGATTCGCTTACGGCTTCCGCGGGATAATCCCGATCTCGGTCGGGTTTTCGGGAATGAAGCCGATCAAGTTCTTCATACTTAATCTCTTAAGCATCGCCGCATGGCTTACGACAGTCACTTATCTGTCGACAGTCTTCAATGCCAGATTCGATCCCTATTTGGAAAAGCTTCGTTATTTCGAAAAAGGATCAAGCTTGGCAATCCTGCTTGTTATCCTGATAGCCCTCGTGGCTTTGGGAATCAAAAAACAGAAAGCCCTTCTCTCAGGCAGAAAAAAGAACAAATGAGTTTTATTTATTATCCGGCCGCTGGAGCTTTGATTACCGCGCTCCTGGCCTACAATTTCAAAGTCGGCAATATCTTCAGAATCATCAACGCTTCCATCCCGGAATTACCGCGACCGAAAAAGAGCGACAGGATCCTGGTCTTCGCGCCGCATGAAGATGATGAAATGATCGCCGCCGGCGGATTAATCGCTGAAAGCATCAAAGCCGGAGCTTCAATAAGGGTGATTATCGTAACGGATGGAAACAAGTATGGAATGAAACGCTTCCGCTACAGAGAATCAGTGAACGCCGGGAAGATAATCGGTTTGTCGAAGGAGAAAATAACGTTTTGGAACTTCAAGGACGGACACTTGTTCAAAGAGGCGAATGAGATGATAAGAAGAATGGTGATCGAGATAAGCGCCTTCAAGCCAAGTATCATCGTCTTCCCATCACCGATAGATTATCACAGAGACCACAGCACCTTAGGAACGGCAATTTCGTCCTATCTGAAGGGAGAGTCCTGGAAGGGGACTAAGCTCCAATACCTGGTGCACTATCCGTCCTATCCTTATCAAAAATCGTATGAACCGAAAGCGGCATTGATGCCGCCCCTAGCCCTGTTTACCAAGGAGCATACCAAATGGAGGAAGTTCACACTATCAAAAGAAACGATGGCGGCGAAAGAGAAGGCGATAGACCGATATAAGACCCAGCTCGTCATGCCAGCCTTGGGGAAGCTCATCTATAGCTTCATAAGAAAGAACGAATTGTTTTATATGGACTGACGCAAAAACACAAAGGCAACCCTCACCGGGTTGTCTTTTTAAGTAAAATAAACATTAATCATTTTGCGACAGATAAAAAAGAGTCGCCAAAAATAAGCAAAGGATAAGACAGCTCTCGAGTACAACCAAGACCGATCTAAGCCTAAGTCATAGGAAGCGAGCGTCGGGGAGCGAGTCATCAAAGACCCTTAAACAAAAGCTTAAAATAACTATAGAGCCTGACCGGTGATTCCAATACTATGTGTCGTATAATGCACCTTTTACGACACATATACGTGGAAAAAGCCTGGTAGACTGGAGATGTTGCCTTAGAGGTCGGCTCTACTTGCCTCTAGAATGGCCTAAATCCCAAATGGACAGGTATTACCCTACAGCCCCCATTTCCAAAAAAGCCAATCATAATTTCCTCTATAAGGCTCATTTCGGTTTTATCGATCTTAGAGATATATATTGATACCCAGCAATCCGATTGCAACCGAATTTGGGTCTGGCGGCAATAATTTTTTTAATAAAATATTTTTCATAGAAAATGATTCCGAAATGCTTGTCGTCATCCAAGCTCGACAGAAAGATGCGCAGCTGTCTGATTAGAGGCAGAACAACCTATCGAGAGAGCGGTGTCCCATACATAAAAATCAAGGCCTTCTCCCTCCCCTTTTATATGTCGCAAAATGATATATAACAAAAAACCTCTTTAACAATAGCGACAATTGTTTTAAACTTTAAGCTAATATGAATAAATCTTTGTCAAAAACAAAAACCAAAGAGACGCCCAGTGAAGGCGCAGTTCATTTCATAGGTATCGGAGGCATCGGGATCTCTTCCCTAGCCCGCTGGTATAAGGCTCAAAATTGGGCCGTGACGGGATCCGATGCTGTTAGGAGCTCTGTTACCGACGATCTCAGGAGGGAGGGCGTGAAGGTCAAAATAGGCAGCAAGAAGACAAACATCCCTAAAGAAGCCCAACTTGTAATCCATACGGTGGCCATCCCTCCGGAGAACGAAGAGTTAATCGAGGCCAGAAGCAGAGGCATAAGGGTCATCACCTATCCGCAAGCCCTGGGAGAATTTACCGGAAGATACAAAACCATCGCCGTCTCCGGCTGTCATGGGAAATCAACCACGACCGCTTTGATAGCAAAAATCTTAATCGAAGCGAAACTTGATCCGACGGTAGTTGTCGGAACCAAAGTGGAGGGTTCCAATTTCAGATACGGCAAAGGAAAATATCTTGTCATCGAGGCCGATGAATACCGAGGAGCCTTTTGGAACTATCTCCCTTATGCGGCAATCATTAACAACATCGAATTGGATCATCTTGATTTCTATAAAGACATTGAGGATATCAAGAAATCGTTTATCGAGTTTTCCCAAAACGTTTCCAAGGATGGGTTCATCGTCGTCAACGGCGATGACAAGAATGTTTCTGACGTCGTTTCAAAAATAAAAGATAAGAAGATCGTGACTTTCAGCGAGGCAGACAGCGCCGTGATTGAGAAAATAAAGAAAGTCATCAAGATTCCTGGACATCATAACGTCTTGAACGCCCTGGCGGCTTACAAGGTGGCCAAGGAACTCAAGATAAAAGAAGACGCGATCCTTAAGGCTATTGGCAAATTCAAAGGAGTCTGGCGTCGTTCGGAATACGTCGGAAAGACTAAGGAGGGATGGAAGGTATTTGATGATTACGCTCATCACCCGACGGCCGTCAAGGTGACCCTCGACGGATTCAAGGAGAAATACCCTAAGGATTACCTCGTTGCCGTTTTCCAGCCGCACCAGATGCTCAGATTCACTTCCTTATACGAAGACTTCAAGACTTGCTTCGATTCGGCGGACAAGGGACTGCTCTTTGATGTTTATAATCCGGCTGGACGAGACGAGAAAAAAAGCAAGGTTAGCGCCAAGACCTTAGTCAAGGATCTGAATGTCATAGCCAAAGCGAGCAAACAAGCCCCTAAGGCAATATATGTGACCGCTCAAGATTTCAAGAAGACCATCAATGCGATCATTAAGGAATCCGGAAAGAAAAGCGGCATTATCGTCGTCATGGGCGCCGGCGACATCAATAAGCTGACACCGAAAATATTAGTAAAATAATAAATACCGCCGAGAATATCGGCGGTATTTATATTATTTCATTTCATGCGGATGAGGTTTGTAGAAGCTGCAAGACCTTATATCGGCGATATTGATTTCGCCGTCAGTCGTTATCATCTTGCCACTCTTCTTGTCGAGGAACTTGGTAACAATCATCTTTCCATCCCGGAGGATGATCCTGATCTTTGTCCCCTGCTTGAAACTGGTATGAGGCGTCCGCATAAGCTATCTTTCGATCTTCTCCAAGAGCTCCTTGTAATCTTTTGAAGTGATGTACCAAGCTCCCGGTTTCAACGGGTTATTGAGATCGTCTATAACCAAGAAGATGATATACACAAGGGTGGCAACGGAAGCGGTAAAGACATAAGAAATCGGGATATTCTTGCCACTGATAAAGAGCGATAAGCCTATAAGGATCAAGGCCGCGAAGAAGAGGGTGAATCTCAAGATATCAGGCACCCGGTGAGTGCTATATTTTATCCTGTCAGTCCTAGCCTGCAAGATGTCGGAAAAAATCGAGAAAGAGGTCGGAACCAAATCAGGATTAGTATCGAACATTTCGAAGATTGACCTTTCTATCTGGTTCAGAGCATCTTCGACCGCTTGGGAACGGATTCCTGATTCGCTCAAGTGCAACCCCTCACGAATCATGAGATGGAGATATTTGACGACCCTGCCTTGGACCTTTTCCTTGATCGGATCAGGGAAATTATTTGCCCATCGATGAAGCCTGTCTAAAGCATCAACCTCGCCTTTTACGGAATCCGCCAAATGATTCCACTGCCCCCACTGTTGGTTGATAACGAAGGCGGTGATCATACCATAGATAGAACCGGCCAATGAATAAAGCCATTGGGCGCCCCCCAAATCGGAGGCAAGGATTCTCATGGTGTAGAAATCACTGGTGCGAAAAAAATAATAGACGGCAGCGAAGCCGGCGAAAAATAATGAGATTTTAATAAAAAATTTAACCATTAGACATAAAGAACTGAATTTATCTAAACTTTGCAAGAAAAATGGATTTGTATGACAATTATTATTTTATGTCAAGAAAGACATATAAACAAGTGGATAAAAATCCAAAAAATAAAAACACCCGTTTGCGGGTATTTTTATTTTAAAATTATAAGTCGTTTGGCCTGTCGTAGAGATCGGCTTCGACGCGGGCAGCGATCCTAGCCATAGTCTCGACGGACTTCACGGGATATTTCCCGTTAGCCGATTCGTCTGAGAGCATGACGGCGTCAGCCCCATCAAAGACGGCGTTCGCAACATCATTGACTTCAGCCCTGGTCGGCTTGTCGTTCTCAACCATCGAAAGCAACATCTGGGTAGCAACGATGGAAGCCTTTCCGTGCCAGGCAGCAAGGTTGATCATGTGCTTCTGGGCGATAGGAACTTCTTCCATGGGAAGCTCGATTCCTAAATCACCTCTTGCGATCATGATCGCATCCGAAGCCTGGACGATGGCGTCGATATTTTTCAGGGCAACGGGGCGCTCGATCTTTGAAACGATCTTAATGTCGCTTCCGATCAAGCCGCGAAGCTGATTGACATCGTCGGCAGTCTGGACGAAAGACAAGGCGATATAGTCGACTCCCCCTTCCTGCTTGAGGAATTCGATGTCTGCCAAATCCTTCTCAGTCAAAGAAGAGGTGGTCAATTTGGTATTAGGGACATTGACCGCCTTTCTGGAAAAGAGAGTTCCGGGAAAAACAACCCTGGCGGTGATATCCTGACCGGAAACCTCGGTGATGACGAGCTCGATGGCTCCGTTTACGAGATATAAGGGATCACCGACCTTGACGTCGTTGTGGAGATAAGGGTCATTGATGAAAATGGCCTTTCCGTTCTCCTTGTTGGTGGAAAAGACGAAAACGTCGTTTTCGTTCATTTCGATTCCTTCGGCGGGTAATTCTCCGACGCGGAGGCGCGGACCTTGAAGATCTGCCAGGATTTTAACATCCTTGTTTTCTTCCTTGGCGATCTGTTGGATCGCTTCTTTCCTCTTCTTATACTCATCAAAAGTACAGTGAGAAAAATTCATACGAAGAATATTAGCGCCAGCCTTGATTATTTCTCGGAGAACTTCCGGTGATTCCGATTTGGGACCGATTGTAGCTACTATTTTTGTTCTCATGATGATAAGAGATTACAATATCACAAAAACAAATATTTGGCAACATTCAGAATAAAAACTTGATGGTACAAGTCAAAATCAAAACAGCGGAGTTACCCGCTGTTTTACATGCTTACACAATAAAATCAATCTGTCCGACAATAACAAAAACCGGCTCTGATTATTGTTCTTATTTTTTGATTTTAAAACTTCGCCAAGCCCTGCCTGATGAGGCTCGCCACAACATCAAGCGCAATCGCCAAAGCGCTCAAAATAGCTTTAATCGCTGGTATAAGAGCCTTGGATGCCGCCTCAAAAGCGTTTGCCAGATCATTTATCAATTGATTCTGCATTTTATTGGTTTCATTATAGCATTTTCTTGCTACTTGGACAAATAATCGAGCGGGTTAACAGTGGAACCAACAGGGACCTGCCCGGCGGCGCCGATGACTTTCAACTGGACACACTTGCTGTCTCCCGAAGTTCGGCTGACGGTGCGACAATAAGGTTGCTCAAAATAAACGCCAAAGTGGAGATGGGCGCCGGTTGAATAGCCGGTATTGCCCGAATAACCGATCAGCTGGCCGGCGACCACTCTCTGCCCGGCAGAAACGGATTGTGAAGACAAATGCCCGTAGATGGTCACCAAATTATTCTCGTGCTCAATCAGGACATACTTTCCATACTGATACCTGCCATTGTTGCCAGCAGCGACTACCTTTCCATCCTGAGCGGCATAAACCGGCGTCCCGATGGGAACACCAAAGTCCATTCCGTTGTGGAAGCCAGTCGAATAAAGTTTGGAGGCGGAAGCGGAGGATCCGTAGTTCTGGGTGATCTTGTAAGATTTCACCGGATAGCTCATCTTAGTCGATACCTTAGGAGCGGCGCCAGCGGCAGCCCTGATTTCCTTTTCCAAATCATCTATCTCATCAGAGATGCTCTGCTGTTTCTTTTCCAGCTCAGACAATTGCTTCTCATAAACGGCTTGCTGGTTTTTGTTGTAGCCCAAAAGTTTCTTATATTCAGTCTTCTGCTCCTCAACCGCTGACTTCCTGATCTTCAGGGAGCCGCTTTCGGCTGCCATGTCGTCCTTCTTTTCCCTGCTTAATTGGATATTGCCGTCTATCTCTTGGGACAAATCCCTAAGGTTCTTTATCTCATCATTCAAGCCGGTCTGGATTCTCATTAAGCTATCCATCTCGATGACAGCGTCGGAAAGGGACCGGCCAGACAAGACCATTTCCAAGAAGTTGCTTTGCTCCTTCCTGTCGAGTTGCTTGATCATTGAGGCGATCAGAGCCCTCTTCTCCTTAATTTTGTCCTGAGCGGCCTGCAAATCGTTACTCAACCCCTCAAGCTCGACATTAAGCTTTTCGATCTTGATCTCGTTGGAACGAATTCCGAGATCCAAGGTCTTGATGCTATACTCCCTTGTTTTAATCTCGCTTGATATAGTCTTGTTTTGCTGACTGATGGTGTTTAAGGCATCTTGCTTTTCTTTCATCTGGCTATTAACAACTTCAAGCTGCTCAGCCAAGGCATCCGCCTTTTGCTTCAGTTCTTGATTTGATGCATGAACGGGAAGCCAAAAAACGGAGAAAAGCACGGCAAATGAGATGACTTTCGCGGATTTTTTAAAACTCATAGATTATTATAATTTCTCTATTCCCAATCTTATTCTTCTTAACGTCTCCTCTTTTGAAAGACCGGCGATGATTTCGAACGGGCTGGGTGAGACTCTTTTTCCCGACAAGGCGACGCGAAGAGGCCAGAGCCACTCGCCCTTTTTATCGGAGGGAACGATACCGTTGATTT
This sequence comes from bacterium, assembly GCA_021787205.1. GTDB lineage: Bacteria > Patescibacteriota > Minisyncoccia > UBA6257 > Colwellbacteraceae > JAJYME01. The sequence goes on from JAJYME010000007.1 coordinate 33,129, forward strand.
CCTCGATGGCAGTTTTTGAAAATCCGCTTTCCGGCAGAGCCGAGATCTTTTCCAAAACCGCTTCCAGGTTCTCTTTGGCCGTCTTCGTCTCTTTCCAATACAGGTCATCCGCGGCATATTCAGGCAACTCAAAGAAGAACGAAATCATTTCCTTAAGATCGCTTAACTTATCAAGCCTTGACCTCACAGACGCCATTATCTCCTGGGTGAGACTCCATTCCGAAGGAACGAATTCCCTAGCCCTCTCTGTCAGTTCTTCAAGCGAAAGGACGTTGGCGATATAGTGGCGGTTAAACCAGTTCAATTTGTCCATATCAAAGACCGCTCCGGCTTTTTGGATCCTTTCGAATTCGAAGGCGCCAATAATCGAATCCATAGTCTCAAAGACTTCGGTCTCATCCTTGGGGTGCCATCCTAAAAGAACGATGAAGTTCCTTAAGGCTTCCGGCAAAAAACCAAGCTTCTTGTACTCGATGACGCTCGCGGCACCATCCCTCTTGGATAACTTCTTCTTATCCTTATTCAAAACTTGGGAAAGATGGGCGATCTCGGGGGCTTCCCAACCGAGCATTCTGAAAAGAACCAGATGTTTCGGAGTCGAAGAAAGCCACTCTTCAGCGCGGATAATATGGGAGATCTCCATTAAATGGTCGTCGATAACCGTCGCTAAGTGATAGGTGGGAAAACCGTCGGATTTGATCAAGACCTGATCGTCGATGAGAGAGGAATCAAACTCGATATCTCCTCTTATCAAATCATGAAACTTGATTATTTCTCCCTTCGGCATCTTCATGCGGATGACATATTCACCCTCTTTGACGTCTTCAAGCCTGATATTACTCTCGCGACATCTTCCGGAATACATCGGCGGCAGCTTGTTTGCAACCTGCTCTTCCTTATCCTTTTCAAGTTGCTCCTTGGAACAAGTGCAAATATAAGCATCCCCCTGATCAAGGAGTTGCTTGGCGTACTTGTGATAAAGCTCCTTTCTTTCTGATTGGACAACCAAGTTATCCAAATTGTCAGGAACGATTCCCAACCAATTCAAAGATTCAATGATCCTTTCAACCGATCCCTCAACATATCTCTCCCTGTCAGTATCATCAATCCTCAACAAAAAATCACCTCCTTTGCTCTTGGCAAAAAGGTAGACAAAAAGGGCTGATCTGACGCCTCCAATATGCAATTCACCAGTAGGACTCGGGGCAAATCTCGTCTTAATCATACCTGGACATAATAACACAAAAACCCCTTATTTTGAAGGGGTTTAGTGATTAGTGACATATTCAAGAATAGAAACGGCGATTTTTTGCGAAGCATCGGCTTTCGCAAAACCAAGAGCCGCTTTCTCCATCATCTCCTTCTTATTCGGATTCAAACAACTAAGAACGGTCTTGATGAACAAAGGGACGCTTATCTCATTCTCCTCCAGGGTGACGGCGGCGCCGGTAGCTGAATAAACATCGGCGTTTATCTTCTGGTGGTTGGAGGCCGCCTCAGGAAGCGGGATCAGGATCGAAGCCCGACCAAAAGCGGCAAACTCAAAGATACTGCCACCAGAGCGGGAAACGATCACATCGGCGGCTGAGAGGACATCGCCAAGCTCATTGCCGATAAAATCGGTAGGATGGTAGCCGGCCGCATACATCTCCTCATCGCTCTTAAAGAAATTGCCAAGAGATTGGGCGATTTCAGCAAAGTTCTTCTCTCCGGTCTGATGAAAGATCTGGATATCATGCTCGATCAGCTCTTTCATTGAAGCGAGAATAAGATTATTGATCCTTTGGGATCCTTGCGAACCTCCCATAACCACCATGAGCGGCCTGTTGGGATCGAGTCCGAGGTTGGATTTTGCCGATTCGCGGTCTTTTATCTCATTCAACAACGCCGGCCTGATCGGGTTCCCGACAACGGAAGTAAAGCCCTGGACCTTCGGAGGCAAACTTTCGATTGCTTTTTCAAACGAAAGGAAGATCAATTCCGCGTACTTGGAAGTGAATTTAGTGGTAGTCGAAGCGACAGAATCGGATTCATGGATAAAAACCGGGATCCGGTAGAGACTGGCTGCCAAGACGACGGCGACACTCCCGGAACCGCCTTTAGAAAAGACGGCGTCGGGCATAAACCAGAAGAGGTGCCATAAAGCCTGGAGATAACCGAGGATAAGTTTAGGACCCTCAAAAAAATTTTGCATTGAGGCGTATCGCCTGACCTTCGCTCCAGAGATTTCGGTGATTTCAACGTCCTGATCTCTCAGAGACTGATCGAAGCCGCCAGAGGAACCGATAAACTTCAGGTTTACTTCAAGATTGTTCTCGGAAGCGGTCTTCTTCAATTCGTGAGCTACGGCAGCTAAAGGATTGATGTGTCCTCCAGTTCCACCACCGGTTAAAACTATTCTAATATCATGCATTTTTCAAAAAATTTATCAGCAAACCTATACTTGCTATTGCGATGATTATAGCAGTTCCGCCATAACTTACAAACGGCAAAGGAACCCCAGTCAGAGGCATCGCGCCTGAGATAGCGGCAATATTCATGAGGCTTTGAAGGCCGATAATCGAAGACAAACCGATGATACCCAGCTTTCCAAACTCAGTTTTCGCATCAAGCGATCCTAAGAAGCCGGCCATCACGATAACGGCATAGAGGGAGATGAACAGCATCGAACCGACAAAGCCAAATTCCTCGGCCATAACCGCAAAAATAGAATCGTTTTCAACCGCGGGCAACCTGTTCTTGACGGTCGACTGGCCGTAGCCAACGCCGAAGGTCCCGCCCGAAATAATCGCTTTTTCCGCCTGGACGGAATGATAACTCTTCCCTCTGACGTCGTTATTGGCTCCCTTGAAGACGGCGATGCGATCCGATCGGTAACCGTTCATAAGAAAACTTCCGGCGATAGCCACCAAACCCAAGATTACAAAAATGAATTTCCAATTCATTCCATGGACAAAGTACATGATACAGGCGGCGCCCATAACGATGACAATCATACTGGTCGTAGGCTGAAGATAAAGCAAGACTGAGATCAAGCCGGCGGCTCCGAGAAAAGGAATGAAGCCCTGTTTCCAATCATTCTTGGTATCAAGCTTCTTATTCGAAAGAAAGGCGGCCATGGCAAGAATAAAAGTAATCTTCAAAGTTTCTGAAGGTTGGAAGTGGAACCCGCCGATTTCAAGCCAACGACTGGCGGTGCCATAACCTCCGGCCAAAGGGGTGAAGATCATAATCAAAAGAATGGCGCTGATGATGAGAAAGACGTAGGAAAACTTTTTTATCCATTTGACCGGGGCAAACCTGGCCGCCAGAAAGGCAATCAAGCCCAAGCCGATGTTCTTCATCTGCTGAAGAATGAAAAAATAGGAATAATCATATTTTTTCATGCTCGCCATTGATGAAGCGCTTGAGAGGATTGCCAACCCGACGATAATCAGGACTCCGGCCGCTATCAAGATTATTACGTCCGCTTTTTTTCTTATCGTGTTAAACATTTCTTAAGACTTTTCCGTTTTTCTCGCCCGTTATTGCGCCGTCAGTCACCGAGTGGGCTCCCGAAACAAAGCAATCCCTGACCTTGTCGCCGCTCATGATTACCAGATCGGCAACATGACCGGTTTTTATCTCTCCCCTTTTATCGAGACCCAACGCTTTGGCTGGAACAGCGGAGAGTTTGTGATAGATGCTGGCGGTATCGAGCTTCAACTCCCTGCCAATCTTTATAAACTCAGAAACCGATAATCTTAAGCGATCGTGGACCGGAGAAAGCTTCGCCATCGGGTCCCAATGACCTTCGACAAAAGCATTATCCTGAACCAGCAACTCTTTTATCGTTCCAATATCGTTTATTGCGGCAAAAAAGCTCATCTTGCCCTTGGAAATGTCAAAGAGCCTTAATATCCCCTCCTCCGCAGAAATGAGGCGATTGCCGGCAAATTCACTCAAGCTCTTACCCAAAAGGAACTTGTACTGGGAAGGAGCATTGGCGATAAAAATCTTATCCGAAGGGACCTTAGCCAAGAATTTCGAGACGGTGTTCCTGATTCTTTTGCCATCCATTTTTTCAATAAATTCCAAGGTCCTGTATTTGAACAACTGGGAACCGAAAATATCCGCAAAGGTAATCTCCGCCTCAGGAAAAGGATTGACCGAAAAATAGCGTGGAAATTGTCTGATTTCTGATATCGCCTTCAATATCTTCTCGACGCTCTTGCTGCCATAAAAGAAAGAATTGGAAAAGACAATCCCTTTCAGCGACTTATTTTTCAACTCATCGAGAATGGCGACATTGTCTTCCAGCAGCAAAGAAGAGATCCATAAAGAACTTTCCTTGAGAGAGTCGGCCAAATCAGGAAACTCCTTAAGGGAGAATTCGTCGGTGAGAAACGATAACCCAAAAGAGCCTTCCTTGAGGCTTTTGGAAAAGATGTGTCTTAAGACATCCATTTCTTTCCCGGCTAATTCCCTATATTCGCCAGTTATCGTCCGTCTCATGGTCGAATAACCGGAAACTGAGGCCAGGTTAATACCCGGACCGACTACGGACATAGCGGAAAGAAATTCACCGGTAGATCTCCAGTCGGCGTTATCCCTTCCGTCAGAGTGCCAAGGGTAAATCGAATCCAGCTCACCATAATTTGTCGGGGCAACCGAAAAACCGGAGCAACCCAAAACACCGGTCGTAATTCCGGATAAAAGAAGCTCTTCCCTTAGCGGGTCATCAAAGAGCGTCATATGCTTGTCAGACGAGATGGGGACAATAAAACCCGGGACCACAAAACAGCCGCTCGCATCTATCGTCTTCTCGGCTTTATATGAAGAAAAATCGCCGACTCCGGCGATACCCTCTCCTGAAATCAGAACATCGGCGCGCCTTACTGTCTTATTAGCGTTTATAACTTCGCCACCTTTGATTAGAACGCTCATTAATTAATTATAGCCTATCTTGAATAGTTTGTGACTGTGAATAACCAGACAAAAACAGCGCTTTTGGCGCTGTTTTGAGATTTTAAACCAAAGAATTACCAGTCATCTCCGCAGGAATGTCGATATTCATAAGTTTCAAGACAGTGGGAGCCACATCGGAGAGTCCTCCTTCCTCCTTATTCAGCTTATCAAATCCGGAGGCAATCAAGATGAGAGGAACGGGATTCGTAGTATGTGAGGTGGTTATCTGATTAGTAAACTCATCAAACTTTTCCTCAGCATTGCCGTGGTCGGCGGTTATCAAGACATCCCAACCGTTATCTTTGGCGGTCTGGACAATGATACCCAACGCCTCATCGACGGTTTCGACCGCCGACACGATCGCATCGTAAACGCCGGTGTGCCCGACAATATCACAATTGACGATGTTGGCGGCGATAAAACCGACTTCATCTTTTTCTATCGCCTGCTTTATCCCTGAAGCGATATCCATCGCTTTCATTTCCGGTTTTTTGTCGTGGGTTGCCACGTCCTTATTCGATGGAATCATAATTCTCTCCTCTCCGGGATCCGGCTCATTCCTCTGGGCGTTGAAGAAGAAAGTAAGGTGGGTGAACTTTTCCGTTTCGGTAATCCTCAGCTGTCTTATCCCTTTGCCGGAGATAACCTCGGACAAGGTGTTTTCGATTTTTTCCGGAGGGAAAATAACCGGAACCTCGATGTCGTCTGCGTATTTTGTCATCGCGACAAAATGGAGATTGGGAATCGCCTCCTTCAGAATCCTCCTGGTGAGCTCGTTGGCGCGATCAGCCCGGAAGTTTGCAAAGACAACGGCGTCGTTCTCGGAAATGACGGTCGGGTTATCGCCAGTACCGATAGTGACGGGGGTGATGAACTCATCAGTGATGTCATTATCGTAGGAATCAGCGATGGCTTTTACCGGATCTTCATACATAACCCCCTGGCCGTATCTTATGGCGGCGAAAGCCTTTTCTATCCTGTCATGATTGTTGTCGCGATCCATGCCCCAATATCTGCCGCCAACGGTGGCAATTATCCCAAGCTCATTATCATCGACAAAATCCCTGAACTCATTCATAAAGCCTAAAGCGCTTTTCGGGAGAGTGTCCCGGCCGTCCGTAAACAAGTGGAAGACGATCTTATCGACTCCATGCTTTTTGGCGGTCTGAGCAATCGCCTTCAAGTGATTGGTGTGAGCGTGGACTCCTCCGGGACCCAAAAGACCGATGATATGAAAGTTAGAATTGTTGGATTTGGCGTGATCTACCGCTTCCAGCAACGATTTATTCTTTTGAAATTCGCCTTCTCTGATCGAGCGGTTTATCTTTAAAAGATTCTGATAGATGATCCTTCCCGAACCCAAGATCAGGTGGTTGGCTTCTGATGTTCCCATCTGCCCCATCGGCAGACCGATAGCCTCTCCGCCGGCTTGCAAAAGCATGTGGGGATATTCCTTATAAAATTTATCCAAATTGGGCGTTCTGGCAGACCTGATGGCGTTGAACTCCCCTTTTGGGGAATAGCCCATACCATCGCAGATGACCAAAACGACTTTATTTTTGCGATTCATAATAAAAAATTAAGCGATGAAAGGAAATTTGGCGTACTCGCACTTGGGACCAAGCTCTGATTCGATTTCCATCAAGCGGTTATACTTAGCCACTCTTTCCGAGCGGCAGGGAGCGCCAGTCTTGATCTGACCGGTGCCTAAGGCGACTACCAAGTCAGCAATAAACGTATCCTCCGTTTCGCCGCTCCTGTGGGAGATGACAGCAGTCATACCGGATCTGAGAGCCAAATTGACGGCGCTCACGGTTTCCGTCAAGGATCCGATCTGATTCAACTTGATCAGAATGGAATTGGAAGTTTTTTCTGCGATCCCCCTCTCTAATCTTTTGACGTTAGTGACATAAAGGTCATCACCGACGACCTGCCCTTTGTTATCCAATTCAGCGGTAAACTTTTGGAAGGCGCTCCAATCATCCTCAGCAAAAATGTCTTCAAAGGAATAAATAGGATATTTTCGGACTAATCCGTGATAGAAGGCGGATAGCTCATCTGAAGAAACGTTCTTTCCCTCCTTTTTAAGCTCATAGACCCCGTCTTTGAAAAATTCGGAGGCGGCGGCATCGATTCCAAAAACAATATCCTTTCCCAAGACATAACCGGCATTCTCGATTGCCTCCTTCATAAGCTCAAACGGTTCCTCATTTGAAGAGACCGCCGGGGCAAAACCGCCCTCATCGCCAACGGCAATGCCATATTTCTTGCTCTTCAGAACCTTCTTGAGCTGAGCGTAAGTTTCGGCACACATCCTGATAGCATCACTCTCAGTCTTAGCCGCAACCGGCAGGATCATATATTCCTGGATATCAGTCGCCCAATCAGCGTGCTTGCCTCCATTCATGACGTTCATCATCGGGACCGGCAGATAGTATTTGCCAGAAAAATCAGGATTGAACTTGGTCAGATATTCGTAAAGAGGAATGCCTTTTGAAACGGCAGCCGCCCTGGCCACGGCCAGAGAAACAGACAGGATAGCGTTGGCGCCCAGCTTAGTCTTGTTTTCAGTCCCGTCTAGGGAAATCATAAGGCTGTCAATTTTTTCCTGCTCATCGGCTTCGTGCCCGATGATGGCCGGAGCAATGACTTCCTCCACATTCTTGATGGCGGTCAAGACTCCATTGCCTGAATAACGGGATTTATCCCCGTCTCTCAATTCGCACGCTTCATAAGCCCCAGTTGAGGCGCCGGAAGGAACTGCGGCGGAGCCAGCCGAACCATCTTCCAGAGTGACAGTGGTCTTGATAGTCGGATTTCCGCGGCTATCCAATATTTCCAAAGCCTTTACTGATTTGATTTTCATAACTTGGTCATTATACCTTAAAAACCCGGTTTTTTAAAGAATGGAACAACAAAAAAAACCGCCAATAAAGGCGGTTTTATTATCTAACACATAAACTTACAGAAATGTAAAAGTCGAGATTATTTTATCCATTGATTTTTTGTAAATATCGTCACTACCGGTGTATTTAAATATTAAATACAAGTCATAAAAAGGAGTAATCGTAGTTGATCCGACTATTCTATTGTTTTTATTACATATATATTGTTTAGCTTTTTCCCCGCCAATGCTTATCTCCGAAACTGCAGTCTGGCACTCTGGGATAAATGCATCGACTTGCTCTTTTCTTACAAGTCTAATGACTAGCGTATGGTCATAACTACAAGCGGCAAATAACTCTTCTTTTATCGCTTTCCTTTCTTTTTCGCTTTCATCCGACACATCACTACATCTTAAATCGTCCCCATTAAACGTTAAACTATCCTTATCAAACCATGTTTTGTAAAATTTAAACATAAATCCGTGTCCACCAATAATCTTATAGTATGTATTGTAATCTCCATCATCATCCCACTCCTTGTTCAGCATCGGATTTTCCCCTGGAGGAATAGTGAATCTAAGATTAGCAACAGTTTTTTTAAAATCATCTTTATCAATTTTACGTGACCATATCATCATTCTCAAATCACCTATTGGAATAATATATCCCATTAATTTTTCTTTATCGTCAACATCACAATAGTCATCATCACATGCTATGTATTTAGTACTCTTTATTCCAGATATTTCAACTTTTTCTGTCTCTTTTGCATGATTTTTCAAAAAATTGTCGGCAAACAACTTTGTAGTGACATTTATTGAAACCGGATCGGTAAATTTATTATCGCCGTTTTCATCGACATACCATCTGGCAAGTCGAGTATATAGCTTACTATAATAATTCATCCCTACTTGCTCATTTAATATATTCCATTCCTTAGGGAAGGATACTTCAAAACCGAATTTAGGACAGGAATAGGTTTTGGTGCCATCTTCGTTTACGGTAATTTTAGAAACCCTGGCTATCGGATCAAGATTATCTGTATGCTGGTCGTGATCGATAGTAACCATTTTTTTCTCGGCCTCAGTTAATCCAAGCCATTTGATCAATCTTTCCCGGTCCGTTTCTTTGTTATCTTCTTGATTCTCTTGATCGTTTTTTTGGTTTTGCTCTATGTTGGATTTAATGGAAAATTCCTTCTTGTTCTCTTTCTTAGAATTATTAACAATCTTAGGAGAAATAATAGGATAAAATCTTATAACGATTACAGAAACACAAGCAAAAATAATAAAAGACAAAGTTACGACTAATATTGATTTCTTTGAGGGTTTTATAAATTTCATTGATTTTCCGCCAAAACAGCTTTGTTATTTTCTATATATAAAGTATACCCCTTCTTTGCAATCTTATTCAACGGAATGTTATCTAATAGAACATTTTTCTTTCCTTTTATTGCTATTTCTAGAGAAAATATTTTATTAAGAGAAACGTTGTCCTTTGGAATGATGCTTATTTTATATTTTCCATTTTTTTCATCATCCCAATATACGACTTCCTTATTTTTATCATCTCTTGAATATTTCAGGACTTTATCGCTTTTTTGTTTTTTCTCTGATTTTGTTGAAATAATTATCCCTTCAGGATTGGCAATAACCATATCTACTGTTGATGTGGCTTGAATAATTGCAGCAATTTGAGGATTGGGATTTACGCGCCGAATATCCTCATTGGGATTGAATATGTAGCCTTGATAGGTTTTGAAATCTGACAGCTGCGACCCTCCTATTCCAAAAGATATATTCGATTCAACTACCTCAACATTTGGCACAAGATTACCCGAATATATACCCACATGACCCTTTTGATTAGTCCCGTTTTTGCTTAAAAATAATAAGTCCCCAGGCTGTTTTTCAGCCTCAGAAACGGCATACGTATTAGCGCTATTGCTAAATTGACCTTGAGCATTTTCATCGTGAATGGCGTTATACAGACGGTTTTTAATAGGATCATACGAACGATTATATGACCACGATGAGAGACCGGAGCAATCAAGTCCTTCGCCCCATCTGGCCGCATCGTATCTGGCATCGTAGTAATAATAACCATCTTTTATCTGAGTTGAGGAGACATATCCTCCATTGTTTTGATCCCATCCCTTACCACCCCACGTTGCCCCGTCACCGAGATACGGAGCGCCAAAAGCTGAGTGGGCCTGTTTTATTGCTCTAAATGTCAAGGGATAATTAACTGAAAAATCAGTATTGTTTGCAATTCCAAACTCAGACCATGAAGAATATTTGTTGTTTGTTTCGTCAAACACCCTAACCCTCCAACGGTAAGATCCGTCCTTTATTTCTTTTATCCTTATCTCAGTCTCATTACTACCTGATGCATTTGTCGGATTTCCGGTGAATTGGCTGCTTGTGTCAATAACTTCCGCTTGCAATCTTAGACTACCTCCAATAGGAGAGGAAACTGTCGCTTTTATTGTCACAGCATCATTATTTACTAAACCCCCTTCTGGAATTACTATTGCTCCATCCTCGGTATATTGACCAAAAGAAACAATATAGGGAGCTTGGAGATCTATTGGATTCCTCAACGGCTGACTATCCGTCACGTTCTGACTGACTTGATAAGGAGAATCGCAAAACCCGTCTACATCCGCATCAACACAACTTGTGTTTTTGGAGTAGTAATCATTATTGGCAGCAAAGGTGACGTTAGCTGCTCCAATATCATCTCCGGAATTATTGATAAAATTGTTATTGTGTATATTCGGAGTGGCACAGTTACTGCTATAAATGCCTGAATAAAAAGAATTGGAAAGGGTATTATTATAAGCCGAGAAATTTGAGGAACAAACAGCTATTCCATTAGCTTTGGACGAGTCAATAATACTGTGATGAATCTTATTGCCATCCCCGTAAGAGACAGACAATCCTGATTCCCTATTATTATTTAATTCGGAATCGATTATCTCACTGTTATTAGATTGATAAAGAAGTATTCCGTCGAAGTTATCTGATGAATGTATATTTTCGAGCACTATGTTGTCCGAATACCAGGAAGATACCCCCGCCCCGCCACTGACCATAAAGTGTTAAGAAAAGGTAAAAAAATTGTTAAGGAATTGTTAAGAGATATCAAAAAAAACCGCATAAAATGCGGTTTTTATTTACTGCTTTTGGGAATAAAAAGTTATCCACAGGGAGAAAATAAAAACACCCGGGAAACCGGTTGTTTTTATTTTCTTATAAAATCAAGTCCAAAAGGAAAATGACAAGTCCGACAGAAGCCGAAACCCAAGCGATAATCCAGGCTCGCATAGTGATCTGGGTTTCCGGCATTCCGATCGCCTCAAAGTGATGATGGATCGGAGTCGACAGAAAGAGCTTCTTCTTGAAGACTTTCTTGTAGACCTTCTGGATGATGACCGTAATCGACTCCATCATAGGAATGAAGGCGATGAAAGGCAAAAGAAGAGCGGAGTTGGTCAAGAGAGCGATGATACCCATAGTAATCCCAAGACACATCGAACCGGTATCTCCCATAAAGAATTTGGCCGGATTGACATTATTCCACAAGAAAGCGATCAGGGCGCCGATTATCGCTCCCGTAAAGGCCGCCAAATCATATCGCCCCATAAGAAAAGCGATAATTCCCAAGGCGGCGAAAATGAAGATGGAGACGCCTCCCAAAAGGCCGTCCAAACCGTCAGTTTCGTTAGCCGAGAAGGCGGAAGCCATGATTATGAAAATGAAAAACGGGACATACCACCAGCCGATATCAAAATTGCCAAAGAAAGGAACGTGCAAAACGTGCCAATCCAGGAATCTCGGAGAGAAGAACCAGAAAGCGCCGATTCCGCCCATAACAGCATAAACGGAGAGCCTGATTCTCATCGAAAGGCCACCCCCCTTAGGTCCGATTCTCAGAACGCCTAAAATATCGTCCGCAAGCCCGACCAGGGCGGCAAAGACTAAGGCCAGAATCGGAAGATAAGTCTCAGCCCGGTTGACGATATTCAAATGGACGAACCGACCGCCGAAAAGATTAGCAGCCAGACTCGTCAAAAGGACGACGATCAAGACAGCGGCCCAAATGATGATCCCTCCCATAGTCGGAGTGCCCGCTTTTTTAGAATGAAGAGAGGCAAAAACCGGAGCGGCTTCAGCTGATTTGATCTGTTTCTTAACGCCGAATTTCTTAAGCAAACGGAAGACTATCGGAGTCAAGGCGGTCGCCGCTGCGAAAGAAAGAAGGAAAATGGAAATTATTTTTACAACCTGAACAAGCATGGTTAATTGTTTTTATTTTTATCGTTGTCTGACTTTTGTTTTTCCGTTAGGAAAGCGATTATCTTCTTCGCCTCGGTAATCCTATCCTCGGCGCCAAAGATCATAATGACCACTCTTTTGTTATTCAACGAAAAGGTAGAAATAAGATTCTGTCGGGCATCATCGGTGAACCCGGTCTTGCCGCCAACAAACCTGGGGTCATAAACCAGCTGATTGATATTGGTCAAAGTGCGGGTCTTGCCGCCATTAATTTCCGTGATCGAAGCCTTGGTCTTATGAGAAGCCGAAAAGATCTCCGGATGATTCTGCCAAACGTACTTCGTGAGAAGCATCAAATCGGAAAGGGACGACTGGTTCAGTGAGGACATTCCTGAAGGCTCATTGTAGTAAGTGTTCAACATCCCCAAGTCGTGGGCTTTTTTGTTCATCAAATCGACGAACTTATTCCCTTCCATATTCTCCGACAAGGCAACGGCGGCCTTATTGCTCGATACGACCATCATCGAAGTGATGAGATCCTGAACGGTATAGGTTTCCCCGGCGTGGAAGTCTCCGGCGGTGCCATAAGCATCGGCGGCCTTCTCGCTCAAGATAACCTTGTCATCGAGTTTGTAGTTTTCCAAAGCGATTGTCGCCGTCATCACCTTGCTTAGTGAAGCTATCGGCCAGCGTCTCTCCTCATTCAAGACAAAATATTTTTCTCCAGTATCCAAGTCTATCGCCACAGCGGATTCGACCGCCAGATTATCCGGAAACTTCTTATCATCAGTCTTATCTTTCGGCGGAGCGACGTTTATTTCCGGTTTGCTCAAAAGCTCGGTTTCCGAATTCTTGATCGGCATCTCCTGATTGACCGGGACCATCACCTCGGCTTTGAATTGCTCGCTTCCGGCTCTGACTCCTTCCTTGGGGATAGCAAGGGCAAGCTTGGCGCCGACACCGATCAAGACAAACAAGGCAAAACCGATTACTATTTTAATCTCCTGTTTCTTCATTTCTTTCAATCATTTTTTTCAACTCCCTATACCTTGCAAATTCAGGCAAGTTTTCGATCTTTTCGACACCAAGACGCTTCAAGATATCAGCCGTCGGACGGTAAAGATAGGCATTAGCTTTTTCCGGATGAGGAATCCTTTCAATCAACCCCCTCAACATCAAAGTCCTGATTGAGAAGGATGAGTTCACCCCTCTAATGTATTCCACCGAGGAGCGGCTGATCGGACCAAGGTAAGAAATGATGGCTAGGATCTCCGTCGCCGCCGGCGTCAGGTCTTCGTCGATTTCGGTCTTTAATATTTTTTCTATCGTTTCGGAATGCTTGGCCGAAGTGACGAGCTCATATGACCCTTCGTGCTCGAACAAAGACAGTCCCGAATTTGACTGGTTATAATAATTTCTAAGCTCTTCAAGATTTTTGATGACTTCGTCATCTTTCAAGTCCATTATGCCTGCAATTTTTTTCACATTCGCCGGCTCCCCAAATGCAAAGAGAACCGCCTCCAACTTTGACAAGGTATCGTTCATAATTTCCCTTATTTTAACTCATTCTGAACAAAAAATAAAACAAAGCCGGGGGCTTTGTTTTATGGTCAGTTGGAACGGATGGTGATGTCTGAAAAGTGGGAATCCTGTTGGATCGAAATCTTGTTCTCGCGAAGAAGGTTTAGGACGGCGATGAAGAAGATGATCACCTCTCTTTTGTCCTTTCCGGAGGCGACGTCGGAAAACTTGGTAATCCTGCCGGAGACCCTGTCCCAAAGATTGGCGATGTATTCTTCCAGATTAAGAGCATCATACTTTTCATAGCGTTTTTCCAGCTCCTCGATGATATTGATGGATTTCTTAAGGTTGAGGAGCAAGATCTCCGCTGTCAGGTTCTGGGGAGGGAGAAAGACAACCTTGTCGTCAGCCTTCTTTCTCTTTCTCTCCGGACGGGAAAATAATGTCTGTCTCTTGCCATATAATTCGCCAAAGAGAATGGTGGCGCCCTTAAATTGCTGATAAATCTTCAACCTCTCTTCAAGGTCGGTTATCTGCTCCTCTTCTTCCGGAGTCAGCTCGATATCAGGCACCAAGTCCCTGGACTTAATAAGCATCAATCGGGCGGCAACGCTGATAAAATCCGCCAGAAGCCTCGGATGGGCATTGCTTAAGGAATTCACGAAGTCCACAAAATCTCCGGTGACCTTAGCCAGGTCAACTGACCTGATCTCATATTTCTTGTCCTCGATCAGGGAGAGCAGCTTTGAGATCGGACCGGAAAAGTTTTCCAAATTTATTTCGTAAATCGGCATTTTAATTTTGGGTTTGATATCTTGATTTTACCAAATCTATCAATTTAATGACATCGTGTTTGGCATTGTTGGAGTCGATAACTACCACTCCCAGGTTTCTTTCACTCTCCCCTATCTTCATCTTGAAGACGGCAATCATCGATTCCTTTTCAGTGTATTTGCCGATCTTGCCGCCGGCAAACTCCGACTCCTCGGGAATAAGGTTAAAATTCTCCAAGTTCTCGTATCGGAAAAAATCATTCTGCGGTTTGATCGAATTGCTGGAGATGCCCCAGATGAAAGGACGGTCGTTCTCGATGTATTGGGCAAGCTCCATAAGGTCGGAGGCGGTGCTTGTATTGTCATACAAGACTCCCGAGGAATCGGCAAAAAAGGAGCTACTCATTCCGATGGCTCTGGCCTTGTCATTCATCAAGGAAACGAATCTCTTGGTCCCGATGTTCCTGGCGAAGACTTCTGCCGCCTCGTTTGACGATTCGTTGATGAGAGGGAAAAGCAGGTTATAAGACGAGACCATATCCTCGGCGGAAAATCTCGGCTTCGTAGTCTTCACAAGCGCTTCCGCCGGAACGTAGATATCCTTGTTCAAATTCACATATTCCATGGCGATCAAAGCAGTCAGGAGCTTGGTGAGAGAAGCGACCGAATACGGCTGGTTCTCGTTCTTATTATAAAACACAAAACCATTGTTAAGATCCCTGACCAGATAGGCGCTTGATGTCACATCCGCCGCTTCGGCGTTATCCGTCTTTTTCTCGTAAACAAAGCTGTCGTCGAGGAGTGATTGTTTGTAAACCAGGACCGGCATACCGATGCTCGCCAGCGAGAAAACGTTTTCCGCATCAGGGGTTTCAAGCCGGATACAACCGCCGGAGTAGGAGGAGACCACCGGCTCTCCACCTTCATAATACGGCCAGCCATGAATGAAGAAATTTCCTTGGAAAACCATACTCCAGGGCTGATAAACATGGCCGAAGGAAGAAAAATGATTGGCCTCCTTGTTCTTGATCTCATAAAGGCCGGATGGAGTCTCCCACCAAGAGTTATCCTTGCCTTTGGCGACAATCTTGACCTCCTTCAGGACTTCCCCGCCCTTCCAGACCCTTAAAACCATCCCTGTCAGGTCAGCTTCGATAAAATCAACCCTGTTAGCAATAAAATCCTCCCTGGCTTTCTGAAAAAAATTCTCGGTCCTTACCGTCTCGATTTCCTTGATTTTTGGTTCAATCAAGATATTCCCCTGATCGGAAGCAATAGTCGGATAATCGATCTCGGTCACCTTCTTGGCCTTGATAAATTCATAAAAAAACAAAAACAAGCCGGAGATAACGGCGATGGCGATGATAATCCTGATGATTGTTCCGCTTATTTTTGTTTTTGGGGTTTCTAATGCTAATTCTTTCTCGTTTTCAATCTCCATTATTCTCCTTGGGTTGTTTTGGTGTTGATGTTCTGTGATAAAATCGCCTCCTTGGTATAGATATTCTTAGGGCTCCAAAGCATCCAGCCGACGGAACCCGCATCCTTTGAAGCGGTTATCTGAGCTTTTACTTTTTCAGCGTCATAGACGGCACCAAGACTGAAGTCTTGAAGCCAAGGACGGATTTTGGCGTTTATGGAAGGGTCTTTTGCCTTGGCTGCCGCTAATCTCTTCTCAGCGGACGCGAGGGAATAATTAACCACTTCATAGGGATAATCTGCCGGATTCTTGTAGCCATCGAAGCCGGAAGCATAGTGGGAAGGATAAACCATCGGGGCGATATAATCAAAATAAGGAAAGGCGTTTTCAAGGATCTGCCCGATTCCCATATCGTCCTTATTGACGGTCACGAGGCCGAAGAGATCGGCCGAAATGGTCTTGCCAGGCAAAGATTCACGGACATATTTGAAGAAGGACTTGACGGCCGCCGATTTGGTGGTGGTTTTAAGATCAGTCACGGGGTAGACCGTCGCCCCAAGATTGCCATCGGAGGGAAAACGGACATAATCAAAATTAATCTCATCGAAGCCGACATTAAAGGCATTCTTGGCCAGATTGATATTGTAATCCCAGGCATCCTTGGCCGAAGGATCGATCCAATAGAGCTTCTTATTGTCGCCCCAGAGATTACCCTTGCTGTCTTTGACGGCGATGTCCGGTCTCTTCTGGGCAAGGACCGGGTCTTGGAAAGTAGTGATCCTCCCGATGACATAAATGTTATTAGCATGAAGATCGGCGACAAGCTTTCTGATATCGCTAATCCTGTTCTCCTCTCCCCCATACATGGAGATCTTGGCGTCTCCGGTCTTATAAGAAATGACGCCGGCGTAATCCTTAAGATCGATAACGACAGCGTTGGCGTCAGTCTCCGCAATGACCTTCTTAAGATAATCAACTCTCAAGGAAGAACCGGCAGTCCAGCCGGTGGCATAGATAGCCTTCACCTCAGAGGGCGGATTAGCAAGCGGTTTGCCCGGTTCGATAACGACAGGGCTCGGGGTGATGACCGGTTTCTGGCTCTCCGCCCCCTTCCCATCGGAACCTTGAGCGGCAGCAGTACTGACATCGCTTATTGCCCCACCCTTTATCTCCTCGACATTGCCGGGCATATAATAAGCCGCCCCGATAAACCCGAGAACGACGATTAAAACTAAAACAAAGAACGCGAAGGCCTTTTTCATTACCCTTCATTTTACAGGAAAAAGCCTATATAATGAAGTGGATGTCATTTGCAGTATATAGACGCTACCGACCCCAAACCGTATCCGAGCTTTTAGGGCAGACAGCGATCACCGAGACAATAAAAAATGC
This sequence comes from bacterium, assembly GCA_021787205.1. GTDB lineage: Bacteria > Patescibacteriota > Minisyncoccia > UBA6257 > Colwellbacteraceae > JAJYME01. Next base: position 50,347 of record JAJYME010000007.1, read on the forward strand.
CGCCGCTTCTGACCGCTTGGCCCATGCTTATCTGTTTTACGGCCCGAGAGGATGTGGGAAAACATCAACCGCGAGAATTATCGCCAAGTTGGCGAACTGCGAAAAAAGACTGAGCGATCCGGAGTTCAAGAAGCTGGGCGAGCCCTGCAATGAATGCCGTGCTTGCCGCGAAATCAATGAGGGAAGGGCGCTTGATGTCATCGAGATTGACGCCGCCTCAAACAGAGGAATTGACGAAATCCGCGCCTTAAAGGAAGGCATCCGCCTCTCCCCCACTTCCTACAAATATAAGGTATTCATCATCGACGAGGTTCATCAGCTGACAAAAGAAGCTTTCAACGCTCTTTTGAAAACCTTGGAAGAGCCGCCAGCTCACGCTATCTTCATCCTGGCGACGACCGAATACGAAAAGATTCCGGCGACGATCCTGTCACGTGTCCAGCGTTTCGGATTCAAGAAGGCCACCGTCAAAAAAATTGTCGAGAAGCTTTCGATGATCGCCAAGGATTCGAATATCAATATTTCCCCAGAAGCCCTGACCCTGATCGGCTCAGCCGCTGACGGATCTTTCCGCGACGCTGAGAGCCTCTTTGACCAAGTGACCTCGATGGAGGACAAGGAGATTACTCTCTCCGAAGTCGAACTACTTTTAGGGAAGACCGGAGACAGAAAAATAATCGAGCTCACCGATAAGATCATAAAGAACGATTTGCAGGGAGCGCTCGAATTCCTCCACTCCGCCGATGAGGCCGGCAATAATCTTGTCCAGCTGACAAAGGATACTATCCACTGGTTGAGAAAGGCTTTGGTCCTATCCTTGAATCCGAGAATAGAGAATCTTCTGAAAGAAGAGCTGACCGAAGACTCATTCCAAGCTCTTAAAGAGCAAGCGAAAACACTTAATCCGCAAAAAATTGCTATTGTCTTGAAAAACCTGATCCAGACTTATTCTGAGATGAGAACATCGCCCTTTGCCGCGATCTCACTGGAAGTATTCCTGGTTGAAAATCTGAAGTAATAAAAAAGCGAATGCCGATGCATTCGCTTTTTTGATGGGAACAGAAACTATTAAAAAATAGACTGGTGCCGATTGTCAGTTATCAGAATTTCTTTTAAGAAGCAATTCTGTCTCAGGAATCCTAGCGCCGCTTTTGAAATCAAACCTTTCGTCATAAAAAAGCTTTCCCGTCTCTCTAAATCCTAACTTCTTGTAGAAACCGATAGCGTTATCGTTGTAAGTCGCCACTTGGACAATGATGTCTTTCCCGTCGTCAAAGCGTTTCAAGGCTTCGTTCCATAACATCCTGCCGATTCCCATCTTCTGATATTCCGGAAGGATATAAAGGGTTCTCAACTGATTATTATCTCCATTGATGCCGGTGGCGCAAAGTCCGACCGCTTCATCTCCATCCATCGCCAGGAGGAAGGAGGCGGTGTCCTCAAGGTTCATAAGATCGTCAGCGCGTTTTCTAATGCCTTCTTCGCTCACAATCCTCGAGAACCTTTCTTCAATGTCGTCAACGGTGATTCCGAATTCGGCATTGGGATAGGTAGCAAGCCAAGTCTTATGAAGGATGTTTCCGATCGCTTCGGCGTCAGAGGGGGTCGCATCGCAAATTCTGATATTTCCGGTCATGTTGAGAATTTTAGCGGTAAAAAAAGTTTAGTCAAACAAAAACCGCCCCCCTTAGGGACGGTTAAGCGGCGATTATTGCCATTTTTTCATCTCGTGGATTCTCCAGGCGTCAGCAACCCTCTTATCTTCGGCGTCTAACTCCTTCAAAACCTCGTTCCGAATCAAATATGAGGTTACTTCCTCCTTATCCTTAAGAAGATGGCTGATCTTAACAAACACCTTCTGGGTGATGCTGTCCATCTCCGGAGCGGACAAGCCGGCGTCCTCCGCCGCGTTCATAATCGATTGTCTCAGCTTTCTGTCGTTCCAATCCTCTTTTTGTCCGGTTCTTTTTATAACACGCATAAATTTATTTTTTAATTTGTTCTTCGACCGGCTCGAATAACAAAAAACGAGCCCTATAAGACTCGCGGGTCATTTGTCATCCATTATACCACAAAACAGCCCTAGACTCATCAAGGACAAAAAAGACCGCCTTAGAGGCGATCTTACATCTTTCTGCTGTCGTAAGCCCAATGGAGGACGGCTTGGCGTTGTTTCCTGTGGCAGGAATAATCAAGAGGTTTGCAATTCTTCCTGATTTGAGAAATGTGCCTTCTGATCGCTATCCACCTCTTTATCTGTCTATCGTCTTCTCCCGGTATCCTCCTGCCCATATAATACCGGCAATACCACTGGAACCAACCGCGAGGATCATCCTTGTATATCCACCCCTTCGCCCGCCAGACACTCAAAGGTTGGCTCGCATTCACACCAAAGAAATTAAGCTTTGGATCATGCCTCTCCGGACAAAGCTTCGCTTTCTTAAACCAGGAATCGGGAAATTCAGCCTGGCAGTCAGTCATATATTTTCCTCCAAAAACTCCAAGCTCCAACATTTCCTTGGGCGTCAGCTCTGGCTTGAATCTCGGGTCCATATTCTTCCCGACTGGTTCGGTAAGCTCATATGAATAACCCTTCTGCATCTTGTCGTTAACAAAAATTTTTTTGATCATGTTAGGCATTATAATGATTTATTGATTCCATAAGACTGGTTAATCGGTTCTTTGAATAAGAAAAAACGAGGCGGATAGAAAGTAAAGATAGCGAACGCCACAAGGGCCGCGAGAACCAGCCCCAGCCACAGCTTGTCAGATTTTTTAGAGAACTCCGGCGTCGTCATAAGGCGGTAGCCGACATATTGCCCAGAGATGACAGAAAAGACGAAAAGGCTTATATCAACCGGAAGAAAATTATCGCCAAGCAAAGCGGTATACCCGTAGAAGCCGCCGACTATCAGGATTGGCGGCAGAAAAACAGCAACCGTCTTCGCAAAAAAGAAATTATCCGATCTCACCTTGAAAACATATCTTTCTAACAGCAACCAGACTGCTGCCGGAATGACTGCCAATTTCAAATGTTCCCAAGTGCTCTCATTGACCGCCGAAAAAACTCCGACCAGCCAATAACTGCCCGCCGCCCGATAAGTAAAATGAAGAAGGCTGCCAATGACGGATATGAAAAGAGCTCCCAGCATCTCGATTTTGAATAATCTTAGGTTTTTCATTTAAACATTTTCTTCTTATATTTGAATAATAATTTTACCAACTCAACTAAGGCGACATTGAATAACCCGATAAGAAAGACGCCGATTACCCAGTTGAGCGGCAAAGAAACGGTCTTAAATATGGCCTGCAATGCGGGATGATAAATAGACAAAGCCATCAGAACCAGGCCGGCAATGACTCCTCCGTTTAGATACCGGTTTGAAAATAAGGGATAAGACCAGATGCTCTTATCCAGGCTTCTGACAGAAAAAGCTATCAGCAATGTATAAGTGCCGAAGGAGGCAAAAATAAAGGTGCGGATAATCGCTTCATCGCATCCCGATCTCATCAGCCAATAATAAAGGATGAATAAGAAGGCACTGCTGAAGATTCCTAAGGAGAAAATCAAAAACTTGCTCAAAGGATCGAAGAGTTTAGTACTCTTGCTTCTTCTTAAGTGTCTCGAGAGATTGTCTGGATCTCTTTCAAAAGCGTAAGCTACTGCCGGAAAGCTATCGGTGAAAAAATTGACCCAAAGTATTTGCAAGGCATTGAACGGCAACGCCATCCCCATCAAGAGCGATCCGCCGACGAGAACTAATTCATTAGTGACACTCGACAGGAGATAAATAAGAACTTTCCTTATGTTGCTCAAAATCTGCCTGCCCTCCTCTATCGCCGCAACGATAGTCTCGAAATTATCATCAAGAAGGACAAGGTCGGCAACGCTTTGGGCAACCTCAGTCCCCGACCCCATAGCAATACCGACATCGGCTCGCTTGATTGATGGGGCATCATTAACGCCGTCGCCGGTCATCGCTACTACCTCGCCCATTCCCTGCAACACCTTGGCAATTCTCATCTTATCAAGAGGAGTGACGCGTGAAATCACCGAAAGGCGCGGAATCCTTTCTTTCAACTCATTCTCCGATAATTTAGAGAACTCAGAGGCGTCAAGGACGGATTCCCCATCAATATCCAGACCGATTTCCTTAGCGACGGCGGCGGCGGTGCCGCGGTGATCTCCCGTCAGGATAACCGTCCTTATCCCGGCGGCACGAACCTTTTCAATGGCTTGTTTGATGCCAGGGCGAACGGGATCGCGGAAGGTAACTAGCCCGTCAAGCGAAAGATCCGACAGGAAGGCATCATCAGTGAAAGAGAAGTCTTCTGTGTTTGATATTTCCTTCGAGGCCACGCCTAGAACCCTTTCCCCTGAGAAAGCTAAGGCTTCTATTCTGGAAAGGATTTCTTTTCTTTCAGATTCGTTTAAATAAGAATGGGCGGCTAAAATATCGGGCGCGCCAAAGAAGACGATCAAATGCTTCCCCGACTCCCTGATAAGAGATGCGGAAAATTTATGGATAGCGTTAAATGGAAGGGATTGCAAAACATGCTCCTTGGAAATGATTTTATCGATGGATATGCCCCTTAAACCAGCAGAGCGGACAAGCGCCATTTCCATTGTCTTTCCACTCATCCGCCAGAGCTCGGGATCATCCTCCGGATTTTCCACAAGCACATTGGCATTAGCCAGAGCCCTGGCTAAAAGCTTTTCCTCCCCGATGCCAAAGGAAACAATTTTTGACATCAACATCTTAGCCATGGTCAATGTCCCAGTCTTATCCGTCAGGATGACCGTCGTTCCTCCCAGCGCCTCCGCAGCAATCAATCTCCTGACCACGCCTTTTCTTTTTGCCATTCTCTCCACCCCGACAGCCAAGATTACGGTCGTTGAAATCGGGAGCCCTTCGGGAATGGATGAGACGGCAACGGCTACTGCCGTCAAAAACATATCGACAACCGGATAACCAACGGCGATGCCGATTCCAAAGACGACTAAGGTCAAAGTTGCCAGGATTGTGCTTAGATAGAGGCTGAATCTAATAACAGCTTTCTGAAGCGGAGTCTTCTCATCCTCCGACGAAGCGATAAGTGAGGCAATTTTTCCTAATTCGGTATCCGCATTAGTGCGACAAACTATGGCGGCACAAACGCCTTGGATAACCAAGGTTCCGGCAAAAACCATGGAATCCTGATCTGGAATCTCAGCCTCTGCCGCCGAGGGATCGGCTGATTTGGTCACCGGCAAGGATTCGCCTGTAAGCACAGACTCATCCGCCTGAAAATCATTAACAAAGGAGATTCTTGCATCAGCCGGAACCCTATCCCCTTGGGCTAGACGGATAATGTCTCCAATTACAAGCTCTTCGGCATCCACCTCCCGTTCTCTTCCGTCTCTTATGACGCGAGCTCTCTGCCTCAGATAAGTCTTTATCTCCGAAAGCGCTTGCTCAGCTTTGTTTTCCTGATAAAAACCAAGGGCGGAGTTCACAAAAACAGCGATAAAGATAAAAAGGGCATCTTGAAGATGAGAAATGGCAACCGTAATAATTCCGGCAAAAACCAAAATAAGGATCAACGGGCTTTTCAGTTGATTTAAGAAAATCCCGATCCTCGTATTCTTGGGGGCGATCCGAAAGGCATTCCTCCCGAAGGCGGTCAACCTTTCTTCGGCTTCACTAGCCGATAACCCCCTCTCCAAATCAGTTTTTAAAAAATTGGCAGCCTCAATGGACGATAAAGACCAAAATTTATGTTGAAGATTTTTTGTTTTTAAGTCCATTAGGATTAATTGGGTTAGAAGTTTATGATGTCTTTTTTCTCATTCCATCTTTCCGCCTCAGCAATGATCCTTCTCATCATCCCCACCGTTTCAACCGGATACTTTCCGACAGCCGTTTCTTCTGAAAGCATGACGGCCGATGAATAGTCAAAAACGGCATTCGCCACATCAGAAACCTCAGCTCTCGTCGGCTCCTGGTTATTTACCATAGACAGAAGCATTTCCGTCGCCGTCACCAAAAATTTCCCTTTTTTCAGGGTCTTGTGAGTAAACTCCTTCTGAAGCGGCGGAACCTTTTCCAAAGACTCAGCTACCCCTAAATCACCCCTCGCGATCATAATCCCATCAGAAGCGTCCAGGACAGCGTCAAAATTCTCAACCCCTCTGACCGATTCTATTTTTGAGATGACAAAGGCTCCGGGAAGCCTCCTGCGAGCTTCGTCAATCTGCTCATGATTCTCGGCAAAAGACAGGGCGATGTATTTAACACCTCTCCTGGCCGCATAATCAAGCTTGTCAAAGCTTTTTATATCGAGGATGACTTGCACTCTGTTTTCCGGATCGGCCTTTTTAAGGTTATCAAGAATAAGATCATACTGGGTTTCGTCGCCGTAGAAAGTATTGATTCTTATATAATCAATTCCCACTGCTATCAACTTTTCAAAGACACCGTAGTCCAGGGTGGCCGGACCGATGGTGGCGATGATTTTTGTCTTTAAAGATTCCATTAATGAATATTATAAAAATAAAAACGGGCTTTTGAAAGCTCGTCTTATCCTTTTCTCAAGATTATTCCAGATTAACGCTGTGTTTTCGCAGATCAGCCCTGATCTCCTTGTAATCAGGAAAAGCCCTCGAGACCAGATCCCAGAATCTGGGAGAATGATTGAATTCGGCGAGGTGGCATAACTCATGGACGATGACATAGTCGCGAGCTCTCTCTGGCAATAAAGCAATCTTGTAATTGAAATTTAAGTTTCCCCTCTTTGAACAACTGCCCCAGCAAGTCTTTTGGTTTCTTATGCTTATCTTATTGAATTTGAAACCGTAGATACCATTTAGGGCAACGATTCTCTCGGTTATCAGCCGGCGAGCCTTCTCCTTATTCTCCAAATATTCCCTCCTTTTAGCCTCCTTTGGCATTACCGGTTTTAAGGAATTGATTTTGGAGACTATCCAGCCAGATTTCTCCTCCACAAACCGATCGATGATCAGCTCACTTACTCCTAAAGGCGCGGTGATGGTAATTGATCTGTCGGAATGGATGATGAGGCGGATGCAGCGAGAGCGCCTGTTTTTGCGCAAGGTATACAGAAGCTCCTGATTGTCTATAACAATTCTTTTGGTTTTCATGGTCGGAAGCGCGGATTTATATAAGATTATAATGCAATAAAATATAAAAATACTCCAACTGACGCTGGAGTATTTTATATGCTACCGGACCTGGATTCGAACCAAGATTGAGGGCTTCAAAGGCCCCTGTCCTACCATTAGACGATCCGGTAAATACCAATACAGTATATCATTTTTTTGGCTTTTGTGAAGGGCTAAACCAAAATAAAAGAGGCCCCGAAAGGCCTCGATCTTAGGTTCGATCAGAGATGATGGTTCTTATAACAGAAAGGTATTCCTTGAGCTTGTCGCAGCCAGCCGCGGAAATCGCAAAGACGTCCTTCTGCCGTTTTTCATCTTTGAGTTTTTCTAATATTTCCCTTGTCTTCTTGTTCGCCTCAGGAGATCCGCTCCAATCAAGGGCGATGCCGTGATGCGTCCAGCCGACTATGAATTCACCGAACTCCGTCTTTATCGAGAACCATGCCGGTATGTCTCCTCCATAAAGAGCGGGGTCATCCTGCTCCATCTTTATTGTTTGGAAACCAGCTTCCCGGAACGCTTTCTCGAAGTCTCTCTCCACATCCGATTGGTCGGAATAGTCATAACGATAATAGAAGCTCTTTATGTCCACGGAAAATCACCTCCGGACAAGAAAATAAAAGGCTTTTTCTGCCTTATTGATAGCACATCCGCCGAAACAATGCAAAAACAGAAAAAGGCTCCTTTTTAGGAGCCTTCGCATTAGTATTTGGGGTTAGAGTATGTCTTTAAGGATCTTCAAGACTTTACCCATTTCAGCGTAGTCTTTTACGATGACGCCGTTGTTCTCAGGGGCATATCTGCACCTTTTCAGTTTCATATCGACGACCCCACGATGTCTTTTCAATGCAAAAGCATCGCTCCAGTCGATCCTTATCTCACCGGTTAGCAAAAAGCAGACACCGATAGTGCCAAGCTCGCAGTTGGCGGCAAAGGCTAAGAGATCGTTTTCCTTGTCGGGTTTCAGGACGAGAGTAATCGCCGGTTGGAAGCCAGCTACTCTGAAGGTATTCAAAACCATCATCTGTTTTCCTCTGGTTTCATCATTCCTTTTAGACGTTACAGGATTACACATAAAAACACTCTCCAAATACAAAATTTATTTATAGGTTTCTAGTCAAAATGTACAATATTTAACGATAAAAGTCAAGTTGGATGAGCTTATTCTTACCGAAAAAAAGCGGTCGAATCTCCTCAAACTAGGTTCCTCCCTCCTTAGCATTGTCGGCGACTTATTAAGTTTTGGACCAAGAATGAAGATATTAAAATGTTCGGTTGCCTGTCCCCTTTTCTCTATGTTAAAATTTTTTCTGATTTCACTAATTTTTTCATGTTTAAAAAAATCTTCTCAAAGAGTTTCAAATTTCTTGTATATTTTTTCGCCGCCTTCGGCTTATTGCTCACCATCGGTTTCTTCGCAGTCAAATTCGGACTGACGAAAGTCCCCGGGATGATCGACCTGAACGACAGGTTGTTCACTGAAAACAAAACAACAAAAGATTCTATCGCCAAAAAGCCGGAGAATTCCATCTCCTCCAAAAACTTGTGCAAACTGGCTATCGTCAACAGCCTCTTTCCCTCGAATTCTTCGGCAATCATTGACGCCATCAAGTCCGGAGCGGATAACGACAAGATAGAGTCGATGATATTCGCGATCGAAAAAGAAATGGCAAAGAACCCGAAGGTATCCCAAGCCCTCTCCGATTGCGATGCCTACCCGGAATCAGCCAACAAGAGCAATCTCTTCGCTTGGATGAACTCCGAGGATTGGACCGTCTTCGAAGAAGCGGTAAAGAAGGACTCGGAAGTGATAAATCGGATAAGCAAAGAAACAGGAGTCCCCTCCCGCATGATCGTCGGAGCCTTAGTTGGTGAACAATTAAGACTTTATAATTCGGACAGGGAAACCTTCAAGCAATTCTTCGCCCCGCTTAAGATCCTCGGAAACGAAGTCAAATTTTCCCTGGGCGTCACGGGAATCAAAGAAGAGACAGCGATGAAGATAGAGGCCAATCTCAAGGATCCCTCCTCGGTCTTTTATCCCGGACCGGAATTCGAGAATCTGCTTGATTTCAAGACCGGGAATCCCACAAATGAAAGAGTTGAAAGACTGACGGACAAAAATAACCGCTATTATCCGTATCTCTACACCGCCCTCTTCATAAAGGAGATCGAGGCTCAATGGTCAAAAGCCGGATTCGACATCTCGAACCGCCCGGAAATCCTGGGAACCTTGTGGAACATAGGGTTCGCCAAATCAAAACCGAACCCCTCTCCCTCCACCGGCGGCGCCATAATCGATATCGATGGAAAGCAATATACTTTCGGCGGACTGGTCTATGACTTTTACTACTCCGGAAGGATGTTGAAAGAATTTCCATTTTAAAAACCGCAAAATGCGGTTTTTTGATTATCTCATTTTTTTAGGCTAGAATGTCTTAAGATTCAAATTATTGAGCTGGCATATGAACAAAAGGTTTAGGGAAATAATAGAAAAGATGGAAAATACCGATGATAATTTCTTCGTCACCGGCCGCGCCGGCACCGGAAAATCCACCCTCCTCAAGTTCTTCAGAGAAAAGACGACAAAGAATGTCGCCGTCTTGGCACCGACAGGGATAGCTGCCCTGAATGCCGGCGGACAGACGATCCACTCCTTCTTCAGATTCCGCCCCGGAATCACCGAAGACCAGATAAAGAAGGTTTACGGCCAGCAGGCTCTTTTATATAAAAATCTCCAGACAATCATCATTGACGAGATCTCCATGGTGAGAGCCGATATGCTTGATTTGATGGACGTGTTTCTCAGGATAAACGGACCTCGCCCCGGAAGGCTTTTTGGCGGAGTGCAGATGGTATTTTTCGGCGACCTCTTCCAGTTGCCCCCGGTCATCACCGAGAGCGAAAAAGAGTTCTTCAACCAGAAATACGACGGCATCTATTTCTTCAACTCGCAATCATGGAAGGAATCGATCTTTCTTCTGGAGGAATTGACGGATGTCTTCAGACAAAGCGACCAGAAGTTCATTTCCATCCTCGACGCCATCAGGATGAATAGCATCTCCGAGGAATCGCTGCGATACATCAATAACCAAGTGGGTGTGGAAAACGATTCAAAGATATCCCTCGTCACCACCAATGCCAAGGCGGAAAAAATCAACTTGTCGGAACTGGAGAAAATCGACGAAAAGCTGAGAATCTGCGAGGGCAGACTCACTGGGGATTTTATGGAGAAGAACTTGCCGACAGAAGAAAATTTGCAACTTAAAATCGGGGCCCAGGTAATGCTCTTGAACAATGACGCGAAGAAAAGATGGGTCAACGGAGACCTGGCCGTCGTCACCGACTTCGGCGACGAGCATATCGAGATTACGACTGAAGAAGGCATAAGACATAAGGTCACGCCTTTTACCTGGGATTCTTACCGCTTTTCTCTCGATGAAACCTCGGGAAAGATAAAAACGGAATCAACGGGATCATTCACCCAATTCCCGATGAAGCTCGCCTGGGCAGTCACGATCCATAAAGGACAGGGGAAGACTTTTGAAAAAGCTTCCGTCGACTTGGGATTCCAAACTTTTGCCCCCGGGCAGGCGTATGTCGCCTTAAGCCGGGTAAAATCACTTGAGGGACTCTCCCTTAAGAGAGCCTTAAGGAGAAATGACATTTTTACCGATCCGGAAATAATCAAATTCATGAATGAATTCAAGATAAGATCGGCTCGCGACACTTCCTTTGATTTCTAAAAACAAAAAGCGCCTCATTGAGGCGCTTTTAGGTACGTATTATTCGGTAACGACCCCGTCATAGTGATCTTCGGCATCACTCATGGCTGCAGCCTTAGTCTCGTGGACGGTCTTATCCTTGTGCTCGGGAGGGCAATAAAGAGTATAAAGCTTCATCGCCTCAGAACCGGTGTTCACAATGTTATGCTTGACTCCAGCCGGAACCAGCACGGCGAATCCATCGCTTATTTCATACTCGACGTCGTTTAAGACAGCTTTGCCAACACCTTTTTCAATCCTTAAGAATTGATCAAGGGTGTGGATCTCTTCCCCTATCTCCTCGCCCGCAACCAGTGACATGATCACCAATTGTGAATTCTGGGCGGTGTAGAGAACTTTGCGGAAGAAGCCGTTGTCCTGCGTTTCCTTTTCTATGTTTGTTACGAAACCTTTCATATAAAAATTATAACATATTATCAAATCTGAAACTTGATAAAAAGCGAATTTTATTGTATTCTTTAGAACAACTATTGCCGGTGTTTTGTCGAGAAACACGAGCGTGAAAGCGCCTAAATAACCGGCTTAATTTTTTTGCATACAATGGCAGGAGGAGACGTAGTTTTAAGATTTAATGACGTATCTTTCGGATACGGATATACAAAACCAATTCTAAACGAAGCCAGCTTCTCAGTAAGAAGAGGCTCAAAAATAACCATCATGGGGCAAAACGGCGCCGGGAAGAGCACCATCTTCGCGATGATTACCAAGGCTTTGCAACCCGACGAAGGCACTATAACCATCAATGAGCGGATGTCGATCGCCATCGGAAGACAGGTAATCCCCCGAGACGAGCTAGACCTGACCGTCCTCCAGTTCTTTGAGAGGGCCTTTTCCCAAAAGGTTTACGACATTGAGCCTAGAATCAAAAAGATTCTTGAGGTTGTCAACCTTGAAACAAGCCTTGATAAGAAGGTCGGACAACATTCCGGCGGACAACAAGCCAGATTATTGCTCGCCTTCGCCTTGATCCAGAATCCGGACATCCTTCTTTTGGACGAGCCGACGAACAACCTGGATAAGGACGGCATCAGACATTTAAGAGACTTTTTGGCGGATTACAAAAAAACCGTCATTGTCATTTCTCACGATGCGGAATTCCTTAACTCCTTTACCGACGGCGTCTTATATCTTGATGTTTTCACAAAAAAAGTGGAACAATACGCCGGCAACTACTACAACGTGGTCAAGGAAATCGAGGCTAGAATAGAAAGGGAAAGAATGCAAAACGTCCGTCTCGAAAGGGATATCGCGAACAGAAAGGAGCAGATGAACTTCTTCTCCCAAAAAGGAGGACATTTAAGAGATGTCGCCTCCAAGATGAGGGAAAAGATTGACGAGCTCGAAGAGGAGAAAGTTGATGTCAGGCAGGAAGACAAGACAATCAGGCAATTTGCAATCCTCTGCCAGGAGGATATTTCCGGAGAGCTTGTTTCCTTCTCCTCAGTTTCCGCCATCAAGGGCCACAAGAAGGTAAAGCTGCCCATCGATCTGATCTTAAAGAAGAAATCAAAGCTCTTGCTCAGGGGCCCGAACGGAGTCGGAAAGACGACCCTTCTGGAATCTATGGTCAAGAGAGAGGCTGAAGGCGTAATGATCAATCCTGATGTCAGAATCGGTTATTACAGACAAGATTTTTCCACCCTTGATCCGGAGGCAACCGTCTATGACGCTATCGCCGAAACGATGCACCAAGGCGGAGAGCAAGAGTTAAGATCTTGCGCCGCCGGATTCCTCCTGAATGCGGACATCCTTTCGATGAAAGTAAAACAACTTTCCGAAGGACAAAAAGGATTAGTTTCTTTTGCAAAGTTAGTTTTGCAACATCCCGGACTGCTCATATTGGACGAGCCGACGAACCATATCAATTTCCGCCATCTGCCGATAATCGCCAAGGCTCTCGACAGATACGACGGAGCGATGATTCTCGTCTCCCATATGCCGGAGTTCGTCAATCAAATCAAAATCACGGATACGATTGACCTTGAAGAACTCCTGGAAAAGAAAGGAAAATAAAAAAACGGCTTAGTGCCGTTTTTTTATTTTTTTAAAAGCAGACAAAAAAAGTCTGCGTCCCTCAAATAAACGCAGACCTTCCGGCATCTTTTATCGGAACATTTCGCAAGAACACCCAAACCTTTTTATAAAGAGGTTGGCTCCTCCATTGGGTAGGGTATGACCCCTTCTTATTTGAGAAGAGAACCTGCGAACCTGTTTGACTTTTGGAAGGCAAAACACCGAGCCTAACCCTCCCGGTAAGCCAAACGTAAACGATCCAGTTTAATTCCAAACCGAAGCGCCTACTGTCCACAACCGGCAAGAAGCTTTCGCCTCTTTGAGGATTAATTTTATTATATACAAAAAAGTGTTAAGAAAAGGTAAAAAAATTGTTAAGGAATTGTTAAGAGATATCAAAAAAACCGCATAAAATGCGGTTTTTATTTACTGCTTTTGGGAATAAAAAGTTATCCACAGCGCAATGTTATTTTATGCGGCATATCTAGAGCATCTCCTTTTCCTTTTCATCAATGCGACCGCGCAGAGAAGTGGAACTAAAGCCGTGATCACGAGAAGTAAAGATGCACTGGTTTGGAAGATCGTAGCCAGTGAACTCTTTTCCCTGCCAATCAGCACCTAGAAAGCGAACATACTCGGGGTGCTGTCGGAGATAGTCGTAAAGCTGTTTTTCAGTTTCATACTCTACGATCTCATCGACATATCTGCACGCCTCGAGCCTGATCAAACGCTCCTCTATACTTTCGACGGGCCTGCTTTTATGAGGACGATCGATGGATGGATCAGACTGAAGACCAACAACAACGTAGTCGCACATTTCAGCGACTTGCTTCAGCATCAAGAGATGACCTGCATGAAGCAGATCGAATGCTCCGCATGTAAAACCTATAGGATGTCTTTTGCTTATGTTTGTCATAAGAAATTATCCGCAGCGCAATGTTATTTTTCCGAGACGATAACTTGGCTCATCTTGATCGGAGTCAGCGGTCTGTCGCCATTCCTCTGGTCCCTGGGTTGCTGAGAAATCTTATCGGCGATATCCTGGCCAGAAACGACCTTGCCGAAAATAGTGTAATTATTAGGCAAAGGATAATCCGCCACCATAATGAAGAACTGGGAACCGTTGGTATTCGGGCCAGCGTTAGCCATAGCGACGACACCCTTCTTATAGCCGGCTTTGTAGGAGTCGGTAGCAGGATTCAACTCGTCTTCAAACTTATATCCCGGGCCGCCCATTCCCGTTCCGGTCGGATCACCTCCTTGAATCATAAATCCAGGAATGACGCGATGAAAAATGACGCCATCATAGAATCCCTTGCCGGCCAAGGTAATGAAGTTTTGGACCGTCTTCGGCGCATCGGCGTCGTAGGTCTGGAAGGTAATATCTCCCAGGTCAGTTTTGATTGTTATTAAATGTTGTCCGTTCATGATTGTTTTGTTCGTATTTGTCTTGTCGTTATTCGTTTTGGTTGCCGTTTGATCTTTCTGATTGCCGAGAGCGGGCACATCCTTATCATTTTGGCTTTCCGGCTGCCCATTAGTCGCTCCCCTACCTTCTTCAGAGTTATCGACAGCAGCGATGTTGCTAATGCTATCCTTGCCATCATTTTTGGCGGTGGCGCCAATGATGACATAAGCCGCGCCAATAATCGCAAAAATAACAATAACGCTAAGTATCATTCTTTTCGTAGTGTCCATATTTTTAATTATAGCAAAGACGACTTACTTGATAAACTCTTGAGTCAAGTCGAATGCTTTCTCAAGTTCATCCGGCTTTAGCCAGATCACATCTTTATCTTTCTTGAACCAGGTCATCTGCCTCTTGGCATAGGCCCTGATGGCGCTTAGAAGCTTAGTCCTCATCTCCTTGTAATCAAGATCGCCCTTGAGATAGAGGGAGAGATAGCGATATTCAAGACCAAGATCATAAAGCCTGTCGTAGCCAACCCCGCTGCCAATCAGAGACTTCACCTCCTCAACCAAGCCGTTCTCCAACCTTTTATCCAACCTTGTCTCTATCCTCCTATCCAGATCTTCCTTGCTCCACAAAATACCAAGTTTCAAGGCATTGAAGCGAGGTGAACGATCATACTCCGGCACCGGAGTTCCGGTGCTTAAGACTATTTCCAAAGCCCTTATCAGACGCATGGGATTATTGACATCAATCGTCTTGTAACGCTCGATATCAAGCTCCTTCAATTTTTCTGCCATTTCAGCAGTCGTCATCTTAGCCAATTCCGCCCGGATTTTCTCATCGGGCGGGACTTTGGCGAATGAGTCCTTGTAAAGAACGGCATTGATATAAAATCCGGTGCCGCCGCAGAGGATCGGCAGCCTGCCGCGCGATTCGATATAATCAACCGCTTCCAGGGCCAGTCTCTCATAATCAGAGATGGTAAAGACAGATGAGACATCGGCCACATCCAAAAGATAATGCGGAATCCCCTTCATCTCTTCACCGGTGATCTTACCGGTGCCGATGTCGAGTCCGGTATAAACCTGGCGCGAATCGGCGGAGATGACCTCCCCGTTGAATTTTAAAGCAAGCTCGACTGCCAGGTCTGATTTTCCCGAGGCGGTCGGACCTACCACTGCGATTATTTTCTTCATATTCCTCCTTGCGTCAGATACCAGTCGTGGTTGTTCTCGTAATGTTTCTTCTTGTATTCGATGACGTAATAATTTCCTCTCTTGATCTCTATCCTGTCAAAGATGGAATAAAAGAGATCAAGCTCCTCCCCCTTTCTGCCTAAGACGACCGAGGAGACGATAAACTTTATTATAGAATTATGGGTGACCCATAAGACATTGGTATTGGTGCCGTGGCATTTTATCATCAAATCCAAGGCGCTATTGATCCTGCATTTGATTTCGTTGAACGATTCCCCTTCTTCCATCTTCCAGTCCGGGTCAAGCCTCTCTTGCTTGATGATGTCCCAAGGAAGGTTCCTCCTGCTCTCAATATTGAACCACTCCGGATCCTGTTTTTCCCGGATGAGCGGATTCTCATTCATCAAAACCTTCCCGTAGCCGCCAAAGCGGGAAACGATGATATCGGCGGTCTGCTTCGCCCTCAAATGAGGGCTGTAATAGACTACGCTGATATCGGCGCTTTTCAACATCCGACTCAGTTTCTCCGATTGACTTACGCCTTCGTCCGTCAACGGAGGATCGGATTCTTCTGCCGATCTTTTTCGGCACTCGCCATGTCGCAGAAGATACAATTTCATGAATTTATATAATCATTTTTAGGATTTTAAGTCAATTTTAGACGCCAAAATCCCGGGCTAGCCGGGATTTTCGTTATTAAGCCATATCAGGGGCCGGATTATAGGTTCTCCCCTTGAATCTGAGCGCCAAAAAGGCGGCGATGAGGATAAATCCAGCAGACATATAAAAAGGATAGTTGTTATTGATGATGAAGAGGTAGCCGGCAGCGGAGGCGGCAATCGCCGAGGCGATCGACATGACCGAGCCCTGGACTCCGACAAGCTCTCCCCTCTCTTGAGGTCCGACATCGGCAAACATCCTGTCCGACAATAAAGCTCTTAATGTCCCTTCAGCGATTACTTGGACAAAAAGGCCGACGATAGCGACGAGCCAATGGAGGGTGAGAAAGAGATAAGCAAAGGAAAGGAAAAAGATGAAGGCCTTCTCGACAAATCTCTCCCTTCTCTCATGTATCCAGATCTTCATCCCGATCATCTGGTTTGCGATCATCAAAACACTCGTCGAAATCATAATGATGCTGATGCCAGTCGCGTCGAACCCATATTTGTTTTTCAAATAGAGACTGCCGATCGCCTGGATCCCTCCGAGGGCCATCATAAATAAGAACCAGACAAGCATGACCGGTTGGACTTTCTTATCCTTCAGCACCCTTAAGGTCGGAGCCAGAGGATTGACATCAAGTCTTCTTGATCGATCCATATGCTTGTGGCTTTCGGGAAGAAAATAAGCGGTAATCAGGAGGCTTAGAAAAGACAAAGCCGCCACCACATAAAAAGGCAGAGAAAGAGAGATCCTGGAAAGGACGCCGCCCAGAGCCGGGCCGATGATGAAGCCGATTCCAAAAGTCGCCCCAAACATCCCAAAATATTTCACCCTCTCCTTCCTGTCGGTAGCGATATCTCCGATGACATTCTGCATAATGGTAAAATTGCCAGCAGCGAGACCGTCAATCGCCCTTCCTAAGAACAAAAACATCGGGGATTTAGCCAGGGCAAAAACAACCCAACCGACGAAAGAGGACAAGATGCTTAAGAGCAAAATCGGTTTGCGGCCGTACTTCTCAGACATAGAGCCGAGATAAGGGGCGGAGAGGAACGAGCAAAACGCAAAGAGGGAAAAGAGGCTGGTGATAACAATGGGGTTCAGCCCCATCGATTCGACATAAAAGGGCATGACCGGAATGACAATGCTAAAACCCAAAACATTTATCAAATTCGCGAACAAAATAACACCAATCTTTGACTTGTTATTTTTCAAAGGCATTTTTGCATAATAATCGAATATAAATCCATAGTCAAAGAAAACAAAAACGGCGCCGACTCCTATCGGGTCGATGCCGTTTTTATGTACTACTTATTTAATTCCTCTTCGAGGATCTTTCTGATCGCATCGGGATTTCCTTGTCCCTTCAGTTCCTTCATGGCAAGGCCGAATAAGAACTGGGAGGCGTTGGTTTTCCCGGACTTGTAATCAGAGACCGCTTTGGGATTATTAGCAACGATGCCTTGGATGACGGGCAAGAGGGACCCCGCGTCCGACACCTGTTTCATTCCCCTCTTTTCCATGATAGCGCGCGGATCCATGTCAGTCGTGACAAGATCTTCCATGATATCCTTGGCCATACGGCTCGTGAGCTCTCCCCCGATGATCATGATAGCCAAATCCGCCATATTCTCGGGCGTGGCCTTGTTGTCCGCCAAAGACATACCCTTATTGTTCAGGACGGCTTTGAGGTCGGTAAGGACATAGTTGGCGGCAGTCGTAATCGCTCGTTTGAATTCCTTAGCATCGATATCCTCCTCTATCTCGGAGATGATCTCCTCAAAGTATTCGGCAAATTGCTTGTCTTCGACAAGGAGAGCGGCTTGCTCAAAGGAAATCCCGTATTCGGACTCGAATCTCCTTCTCTTCGATTCCGGAAGTTCGGGAATGGAAGCGCGCAGCGCCGCCAGATTGATAATCTCGTCAGTGGTCAGATCGACAGGTGGAAGATCGGGCTCGGGCAAATATCGGTAGTCCTGGGCTCCCTCCTTGCTTCTCTGGGAGAAAGTGACATTGTTTATGGCATCCCAGCCTCTGGTCTCCTGGATGATCCTCTCCCCGCTCAAGATGACTTCCTCTTGGCGCTTGATTTCATAATCGATGGCGTCGTGAAGCGATTTGAAAGAGTTAAGGTTCTTGACCTCGACTTTGGTGCCGAGCTTTTCCTGGCCTTCCGGTCTGATGGAAATATTGGCTTCAAGCCTCATCTCCCCTTTCTCCATATCGGCATTGCTGATTCCTAAGTATCTCAGGATCATCTGAAGCTCCTTAGCAAACCTGACCGCATGGTCGCCGTCTTTGACATCAGGATCGGTGACAAGCTCCATCAAGGGAACGCCGCCGCGATTGAAATCGACAAAGGTCTTGCCATTGTCCCCGTGGACTAATTTGCCGGCGTCTTCTTCCAAGTGGACGCGAGTAATATGAACGCCCAAGAGTTCCCCGTGTTCGACGAAGGGATGTTCGTATTGGGAAATCTGATAACCTTTCGGAAGGTCGGGATAGAAGTAGCTCTTTCGGTCAAAAATGGCTTTCTCAGCGATCTTTCCACCCAAAGCCAACCCAAACCTGATGACGGACTTGATAGCCTCAAGATTGGCGACGGGCATAGCTCCCGGGTGGCCCAGACAGATCGGACAAGTATTCCTGTTCGCTTGAGTTTCGCCGCTGTCATTAGGACAGTCACAAAACATCTTCGATTTTGTTTTCGGCTCAATATGGATTTCCAAGCCTATCGTAGGAATATAACGCATAATAGTGCCATTATAGGATATTTTTGATATAATTTCCATATGAATTGGAAAAGAATAACCTTGATCTCTTTAGCAATTTTTACCGTTGGCATCATAACCATAAGCTTCAAAGCCGGGACGCAAGACGAATTGAACTTCATCAAATCCATTGGCGCAATCCTAGTCTTTTTCTCCCTCCTATTCCCTCTCGTTGTCAAAGTCTGGGAAAGAAAGCACACTAGGCTCAGCAAGGCAATCTTGGGAATACTGGCCATCTTCTTCCTATTTCTTCTGGCGGCGGCGATAATGCCTAAGACTTCTTCCAAAACCGATACCGGCAAGAAACTGCCGGCCAAGACCACCCCGGTCAATAGACGATAAAATAAAGAAACATTATAATTAAGCAAATGGATAAATTTTACCGATTCGAAGTAAAAGACAAAATAAAGCTGATAAAGGACCTCGAGCAACTGGCCTTCAAGGAATCCGACCGCACCTACCACAGCAATGTCATTTTTGACAACGAAAAGAAGGATGTAGCAAGCGCCGGCGGCAGAATCCGTTTAAGAATCGCCGGAATCGATGATAAGAAGATCAATGTCCAAGGAGAAGACAAACAGAGAGTCGACTTCCAGGAAGCCGAGAGCTTGATTGAGGAGAGCTTGGAAGAAGTCGGATTGGAGCCGGCAGACGGACACGAATTCTATGAAACCAAATGGTATCTGGATGACACCTCGATCGCCTTGGATGAATTTCCTTTCGCCGATTTCGTGGAAATCAACGGAAAGGAAGAGGATGTCGAAATGCTTGTAAAAAAACTCGGCATGAATATCGACGAACACTTGATAGACACCCCAGACGATCTCTTTAATGTTTGGAGAGAAAAGCAGGGCTTGCCCTTCAAGGCTTATATGAGATTCAGCGACTATAACAAATAAAAAGACGCCTTTCGGCGTCTTTTTTAATATTTAGTCTGTAATGGTGATTCCCATTGAACGTGCAGTTCCGGCAACAATCTTTTCGGCGGCCTCAATATCATTGGCGTTCAAATCAGCCATCTTCTTCTCAGCGATAGCGCGGAGATCAGCTTTGGTGATTTTACCAACTTTATTCTTTTGAGGAACGGCCGAACCTTTTTCGACATTCGCAGCCTTTCTCAAAAGATCGGAGGCTGGAGGAGTCTTTAAGATGAAGTCAAAGCTTCTGTCCTCAAAAACAGTGATTTCGGCGGGGACGATGTCCGAGCCCATATCTTTAGTTCTGTCGTTGAATTGCTTACAAAATTCGGCAATATTGATACCGTGCTGACCAAGAGCAGGACCAACTGGAGGGGCAGGATTAGCTTTACCGGCTTTAATCTGCAGTTTTACAACTTTTTTAATCGCTTTAGCCATTTTTTCTTAACTTGTTAAGTTTACTATATTTTGAGCTTTTTTTCAAGGGGTATCCGCCTCAAGCTACATTTTCTGGATTTGGATGGCGTCAATCTCGACAGCCGTGTCCCTTCCGAAAATCGGAACCAGAACCTTGATTCTTCCCCTGCCCTCGTCGATCTCGGCAATCTTGCCATCAGAATCCTTGAAGGGACCGTCGGTAATCTTAACCAGATCGCCGACTTGGAATTCAATCTTAGGAGCAGCTTCGGAAACTCCCTTCATCCTGAACATCAAGGCGTCAACTTCCTCCTTTGAAAGAGGAGAAGGAACGGTCGGATCAGGACCGACGAAACCGGTGACTCTCGGAGTATTGCGGACAATATACCAAGTATCCGGAGACATCACCATCTCAACCAAAACATACCCCGGATAAATCTTTTCTTCAGATTCTACCCTCTTTCCGTTTTTTATTTTTATTCTTTTTTCTTTGGGAACGATAATGTTGAAAATGCGATCGTCTACTCCCAACGATTCGATTCTTTGCTTCAAATATCGCTCGACGGCGTCTTCATACCCTGAGTAGGTATGAACGGCAAACCATTGTCTGGTTTCCTCAGCCGGATTGAGTATGCTTTTGTTGCTCATTTTAAATGTACTTAAATTTCTAAATTTGTTTTATTTTTGTATCAGCAATTGTCTGGCAAAATTAAAAACGTAATCAGCGGAACCGAGAATAAGGGCGAAGAAAGCGACAAAGGCGAAAACCACCAATGACATTCTCACAGTCTCATTCCAAGTCGGCCAAGTCACCTTCAACATCTCCGCCTTAATCGATTTTCCAAAGGTACCAAGTTTCTTCATTGTATTTTTCTTAATATAAAATCTTTACGCCTGTTTGTCAATTAGAAGTCGATGTCTTTGGCCGATTGGGCGTGGACCTGGATGAACTTCTTGCGAGGCTCAACCTCACTGCCCATCAAAATGTCGAACATCTTGTCGGCTTCCTGGGCGTCAATGACATTCACAACCTTCATCGATCTCGTTTCCGGATTCATAGTCGTATCCCAGAGCTGATCGGGGTTCATCTCTCCCAAACCCTTATAGCGCTGGATACCGTCGGAAGGAATGTTTTGCTCCCTGGCGATCTTGTCTTTTTCCTCGTCGGTATAGACATACCAGATTTGTTTTCCGCGTTGCAGCCTGTAAAGAGGCGGCTGGGCGATATAGATATTGCCGTTTTCGACAAGTTTGGGGAAATGACGATAGAAGAGGGTCAGGAGCAAAGTCCTGATGTGGGCGCCGTCGACATCCGCATCGGTCATAATGACAATCTTGCCATATCTAAGCTTCGTGATATCAAAGTCAGTGGCAATCGCTGTCCCTAAGGCAACAATCAACGACTTCACTTCGTTATTGGAAAGCATTTTGTGCAACTGGGCTTTCTCGACGTTCAAGATCTTTCCGCGCAAAGGAAGGATGGCTTGAGTCCTCCTATCCCTTCCCTGCTTGGCGGAACCGCCTGCGGAGTCTCCCTCGACGATAAAGAGCTCGGCCTCTTCCGATTTCCTAGTCTGGCAGTCGGCGAGCTTTCCCGGCAAGGTCAATCCTTCCAGGACGCCTTTTCTCATGACGGTGTCCTTAGCGGCCTTAGCGGCCTTTCTGGCCTTGGCAGCCAAAAGACATTTTTCCAAGATCTTCTTAGCATCCTGCGGGTGCTTCTCCAGATACTCCTTAAAAGACTCGGTGACGACGCTTTCAACGGCTGGTCTCACATCCGGATTTCCAAGCTTGCCTTTTGTCTGGCCTTCGAACTGAGGTTCGGAAATCTTTACCGAGACAACAGCAACGATTCCTTCGCGGACATCGTCACCAGAAAGATTGTCATCACTCTCCTTCAAGTAATTGATAGAGCGACCGTAATCATTCAAGGTTCTCGTAAGAGCAGACCTGAAACCGGTGATATGAGTGCCGCCATCGATAGTGTTGATGTTGTTGCAGAAGCTGAGCTCCTTAACATCGACATCATCAGTATAAACAAAAGCGGTCTCCACCTCTCCTGCGGGAGTATCCTTCCTGACGTAAAAGACTTCGTCTTGGATCGGCTTCTCCCCTCCTTCGTTCAAATATTCGACAAAGGTCTTGACGCCGCCGGAGAAATTGAAGCCGTAATAATAGTTGGCTTCCCCGCGACGATCGATAAAGATCATCTTGATCCCGTTCGTGAGATAGGCTTGCTGCCTCATACGCTCAAGGATTCTCTTTCGGTCAAACTTAGTCTCGGAGAAGATGGTCGGATCAGGATGAAAAACAGTCGAGGTGCCGGTCGTGTTGGCGGAACCGACTTTTTTAACCTGGGCCTTCGGAACTCCCCTCTCGTACTCTTGGACATATAGGCCGCCATTCTGCCTGACTTCGACCCTGACACTGGTCGAAAGAGCGTTGACGACGGAGGCGCCGACACCGTGCAAACCGCCGGAAACTTTATAGCCGCTGCCGCCGAACTTTCCTCCAGCGTGCAAGACGGTCATAACAGTCTCAAGCGCCGACTTCTTAGTGGTCGGGTGGATATCGACTGGAATGCCGCGACCGTCATCGGTCACTTTGACCGATTCTCCCTCCAGGATTTCGACAACGATGTTTTTGGCATAACCAGCCATCGCCTCGTCGATCGAGTTGTCGACGATTTCCCAAATCAAATGATGCAATCCGTCGATTCCGGTCGAACCGATGTACATACCCGGTCTTTTTCGGACCGGTTCCAAACCTTCCAAGACCTCAATATCTTTCGCGGAATATGAACTTTTTTTATCCTCTTTTTCTTTTGCCATTGCCTTTGTTTTTTCGCTGTTTCTAACTGAATTATTATAGCATTTTTAACCGGGTTTTCCAAATCAAAAAGAATCACGGAAAAACATAAAAACCCCGCTTTTTTCGGGGTTTTTATTGACATTATCACCTAATTGTTATCTGATCTCCACCTCTTGCAAGCTGGAGAGCTTCTTGAGGACTTTTTGGAGCTCAGCGTCAACCTCTTCGTCGGTCAAAGTTTTCTTAGCCGAACGAAAAACGAGACGGTAGGCGGCACTCCTCCTTTCTTTCTCTTCGTAGAGATCGAGAAGGCTGACGTCGATCAGATTATGCGGTTTCTCTTTCTCAATGATAGAGAGAATATCGCCAACTCCAGTCTTGCCATAAATCCAAAGCGATATGTCTCTGGAAACGGACGGGTATTCGGGAAGAGACTCGAACTTCTTGTCGGCCAAGAGATCATAGAGGTGATCCACCTTGATTTCGGCAACGCTCATGCAGCCGCCGTCATCAACGGTCATCTGACCGATCTTGATTCCTGACTTGGAGACGATCGCAAGACCGTTATCCTCATTTTCGAACCTGACTTTCCCGGCGCCAAGATAATCAAAGAGAGAAATGATCGAGCCCTTGAGCAAAATGAAAGCGTTCTTGTTTCCCTTTTCATAAATCGCCATCCCGAAACTCAATTCCTCGCTATCGATGTCGTTGAAGATCTTTGCTATCTCGAAGAGCCTGATATTGGAGAAATTGTTCTTGTTGGATTCGATATTCTTCAAGAGTCCCCTTACGAGATTATTTCTCAAGAATTTCTTATCTTCGGCAATCGGGTTTATCAACTCGACTTTTCCAATATCGGAAAAACTGTAGTTGTAAACTTCATCGTAGCCAAGCTTGGAGGCTTCTTCCCTGATGTTTTTTACCAAGGCAACGGATCTGTGATCATGAAGAGGAACCAGCGGAATCAGAGGGGCGACGGACTTTACTTCATCCAGACCGTAGATGCGGATTATCTCCTCAACAAGGTCTTCGAAGATGGCGACATCCATTCTCCAATACGGGACTTCGTAGCCACTGGCTTTTTTAACGAAGCCGAGACGCTTCAGGATCTCATTCGCCTTGCTTTCCGATATTTGGACCCCGGTAATGGCAATGAACTTCTTAAGGTTGAATTTGATTGTCTTTACCTTTTGCTTTTCCGGATAGATGTCGGCGGCGGAAATTATCTCCGCGCCACAAACCTCGGTTAGAAGATCAAGGGCGCGCTTCATGCCGTACTCGCAGAGCTCCGGTGAAAGGTTTTTGCCATAACGCTGGGAAGCGTCCGTTTGCAAGTTTATCTTTCTGGAGGTCTTGTAGATCAGAGCATTGTCGAAATTAGCAGCCTCGAGGATGATCCTTTTGGTATTCTCTGTCACTTCCGAATTCTTGCCGCCTTTGATTCCGGCGATGCCTAAAGCCTGGCTCTTGTCAGCAATGACGAGCTCGTCTCCAGACAATTCGAAAGTCTTATTATCAATGGTCACCAAGCTTTCATTGCTCTTCGCCCTGCGGACGACGATACCGCCCGAGACCTTGTCAGCATCATAAGCGTGCATCGGCTGACCGACTTCCAACATTACGTAATTCAAAATATCGACAACCGAATTGATCGATCGCTGGCCCAGACTCTCAAGATGCTTCTTGATTCTTTCCGGAGTTTTGCCAAGCTTTTTTATCTGAAGCTCGACGCCGATATATCTCCTGCAACCGACATTCTTTTCAATAGTGACGGAAAACTTTGTCTTTACTTTTGAAAGGGATGACTTTGTCTCAATCTTAGGAGCTGGAAGTCCGAAGACCGCAGCAACCTCGCGCGCCATACCTAAATGACATGCGGAATCAGACCACCTATTGGCGGTAAGCTTGATTTCCATCACATCCCCTTGTATTTCTTCAACTTCGAAAGCTTTTCTATTGAGCTCTGGAGCCACCATATCTCTGACGGGAATATTAGGAAGAATTTCTTTTAATAATGAGTAACTGAATTTCATTGATGTTAAAACTGCTTATTAAATCTCTCATCTCCCGACTTGAAGAGCCTGATATCCGGAACGCCGTATTTGATAATCGCGAGTCTTTCCATTCCAAAGCCGAAAGCGAATCCCTGCCATTTAGCCGGATCAATTCCGCCTTGTTTCAGGACATAAGGATGAACCATACCCGCGCCGCCAATCTCTAACCATTTGCCCCAAATCTTCACATCAACCTCAACTCCCGGTTCAACGAACGGGAAATAGCTGGCGCGGAATTTGACTTCGATCTTATCGTCTTTAAAAAATTGTCTGAAAAATTCTTCAATGACAAACTTAAAATTAGCCAAAGAGATATCTTTTCCAATCATCAGTCCTTCAATCTGGTTAAAGTCCGTTTCATGAGTAGCGTCGCTCGCTTCATACCTATAAGCTCTTCCCGGACAAATCATCTGGAAGGGCGGTTTGTGCTCAAGCATATAACGGACTTGGACCGGAGAGGTGTGGGTTCTCATCACTCTTCCTTCGGTATTCTTATCGTTCTTAACCCAAAAGGTATCCCACATCTCCCTTGCCGGGTGATTGGCGGGAATATTCAAGGCATCAAAGTTATATTTTTCCTCTTCAAGTTCCGGCCCTTCAGCAACGGAAAAGTTCATCGAATGGAAAATATCGCAGACGTCATTATAGACCTTAGAAAGGATATGGATCCTCCCGGATTCTATTTTGACTCCCGGAATGGAGAGATCGATAGTCCCGATTTCTTGCTTCTTCAAGAGCTCTTCCCTTTCGTCAATCTCCTGCTCCAAGTCGTTTCTCAATCTCTGGGCGATGGGACCATACTCCCTCTTCTCATCTTCGGACATGTCCTTGAAGGACCTCAAAAAAGCCGTAAGCTCCCCCTGTTTCCTACCGAGGTATTTCAGACGAACCTCCTCCAGTTCCTCCATGCTTGAAGCCTTTTTCAGGTCCTCATACGCTTTTTGTCTCAAATTTTCCAGATTCATTGTTTTAATGCATTCTATCAGCTTTTACGCAATTTTACAAAAGAAAAAGCCCGTCCTTTCTGAGCCGGACGGGCAATTATTAGCTCTTTGAAGCGTCAATCCAAACTGATGTATATTTCGGAAATCTGTCTCATGATCGACTTCATATTACCAAGGTAATTCGGATTTTCATGATTATACGCCAAAACTTTTTGTTCAAAAGTCTTGCCTCTGTAGATGTATTGGGTATCCGGATCGTTTCCTCCCAGATTAGCGCCAACGACTTCGATCGCTTCGTCAAAAGAAGAAAAGTTTTTGCTCCCCCAGCCGAAGGGATTGTATCTTCTGAAAAGATGTCTTCCCCCGGTCGATTCCAGAAAGGCATGGGCTGGAAGTTGCCGATAATCAAGGCCGTTTCTCTCAGCTACCTCGACAAAGGTTTCCCCATAACCGGACAGCGGGCAACCGTTATTCTTATAAAAGATATCAATCGCTTCTGCCTTCTTTTCTTTTTCTCTCTTTTGTTCTTCAAGAGCCGCTTTCTTTTCCGCTTTTTCTTTTTCAAGCAGGGCCCTCTCTTCCGCTTCCTTCATCTCTTTCTCCCTGAGCGCTTTTAGATAAGCAGCGCGCTCTTCATCAACCCCTCCGCCTCGCGAAACGGTTAATGATCTAGATGGCAACGAGAATGCCGCCATTTTCGCCGCAAGAACCCTTGCAGTCGGAGGAGTAAGATTCTCCTCATAACTTACCTGCAAGATCCTTGCGGGTACCCCGGAATCAATAGCTGTCGACGCCGGCTGATCGGGAAGTTTCATATCAGAGATACTCTCCCCTTTCTTCACCGCCGCAGGGACATCATTGGTTTTCCCGACTGGAACACAACCCGTGTTCAAAAAGAACAGTCCGAAAAAAATGATGAAAGCCATGGTCTTCCGAATGGTCTCCTTTCGATCCATTTCAATCATTCCTTTCCGAAGCCGCCAAAAAAGAATTTGACCACTTCAAATAAATTGGTATTCTGTTGTAAAGGTTCTGCTTATATTTAAATACGCAAAAAACAGCCTTTTTATTTAAACTGACTCATAGGCTGGAATTGCGTAGAATTTTATACACAAGACGACGTTTGAAACGCCACAATGTCTTGTGCTTGTGCCGACAGCAGGAATCGGACCTGCGACCCAACGCTTATGAAACGTTTGCTCTACCGCTGAGCTATGTCGGCATAATCGAATCCGTAATCAAAAAACCAAACCGATATAAAAAAGATTTGGTTTTAAGATTTCTAGAATTGATTGTTGCGGAGGAGGGAAATTTCACGTCGTTTCACTCCCATAAAACCTCTCGGTTTTATGAAAATCCTATACGGTGAAAACCGCCGTGCAGTTTTCCCCGACCCCCTTTCGGTTCAATTCCTCCGCAACACAACCCAAAAAGAGGGATAAGCAAAAATCTTGACTTATTTGTTGCGGAGGAGGGAATTGAACCCCCTTCTGGAGCTTATGAGGCTCCCGAGATAACCATTTCTCCACTCCGCGATAATATGAAGATATTGTATATCAAAACGACAAAATTGTCAACCGGATTTTTACGGTTTTTATTGTTAGAATATCGCTTTTATTTATTACCGTGTCGTGAGGACACACTAGCGCTTCAAGGCTCCCCTCCTTCATTTCATTCAGTCCGTCGTTCAAATCCCCAAGCTGGCAGAACAAAAATAACCCGGCACAAAGTGCCGGATCATTTTTATTGCGCAGCGGACGGGATTTGAACCCGCGGTCCCTACCGTGACAGGGTAGTGCTTTAGCCGCTAAGCTACCGCTGCAGTAGCGGGAATTAATTCCCGCTCCGATTATTATGCCTTAAGAGCAGAGATAAATCAAGCTTATCAGGCTAGAGATTTTCCCAAGGTGCCCCCTCAGCTTTCAGGACCAGGGCTTCGTCTTCAGTCGGCTTCTTGAAAGACAACTCGGTCGCCCGCAAGGCTATCTCCCCCTCCGAAAGCCTGATCTTTGAACCATACTTAACATCACCGACAACGGGATGTCCCAAGCCGGACATGACCGCCCTGATTTGATGAAACCGGCCCGTACCAAGATCAACCTCGATCAAAGTCTTGCCGGCTTTATGAGCCAGAACCTTGTATTTCAAGCGCGCCTCCTTCCCCTCTTTTCCGAGGACAGCCTTTCTGTTTTTTTTATCTTTTTCAAGAAAGCCAGAGAACTCGCCGTCTTTTTCCAGTTCGCCCTCAATCAAAGCATGATAGATTTTTTTCACCTTCCTATCCCTGATTTGTTCCGAAAGCCGAGAAGCGCCTTTGCTGGTTTTGGCAAAGACGATCACTCCGGTGACCGGCTGGTCGAGCCGGTGGACAATTCCCAAAAAAACGTTGCCCGGCTTCCCATATTTCTCCTTAAGATATTCTTTAACATACTCCGAAAGAGATTCAACGCCACTTCCAGGTTCCACCGGAATACCCGCCGGCTTGTCGATGGCGATCAGATGGTTGTCCTCATACAAAACTTTCAATTCCATAATTATTTATCACTCCAACGGGCGAAGATTCCGGCCGACAATCTTTTACCGAACTTATCGACAAGAGCCAGTTCGCCATATTCGATTACTCCCTTATCTTTGAATATTCCTTTGAGGCAATTTTCATAGGCTAAAGCGGAGTAGCCGGAGGCATAACCGTTGATGATAAAGAATAAAGGCTCGGAGGATAAGAGCTCCTGGCATAAATCAATCAAATATAAGAGGTCGTCCTCAATCTTCCAGAGCTCCCCATTCGGACCATGGCCGAAGGCTGGAGGATCCATAATGATCCCATCGTATTTCCTGCCTCGTTTTATCTCCCTTTTTACGAACATTATCGCATCGTCGAGGATCCATCTGATCAGCTTGTCGGAAAGGCCGGAAGTCTCGGCATTCTTCTTGGCTAAAGTGATGGTCGTCTTGGATCCGTCCAAATGGCAAACCTCAGCGCCAGCCTTAGCGGCGGCGAGAGTAGCTCCTCCGGTATAGCCGAACAGGTTCAAAACGTTCGTTTTCCTGCCGGACGATTTTATCTTGTCTTCAATCCACGCCCAATTAGGCTGCTGTTCCGGAAAGACACCGACGTGCTTAAACGCGGAAAGCTTCAGGTTGAAAGAAAGTCCTCCGATTTTCGCCTCCCAGTTTTCAATCTTGTTTCCCCTCCACTCCCCCTTTTCTCCGCCGCGAGTGGTGAAGAAGGCGTGGTTTTTCTTCCACTCATCCTCATTCAAACTCCTTTGCCATAAGGCCTGAGGATCAGGACGCCTGGTGATAACCTTGCCGAATCTCTCGAGTTTTTCTCCTTCTCCGGAGTCGAGAAGCTCATATCCTTCGCTAGCTCCTGTCTCTAGTATTTTGTAATCCATTACCAATATACTAAAGGGATTTTCGATTATTGTAAAAAAACACGGCCTCACACCGTGTTTTTTATCAGTTATAGATTTTTCAAATCGTTGTCGATTTTTTGGAACTCCTGGTCGATACTTCCAGTATCAATACCCTGCAGGCTTTGCTCTATCTGAGCTGAGCTCTGACCCTGGGTCTGCGGAGCGGTGACGTTCTCAGAAGGAGAAACCACTTCCGGAGCAGCGCTTCGCTTAGCGATAGCGATTAAGATTACCGAGATGATGACAATCGCCGCGGCAACAATATAGATTATGTTTTTCTTAGACATTGTATTTTTTTATTTGATTACGGCTTGACGGTGTTGTTAGTAGTTTCAGGAGCGGATTCCGGGTCCATCCCCTTAAGCGCCTGAGCCGCTTCGACAGCAGCTTGCTTCGCGGCCTGAACCTTTTCCCTGACTGCTTTCAAATCAGCGCTCATAGCCGACCTGACCGTTCCGAGAGAGGTTTTTGCCTCAGTGACGCTGTTAAAACTGACAGCATAAGTCTTGCCCGCTTGGGCGGTAATAGCAGCTTTGGCGTCAGTGACAGCCTGTTGAGCCTTGGCGATGGCGGCCTTCGCAGCCGTAGTATCCTTGCCGGCAGTAGTCAATTCGTTAGCCTTATTGGAAAGTCTGGTCAATAACTCTTCGATTCTCGTGATGGCCTCAGTCAAAACAGTGGTCAATCTGGTATTGATTTCACCGAGTTGAGCATCGACTCTCTTGATCATCTCCTTCTTCCTTTCATCCTTTATCTTAGCAAGCTCAGTTTGCCTGTCTTCGATTCTCTTTTCGGCATCAGCTTGCCTTGCTTGGACGGTCGCCTTCAGTTCGTCAGCCTTTTGTTGGATCTCTCTGATCCTTTCTCGAGCCTTCTCCTCAAGCTGAGTTCTTTGTTCATCGGTCAACTGGGCGAGTCCGCCTCTTATTTGTAAGTTCTGTTGGATCTGAGCTTTGGCCTCGTCAGCTCTCTGCTGGATTTGGCCCACTCTTGACTCCACCCTCTTTTGAGGAGCGGCGTTAGTCGTGGCTCCTGTGCCAGCGGTGCCGTTGCCTGCCGTTTGCGCCAATGCCGGCGCAATGCTTGCAGCCATAAGAACCGCTGTAATGGCAATTAAATGTTTATTTTTCATTGCTCCTTAATTATACCATAGATCAATCATTCCTCGTCGGAGTTATCCACATCCCCATATTTTTGGCTTTCGATTTCCATTGGCTTATCCCTTCTCAAATCTCTCATCTGACAATATTCACACTTCGGATCATCACACCTCTTATTCCAAAACTTGAGATTGGTCACTTCGTCGTAGACGAACTTTATCTCGTCAGTGAGTTTTTTTACGTCTTCCTCGTCGGGCACCAAATTCTCTCGATGAAAATCACCCTTGTCGTCCGGCTCGACGAAATCAACGGTCCCATAATCAAAAACGTATTTCCTTTCCTTAAGCTGTTGAAGCAAGAGCTTGTAAAAGACTATCTGTCTTTTTATTTGGCCATTGCTGTCTTTGGTGGTACCGATAATCTGGCCCATGGTCTTGTATTTGCCGGTCTTGAAGTCAATAACCCTGACTTTGCCGTTATTAAGCAATTCGATCCTATCGATTCTTCCTTTGATCGGGATTCCATCGATTTCACCTCCGGAAATCGGAGTTTCGGTGAGAAAGTTTTTCTCCCAAGTCCCGGCATAGTGGTTGATAAAGCTAATAAGGGATTTTTCTCCCTTCTTCATCAGCTCCTTCTTGTCGGAATCAGTAATCGGCTGCCTTCCAAGACTAGCTTTGAAACTTTCAAAAGTTTCTTCGGCCGACATTTCCTTTCCGTTTTGCATATGCTCGAAATAGTCCGCCAGAGCAGCGTGAATCGCCGTTCCATAAGCGCTCGATTTCGTGACTGTCTGAGGTATCCTTAAAAGATTGGCGTAAAAATATTTCCAAGGGCAATCCAAGTAGTTGTTGATATCGGTCGGAGAAAAGCCCCTCTTTAAAACTATTTCTTTTATCAATTCCTGATCCAGGACCTCATCCTCGGCTTTTTTCTCCACCTTGCCGAAAGCCAGCTCCTTGCCGGCGGAAACATCCCTCTCATATCCGGACATATCCTCATAATCCAACAAATCCTGCCTCATCTCGCTTACGAAAACCGTCGGCAACTGCTCCCGGCCTTCTTCATTGAATTTGGAATAAGTAACCGTCATTCCGATCTTTGATCTGGTCAAGGCGACATAAAATAATCTCCTCTCATCTTCCGGCTTGTCGCTTTCCGGCAAATCCTTATCTCCCCAAAGCGAATAAACCTTGGCGGGAAGCGGCAGCAGATTCCTCTGCCTCTTTCCCTCCCAACTGTTAGTGACGGCGTTGATCAAGTAAACATAACCGAATTCCAAGCCCTTTGATTTGTGGGCCGTCATCAGCCTGACTTTTTTCGTCTCCGGAGAAAGGACCATCTTTGAAAGAGGAAAACCGTTTTCCTTCATGATTTCCAAATGCTCAAGAAACTTTGCCAAAGAGGCGGATTTCTCCGTTTGGATAAACCTTTTCAACTCCTTGAACAATCCATTGATCTTTTCCAAATCCTGAATGCTGTTCCCCCTGTTTATCACCTGTCTCATCAGCCCAGATTTTTTTATTACATTCTCATAAAGCTTAAGTAGAGAAACATTCTCCTTCTCCGCCGAGCGATGTTTGAGAAAGGAATAAAAACGCTTAATCCGCCTCTCGGTCTTCAATTTAAGAGATGACAAGACATCGTCGTCTTCCAAAATATCAAAGATCGAAGTCTTATCGGCGCTAACCGCAGAGAGGATTTTCACAATATCAAACTGGTCGATCCGGAAACAATCGATATGCATAGCCTCAATCAGCTCCTTCTGCGAACCGAATGCGTCAATAGCTTTCAAGATAACGATAATCTTTCTGATCAGATGGTCATAAAGGATAGACTCCCCCGGGTCGATGACAAAGGGAATCTTATAGCGGGAAAGCATTTCGGACATTTCCCTGGAATCCTTGTTTTCCCTATAAAGAATGGCTATTTCCTCCGGGAGGACGCCTGAGGCTATCTTGCTCTTTATATCCTCGGCAACAAACTTGATTTCCGAATAGGGATTGGTAAAGGAGCAGATCCTTATTTTCTCGTCTTTACTGCCAGATCTTGCAAGTAACGGCCTCTTGCCGGCCAGAACGCTATGAGCGGAATCGAGGATTGTCTGGGTCGAGCGGTAATTCTCTTCCAAGAAGACAAGCTTTGATTTCGGATAGAGCTTCTGAAAATAGGTAAAGTTTTCCAAAGAAGCCCCCTGAAAACGATAGATCGCCTGCTTCTCATCACCGACGATAAAAACATTCGGATTGTCGTGAAAACTGGCAATCAATTCAACGATCCTGTTCTGGGTCTTGTTGGTATCCTGATGTTCATCTACCAGGATGTATTGATATCTTTCTTGGATCGAAAGCAAAAGGTCATCATTCTCCTTCAGAGCCCTCAGGGCTTCCATCAGCATATCGTTGTAATCATAATAACGCTCCGCCTGGAGTTTCTTCTCATACTCCCGATAAATGCCGACTAATTCCTCTCCCTTTGCGATCCGCTTCTCGAGCTCGATGTATTTCGTCTTCTTCTTCCCCTTATTCACCCCCTTCTCGTTATACAAATCCGCTATCAGCTCAAATCCTTCTTTTTCGCCTTTTATGATTTCGGCAAACTCATCAACGGAAACACCCTCCCTCTTCAGATCGTTAATCGCTCCATTGATCGCTTTCAGATAATGATCCGGATCGTAAGCGGACTTCAACTTTTCAAGCGGAAGAGCGGCTATGACCTCACGTAAAAACTTAATCCTGGTGACATCATCAAGAAGCTCCGCACCAATAAGACGCGGAAACTCCTCGGGAAAATTCTTAATGACATCGTTCGCAAAACCATGAAAGGTGCTGATCATCACTTGATAACCCCCGGGACCCATAAGGTCGACCAATCTTCTTTTCATACTTGAAGCGGCCGCTTCGGTGAAGGTGAGGGCTAAGATATTCTCAGGCTCGGTATCCGTCTTCCGACAAATATTGGCAATCCTCATGGTTAAGATTTGGGTCTTGCCGGTGCCCGGACCGGCAATAACCATAACCGGACCGTCAATCTCATCAACCGCCTCCTTCTGAGCCTTATTAAGCTTCCCATACGCCTCTTCGAAAACTTTGTTATAATCCTTTTCCATTAGGTTAATGATAGCACAAAAAACATCAAAAAATCTCCCGGTTAAGGGAGATTTTGATGATTATTTTATTTTTCTTCGGCAACCTGGGCTTCCAAGTACTTCTGCCAATCGGCATTTTCCTGCTTATTGGTTTCAAGCTTGGCAAGTTCGTGCAAAATGGCATCTTTGCCAGATTCGGCATGCCTCTTTTGCAAATATCCGGTAGTAATTTCAATGCGGATCAGGTTTTCTTTTACTTCGTCAAGAAGTTCGTTTAAGATTTCCTTTCTGTTCTTCATAAGTCCTATTATACTAACTTTTCAATCGCGGTTTTGCAAGCTTAAACGGTAAGGTAGCGACGGACGACAATAACGGAAGAAATGACCCCGATACCGACGGCAAATAAGAGATTCAAGCCCAAAAAACCGAAAATATGGGTGATAAAATAGCTCCACATACTGAACTCAGGGATAATAACCCTGATAGCCGGGTTTGCCCAGAGGACAAACGGAGTGGTGATAATCGTCGCCAAGAAAGCGGAGACGATTCCGTAGATGGCACCGACGATAATATAAGGACCGCGCACGAAAGCGTTGGAGGCACCGACGAGTCTCATTATCCCGATCTCATCCTTATTGCTGTTGATAGCAAGGAGGATGGTGTTGAAAGAAACGATACCGGCGACAATCGACATGACGACAATCAGGATAAAGCCCATGCTCCTGCCGACATCCATGATCCTCGACAATCTCTCAATGACGGTCTGGTTCTGGCTGTAGCTGACATTAGTCACCATATTCTTGAATTTTTCATCCTTGAAATAATCGGCGATGACGGCATAGCCTTTCGGATCATGAGCTTTGATATTAAGCGAAGCCTGAAGAGGGTTGCTCTCAATCTCTTGCAAAGCCCTTGTGACATCCTCATCACCAGCATGCCTTTCCTTGAACTTCTCCAAGGCGGCATCCTTCGAAATATAAGCGACCGATTTTACTTCGGGCATCTTTTCTAAAACGCCTTTAACCTGGAGAACGTCATCTTCACTGACTGAATCGGCGAAGTCGACGCTGATGTCGATCTTATCCTTGATCGTCCCTAAAGACCTGTCTCCGATGACGCCGAAAATAAGAAGCCCTTGAAAGACGATAACGGCCAAAAGCATGACCAAAACGGTAGCGATGGAAACCAGATAGTTTCTGAGAAAATTCTGCAATCCATACTTAAAGACTCTGTATAAAGTAGTGACCATTAGGCTAAAATATATTTTCCTTTTTCTTCATCGCGGAGGATACGACCATCTTCCATGCTGATAACCCTCTTCTCAAGTTGGTTGACAATATCCTTATTGTGAGTCGCTAGGATTACCGTGGTACCAAGCTCGTTGATCTTCATCAAAAGATTGATAATGCCCCAAGTGTTTATCGGATCAAGATTTCCGGTCGGCTCATCGGCGATGATGACATCGGGATGATTGACCATGGCTCTCGCGATGGCAACTCTTTGCCTCTCGCCACCCGACAACTCGTTGATGAAATTGTGCATCTTATTGCCAAGCCCCACCAAATCGAGGACCTGGGGAGTGATTTCCGCTATTTCCCTGTCGGGGCGGCCGGCAACCTCCATGGCAAAAACAACATTCTCGTAAGCCGTCTTTCTCGGCAATAACCTGAAATCTTGAAAAATAATTCCCATATGACGCCTTAAGAACGGGAGGTTTTTAGACTTCATCCTGGCAACGTCATACGAACCAAAAACAATTCTTCCTTTCGTAGGTTTCTCTTCACCTATGAGCATCTTGATCAAGGTCGATTTTCCAGCTCCGGATCTTCCCACTAAAGAGACAAATTCACCGGGTTCAATTTTAAAACTGATATCGGAAATGACTTCATTAGGCCCATATTTTTTTGAAACTCCATTAAATGTAATCACTGTTACTTATAAGTTTAACTCAGCTTCCACTAATTCATCAAGCTGGCCATTCAAAACATCGTCGACTTTTGATGTTTCATATTCCGTCCTGTGATCCTTGACCATCTTGTAGGGATGGAGGACATAGGAACGGATTTGATGTCCCCATTCAATCGAAACTTTTGTTTTTAAATTAGAAATTTCAGTTTCCTGTTTTTCCTTCATCAACTTCAAAAGCCTCGCCTTCAAAATATTCATCGCTATTTCCCTATTCTGTGACTGACCCCTCTCAACCGAGGAGGTAGCAGTCAGCCCGGTGGGAATGTGGGTAACCTTGACCACCGTTTCAACCTTGTTGGCGTTCTGTCCGCCCGGACCTGACGATCTGTTGAAATCAACCTTGATGTCCTTTTCCGGAATCTCAATATCGGTTTTGATTTTTCCCAAATCAGGCAAGACTTCAACCAAAGCAAAGGAAGTGTGACGCAAGCCCTTGGAATCGTAGGGAGAGATCCTGACCAGACGATGAACGCCCGATTCGTTCTTGAGAATGTTATAGGCGTCCTCCCCTTTTATCTCTATCGTATCATCATCGATCATCCTCGTTTTCCAACCGCGCCTTGCCGCATACAATCCATACATCTTCATCAGCATTCCGCCCCAATCGGCCGCATCCTCGCCGCCAGCTCCAGGGTAAACCGAGATCAAAGCCGGGAGATTCTCGTATTCGTTCTTCGGCATATACTCCGCCTCAAAGGCCCTAGCCTCTTCCGCGTTCGTGATGCTTTCAAAATCGGTCACGAGATTCTTAAGCTTTCCGTATTCCTTGGTCTTCTCCTCCGCCTCAAAACGGTTCTTCGTCCAAAGATCCGGATTGGAGACCTCGAATTCAAGCTCCTTGAGCCTAGTCTTATTTTTTTCAATTTCAAACCTTTCACCTAGGTTTTTTAAGATAAAATCCAAATCTTCAGTCATAAATCAACCGTTATATATTACCACAAACCGAGCTCATTTTTATTGACTTTTTTCTGTATTTGTGGTACAATTCACCCAGAAAACTAAAATATTCTTAATTTGAGGAGGCAGTTTATCTTGGCAATATATCTGGAACAAAGCACGAGGAAAGACGCAAGGCTTTTGGAGTTGTGGAGACTACTGGACGATCAGGATGACTTTAACTTTCAGGCTACTATGACCGCTGACGAGCAAGACGTGAAGGAGATGATATCAGACAACCTGTTTTTGACCTTTGATGAATCCGGGCAACCGATCGGATTCATCGGATTTTATACTTATTATGACCGAAAACGCAGGTACGGAGTCCGAATTTATATTATTCCCGAACAGCGCCGAAGAGGTTATGGACCCCAGTTGGTAGATATGCTAAGGCTCTTGGCGATAGAAAAACATTACAGCCAAATATTCGCCGTCGTCTGCAAAGATAATAACAGATCATCCAGGCTCTTCGAGAGAGACCTTAATTGGAGACTGGACCATCAGACCGACCGAAAAACCTACTTCTCCTGCCGACCTTAAGACCCCTCCCCCGAAGAGACCTTCGGGGGATTTATGTTTGAAAAGAGACTCATTTTAAGATAAGATACCATGGTATGCCGAAGTAGCTCAGCTGGTAGAGCAATGCTTTCGTAAAGCAGAGGTCGCGAGTTCGAATCTCGCCTTCGGCTCAGTATAAAGGGCGAGATTCTCGCCTTCGGCTCAGTACGGATAAGAATAAATAAGACCCGCCTTGGCGGGTCTTATTTATGGTTTTTATTTTTTAATTACGGTTTCGGACTCTCAGCGGCAGAAGGCTGCTTCGCCGTCGCGCTTTGACCATCGGGAACGATCGGGGCGACATTGATTATCTTATGAATGGACGGACGATATAATATCGCCTGCATATATTTTCCACCATAAGCCAAGAGCTTGTCGCCGTTCTCCGCTTTAGCAAAGAAGGCTTGATCCTTCAACTTTTCTATGTCTGAAATCGTAGCAACTGTTGGTGTCTCGTCGGCCGGGAGTTCCATTATCTTCCCCACCTCCCTCACCAACCTAGCCGTATCTTCTTTGGCCTCGATATTTGGGTCCTTTTTGAGATTATTGTATTTTACATAGAAATAAGCGGTCGATCCGAAAGCGACAACTAAAACCGCAATAATTCCGAAAAATAAAACTTTGTTTTTCTTCCCGAGCTTATCCGAGATCGGAGTCAAGGATCCTTCCAGGGTAGAAACTTTTTTTCTCTCATTGTTTGCTGATTATATTTTAGCAAAAATCAGGAATAGCAACAAGAAAATCAACTGTTGTCCTTGACTGCTTTTATAAACGAGACGAACAAAGGGTGAGGTTCCATGAATTTGCTCTTCAGCTCCGGGTGGGCCTGGGTAGCGACGAAGAAAGGATGTTGCTCTTTCGGAATCTCAATGAACTCCACTAATTCGCCGTCCGGCGATTTGCCTGAAAAGACCAAACCGGATTTTTCCAAGT
This sequence comes from bacterium, assembly GCA_021787205.1. Lineage (GTDB taxonomy): Bacteria > Patescibacteriota > Minisyncoccia > UBA6257 > Colwellbacteraceae > JAJYME01. Next base: position 88,496 of record JAJYME010000007.1, read on the forward strand.
CGGCATGATAAGCCGGATTGACCTCATAGCGGTGGCGATGACGTTCAGAAACCTCGCCGCCATTTTCCAAATTATAGATTCCAGAGACCACCATTCCAGGAGCGATGACGGCCGTATAAGCGCCAAGTCTTTGGTTGCCGCCCATCTTATCAAGATTCTTTTGGCTTTCCAGGATATCGATAACCGGGTGACTGGTTTCTTCGTTGTTTTCGGTCGTGTCGGCATCGTCCCAACCCAGAACGTTCCTGGCCCGCTCGATGACAGCCATCTGAAGGCCGTAGCAAAGTCCAAGGAAAGGAATCTTGTTGGTTCTGGCGATCCTTATGCCCTCTATCATGCCCTCAACTCCCCTCTTACCATATCCTCCAGGAACAATAATCCCGGAAACACCCTTTATCTCTTCCTCCAGATTCTCGCTTTCGGAATCAATAGGAACAATATCGACTTTGACATCATTTTCAACACCGCCGTGAAAAAGAGCTTCTTTGACAGAGATATAGGCATCCGGATGATTGTGGTATTTGCCCACCATCCCAACCCTTACAGTCTTCTCCGCGCTTCTGATTCTTTCCAGCTTTTCCCTCCATTCAAGCAAATTATTTGGCACCTCGTCCAAGGAGAATCTCTGAAGGACCGCGTTTAAGAGTCCTCTCTCCTCAAGGTTAACCGGTATCTCGTAAATATTCTTGGCGTCGACCGCCTCTATGATCCTCTCAACGGGGACGTTGCAAAACATTGAAATCTTATCGATATTTTCGGGAGCAACTTCTCTCTTGGCGCGAACAACCAAAACATCCGGCATCAATCCCAAACCCATCATCTGCCTGACCGAATTCTGTATCGGCTTCGTCTTCTCCTCATCCGACGGAAAGACATAATCGATCTTGACCACGTGGATGCTCAAGGACCTCTCCCGGCCGACTTCGATCATTATCTGCCTCATCGCTTCCAGAAAAGGGGCGATCTCCATATCTGATCCGACCGTTCCACCAATTTCTACAAGTAAGAAATCAGGGTTCTCTTCCGAGGCAGTCTTATAAATCCTTGATTTTATCTCATCGGTAATATGGGGCACGACCTGGATCGTCTTGCCCAGGAACTCACCTCTCCTCTCCTTATCCAACACGGACCTGTAGACAGAACCGCTGGTAAAATTGCTTCTCTTGTCCAAAGGCTTGGAAATAAACCTTTCATAATGACCGAGGTCGAGATCGGTTTCCGCACCGTCGTCAGTCACGAATACCTCGCCGTGCTGAAAAGGATTCATCGTACCCGCGTCTTCATTAAGATAAGGGTCGGTCTTTATCGAAAAAACAGAGTAATTGTGAGAGACCAAAAGTCTTCCCAACGAGGCGGCCGTTATCCCCTTTCCTATCCCGGAGATTACCCCTCCGGTGACAAATATGAAGCGAGTTTCTTTTTTCATCGTGCGTTTCTTTTATTGTAGCCCTTTTAAGAAACTTTTTATAACAAAGAAACTCCTTGGTTTTCCGCAAGAAACAATCTTATCCACAGACCACCCTTTTTGAGAAATAAATTGTCAATCTCCCAAAACCGCTTAAAATCTACAAAATACCTCCCGCCATCATGGGGATAAGTGAAATAACCGCAAAAAACAGGAAAAAATACCCGGAGATAGAAGCAACAGTTCGATTCCCGCCTCATCCTTATATAAAAATACCCGCATAGGATGCAGGTATTTTTGATGAGCGAGTAGCGGGACGCTAGCTATCTCACGTCGCGGAAGTGTCCGCTCCTATGAAACCCACGGTTTCATAAACATCCTTCACGGAAGGGATACCTTCATCTCCCTTCCGACCCATCCCTATTCGATTCCCGCCTCATCCTTATATAAAAATACCCACATAGGATGCGGGTATTTTTGATGAGCGAGTAGCGGGAATCGAACCCGTGTCTCAACCTTGGGAAGGTTGCATAATGGCCACTATACGATACTCGCAAAGAAAACCGCGATTACTCGCTGGCTTTCTGCGCTTTTTCAGGCGCGACAATGATTACCTTTTCTTGGGGCAACTTATAATTGAAACGCGCTTTTAATTCCTTAATAACGGTCTCGGAGTTGGAAAAACCGTCGAGCTTCTTCTGAAGCTTGTCGTTCTCATCGGAGATCCTCATCATATCCGCGGTAAGCTTTTCTTTTTCCGCTTTTGCCGCCGCGTAATCGGAATAGACATCCTTTCCGTATTTGACGATGATGCCTAAGGTTAAAACCAGACAAATTATATAAATAATTTTCTGAATCACCTTATGATTATAACACAAAAACTACTTCTTCAATAATTCCTTGAAGATTTCCGGAGAGATGGTCACCCGACCACGCTCCTTCAATCTTTTTTTACCGCGTTGCTGTTTCTTCCAAAGCTTTTCTTTTCTGGTTCGGTCTCCTCCATAGAGATAACCGGTGACGTCCTTTTTCATAGCGGAGATATCCTCTCTCGCCAAAATCTTTCCCAACGCCTTGACCTGGATAACTTGGGTAAAGAGAGCTTTCGGAAGCAGCTCTTTCAACTCTTCAGCTGTTTTTCTGGCAATCCTTTCCGCTTCGTGCTTGTAAACGATCCTGGTCAATCCGGGAACTTCCTCAGTAGCCAGAATCACTTCCATCTTGGTGACGTTAGTCTTGGAATAACCGGCAAACTCGTAGCTGAAGGAGGCGAAGCCCAAGGAGACGGTCTTGATCTTATCATCAAAATCCGAAACGAGCTCAGACAACGGCATCCTAGTCCTGACAATGACGTTGTCATCAAACGATTCTGTCTCAATTTCGTCCATTTGAAAGAACTCCTTCAAGGACAGAATCTTACCCAGGTAGGCCTGAGGAGTGACGATACGAACGATAACCACCGGCTCCATGACGCCGTTATTATCCTCTGGGAAATCCTTTGGACTTTGGATTATCGTCTCAACGCCCTGCTTGTCCTTCACTTTATAAGCGACTGAGGGGAAGCTGGTGATTACTTCAATATCAAACTCTCTCTCCAGACGGCTAGTGATGATTTCAAAGTGAAGCCTGCCTAAAAAACCGACTTTGAATCCTCTTCCCAAGACATCGCTATAATCCGAATCGATAGAAAGTGAAGCATCGGTAAGATGAAGTTTATTGAGGGCGCTCTTTAGATTCTCATATTCGCCGCCATCCTCCGGATATAACGATACGAAAACTACCGGATTCGGCGGAGTATAACCGGGCAGAGGCTTGTCTCCGATCGTGTCTCCAATACGCAAGATGCCCGGGTCTTTGATGCCGGTCGCGATATAACCGATGTCACCTTCCGAGATCTTATCCACCGGCGTCTGCTTCGGGGCGAAGACGCCGACTTCTTTTATAAGAAAACTTTTATCGGCAGCGATCAGTCTCGTTGAAATCCTGGCTGAGAATTCGCCGGAAAAGATTCTGACATAAGCGATAATCCCCTTATGGTCATCGTAGAAAGAATCAAAAATCAACGCCTGACTGCCCTCAGTAGCAGTAGGATGAGGAATGTCCCTCACTATGCCATCCAAGAGCTCCTTAACACCTACACCGGTCTTTCCTGAAACTTTGAAGATTTCTTCTTCTGTCACTCCGATCAATTTTGCCAATTCTTTGATGACGGTGTTGAGTTGCGGAGGATTCATGTCAACCTTGTTGACAGCGCCAATAATCCTGAGACCGGCCTTTTTAGCCGATTCAAAATTAGCCAGAGTCTGGGCCTGGATTCCCTGAGTCGCATCAACCAAAAGAACCGCGCCTTCAACCGCTTTCAAGGCGCGGGAAACTTCGTAACCGAAGTCGGAATGGCCGGGGGTATCGATGAGATTCAAGACATAATTCTTTCCCTCATACTGATACTTCATTTTGACCGGCGCCATCTTGATGGTAATCCCCCTTTCACGCTCCAGTTCCATCTGATCCAGGAACTGAGGCTTCATCTCTCTAGAAGTAATCGTTCCCGTCACCTCCAGCATTCTGTCCGCCAAAGTTGACTTTCCGTGGTCAATGTGGGCAATAATGACAAAGTTTCTAATAAAATCCATTGCTTATAATCTAACAAGAGTTAGCACAATTGGCAATTCTTCTACAGAATCAAGGCTCTCATAGACATATTCGCTTTTTCCGGTTTCCTTAAAAACATATCCGCCAGAAACGGTAATCTTGATCGAGACTGGCATATCCGCCCCCTTTAGCCCTTTATAGAGGAACCTGTAAGACCTTCCTGAAAGCATATCCATTTTATCTCGGTATTTAAAAGAAAAGATTCTTCCAATATTGTCGAACTCCTTAACGGAGAGACTATCCGCCAAGCCTTCCAAACCGGCTGTCCTCTTGTTCTCGTTATTCGCATTAAGAAATTCAACCGTCTTCGGAACGATGACAAAAAGGTTTTCCAATCCTCTTAAAGAATCCGGCTCCACCCTCTTTAAGGTAACTTCCGTTTCCTCAGTCCCGTCGGAGAAAAGCTCGGTATTGATTTCCACCTTCGCCCTCAAGGGACTGCTTTCCGAGGCGGTGAAAACTGGCCTTAAGGAAAGATGATTAGTCTCCGGAGAGACCTCCGATCTTTTTTCTTTGGGTAAAACGACTTGAAGATTCCCGGCATCGATAATCTTTCCAACATCCTCGGAGAAAGAGAGCAGTTTTTCCATTGAAAAAATTACTAACCTTTCCCTGGAAACAAACAGGATAGATTTTAAGAAATCCTTCTTCTTTATAACGGCCTCTCTGATGTTGTCGCTATCGACAACTATCTTTTCATCCGGAAACTCAATAATGCCGAGATCGTTTACGATTCGGCGGATTCCAGAGAGGTTGATGGCGATAAACGCCAGCTCGTCCTCGGGGTAAGATTGTTTAATCTTGAAAGCGAGGCTATCAAGATCGGCATAACCGCTCCTTGTAAGGAGGCTGGCAACTTCGGGGGTCGGAGTTAGCTCATTATCGAGATCCAGTTTTCCGGAAGAGACTGGATATATCCTTGACTCTAAAATCTTTCCTCCAAGCGGACTGATCTGATTTTCGTCGATGAGCAAGAAAACAATCTTCCCATCAGCGGCCATAATTCTCTTAATGGTAGAAATCCTAGTCTCCATCTCAGTCAAATCCAACTGCTTGGAAAGATAGCTTTGGCTCCCGGAAACGGAGGCGACGGACATAGATCTAGTCCTTAATTCCTTAAGATCCGCAACTGAGGAAAGGAAATTATCCGTTAGTCTAAGCAGATTGTCGCCGTCAGTCAGGGCGTACTTGAAAAAATCAGCCGAAAAGGCATCCCTAGCCTTCTCAAAATTGCGAATTTCCGGGACATCGGAATGAGCCGCCACTTTTTTAGTCGCAGTAAAGGGATTCCATTCAGAAAAGGATAAAATATCATCAAGATGCCCGTTTTTGGGGTCAGCTTCAACCACGCGAATATCCGGATGCTTTTTTATCAAGGCAACGCCTCCAAGCCCCGCCCCGACCGCAATAAGGATAAGAAAAAAAGCCACAACCGAAGGTTTTCCCTTTAGTATCATACTAACCAGTATATCTTATTTTGAATGGCGTATCCATCAAATATCCACCTCTCGTTTCCCCCTAAGAATCCTCCTGAACTTGATCAATTGGAGAATTATAAGCAAGATAACGACCGCCATGGCTGCTAAAATCAACCAAAAATAAAGATATAACCCGCCGATACCCCTCTTAACCATAAAGGTAGTCGAAATCTCCTCAGCAACCCCGCCTTGATCGACTGGCTCATAGGTCTGGATGAATATATTCAAAGTCTTCATGCCTCCCTTGGCGTCGCTTGGCACGGTCATGTAATCAATAAATGACGCCTGGGTTTCTACCGCTCTCAATACGTTTTCTCTGGCGATTATCGTATTCCCGTCGAACATCTGATACTCAATCCTTAAATCCCGTCTCCTTGTGTTTTCCGGATATTTTATCTCAACGTCAAAAAACACCTTATCGCCAGCCTTGACTTCAGTGTAGTTATCCGCGATTCTTGTTTCCAAGGATAGGGCGCTCGCCTTGGTGAACGTCGCAAAAAATACGACTCCACATAAAGCGAGTATTAATGGCATTCTTTTATTTTTTATAAGACTTGTTTTCTTCATCCGAACGATGGTCCGCTTTTAGACAAATGCAGTCTTGTTTGTTTTTATTTTTTTGATTTCAGGTTCTTGTTGACGGTAAAGATCAGAAAACCAACGAATAGTGACATAACTCCGATCAGGACGACGGGAACGAAGGGGGCGAGTTTCCGATTGCTAAAAGAATCGGTCCTCTGACCATCCTCCGACTTGATTGAAAAGGGCACAGAAAAAGTGTCTCTGATATCGTTGCCGTAAACCGTATCAAGACGCAAAACGTATTTTCCTTCCGGGACACTGGGGGCGTATAAAAAATTCCTGTTATAAACCGCTTCGGTTTGAACAGATGTCGTATTTGTCTCCTTCCATATCTCCCCGCCTCTTGAGTCGATTACCGTAAACACCATATTCACCGGAGTAGAATCGCTTCCAAAGTTCTCGAAGGTGACATGAGCGGAAAGATCCTGAAGCTTTTTTATCTCGGCGGCGTCTATAAGAAGCCTTATATCAAAGACATGACTTAAGGATGGGTCCTTAACAGTCCCACCTACATCTCCCCGCCCGGTATATGGCTCGCTCCTGTAGATAGAAGGCCGATAATCGGTATAAATAATGCAGTTCTTGCAATCAAAGTTTATAACCCCGAACTTATCGCCCTCCAATCTTCCGGAAATCCTTCCCGATCTATCAATAAAGACGCCGTTAAAATCAATCCAGCCTAAATTATCATTCCAAGCTAACCCAGACATTCTGCCGTCCCTCGAAATCATAACGCCGCCGTCCTTCGGGGCCATATTGATCCACCCATAATTCGCATTCCAGACATACCCCGTCAGGCCGTTATCCGTAATTCTCACATTGCCATTCGGAGCTCCGAAGTTCAACCAACCCATCTCACTCCCCCAAGCATAGCCGTCATTTTTGTTCCCCAAAATGATATAGCCATCCGTCGTCGAGGCTCTGGCCCAATCAGAGGTGAATAAGATCATTGTCGAGAATAATATTGTTAAGAATATTTTTTTATTCATAATTATTAATTAACCCAATCATTGGGCCTCGACCTCATTGTCGGGAATCGCCTCTTTTTTTATATTTCCATTTTCTTTTTTTGTTCGTCTCTTTTCTTTTTAAGAAGGAAGAAGATAACGCCGACCGACACGATAGCTGCAAAGCCGGCCAATAACCAATAAGGAGAAAAAACTTTCTTCCGACTTATTTCAAAATCAGCAAAGAATGTATCCTCGACATTTTGATTGTAGAGAGTCTTAAGTCTTAGTCTGTATTTTCCGGGCGCCAACTCGCCGGCATCGAAGAATCTTTTAATAAAGACTGCTTCGGTTTGAACCGTGGTCGAATCAGAACCGCTCCAAACCTCTTCGCCTCCAGCGTTGATAATGGCAAATTCCATATTGATTGGAGTCGGAAGACGACCAAAACTGGTGAACATGACTCTCGCTACCAAGTCGCTAGCTTTGGAAACGGCGCCGCTATCCAACAAAAGCCTGATATCGAACAACTGGGCAGGCTGAGCCTCTTCTGGCGCCGGGGCGGGAGTCGGAGCGGGAGAAACCGCAGTCGGGACAATGCCGGGAGCGGGGGTGGGAGCAAGAGCAACGCCGGGAGCTGGAGTTGATGGAGCTGCCGGAGCAGGCTGGGCATAATCAATCGAATTCGAAATCGTATCGGAACACGAGCCCCACTGTGTGCAGAACTTGGCATAGACAGTCTTCCTGCCAAAATCACCAGGCAATACCCAAGGCACGGTAACGGAGGCGGATTCCCGATCGTATCTTATCTGGGAAGGGGTAGCCATATTGGCATCATTTGAAAGCCAGACCAGGTCAGTATTCCCATTGCCTAAGAGGGTCAGGGCCGTATTGACCGAAGCGGTCACTGGGGCGCCGTTATTTATCAAGACGTTAAAGCCGCCAGGCGGAGTGATGATCCCCTGTGGCGGAACAACGCCTCCAGAGATTCCACCTCCTCCACCGCCGCCACCACCGCCACCACCGCCAACGGCTCGATAGCTTATCGGCCGAAAATCGGTCATGACATTACAATTTGCGCAACTGAAATTAATCGTACCGACATTATCACCAATAGCCTGACCAATAAATCTGCCGGCAGAATTAATCAAAACACCGGAGAAATTAACCCAACCGACGTTCGAACCCCAGGCAAATCCGGAAAGATTGCCGCTCGAGTCGACTCTAATACCGCCATTTGATGGCGATAAGCCGATCCAACCGGAATTGGAATTCCAGACATACCCGGTCAGGCCGCTATCTGTAATTCTCACGTTGCCGTTCGCGACCCTGAAATTAATCCAGCCAACCTTGCTACCCCAAGCATAACCGTCATTGACAGTATTAGTCACGATCGTACCATTAGTTTCACTCGCCATTACGGTAAATGAAGTAAAGGTGAAAACAGCCAAGAGACCAACGCTGAAAATAAAGAGAAAACGTTTTTTAATTTTTAATCTTTCTTTCATCTGTCTTTTTTGAAATATCACAATTAAAGAACCCTCTCATTTTTAATTGCTGCCAGCCGCCTCACCTTGCGGCTGAGGAACGACAGGATCAATATTCTCGACCGGCGATGTTGATGGGATAACCTCGGGTAATGGGGTCGGCTCCGGAGCAATTTGAGATTCGCCTTCTGATAAGGTCCCCGATTCCGAAGGTTCAACCGGGCTGGTTTCTGACTCCGGCCCGGGGTTATCGGCTTCGCTAGGCTGCGGAAAATCCAGTTTTTCCTCCACTATTGGCGCATCAGATGAGGAAGATTCGACAACTCCTGATTCCGGCGGAGTGGCACTCTCCTCGGTTACACTAGGCGCTGAAGAAACAGGGACGACGGGTGAAGCCGGCTGATCAAATTCAAAGAGTTTCTCTCTCTGGGCAAATGCATGCCAGAGAATCTTTACGTCGTTTTGAGGAATATATCCCTCACCGAAGGAGACGGAGAATCCGATCTTGGTGATGTCTTTTACGTACACAGGAGCATACTCTTTAAAGGAGGTAGCGGTGATGATTGGGAAAAAGTCGTAAGCACTCGAGAAGGAAACGCTGGCAGATGTTTCTCCGGCTCTCACAATTACCTCTCCAACAGAATCCTTATCAAGAGTGACATGTCCCCCGATAGAAATGGCGCCGGAAACGACCAAATCATTCAAGTCAGACTGAGAAACACCTGGGACGTTTAATGAAGCGATCTGGCTCTGCAAACTATTGATTTCAAGTTGCTGCTCATTGATAGCATTCACAAGAATCGGCGCCAGATGGGAATAAGCTATTCCCTTATATCCATCTTTATCCGTCGAGACGATTTCAGGGACGACCTGCTCCATCTTTTGAGCGCTAAACCCTATTTGAGGCGCAGAACCTCCGATAACGTTGTACCTTATCCCTTCCATTCTGGATACAAGACTCAGGGCATTATCGATCTTTGTGATGTTCTCCTTAAACCTCTCATCGGAAGAACTTTGCCAAGCTCCAAATTCATCGACATAACCATAGTTGCTCTTTTCCCCGACTTGGAACCTGTAAGACGATGTCTTCGTCCCGATTCCTATCTTTGAAGCTACCAAACCGTCGGTCGAAATGCTTGCGGAATAAATCCGAGCAATGGCCGATTCTGGCAAGATGGTCATATTGTTGTCCCGATAAAAAGTAAACTTATCGACTGCATCATAAGGTACCTCGGTCTTAACGCCGTTAAATAAATCTAAGCCGTCAACCAGTTGGTCATTAAAATTATATTGAGTAATGGCATCGGGATTCGAGATGCTGCGAGTTTCTATTCTTGCAATCGGACTATCATCTTGCCAGGCCCGAATATAATCAAGATCGATTTGTCTGGAACCGGTAGTCTCAGTATGCATATTATACAAGGCCACGCCTAAATCCGCCGTCGGCCCGGCGCCAGAGACGGTTCCGCAATCGGTAAAATTAATACCATCCGAGACGTCATAATCCATCAAGAATCTTACCGAAGTCGAGCTTTCGACTTGGATCCTTCCTAAGGCGAAAGCGGTGGTGCTGATTGTCCCAGAGCAGGTGACCGTACCAACGGTCGAGCCAGCGCTGCGGACAACTCCCACCCAGGAGGCATCATTGTTAGTCCAGAAGAAGATTCCGTTATTAGGCAGGGCATCATTGGCTACCGGCGCCGCCGTCGCCCTATCCATCAGCCCCCAGACAATATCGTTGGTTGCATTGGTGACGTTAGTCCTGACTTTCATCTGGACGACCGGCAATGAGGCTTTGGAGAAAATAGAGCTTAAGGCATTTCCGGCGGCACCAAAACCGATCAGAGCGCCAGTGTTGCTAGTCGTGCCGAAAGTCAGCCTGGCGAAGCCGCCGATACCGTCAAACGCCGTATAGGAAACGTTGTTGGAGGTGGTGTCAAAATACATCTGACCATTATCACCAATAACAGCGTTATCTGCCGTAATAGCGTTGGACGTATCGGCATTGAATTCCTCCGAAAAATAGGAGTTATTCCCAAAGAAACCGCCGGATTCAACTAACCCTCCGAAGACTTGGGTTCTGTTTTGAATCTTGAGGACGGAATAAGGAGTTACTCCATCAGAAGAGAAATCCAAGCCGTTGGGAATATAAACAGTGCTTCCATTCAGAGTAACAGTATCGGTTGAAGCGTTGCCAAGGATAGAATTTCCATTGACGGACAGGTCGTTATTGAATGTCTTATTACCGCCAAAAGTCTGGGTTGCGGCCGAAGTCAGGCCGGGATTGGTGATATCCGCCAGAGAGAGAGTGAGCACATTACTGGAAATTGAACCGCCGTTAGCGCTTGAACCGCTTGGAGTCGCAAGAGAAGTGATTATATTCGATCCGCCGGAAATCTTTGTGATGGCGATTCCTGCCGAACTATTGATGTCGGCGTCCATTATCGTCCCATTCAGAATCTTCGCAGAAGTAATCGCATCATTAGAGATAGTTAGAGCGCCAGTGTTGGAGAGGGTGGCGTCATTGGAAATTGAGACTGCGGCGGCGGTATTCGAGCCATTACCCACCCAGATCAAGCCGCTGTTTAAGGCAGTCCCTAATTTATTATTGAAAGTGCTCCAATCGGTGGAGGTGAGCGCTCCGCGAGCGGTCGCGGAAGCACTTGGAATATTGAAGGTATGTGTCGTTCCAGCGGAACTGATACCAAAATCCATTCCGGCAGTACCCGTGGCAAAAGTCTGGGTCGTCCCGGTCAGTCCGTTCAAAGACGTAATGCCCGAACCAGGCGAACCAAGAGCAGACCAACCAGTATTCACACTGTCGGTTGCCTTTACATACAAAACCCCATTAGCAGTATCGAGGGCAAGAGAACCCATGTCGGCAGAAATATTTCCCTCCGGAGTGCCGGCCCTATTGTAAATACCAAAAGAATCAGTGCCATCACTGAAGTTAAGCCATTGTCCGGCAGAAGTCCTTGTAAACTTCGGCAAACCGGCGCCTGTGATGGCTAGCGTCAAATCGTTTCCACCAAGAGTGACTGAAGTTCCAGCATCGACAGTGAGAGCGTCGGCTAACTTTGTGAAATCAAGCGAATCATCAGTCAAGGCGATGGTGACTCCGGCATTCTCCGTGCCTGAGTTTGCAATGGTAAAGATGTTTTGTCCGCTGTCAGCAAGCGTAGCAACATAATTGCCGGTGGTGTCAGCGCCAAGGGCGACAGCATTGCTGCCTATGGTTAAAGCCCCAGTATTACTTATCGTCGCATCACCCGACAAGGCGACACCGGTCGCGACATTAGATATGTTACCCACAAAAATCAATCCGCTGTTTAAGGCGGTCCCAATTTATTATTGAAGGTGCTCCAATCGGTTGAGGAGAGATAGCCGTTTGCCGTGCTGCTTGAAGCGCCGATCGAGAAGATCCCAGTCAGGGAGTCGTAAGAAAGCGGACTGGAAGCGGAAACGGCGCCACGGGCAAGAGTGTTCGAGAAGTACTTGTTGGTCGCTCCCTCCGTCAGGTTGTCGGTCGTCTTGCTGGAGAACCCGGTGTTGAACCTGGTCGTAGTGTAATAAAGATTGGTGTTCTCCGGAACAACCGAGGTGTCGAGAGTCTGCCAAGTCTTGTCGCCGCGATAATACTGGGCGGATGTTCCAGATGAGATCGCATTCTCCTTGCCGTTGAAGGTGCTCCAATCAGCCGAAGTCAACAATCCCCGATTAGCAGACGAGGCGCTGGGAAGGTTGAAAGTATGGACTCCTAGGGCTGAAGAAATCGTAAAATCAGTCCCAGTTGTCGAGGTCGCAAAAGTCTGGCTTCCATCCAAAAGACCGTTTATCGACAGAATTCCGCCGGAACCAGAGACTGCACCTCCATTCCAATATAAGATCCCGCCAAGATTATAGAGCCTGTCGGTAGCCGGGGAGGGCGGGGTGGAAAGGCTAGCGAGATTCAAGTTGGAAAATATGTTTGCCACCACATTGCAATTAGAGTCTGTCGGTTGACAGCCCGGATCAGAAGTCTCTCCAGGAATGAAAGTAGCGTAAACGGGCTTTGATAAAATGGAGAATAAAGCGATTAAGGTGAGCGAAAGAAAAATATATTTTTTAATCAGTAGTTGTCTCATAAGACTCTCAAATAAAAATCCACCAGATTCATCTGGCGGACTTCGACGGAGCCTCTTAAATTTATTAAGATTATTATAACAAAATAAGCTCGCTTGGGCAAAGACTTTTGTGGATAAAAAAGAACAGGCTTAAGCCTGTTCTTTTTGGGCTTCTTCCGAGAGCCCCTCCGATGACAGCTCAGGGAGTTCCTCCTCATGGATTTCTTCCATTCTGTTAATCTGAGGCTGACGGGCAGCCTGTTCTTCGTCTTTGACAATTCTTATTCGGAGAATGGTATCGTAGAGCCAATTATTCAGATTCTTCATAATGTCTTTGTAGAGCATATAACTCTCCTTGCGATACTCGACAAGAGGATCGTGCTGGCCATAAGCGCGGATACGGACAGTATCAGACAGGGCTTCCAGATCTTCCAAATGGTTCATCCAAAGGTTGTCGACAATATTAAGGACGATCGGCTTCAAGACTTCCACTGGAGAAATGGCAGCGATCTTATCCAAAGCTTCCTGCCCTTTCTTCTCCTCGCCGTTATCAGCGTCCGCCTCTTCAACAATCATGCTGCTTCTGGCTTCAATCGCTGACTTCACGAATCCGCTGATGATCTCCCTCAGCTTCTCACCCTCAGCCTCCAAAACATCCTGACGGACTTTATAAACAGCCATCCTTTGCTTGTTTAAGATGTCATCGTAATCCAAAAGATGTTTTCTGGAATCGAAGTTGATACCCTCAACTTTTCTCTGAGCCTCAATAATGGCCTTAGAGACCATGCGAGATTCGATTGGTTGATCCTCAGGGATTTTAAGCATCTGCATCATCCCCTTAAGCCTTTCTCCTCCAAAGATTCTCATCAAATCGTCTTCGAGAGAAAGATAGAATTGGGAAGAGCCGGGGTCTCCCTGACGGCCCGAACGGCCTCGAAGCTGGTTATCGATGCGTCTGGCATCATGCCTTTCAGTACCGATGACATGCAAACCTCCCAACGCCTTGATCTCATTGTACTTTTCCTCATTGAACGGTGACCCGCCCAAGATGATATCGACGCCGCGACCAGCCATATTGGTAGCGAGAGTAACGGACCCCCTCTTTCCGGCTTGGGCGATGATCTCTCCTTCCCTTTCGTGGTTCTTAGCATTCAAAGTCTCATGAGCGACGCCGGCTCTTGTCAGATATTTTGATAAAAGCTCGTTCTTCTCGATAGAGACGGTTCCGATAAGGACCGGTCGGCCCTGATTTCTCATCTCTCGGACAGACTCCACGATCGCCTTGTATTTGGCCTCTTCAGTACCATAGATAACATCCGCCAAATCGCGCCTGGCAATCGGCTTGTTTGTCGGGATAGTGACAGTCTCCAGATTATAAACCTTATGGAACTCTTCGGCTGAAGTCTGGGCTGTTCCCGTCATACCGGAAATCTTCTTATAAAGACGGAAATAGTTCTGGATAGTTATCTGGGCATAGGTCTTTGATTCCTCCTGGACTTTCACATTCTCCTTAGCCTCAATCGCCTGATGCAAACCTCCCGAGTAGCGGCGTCCCTGCATCAGTCTACCGGTGAACTGGTCGACAATGATAATCTCACCGTCCTTGACCACGTAATCCTTATCCAAAACAAATAAGGCCTTGGCCTTCAGACATTCCTCAAGGTAGTGGACCAATCTCATATTCTCGGAAGAGAAGAGATCGGTAAGATTAAGCTTTCTTTCCACTTTGTCGATTCCGGCTTCCGTTATCTCAACGGTGCGGAGTTTCTCGTCAACGACAAAATCCTCTTCATTGTTAAGATCGGCGACCGCCTTTGTCATTATCTTATAATACTCACTAGACTCAGCGTCTGGAGCGGAGATAATAAGAGGAGTTCTTGCCTCATCGATTAAGATGGAGTCAACCTCGTCGATAACGGCATAGTTGTGTCCACGCTGGACCTGGGAAGCGACAGTCGGAGCGAGGTTATCCCTTAAGTAATCGAAACCGAACTCATGATTCGTTCCATAGGTGATATCTGCCCAATAGGCCTCTCGTCTGCCGACGGCTCTTAAGTATCTGTTCTCAACTTTGAAGGCAGCGGTCTGATCACGCTTCTCATCAATGTTCTCAGTCTCCATCGACGGATCATAGACAAAAGCGCCGTCGTGAACCAAGCAGGAAACGCGAAGTCCCAGAAGATGATAAATCTGCCCCATCCAGACAGCGTCACGTTTTGCCAAATAATCATTAACGGTAATCACGTGAACCCCATCTCCCGTCAGGGCATTGAGATAGGTCGGAAAGACAGCCGAAAGAGTCTTTCCTTCTCCGGTCATCATTTCAACGATAGTGCCGCGATGAAGATTGATGCCTCCCATCAGCTGGGTATCGTGGGCTCTTTGCTTCAAAGTTCTCTTAGCCGCTTCCCTAACCAAGGCGTAAGCCTCGGGGAGGGCCAGATTAAGATCAAATCCGCCTTTTATTTTGTCTTGGAGCTTATAGGACCGTTCCTTAAGGGCCTCATTCGTTAATCCCTCAATTTCCGGCTCGAAAGCATTTATCAAACCAACTTGTTTTTTAACCAATTTTTCCGACTTGCCGGAAAACAACTTAAGCATTATTAAATTATCGCTTGATTCCAGCCAAATATCAAGGTTTTTCTTGACAAAAATCGCCAAAACAAGCAAAAAAGCACGTCTTTATGACGCGCTTTTGCCTTAGTTTCAAATTATCTAAACAGTCTCCTTATATTCCTTCAACTCCCTTGCTAAAACCTCTTTCACCTCATCGATTGCCGCGTGCAAATCCTCATGCGTTTTTTCAACTCTCAATACTTTCTTAGGAACGCCAAGATTAGCTTCGGCATAAAAGACTTCCCCCTTGCTGTGATGCATATTCATTTTTCCAACTTCAAAATCGAGAAGAATAGCCCCATCAAGATCAAGGTCTCCTAAAAGCTTTTGGATGTAGTTCATTTTTTCTTCAATGTATCCCTTGATTGACGGAGTCAAATCAAAATTTTTTGCTTTGATGTTAATCTTCATAATTTCATTATAGCAAAACCAAAAAATCACGGCAAAAACCGTGATTTGATTTGGGTAAAATTACAGATTTTCATAGTACTTTCCAAGAGCAAACAAATCGCGATCATGGAAATGAGGAGCGATGAGCTGGAAATCAACCGGCATCGAGGCATCCCTGCCTTTGACTGGAACCACTATTCCCGGAAGACCAGCCAGGTTTACAGGCATAGTGAGAATGTCAGAAAGATACATCTTCATGGCGTCGTCAGTCCTCTCTCCGATCTTGAAGGCGGTCGTAGGAGAAGTCGGGGAAAATATATAGTCAACCTCCTTGAAGGCTTCTGTGAAATCCTTTCTTATCAAAGCTCTCACCTTCTGGGCCTTGGTGTAATAAGCGTCATAGTGGCCGGCCGACAAGACAAAAGATCCCATGAGGGCGCGTCTTTTTGTTTCTTCTCCGAATCCCTCACCTCTGGTCTTCATATATAAGTCAAAAAGATTGCTAGCTTCGACATCCCTGGCGTATCTGATGCCATCGTACCTCTCAAGATTGGTCGAAACTTCAGCAAACATAATGATGTAATAGACGGAGAGGGCATATTTTGAATGGGGCAAGGAAATCTCCTTGAACTTGAAACCCTTGTTTTTCAATTCGTCGATAGTGACTTGGATAGCGCTTTCCGTTTCTTTATCCAACCCCCCGACAAAGTATTCTTTGGGCAAACCGATAGTGATATCAGAAGGGTTGCTGAGATTGATAGCCTCAACATCCTTATCAACAGAAGTGGAATCACGCCCATCCTTCCCTCTCAAGGCCGAATATATCATTTCAGCATCCTCAACGGTCTTGGCAAACGGTCCGACTTGGTCAAGACTCGAGGCCATTGCCATCACGCCAAATCGGGAGACTTGGCCGTAAGTCGGCTTCATGCCGACAACGCCGCAAAAAGAGGCTGGCAAACGGATTGAACCGCCCGTATCCGATCCCAGGGCTCCAAGAGCCATATTTGAGGCAACAGCGGCAGCGGAGCCGCCAGAAGAACCGCCAGCTACGCATTCCAGATTCCAGGGGTTCTTTGTGACCCCATAAGCCGAGTTTTCGGTGGAAGAACCCATAGCAAATTCATCCATGTTGGCGCGGCCGAGGATGTTCACCCCCTCCGCTTCTAACTTTTTGGTGACGGTAGCATCATAAGCGGCTCGATAATTGGCAAGGATCTTTGAACCCGAGGAGGCAATCTGCCCCTCGATCAAAATATTGTCCTTGAAAGCCATCGGAACCCCCTCCAAAGAACCGAGGTCGCGTTTGGAGGCAATTTTCTTATCGCTCTCCGCCGCTTTTTCCAAAGCTCTTTCGTTAAAAGTCTCAAGATAGACATTAAGGAGAGGATTGTTCTCCTTAATATTTTTAAGATATTCCTCGGTCGCCTCCCTGACTGAGAAATCCCCGTTTCTCAGGCCGTCCTTGAATTTTCTGATTGTTAAATCCTTTATATCCATATTAGAAATTATTTTTCTCTCACAGCCGGGACTTCCAGATAATTGTCCTTTGTCTCCGGAAAATCCGAATAGCCCTTTCCCTGCAGATCATTGTCGGAATCGTCCTCCCTGACGATGTTCTGAAGTTCTCCGCCGCCATAGACGGGGGAAACATTATCGGTGTCCACTTGTTGCAATTCATCAAAGTGGCGCAAAAGGTTTTCAGCATCACGAAGCAACCTCTCCGCTTGCTGTTCCGAGGAAATTTCGATTCTCGTCAAACGAGACAGATGATTTAATGTTTCTTTATCTATCGGATTCTTATCCATTCCCTAAAAATACCATTTTTTGCCTATTTTTACAAACAAAAAACCGTTTTCTAAAGATTGAAAACGGTTGTCTTAAATTAATGCAAAAACTTCAGTTTTTCTCTTCGTATCGTCCGACGATACGTTTAATTCCGATCTTAGACCCATTGATTTCTACCTCTTCTTTCTCTCTCATCCCGACAATCCTGGATATCGGATTGCCGCGCCCAGTGACAATCAAGTCTTTTCCTTCGTATTCCTCAAACCTTTTATCATTCCCTGGCTTGTCTAAAACAACAATGTAAAAACCATCTTCGTCGCCACCCCTGTCAACTGAGACAATCTCAATTATCAGGCCGACTTCAACTGTTTTAGCCAAGACCTCACACATACCAATCACCTCCCCTCTTTGCATAAATTGGATATGTTCTCCAATTCTTTTAACACAAAAGAATATCCGCGTCAAAGACGCGGATATTCTTATCTCCAGGCTAACCTAGCCGGTTCTCTATTTTTCCTGACCTATTAATTTCATAAACCCTTCTTCGGAAAGAATCGCAATGCCGAGTTCCCTAGCTCGATCGGCCTTGCTCCCGGGGTTCTCGCCAACGACGACATAATCAGTCTTCTTACTTACCGACTCCGACGTCTTTCCGCCAAGCTCTCTGATTTTTTCTTTTATCTCTTCCCTCTCAAAATTAAGAAGGGTGCCTGTGACGACAAAGGTCTTCCCATCAAGCTTTCCGCTAGAGGATTGTCTCTCATGCCAAATAATCACTCCGGCCTTGTCCAATCTTTCCATCAATTCCTTATTCTCTCCATCGGCAAACCAATCCTCAATTCCCTTCGAGATTTTTTCCCCGATATCTTCAAGAGAAACAAAATCAGCGGATGTCTTTCCTCCAAAAAACTCCCAGACCTCCATCGGCCTGATATTCTTGCTGTCCTTGTATTCCTTGGCGAGAGTTCTTGCCGTCTCCACTCCAACCTGAGGAATCCCCAAAGAATAAATGAACCTCTCCAAGGAAACCCGGGATTTTTCCCTTACTTCGTTCACGATTTTTTCGGCCGATTTTTCCCCGAAACCATCGAGAACTTCAATATCCCCCTTATCAAGCTCGAAGATGTCAGCCGCATCCGAAACCAAACCTTCATCCATGAATCGCTCGATGATCTTCGGCCCCATGCCTTCGATATTGAAAGCAGCCTTGGAGACCAAATGAATCAACTTCTCCTTATGGACAGCGCCACAATTCTTGTTTGAGCAGCGGAAGAAAGCTCCGTCACGGACGACCGGCGCTCCGTCAACAGGACAGGAAGTTGGCATATGAATAACCCTCTCTTCTCCCGTTCTTAAATTATCCAAAACGTCGGTGATTTGGGGGATGACATCCCCTGCCCGAGAGATAATAACCGTATCGCCAATCTTGAGACCCAGCTTTTCTATCTGGTCCATGTTATGAAGGGTGGCGTGGGTAATCTTGATACCGGTCAACTCGACTGGGCGCATAATAGCCACCGGGGTCAAGATTCCCGTTCTCCCGACTTGGAATCTGACATCCTCGACAACCGTAGTCGCCTCTTTTGGAGAAAATTTATAAGCGATCCCGGCTCTCGGAGTCTTACCGACAACTCCCCCATCCTCGTAGACACCGTTATCGTTTGTAATAACGACGATACCGTCAATCTCATAATCAAGCCTGTCTCTATTTTTATCGTCTCCCCAAAAATCCCTGAACTTAAAGACTTCCTCCAAGGAATGGACAAGCTTATTGTGCTGATTGGTCTTGAAACCCCACTCTGCCAGGATTTCGTGTTCTTCGCTATGACTTTCCGTCTCAAGACCGATGACTATGTCATATTCGAACGAATTAAGTTTTCGACTGGCAGTGACCTTAGGGTCAAGCTGCCTGACCGATCCGGCGGCCACGTTGCGGGGATTGGCATATATCTGCTTACCTTCCTTCTCCTGTTCCCTATTGATTCTCTGAAACTCACTCTTGTTCAAAAAAACCTCGCCACGAACGACCAGATGTTTCGGAAATTCCCTTTTGCTGCTTTCTAACCTCAAAGGAATGGCTTCGACGGTCCTGATGTTTTCGGTTATGTCTTCTCCGACATTGCCGTCACCCCTGGTCGCCGCCCTGATCAAGACTCCTTCATCATAAGTAAGCTCAATAGCCAAGCCGTCTATCTTTAATTCGCAAT
Organism: bacterium; assembly: GCA_021787205.1. Classification (GTDB taxonomy): domain Bacteria; phylum Patescibacteriota; class Minisyncoccia; order UBA6257; family Colwellbacteraceae; genus JAJYME01. The sequence continues at coordinate 108,151 of JAJYME010000007.1, forward strand.
AAAATTCAGGCTTAAGATTACGTTTCAAATAATTCTCCAGACGCTTGAACCAATCCCTCATATCCATCTCAGAAAAAGCGTCGTTGAAAGAAAGCATCCTGGACTCATGTTTGGCCTTCTGAAACTCCGGCAGGGCCTCGCCGCCGACTCTTTGGGTCGGAGAATCCGGCGTTATGAATTCAGGATACTCGGTTTCCAAGTCAAAAAGCTCCTTTTTCAAGGAATCAAGGGCTTGCTCGGAAATGGTAAGTCTGTCGTGCAGATGATACTCCCGGCGATGCTTCTCGATTTCCCTCTTCAGAAGCTCTATTCTCCCTTTTGCTGATATCTTATCCATTGATCAAATTATAAGCCATTTGGAGCCAAATAAAAAACAAGCCCCGAGGGCTTGTTTTGATATATCTTATCTCTTTACCAAGACGATTCTTCCATTTTTTTGGAGCATATTGCCAAAGGTAGCAAAATTATTATTGACGCTTCCATCGCCAATCGCGTAGGCGATTTGAGCCTTGACGGGAATCTCCATCGGTCTTGCAGCGACAACGTAAGTCAGGATATTCTCTCCGGCCGAGAGTGGCGTATAAATATCACCAGAAAGATCGGTCTTTATGCCGGAAGCAGCGCTCGACATACCGACGTAGATTGATCTCGTGTAAGCCGATTGGTTCAAATCAACCTCCTTAGCCCAATTAAAAACCTGGGAGACACCGCCAATGACCGTGCATTCACCAGTCGTATAAACCTTGGTATTGTCAACCAAGCCGTTAAAAGTAAGAAAAACCGTATCCTTGCCCTCGATATTGGCAGCTTCTTCTTTTATCTCAATGGTATTGCCGTTCAAAACAAGGTCGACGGAGGGAAAAAGAAAGGCTTTTTTCCCTGATTGGGTTTCGCTCGCAAGCAAAGCTTCCGCCTCTGGCTGGGTCATATAGGTGAAGTACTTATCGATGTCAGCCTGAGTCTTCAAGATGATTTCTTTGCTCGCGACAGCCTGCTTTACGCTGCCTCGATTCATAATCGGAGACTTAAGAACAAAGTAAACTCCAGTGCCGACAGCCAGCAGGACAAAGATGCCGATGACAGCGCTTATTATTTTTTTGTTGTCGAGATTATCTTTCTTCATATTTGATTTATTATAATACTTTTCAAGCTTTTATTAAATTGTTTTCTTTGTGAATCGGATATCAAGAACCCTGGTCGTCTTCCCATTATCGTTGGCGCCCGTTGATGACCAGTCGTCATACATCGGCTGGGAATCAGTCCTTTTGAAACTGAAGCTTCCCTTCTCGGTAGTTTTTACCACACTGCTGCTCCCGACAATTTGCGGGCAGTAGCCGGAAACGGCGTCATAAGAGGCGTGTCCGAACTCATTAAAGAGAACGCACTCTATGCCTGTATCAGCAATAAAGATCGCGTCCATCGTCTGATCGGAGCTGGAGAGATTCCTGAATCCGGAAAGGACAAGAAAGGTGCCAAGAGCCGCAGCGCCCAAGGCGGCCACCGAAAGCAAGACCACCATCATGACCATCGTCTGTCCGGATATCGATTTTTTGTTTTTTATCATAACTTCTTGTAATAAATAAGCCTCGCGCTGATTGTCGTTTGCGCCCTTTCCAAAACTACGCCTTGACCATTCTTGACTACGATATTAACCACCACTCTCGGCGTCGTCTTATTGCCGCCGCCACTGTTGTCAGTGACCATAAACCAGCCCTCAGTCGTCAATTCGCTAGTGGTTAATGGATAATCGTTGGTGTCATTGACTATTTTATTGAGTCTTCCGGCGTTGAATTGATAAGTAATTTTCTCGCCCTTGTAATTGATGAAAGAAAAGCTGTCGACGGCGGAGTAGCTGGGATTAACGCTGTTTAAGAAATCCTTGCCCGTTCTCACCTCTCTCGCCAATTGTTCCATGACGGTGCTCACATTATCAATGGCAGCCGATTTTTGAGCTGTCAGCTTTGAAGTCTTAATGATCTGGACAAAGATAGTGGTTGAAATAACCGTCACTAAGGTAAACAACGACAAAGAGATCATAAGCTCCATAAGGGTAAAACCCTTGATATTAGATTTTTTAATCATCGCCAATTGAATAAATAAGTTTCCGTCTTAACTGTCTGCCAGTTTCCCCTTCTGTCTGGCCAGGTGACATAAGAGACCAATCTCAAAGCATTCCCAGAGCTGACAGATTCGACCCCAACCGCCCTTTTGAATTTGCTTGAAACATTGCTCCCTCCCGTAGCATAACTGTAAAGTCCGCTTACCTTATCATAATTAAGAAAAGTCATCCCGTTCCTTTCCGCAGAGCTGATTCCATCCGAAGGATCAAAGTTGCCAGGATTAGAGATTCTCTTGCCGCTCGTATTCACGTCCTTGTAATCAAGCTGGTAATAGTTGCCCACGACCTGAAAATCGGCGTTCCAGTTGGCGCCGTAAGGATCGGACCTAGTGACGGCGTTTCTCAAGCTGCGGCCATCAACGATATTCTTGGCAACCTCTATTCCTTCGGCCGCCAGAAAGGTAGCCGTCGCCCTGTCGCCGACTATTTCCATCCTTCCAAGTGAGGAAACCACGGCACCCAACATGCCTATGACGCCAAAGGTCAGGAGAAGGATAGCGATTACCGCCTCATTAAGGGTTTGTCCTCGCTGCCAATAAATCCTGTCATTTTTTTTATCAAATATTCCCTTCATTTATTTATTTTTGAACAGCGTCAATCAAGCCGTATTTATTCAAGATTATTTTCTTTGTCTTTTGAGGGCTCCTTTTCGAATAAACCCCGATAGCGACATCGGAATTAATGACACTCCCACCCTTGGAAAAAGTCGCCGTCGGATCGGGAGGAGTATAAACAATGCTGGTCGCGCAAGATCCCGCGGTGAAATTGGAGTCCATATTGGCCCAGTTAGCTCCATAAAAACAAGCCAAATCGATTCCCGATTCCCCGACGAAAGTATCAGTAGAAGTGTTTAATAACTGGTCGGCTACATCATAGCGTCCGACACTGCCTCCCGAAGCGCAACTCCCGCCCGATTGCTTATCTATAAAGATAGTCGCCTTGCGGGAAGCGGTATCGATATAGACCCCATATCCGCAGAAGGCGCCGTTTGCAGAAACGCTGTTCATTGCCAGAGTCTTGGCTCGAAAGAAAAGGCTTCTAAGCTTTTCGTGCTGGATAGAGAGCGACAAGTTTTCATTCCTGGCTTTGGTCGAAAGACCGGCAATGGCCACGATGACTGAGATGATCAGAATAACCATCATCATTTCAATCAAAGTAAATCCCCCGATTATCCCCTTCTTGTTTTGCCTCATTGGAATAATTATAACCCAAAACGGGGAAAGACAAAAAAACAACATGAGTTAACATGTTGTTTTTTTGCATTCAGTTATTTGCTAAGGTCAGAAATGATTTGTTGGACTCTCTCCTTGGGATAAGCTCCATCAATGGTTCCTTTAGCCTCGCCATTCACGACGACGACCGCAAAAGGAGTTCCTTGAAGCCCGGATTCCTGGCCATTCGCGGCTTGCTCCTTGATTTTCTGATCATAAGAAGCCTTGTCGCAAGAGGAGATATTGGCACCGGACTTGGAAGCGACAGCCGCAAGATCGATCTTAGCACCTTCTGATTTGTCATAGGCAGCGAAGGTATTGTCGACAAACTTCCAATAAGCGCTGTCTCCGCCCTTGGCATAGACACACTCAGCCGATTCGGCGGCTTCTTGAGCTTGGGGATGGAACGGCAGAGGGAAATAGCGGAGGACTAATGCGATCTCGCCATTTGACTCATCAACAATGTTCTTGATAATCGGATGGAACTTCGAGCAATAAGGGCATTCGAGGTCAGTGTAAGCGACAACTTTAATCTTGGCCTTCTTGTTGCCATAGATATGGTCTTGAGAGGTAATCTTGGCAACGTTCAGATAGGCCTTGCTCTCAGGTTGCTGGCCCTGCTGCTGATCCTGTGGCTGACCTTGTTGCTGATTGCCCGCAACGTTGTTCCCCTTATTAGCGTACAAAACGGCGGCGCCCACCAAAGCTCCCGCGATAATGATCGAAATGGGAACTAAAAGTTTCTCTAATTTCAATGAATCCTTCATGATTTGCTAATTATAGCACAAAACATTTTCAAGAAAAACAAAAAACGGCGAGTTGCCGTTTTTTATCTTGCTTATCTCTTTACGAAAGGAAGCAAAGCCATAAATCTTGCTCTTTTGACAGCTTGCGCGAGTTTGCGCTGATGCTTGGCGCAAGTTCCGGTGTGCTTAGGATCGATGATCTTAGCTTGTCCGGAGACGAAGCGCTTTAACAAGTCAACTTCTTTGTAGTCGATGTCAATCAAATTCTGAGAGCAGAAATAACACTGTTTTTCTGTAATCTTCATTTTATTTTATTTATTAAAACGGTAAATCTTCCGGACGGATATCCAAGACATCGTCTTCGATTTCAATGACGGGAACATCTTCTTTTCCTTCAGTTTTAGCATTTGAGCCGAAGCTGTTGTTTGAGGAGGATGATCTTTCGTAGCTGCCTCCACCCTGATTAGCAGAGCGAGGACCAAGCTGCAAAGATTCTCCCATTATTTCCGTCACGTACCTCTTGCTTCCGTCTTTGGCTTCATAACTCCTGGTCTGGAGCCTGCCCTCGACTAAAACAAGAGAACCCTTGGTCAAGAATTGGCTAGCGACGTCAGCCTGCCTTCCGAAAAAGACGACATTGTGAAATTCGCTGGCTTCCTTCTTTTGTCCGGATTTGTCGGTCCACACTCTGTTGGTAGCGATGCTGAAGCTCGTTACCCGCTCTCCGCTAGTGGTCGTCCTGGTTTCAGGATCGGCCGTAACTCTGCCAAGTATGAAAACCTTGTTAAGATTCATAAGTTTTTATTATCCTAAAATTTCTTGAAGCTTTTCATCAAGAGAATTGTCATCGACCGGAGCGGACTTAACTTCCGCTTCTGTTTCCTTCTTTTCAGCCTTAGGCGCTTCCTCGGAAGCGAAAGACTTGGTGGGTTTGGCAGGAACCGGAGTGACGATCAAAGATCGCAAAACTCCTTCGGCAAACCTTAATTTTTTCTCTATCTCGGGCGCCTTCTCGGGCAAAGCCGAAAAGACAATCGAGCCAAAGAAAGCGGAAGTCTGCTTGTTGATGGGATAGGCCAATCTGATTTCGGCATATCTTCCTTCGGAAAGGATTTCTCCTTGCGCTCCCGCAATGACCGCCTTGACGGTCTCTTTATCGCCCTCTCTGAGGGTCAAAAAAGATATTTCGTATTGTCTCGTACCTTCTAACATACGTCTGTTATTCTGCCAGAAAATGGAGGAAAAGTCAATTCGGGCAATCCCGCCAAATTGGCGGGATTTTTTGGTTTTTTATTTCTCCGTATAAAGGCAACGAACAAAAAATCGCCGATTTCTCGGCGATTAATTGATAGAGATGATTTTGTATTTTATCTCACCCGCTGGGGCGGAAACGACGGCGATGTCGCCGACTTTCTTTCCCACTAAGGCCTTTCCGATCGGAGATTCGTTAGAAATCAATCCTTCCTCGGGTTTGGCTTCGGATGAGCCGACAATGGAAAACTTCTTGGTCTTCTTATTGACCTCGACTTCCACTTCGGAACCGATATCGACAAAGTCGGATCGTCCTCCTTTCTGGATGACGCTGGCGTTCTTGATTATATCTTCAAGTTCGTCGATCCTGTCTTCGATGTCGGATTGCTCTTCCCTGGCGCTGTCATATTCCGCGTTCTCAGAGAGATCTCCGTATTCCTTGGCGCGCTTCAAGCGCTCCGCGACTTCGATTCTCTTCGTAGTTTTCAGATCCTCCAGCTCGGCTTTCAGGTCAATCAATCTCTGTTCCGATAAATAATACTTCTTCATAAAATTATATTGATTATTCCCGCCATTAGGACGGGAATAATTGTTCTAGCGACTTTTTATCCTGTTTATGATTGAGATAAAAAACACTTTAACAGAACGCAAAACAAAAGAAATAATTTCCTTTAGGGTATGTTTTTGCGGTTCTTTGTGAAGCAAAACTCCTACTTCGGCGATTTCTATGCGGTTTTGCTTCAAATCAAACATAAGCTCAACCATGGAATCGAATTTTGTTTCGTTTCCAAGGACGGGAGCGATCTTTTGTTTGGCGCAGACGAAGGGTGTCATAAGATCGGACACTTTCGGATGCACAAGACGGCCAAAGCCCGAGATGACAGAATTGCCAATCCCGGAATTGTCCATCCTCTTTCCAAAAGCGATATCAACCTCTTCGTCGCTATCCAAAAAGTCAGCCAGCTTCAGAAGCTCAATCATAGGAGCCTCATCGCTCAAGGCAAACAAACGGTATTCCCCGCTTGCTTCCCTCATCCCCGCTTTAATAAGGTCGGTTCTGTTCTTTTCTCCGGTCTTCAAGAATTTGATCCCGGTAACTCCGGCGATCTTTTTTATTGATTCCGGCGCCGTTTCCAGTGAATTTTCACCGAGAATTATGATTTCATAATCCTTTCCCAGCTCTTTCAAGCGCCTGTCGGCATCAACGACTTGGAGCAGCAATTGATCAGCTGCCCCAATGTCGTGAAACAAGACCGAGATATACGGACGGTTTGTATTCATATATAAATTGTTTTTAGCGTTTCGCCCATTGAGGAGCTCTTCTCGCCTTCTTCAATCCCGGTTTCTTTCTTTCAACCATTCTTGAATCGCGGGTCAAGAGACTGTTGCTCTTGAGTCCCTTGACGAGGGTAGAATCCAACTTAGCAATGGCGCGAGCCAGTCCCAAAGAGACGGCTTCAGCCTGAGCGGAAAGTCCGCTTCCGGAAATCTTAACGGAGACGGAAACCTTTTCCGGCAAAGTGACTTTGGCGAGAGGTTTTCCGGCAGCGAGACGCTGCTCTTCAGTCTTGAAGTATTCGTTTACGTCCTTGCCATTGACGACAAAGCCGGTATTTCCAGGGAAAATCCTTACGCGAGCGGTAGCGGTCTTCCTTCTTCCAACGCCTTCAAAAAATTTTTGAGTGTCTTTCTTCATAGAGTTATTCTTCTATAATCAAGCGCTTCATTCTTTTTGCCTGGAGCTTGTTCTTGGGAAGCATGTGTTCGACAGCATTCCTCAAAACGAAGGCCGGGCTTTTGGCGAAGGCTTCTTTGTAAGTTTTTTCTTTAAGATGTCCCATATATCCGGTATGGCGGTAGTAGATTTTCTGTTCAGCCTTTTTTCCGGTTATTTCGATATCTCTGATGTTTTTGATGACGACGCGATTTTCACCTTCAAGCCTGGGTTCATATTCAGCTGAATCCTTTCCTTGAAGAAGAAGCGCAATCTTCGTGGCGAAACGGCCTACTTTTTGATTTTTCGCGTCCAAAATTATTTCTTTCATATTATATTTTAGACAAATTCAATTTTAACCATTTCGACCCCATCACGCATCCTGACCTTTCCGGTCTTTAAGATGCGGAGGTAACCTCCCTTTCTATCCATATATTTCGGTGCAATCTCATGATACAGCTTGAATGCCGGTTTTTCAGGAAGGCGGCTAATCAAGAGTTTTAATGAAGCGAGGTCCTGCTTCTTTGCGAGGGTGACCATTTTCTCAACACGCGGACGGATTTCTTTTGCTCTCGCCGGAGTAGTTTGAATGGCGCCCTCAAGGATCAAGGAGGTCATCAATGATTTGACGAACTGTCTCCTATCACCTTTCTCCCTTCCAAATTTTGTACCTTTAACAGAGTGGCGCATTGTAATTTAATTCCTTTTATTCTTCAGACTCTTCAATCTCCGCGACTTTGGCGCAGTGATCCAAGAGGATCTTTGAGGCTTTTCTCAAAGCCTTTGACGGACTGATCGAACCGTCAGTTTCAATATTCAAAATGACGCGATTAAAATCCGTCCTGTCGCCGACGCGCATATTTTCAGTTGCGAGTCCGACATTGATGACTGGAGTAAAAACAGCATCAAGAGCGATGACGCCGACATCTAATTTGCCGAACTTCATCTTCTCAACCGGGACATAACCTAATCCTTTATCTACTGTAATTTCCATTTCCACTTCCGCCTTTTTGTCAGTAGTGGTAAAAAGATGGATTTCAGGATTGATAACTTTCACGAAAGCGTTACCTTTGATGTCCGCTCCGGTGACCTCCTTCTCCCCCTTAACTTTAAGGGAAAGGACCTGAGGTTCGTCCGCGTTAAATTCGAAACGGATCTTCTTAAGATTCAAACCGATATCGACGACATCTTCTAAGACGTGGTCAACGGTTACGAATTCATGAAGAACCCCTTTGATTTTAAATTGGACAACGGCAGCCCCGGGAAGCGATGACAAGAGGATTCTTCTCAACGCATTTCCAAAGGTCAAACCGTATCCGGGATATAATCCCTCGATTTCGAAAACGCCAAGTTTACCGTCGTCAGACACCTTTTTAACTTTAACGCTATCGCTTAGATAGGTGTAATTCATTTTATGTCTTTGGTTTTTATTTATTATTTAAGGTAGTAGTTAACGACCAAGTCCAAGTCGAAAGGAATTTCAACGTCTCTCGGTTCGGTTAAGACTTCAACAGCCTTCTTTTCCTTATCAAGCTTGAGCCAAGCCGGAGCTTCAAAGTTCTTGAAGCGGTTGTCGGCGGCGGCGATAGCCTGATGTTCGGCGCTTTCAGCTCTGAAAGCGATTCTGTCTCCAATTCTTACAGCGTAAGAAGGAGTAGTAACCTTTCTTCCGTTAACAGTGATGTGTCCGTGTCCGACGAGCTGCTTGGCAACTCTTCTGGAACCGGCCAAACCGGAACGAAAAACAATGTTATCAAGGCGAGATTCAAGTGATCTGACCAAGGCGACGTGAGTAGGTTCCTTCGAGGCGTTAGCCAAGTCGAAGTACTTTCCCATTTGCTTTTCGGTTAATAGGTAGCTGAAGCGAACTTTTTGCTTTTCGGCAAGTTGTTTGCCGAATTCACTTACTTTTTTGAAAGAGCGAGGGTGAGCTCCAGGACGAGTCGGACGCTTTGCATGGGCGCATTTACCCGAGGCGCAGCGATCGGCTTTGAGCATCAATTTTGTTCCCAACGCGCGTTCCTTTTTTTCAAGAATTCTCATGTCGTTTATTAAACTCTTCTCACTTTCTTAGGTTTAGGTCCATTATGCGGGACGGGAGTAACATCCTTGATCGAAAGGATATTAAATCCGTGGTTGATAAGGGAACGGATCGCCGAATCTCGACCGACGGAAACTCCGGAGACGATAACATCAACATTGAAAGGACCTGATTTCGCAATCTTCTCAGCGATAGTCGCGACGACTTTCTGAGCGGCGAACGGGGTCGCTTTCTTGGGACCGGCAAATCCAAGGGAACCGGCGGATGCCCAGGCGACGACATTTCCGTTGGTGTCAGTAACAGTGATTAACGTGTTATTGAAAGAAACGTTGATGTAAACGCGGCCAGCATCAAAGCTCTTCGACTTCTTTGCAGGAGTCTTGTCGGCTTTCTTAGCGCTAGTCTTTTTGGTTGCAGTGGTTTTTTTAGTTGTGGTTGTGGTTTTTTTCTGTGCCATATTCCATTATTTGAGTTCAACCTTTCTCTTTCCGCTAGTCGCGGTGGCTCTCTTATTGCCACGAACGGTGCGGGTGTTGGTCTTGGTTCTCTGTCCACGGACAGGAAGATGACGAGCATGTCTCGTACCTCTGTATGAACCGATGTCTTTTAAGCGATTGATGTTGGATTTGATTTCCGTTCTCAATTCTCCTTCGATCTTGTATTCCTCGAGGGCTTCCTTGATCTTGTTGATTTCAGCGGGAGTCAGATCCTTCGCTCTGGTGTCAGGATTGATACCAGTCTTGGCTAAGATGTCCTTGGCGAGCTTGGGGCCGATGCCGTAGACATAGCGAAGCGCAATTTCAGAGCGCTTTTCATCAGGGATATTAATACCAGCTATTCTCATAGTAATTAATTATGCTAAATATTGTTTATTTGTTTTTTTAACCCTGTCTTTGTTTGTGTTTGGGTATCTTTGAACAGATTACATAGATTCGACCGTGTCTGCGGACAATCTTGCAATCCTTACAGATTTTTTTTACTGATGGACGAACTTTCATTGTATATATATTACAATCTTCTTGTTATTCTTCCTCTTTTCTCGTCATAAGGAGTCATTTCTACCAGAACCTTATCTCCGAGAACGATTTTAATGTGGTTTTTTCTCATCTTTCCCGCGAGATAGGCGAGGACTTCCCTTCCGTCTTCAAGTTGAACCTTGAAAGTCGTTGCCGGTAAGGCCTCGATGACTTGTCCTTGTATTGTCATTGAAAATTGGTGATAACGCTAATGTTTTGTTGGGATGTACGCAAAAAAGTCACTCCAGGTTTTATCGCCTCTGTAATTTCCGGATTTTGTTCCGAAAAGGAGTCCAGCAACGATTAGGAGTTGACTATTTTATCTTTATGCAGCCGCTGCAAAAAGCGAGATCCCGCCTTTTTAGCTATCTATTTATACTATTAAACAGGAAAAAGGTCAAGGAGAAACAAAAAGAGGCAGGGTGTCTACCCTGCCTCGTTCTTTAGCACTCAATCGTATGATTATCTTCGCCACCGTAGTAGAAGACTTTGACCGGCTCCAAGTTGTCACGATAGGTCCCGTCTTGCTCCAGGACCTTCTGCCTCCTGTGACGAGCCAGGACCGAAAGAAGTTCGATCTTGACGTCTTTGGCGGCGTTCGTGATGATGTTCCCCGCCATGACAAGAAGCGAAGCGAGCTCCACCGTGCCTATAGTCTTGCCGATGTCGTCTCTCAGGCCGAATTCGCCAATAGGCTTGTCGTCCTGAAAGAACAGGACGCTGCAAAGCGTCGGATCTGCCTGGTCGTCCACCCTGATTTGATAGATGCCTTTCAGCATATCAACTCCTGCCAATTCCTCGGGCAAGGTTGACTGTATCCAAATCCTGGCGGCTTGCACTTTCGCATTGAAATCCTCGTCGTTAAGGATTAACTTGCCTTTCATTCAAACCACCCCTTCAGAAATAATTGAGTTGTGATAGGTTTCTGCCTTAGTAATACCCCAAAATAACAAGAAAAGCAACCCGCCAGGGTTGCTTTCTCTTATTTAACGATAATATTTATTCTCGACTGGTCCTTAGGGACAAACCTGATAAAGAACGGCCAGAGCTCGCTTTTCACGTTCTCAGCGCCAGCAATCGAGGCAATTGAGGCCCGAAAGGAGTTGTAATTCTCCCCGGCAATCCTCTGCCTGAAGTCATTAGCGTTGAACTCCCTGGTCCAAGAGCCCGAGACAACGACCGGGATAGTCGCCTTATTGGCTGCCCAATCAACGGTCGGGGCGCTATAGGTGACTTTGACAGATTTGGGAGTCAGAGAAACTCCTTCCTTGTCGATGAAGGCATTGCTAGCCAGGGAAACGATGTCGCTTTCTCTGACCGCTAAGACTTTGGTCTCAATCGAGATCCCGTAGCTGAATTCGCCTTTGGCATCAGGATCAGCAGTGACTCCCTCGCGAGAGACGACTGTTGTCTTACCTTCAGGAACAGCGGTGAAGCCGCTCGGCATATTCATTGCCACGTCTGAGCTTAGGGCTTCCTCGACATTCTTATGGGACTCCTCTTTCGCTTTTTGAAGGTCAGCATCAGTAGCCACCTTCATAACACCCGAGAAGCCGCCAGAAACACCATCCTTGAAGACACCGTAGAAACCGTTATATTTGGCAGTTCCTTGGAATCCGGGGATTTTAAGCTTCTCTTCAGAAGGACCGAAATTATAAGATTCGCCAACAGCATCCGCCTCAGCCGTCGCTATAATCGATGAAGGATTGATTTGCCCTTCGGAGATCTTGGCTCCGGGGACAGTAATAGCGGAGGTTAGACGGTAAACCTTGCCGTCTGAGGTAGTGAACCTGGTGTTCTTAACTAAGAGTTGAGGGTCGGAACTGTAGGCGTTCCAAATAGTAATCTTGCCGCTAGATTTCTTATGGACTTCTTTTTCCCCGGTAGCAATAAACTTAAAGACACCGGATTTTGAGGTCTTGAATATTTGGATTGGAACTGAGGAATCGCCAATGCTGGAAATATTGGTAGCGCCCGAGACGTTTGCAGTCCACTCGTATGGCATTTCCTTAAGAGTCACTTCCACATTCGCTTTTGGCAGAACAAAGAAACTCAAGTAAGCGCCACCGGCCAGGATCAGAAAAATTCCCAGAGTGATAGCTTTCCTAACGAGGGAAAATTTTTTTATCTCTCCAGTTTCTTCGTCCGTCTCGTAGGCTATCTCGCTGTAAGAGACGGCATTAGGCTCTGCCTGGTCGTCTTCTGGCTCAGCGCGCTTGGCTTCGCCGTTTTGGCTGCGATCGCCGAAGCCGTTCTTAAAAAAACTGTAATCGGAGATCTTGCGGCTGGCCAAGTATTCCCTTTCCGCCTCGACTGCTTCCTCCTTTTTCTCTTCAGCTTCAACCCCATTGGTGACATTCGTTTCCTCAATGCTTCGGCCATCGTGAAGCTTGTCTCCCCTCATGACATACATGTTCATTCCTCCGGATTTTTTGGAGGGCACGATGTCGGCGAACTTATTATTCTTTCTTCGGGAAAAAACCGCATCGGTCACATCAAGCCCGGCAAAAGAAGCGGCGTCCAAGACGTCCTGGCTGACCGACTCTATGGTCACATTCTTTTTAAGAGCGGATGATTCTCTTTTTATAAGCTTGAAACTTTTAGGATCATTCAAGAGGGCCGAATCCTTAGGGATGTAGATTATGACCTCGGTTTCGTGGGTAGACAAGAGCCTATCGATTACGCTCGGAGCAAGATCTGTTTTTTGAATGTATATTTTTTTCATGAAGATAAAAGGTGTTCTTAATTCCCAAATCTTTTGAAAGATTGTCGGGAATCCAAAGTATTGCCAGTTTCCCGGCTGTGCGGGGATAGAATTGTTAATGATTGCTTGTAAGCCATTTCATCCTTCTCTTGGCAATGCGATTGAAGCAGTCGTCAATGGAAGACTTGCCGTACTCGTAATGGACTATCTCCTTGTCGGAGACAAAGGGCAGAAACTCGATCTTAAGAGGAAGGGTCCTGGGATAGGATATGGCGTCAGTTTCAAGATCGGTCAAATCCTCGCACATAACATAGACTAATGGCTTCTTTATTTTAACATTTAATGAAGTTGCCGTCATCTCTTTGAAGAAGTCCTCAAAAAGACCGGAGAGGCTCGGGCGGAAGAATTTTTTCAAATCCTGAGACATCTCCTCATTGGCATAATTAGAGACAATCCTTTTAGCCGTATCAGCTCCGACCTGCATAAAGGAGGCAACTCCCTCGAATACCCTGTCTGAGCCCCAGCCGATCTCCCCTAAGGGATATAAGCCATCCTTGTCATCGGCGTGATAGAGATAGGTCTTTTCCTTCGTGACATTGGCGAAGATGAATTCCTTGTTCTTAGAATCCCTCTTCATCGCCCAGGCGCAAGCAGAATTATTCTCAAGGGTAAACGAAACTTCCCCCTTCCTGGGAGTATGATTCTCGATATCCTCGGACAAATCCCTGGTGACCATTGTTTCCACAAGCCCCACTTCAATAGTTCTCGACTTGAAGCCGATCGGGTTTTGGACCGCGGCCCCGTCAAGCTTGATGTATAAAACGCGGACATCGGTCAGGACGACATCAAGCTCTGAGATGTTGTGTTTGGCGGCGAATTTTTTTCTTTCATCGTCAAACATCTTCCAGATAGCGCTGGTAATGGCGCTTTCGATTTCCGCTTCGGTTATTTCTTCGTTTTGCTTGTCACGCGATGAGACGCGGGATGAATAAACAGCAGTCCCGTAAACGGGGTCAATGGATAATGCGTATTTTTTTTCCTCTTCAATCGGAATATATCGGAAAGACATATAAACATTATAGAACAAAGAAAAAACACCGCAAAATCTTGCGGTGTTTTTTTATAAAAAAAATTACGTCTTCTCGCTTTCCTCGAACCTCCAGCGGGTTCTCAGGCATATTGCGATTTGCGACATTTCATGTCGACCAAGCCAAATCGCAACATATGCCGCTCTGAAGACGTAAATTATCTTTTATTTCTCCAAAACGGCTTTGATGCGCCTGATCCCGGATGAGGAGGCCTCCTCTTTAACAATCTTAAAGCGACCCAGCTCAGAAGTGTTCGATACGTGAGGGCCGGAACAGATTTCGTAAGAAGCGACGGTGTCACCTTCTCCCATCTTATAAACCTTCACCTTCTCTCCATAACGAGATTCGAAAACACCCATCGCCCCCTTTTCTTTGGCTTCAGGGACGGTCATCTCTTCGAAAGAAACAGGCAGTGACTCCGCAATCCAACCATTCACCATGTCCTCAACCTGTTTCAATTGCTCCGAAGTTAACTTCTCCGGGTTATTGAAATCAAGTCTGGCCCTCTCAGGCGTGATATTGGAGCCTTTCTGAGTCACGTGGTCTCCGAGAACTTTCCTTAAAGCGGCCAACATAAGATGAGTGGCGGTATGAAGCCTAGTAGTCTCCTCCGAGACATCGCCTAAACCGCTCTTAAACATTCCGGCGGACAGGGAGCGCGAAAGATCCTGGTGCTTCTTGTACTCTTCGTCGAATTCGGCGCGAATAAAAGAGATTCCTTTTTCAATAACCAGCTCCTCAGTCATCTCGACGGGGAAACCGTAGCTCTGATAAAGGTTGAAGGCATCGACTCCGGACAACTTACCATCAGCGGAGAACTCCTCAAATTTTTGCAGCCCCTTCTCCAAAGAGATAGCAAACTTCTCCTCTTCCTTTTTAAGCTCGGAGGAAACGAATTCCCTATTTCGAACAAGCTCCGGATAAACATCGCCGTAAATGTCGATAACTATCTCAGCCAGCTCATTCAACCAGATCCCCTCGATACCAAGATTCCTGCCGAACCTGGCGGCGCGACGGATGAGACGGCGGACAAAATAATTCTGCCCGATGTTGCCGGGGGCAACACCCTTATCATCGCCCACGATAAAAGTCGCCGCCTTGATATGATCAGAGATAATCTCAAACTCCTTTGGATGTTGATAATAAGTCTTATGAGAAAGCTCTCCGATCTTCCTTATCAACGGTTGGAAGAGATCTGACTCAAAAATATTATTGTAGTCGTTGGCCGCCAAGATGATCCTTTCCAAGCCGCCGCCAAAATCAACATTCTTGTTTTTCATCTCTTTCCAGCCATCTTCGGTTTTCACATATTGCATAAAAACGGAGTTGCCGATTTCCAAGAATCTGCCGCAATCACAATTCAAATGGCAATGCTCGCCGAATTTTTTATCGTGGGAACGCCCGGTGTCATAAAAAGTCTCCGAATCCGGACCTCCAGGCTCTCCGGTCTTGTCAGATCCCCTGTCCCACCAATTCTTGTCCCTGTAGGCCATGATGCGAACCTTGTCAAAATCGACGGGAACGCCAGGACCGAAATCACCCTTACCGGTCGTATCCGGTCCGACTCCGGCGGCGATGCCATATTGGCCGAATATTTCCTGAAGGATTCTGATCGATTCCTCATCCTTAGGGATACCTTTCTCCTCATCACCGACATAAACCGTCTGATAAAGACGTTTGGGGTCGATTTCCAACTCCTCAATCAAAAACTGATACCACCACTTCAATTGCTCATTTTTGAAATAATCGCCCAATGACCAGTTGCCAAGCATCTCAAAAAAGGTGTTATGCCTGTGATCGCCGACTTCCTCAATGTCTCCGGAACGGAAACATTTCTGCGAATCGACGAGACGGTTTCCTTCAGGGTGGGATTCGCCCAAAAGATAGGGAACCAAGGGAAACATGCCGCTGTTGGTGAACAGAAGCGTTGAGTCCCCTTCCGGGATAAGCGAAGCGGAAGCGATTACTTTATGGTTTCTCTTTGCAAAAAAATCGAGATAACGTTGACGAATTTCCTTTGAGCTTAACATTGGTTTTAACTGAGATTATACGCAAAAAGCCGGGATTTGTCATCCCGACTTCGAATCTTATCAATTTGGTCTTAATTGCGGACAACCCCATCACCGGATCTCACCGTCGGATCGTCTTTAAGCTCGGTGCTGATTTCGCCGAAGTAATTGTTGTACTGCCTCAGGGTATAAGTATCGTCAGCGGTGATATCCGACTCCGTAATAACGGAACCGTATCCGCCCATATCGGCCGGACTCGGCAGATAGGAAAGCTGAATGACGGCTTGAGGATCGTCCTTAATCACTCCAGCGCCGGCAGGCAATTTCCCGATGGTCCAGATGAGATATCCATCAGACTCAGAGATCGTGCCAATATTCGTCCTATTCTGACCGGTAGCTCTGACCCCTGGAGAGAGCTTTGATCTGACGACGACATTTTCCATGTCGGCGCCGACAGTCGCCAGGTTCATTCTTAAGACATACTCAGTCGCTTGCCCCACCCTTGGGGGAAACGGGCCGGAATTAAGGATGCCGGAAGCGGCATCGCGGTAAAACAACTTTTGGGTAAGATTGGCTTCTCCGGCAACTTTATTCTCAAGGCTCAGGACGTTGATGACGGTCTGGCCGTTCATATCCCCCTCGACTGACGCCTTGATCTTCACCGAATAATTCTTATCACTATAGTTTCTCATCGCAAATGCCTCCTTGGCGTTAACGTAAAAGGAAATAACCGTCTTATCACCCGGTTTCAAAGAAGCCAGCCTGGGCAGAACACTTTGGTCCCAGGTTATCTTATTCCCCGAAACTCTCATCCCCTCTTTTGAGGAGATTGTCGTGACGTCGATCATCTTGGAATCAAGCTCGGCAGCCAGGACGACGTTTTTAATCTCATTGGAGCTGAGGTTGCTAAGACCGATGTCGTATTTAAGTTCCGCGCCGGAAACGACCGTAATCCCGCTCGGGCTGTCATTCAAGGAAATGCTCATCCCTAAGCTGGACTTGTCGCCCTTGATGGAAAAATCTTTCTCCGCCAGGACGGTTTTCTGGCCATCGGTCCCGTTAACCTTAACAACCCGAATGACAATCTTTTCCTCCTTGCCTTCTTCCAAGGTGGCTAATCCCGAGAAGGTCCTCTTCTTTTCCGAATTGACGGGAAGACTCAAGCTCTCGCCGGAATTGAAGTTGGTAGAGATGCTATCGGGGATATCAGCCTCCAAGACGACGTTCCATTCCCTATCCGATTTGTTTCTTAGGTCAACGCTCCAATCGAATCTATCCCCTCCCTTAACGGCTTCCGGCGCCGTAATCGAGATGTCGACAGGAGTGTCGACAAGGATTTCTTTGGTTGCCGTCAAACGCAGTTTCTGCCCCAAATTCTTGGGAGTATAAAGAGCAACCGCGTGTAAGACGCGATCGAGGTTCTTATCCTTAACGATGATTGAAAAATCCTCTTTTACCGTCTCTCCGACGTCCACCACGGACATTTCCCTCAAGGCCCTCAGTTGGTCTTCGTTCGATTCAAAAACAACCCCAGTCGGCAAGACTAACTCAATCGATGAATTCTCCAAAGGAGTCTTTGAGTTATTCTGAAGGGTGACGGAAATCACAGTCGGCACCCCGACGACGACGGACTTCGGCAAATCGAAATCAAGTTGGACCCCATCCCCTCTAAAAAATGAAATGAATAAGAACAAACCGATGGCGGACAAGATAAGTCCTCCAACTAAAAGGATTCCCCACTGCGTTTTTCTCGGACGCTCCTTAAACTTCTTGATAGACAAGACTGGCATAAGAAAATTATATTACTTTTCGAGAAATAAACAATTTTTTCACTGCCGCAAATTCCACACTTGGCATACTTAGGATCATATCCCGCCAAGGACAGGATGAGATTGGAATCGTTTCTTCCGGAAAGAAGATTATTCACGACACCGTCAAAAAAGATCTCGTCCGGGAACTCAAAAGGAATGATCGAGTTTATAAGATCAAGGGTCCTCATGTATTCAGGGCCGGAGACCTTATCAACAAGAAGGGCCTCCGCGAGACGAAGATTCGAATCGTGCGTCTTCCTAACCAAGCGCAGAGACGAGAAAGAGCCGGGCTCCAGATGTCCCGCCAATTTGGAAGTGATCTTCCCGGCGCTGCCAGCCTTAGCCTTTACCTTGCCGAATTCCGCAGTCAGGATGACATACGAATAATCAACCTCGTTGACGACGGTCTTATCCAAAACCAAACCTTTTATCTGATACTCGATCATTGAATATGAAGATTATAACAAAAATCCCGCAAAGAGAGATATCTCTCCTTGCGGGATTTGTCCGGATATAAACTGATTTCTTTTTGTTTTGGTTTTTTGCCTTTTAGAGGACTTCGATTCGGGCTTTTCTTAAACCGAACTTTATTGCTTCTTCTCTCGTTTGGAACCAGATATCCAACTTCCTATCGTTTTTAGGAGCCATCCTGTCTTCTACGGTGAAGACGGAATTTCCCTGATAGTTTATAGGATTACCTGTCGTTAAGTCCACGATGCGGACTTTAGTTCCTAGCGGAAGCCAGTTTGCGGCGACAATGCCCGGTCTTACATTTTTACCGGACGCCGTTATAAACGGTGTATCGTCTGTCTGCCCCTCTTCTGAGGAGTAGGCCGTAATTACTGTTTCCACCGACCTTGAGGAAGAAAACTCGTTCTTGGCAAGAAGCGAATCGTCCCCAGGAACAAGATATGGATGACTCTGAACCATCGGAGCGGGCGAAGTTACTTGATTATCTGAAATAGTTCCGGAAGTAATCAAGCTCGCCGCCATAGCCGTTCCCAAAGCGAGAAACTTACTCATTTGCGGCAATAAAAAATTCCCTTTATAGGGGACTCTTTTACTGCTTGCCTAAAGTATAGCACAAACCAGACCACGGGTCAATACTTTTGTCAAAAAACCGCATAAAACCTAGGCTTTTTGACCGTCTCCGGTCCCTTTTGGCGGCTCCTTAGGCAGACCCCACTGCCAACGAGGCTTCTCTCCTGTCTTGTGGGCGATAATAATGAGAAGAGCGGTAAGCGCAGCAATCGGCAAAGCGAATGTTAGAAAATTGCTTCCCGAATCAGGATTTCCAGGGATATTTTTTTCTCTGGTAAGCGCGATGCCCAGGACAAGCAGGATATAAAGGGAGACAACAAACCAGCCCTGCCATCTTACCGGAGTCCAACCCCAGCCATAGGCTTTCGCCTTGAACCAATAACCCTTCGGGTTGTCTTTGAGATAAGAAACATATCTGCTGAACATACTTTCATTATACTAAAGTCCTGGAGAAAAATCTTTGTCGCAAGGATCTAGAGGAACGCTTTCAAGAGGAAGCCGACCAGGATTGCCTGAACCACCAAGATTCCAAAGAACCAAGCCAGGAAACTGCTTTTTCTGGTTTTATGACGGAACATTCTCATGGCAAGGATCGCCCCGACTGAGCCCCCAAAAAGAGCCAGCCCAAGGAGAGTCCTTTCCCGGACCCGGCGGACATCGGTGCCGGCGGCCGCCTTGTCAAAACCATAAACAAGCAAGGTAAAGACGTTGATTGCGATAAGATATATGAAAATTATTTCCCATGATATATTTCCCATTGTGTATATAACTATCTATTTAATAACATCAAGATTCACTATATTAATAAATAATCCCCTTTCGGGGATTATTTATCTAGCCATTCTTCTTTAGGAATCCCCGATTGTATAATTATTGATCTTAAGGTTTTCGGATTAATCACATCCCCTTTATGAAATGGTATCGTGACGATTCTTTCCTGCCCGTTGTAAAAACAAGAATAGTACATATGGCTGCCTCTCATATGAGTATTTGAAAACCCATATTTTTTGAGAAATCTCATAACATCCTCAGCTCTCCAATTTAACAATCCTCTTACCATATTTATGCGGTTACGAGTCTTTTATTCATATTAAGTTCGCCAAATGTAAATATTCTATTTTTGTTTTTTTCAGTTTCACGCTCCTCCCACATTATCGTATACTCCTTATCGGGAACCTGATTTAGAACATCTGGTCTCGCTTTTACTTTAATAGCGGTCTCAACATATCCTTTCAATGCCTCAAAGAGAAGCATCATTGCTTCTTGAGGAGTTGACCCCGTCTCAACAATATTAAACTCCAATCCTACAGCAAACCAATCATTGCCCTCTTTAAAAACAATATATCTCACCGAACCCTTTTGAAGAGTATTTTTATATCGCTTTATTGCCATTAATTAAATTATATGAAAGTTTTACTATCTTTACAAACACGTATTTTATGTATCAAATTCACCTACAAAACATCCCCTTCGCAGGGGATATTTTTTGTGCGCAAGAGAGGACTCGAACCTCCAAGCCCTTGCGGGCGCTACCACCTCAAGGTAGTGCGTCTACCAATTTCGCCACCTGCGCGTGATATGAATACATCTTACGACAATTCCGCCAAATTATCAAGTTTATATTACGCAATATCCCGCCCTTCGGCGGGATATGCGAATATATATTTCTTTAATAAGAGAGGCCGAGCTTCTCTTTGATCTTCTTAACCGGCAATTCTCTAACATAGTAGAGCTTGGATCGGCTAATTTTCTTAGGAGAAGAAACTATTTCAATCTTCGCGATAAGCGGAGAATGGACAGGATAAATCTTTTCCAATCCATATTCGCCTAATTTTCCGCGAACGGTAATAGTCGCGCCATTCTCATTACCGCGCTTGTGGGCGATAATGATTCCGGAGAAGACGCTGATACGCTCTTTGTCTCCTTCCTTGATGCGCTCATGAACCTTAATCTTGGCTCCCGGCTTCAAATTTTTCAGGATTTCCTGGTCAATCACGTTATCTATATTAGATTATTTTAAGGGTTTCCGTCAAGTCTTCCGGCAAATCCGCCATTATTTTGACCTTTTTCCCCTTCCGGTCGATAAAAGACAGCTGGTGACAGTGGAGAAACTGACGATTAAGCTTAAGCTCGGTCTTTTTCTCCTTCTTGCCGCCATAAAGCTTATCTCCGACAATCGGATGCCCGATTGAGGCTAAATGGACCCTGATCTGGTGAGTGCGCCCGGTTTTCGGGCTTACTTCCAGCAAGGTGAACTCTTGATACCTCTTTTTGACCTTATATCCAGTCTGAGCATCTTTCACCATCTTGCCGCCATGGATGGTCCTTTTGGTGGTGCCGCTTATAAGCCCGATAGGCTTATCAATCACCCCCTCGTCATTCTTGACCTCGCCAAAGACGAGAGCGAGATAAGTCTTATGCATCTCCGCCTGCTGGAAAAGAGATTTGAGATAATCAAAAGATTCCTGGCTTCGGGCCACAAGCATAGCGCCAGAGGTCTCTTTATCAAGCCTATGGACAATGCCCGGACGGAATTCGGGATCGTCGCCGACCGTTTTCGTTTCTGGATAGTTCTTAACAATCCAATCAGTCAGATATACTTCGCCCTCCTTGTCGCCCTCCTCCCTTTTGGCCTTAGCTTCCTCCAAATGCTTGATGCGATGGACGGTGACGCCATAGGGTTTGTTAATGGCGATATAATCCTTGTCTTCTTTAATAACTTCTATCATTAGTCTAGAAAAATCTTATTTGCTTTTATTTTCGAACCAAAGAATCCGCTCCCAAGACTCTCAAACTTCTCTGTTAGATCGGTAGTATAGAATTCAGTCACGCCATTACGGCTCAGCCTTGAATCAATTTCACCGTCCCTGCTTAAATAATCAATCAACTTCTTGGGAACAACCTTTTCACTGGAGATGATTTCGATCTCATCACCAACCAGGCCTCTTATCTTGTCTTCCAAAATCCCGTAATGAGTGCACCCTAAGATTAGCGTGTCTATCCCCTCCTCGATTAAGGGATCAAGGTATTTTTTAAGAAGAAAGTCGGCGGCCGGAGAGTCGTGTTCGCCCTCCTCGATCAGGGGAACTAAGAGCGGGCAGGCATTCTGATATATCTCCGCCTGGGGAAAAATCTTCTTGATTTCCCTAATGAACGCCCCAGACTTGACCGTACCTTCAGTAGCGATGACGCCAATCTTTCCATTCTTCGATCTTTCAACTGCTTCTTCCGCTCCCGGGATCAGGACGCCAAGCACCTTCTTCTTGGGATAGAGTTCGGGCAAATATTCCTGCTGGATTTTGCGAAGAGCCTCGGAAGAGGCCGTATTGCAAGCAAAGACGACGAGCTCGCAGTCATTCCTAAATAGAAAATCAGTCGCTTGTTTGGAGAACTCATAGATGACATCTTGCGAGCGGGCGCCATAAGGAGCCCGGGCGGTATCGCCGAGATAAACGAAATCATATTCCGGCATTTCTCTCACTATCCCTCGGAGAACATTTATCCCCCCGAAGCCAGAGTCAAAAACGCCGATACTTTTTTTGTCCTTGTTCATATTATGTCCAATTCCCTTTGTATTCATATTACAACAATCCAAAACAAAAGACAGTAATGACTAGCCTAACAAAAGGCCGCAACAATCACGTTGCGGCCAGGGAGATCATCCAACCTTCTTTCTCGATCTCGGCTCAGCCACTCCGGAGAGGACCCGGTTCGTGTAACGCCGTCCGCGCCCGCAGGTGACCTCAACGCTCCCGACCGCCCTTACAGCACGAACGGACTGATCGAAACCACACAGGAGCGGCCAACGGCAACAGCTCAGAACGCAAAGCGCCTTCCGGGGAGTCATCCTCCTAGCGAAACGGACCCAGTCCATAAAACCGAACTTCTTCATAAACCCCCACTCCTCTCTTTGGGTCAAGCCGAAAATTAATAAAAATTTCTGATTCCAGTCTAGCATGACGGGATAAAAATACAAAATCCCGCCCTTTCGGATAGGATTTTTGCGGGTGATACCGGACATCAAACAAATTTCTCTTAAACAAGAAATTTCATAAAACCTCTCGGTTTTATGGGAATCCTATGCGGGGAAAACCACCAGACATTTCTCCCAGACCCCTTTTCGGTTCGAGTCCTCATCGCCATAAATAAAACCCCTCTTGCGAGGGGCTTTATTTTTTGTGGGCGATACTGGACTCGAACCAGTGACCTTTACAATGTCAATGTAACGCTCTAACCAGCTGAGCTAACCGCCCTCAATTGTCTTTATAAATTCCGCGGAGCGAAATTTATGTGGGCGTACTTGGAATCGGACCAAGGACCTCTGTCTTATCAGGACAGCGTTCTACCACTGAACTATGCGCCCTCAAAATGTATTAACAATATAATACATTCCGCAGGTTTAATCAACCCCCCATCTATATTTTAAATAGCTGATTTTACAGGGGACGACCCCGATCCGGCTGGTTGGGCCTCCTTGGTTTCCGGCAGCGCCTCGGCGGGAACCGGAGCGGTCGTTGGCTTTGCGCCACCAATGCTCAATTCAGCCGCCTGGCTGAGATTGAACTTATCACTGGTCGCAGTCACCTCAGGGATATTAGTCACCTCACCAACTTCCCTTACAAGCCAGACGAGAGAACCTATCAGAATGCCGGTAAACAAGACTATGACCAAGATACTAATGGCAATTATTCTTTTATCGTTTTCCGATTTCTTATTCTTCATTTTTTTGACGTCAAATTATTTATAAAAAACCTTTCCGGTAATCTTAGCCTGATAGGAAACGCCGCTCTGAGTGTTTATTTCAAAGTTCCCAAACTTGATAAAA
Source organism: bacterium (assembly GCA_021787205.1). Taxonomy (GTDB): domain Bacteria; phylum Patescibacteriota; class Minisyncoccia; order UBA6257; family Colwellbacteraceae; genus JAJYME01. The sequence goes on from JAJYME010000007.1 coordinate 131,727, forward strand.
TAACGGCTGTTCTCGAGATCCTTAAGAAAGGCAATGATCTTATTATAATCACCGTATATTTCCAAAGAAAAGTTAGCCCTGCCGACTCCCCCTCCTTCCTCCTCGCCGATAAACTTGATGTCGGCGGCAACGCCGTCGGTAGAAGCGATTTGTTTCACCTCCCCTTGGAAGGTGAAGAGCTGGTTTTTCCCAGGCAGAGCATTCTTAAGAGGGCTGATATAATTGTCCGCCTTCTTCTCCTCCTGCAGCAACTCGCTGAGATTGTTTTTTATCTTAAGGTTCTCCGCTCGCGTCGTTTTGGCGAGAGTAATCGAATTCTCCGTCGTCTCAATATCGCGAGCCACAAAAATCACCAATATCGCCAAAGCTGAAACCAAACCAAGACTTATTCCTAATTCTTTTATGAGAGCTTTTTTGAAATCCATATGATTTATTATCGTTTGTAATATAATAACATATATGCCAATTATTCCAAAATATCTGGAAGAGGCTCTACCGAAGCTTAAGGATCTTTATATAAGAGGAAAGGAGTTAGAAAAAAACTTTTCCGGAGTCGCTATCGTCGGGACCAGACGCGCAAGCGCCATAGGCGCAGACATCGCCGAAAAGACGGCTTACGAGCTCGCGAGATATGGAATACCTATAATAAGCGGGTTGGCCGTTGGAATCGACTCAGCGGCCCATAGAGGCGCCCTGAAGGCAGGAGGAAATACTGTCGCCGTCTTGGGCTGCGGAACGGACATCGTCTACCCCCTTCAAAACAAACCTTTATATGAAGAGATCCTGGGAAAAGGCGGCTCGATCGTTTCCCAATATCCGGATGGCGAAGTCCCCGGAAGATACACTTTCCTTGAAAGAAACAAGATAATTGCCGGTCTTTCAGTTGCGGTCATAATAATCGAGGCGCCCCTGCGATCGGGGTCAATCAACACCGCAAACCACGCTATCGATTTTGGAAGAGAAGTCTTGGTTTTTCCCGGTCCTTACAATCATTCGAATTACGGCGGCAGCCATAAGCTGATCAGAGACGGAGCAAGGCTCGTGAGTTCGGTTGACGACGTTTTAGAAGACTTGAATCTTAATACCTTGTTTCCAAAAACGGCCTCAAAAACATCCTTTGGAAGCAAAGAAGAGGAAAAGATATTCGAAGCGATAAAAGATAATGGCGAACCGATGACAGTTGACAAAATAATTTCCGCAACTAAACTTGAAACGCAGAAGGTGCTGATAAATTTGGCGAAAATGACTGTTTGCGGAATAATTATAGAGACAGGCGGCAGATACGCAATCAAATAAACGACATGCCCACAAAAAAGACAACGACAAAAAAGACAACCGCCGCCAAGGGCTCCGGCGCGGCTAAAACAAAAAAGACTGTGAAGAAGACAACCTCGAAAAGGAAGGTCTCGACGAAGACGGAATATGACGCAAACGGGAAGACTTTGATCATAGTCGAATCCCCCACAAAAGCCAGAACCATATCCGGTTTTTTAGACAACACCTACAAAATAGAATCGTCCTTCGGACATATAAGAGATTTGCCCAAATCAAAATTAGGAATAGACGAGGAAACATTCGAGCCAAGCTATGTAATCCCGACTAAATCGAGAAAGAGAGTCAATGAACTTAAAAAGCTCGCTTCGGAGGCAAAAGAGACGATTCTCGCGACAGATGAAGACCGTGAAGGAGAAGCCATCGCCTGGCACCTTAAGGAGATATTAGGGATCAGTGACGCTGATGAAAAAAGGATCGCTTTCCACGAAATCACCAAACCGGCAATCGAAGAGGCGCTGCAACATCCAAGAAAAATAGAGAACTCGCTAGTCGACGCCCAAACCGCCAGAAGAATCTTAGACAGGTTGGTCGGCTACAAGCTCTCCCCCTTCCTATGGAGAAAGGTAATGAAGGGCTTATCTGCCGGAAGGGTCCAATCAGCCGCAGTCCGATTGATAGTCGAGCGCGAAGAAGAGATAAGGAAGTTCCTGCCGGAAACTTACTACACCGTTTCCGCCGACCTTAAGACCGAAGACGGCAAGCAGGATTTCGAAGCCGATCTTTCAAAAATAAACGGTAAGGCCCTGCCTAAGCCGGGAATAAAAACCAAAGAGGAAGCGGAGAAGATAACTGCCGATTTGAGAGTCGCCGATCTTTCTACGACTGACACCGAAACTAAAGAATCGCGACGCAACCCCTACCCCCCGTTTACGACGAGCACTTTGCAACAAGAAGCTTCGAGACGACTGAGGTTATCGGCGAAGATGACGATGAATATTGCCCAGGGTTTGTATGAGAAGGGCTATATCACCTATATGAGAACCGACTCAGTCAATCTCTCCAACGAGTCACTGGCGGCGGCGGAGGCTTGGATAAAACAGAACCTTGGCGAAAAATATGCTACCGAGACTTTCAGGAGGTTTAAGACAAAATCGAAATCAGCCCAGGAAGCCCACGAGGCCATCCGCCCGACCAATCCTTCAAGAGGGGCGGACAGTCTCCATTTGGAAGAAAGGGACAAGAAGCTCTATGACTTGATATGGAGAAGGTTCATGGCCTCCCAACTGCCACAAGCGGTTTTTGAGCAAAACAGGGCCGTAATTGAAGCAAAGACGGGCAAGGAGAATTACGAACTGATTGCTTCCGGAAGCAAGTTGAAATTCGACGGGTTCCTCAAAGTTTGGCCGACGGAATTCGAGGAAAAAACGCTGCCTTATATTGAAAAAGGATCCCATCCGATATTAATCAAAGCGGCTTTTGAAGAGCACCAGACCGAACCGCCAGCGAGATATAACGAAGCCTCGCTTATCAAGACCTTGGAAGATGAGGGAATCGGCAGGCCGTCAACTTACGCCTCGATTGTCTCCGTCATCCAGGAAAGGAATTACGTGGAAAAGAATGAGGCCAAGAGGTTCGTGCCGACCCAGACCGGAGAATTGGTAAACAAATTGTTGGTTGAAAACTTCCCCGAAGTGGTTGATGTCAAATTTACCGCCTCGATGGAAGAGGAATTCGATGATATTGCCGAAGGAAAGATCGATTGGAAAACGACCATTGGAAAGTTCTATACTCCGTTCTCCAAGAATCTGGCAGAGAAATACGAAACCGTCGAAAAACAAAATACCGACGAGCCCTCAGATGAGATCTGTGAGAAATGCGGTAAGCCGATGGTCATAAAAACCGGAAGATTCGGAAAGTTCTTAGCCTGCACCGGTTACCCGGAATGCAAGAACACCAAGAAAATCTTAAAGGAGGACCTGATCGTAAAGATAAATAACGAACCGGTCATCTGCCCGAAATGCAGGATTGGAAATATCATAAAGCGCCGATCGAAAGCGAGAAGGATCTTCTTCGGCTGCTCCAACTATCCCAACTGCGATTACGCCACCTGGGACGACCCGTCAAAACCAAAGAAAGAAACAAAAAAACAAGACGAATAAAATCGTCTTGTTTTTTATTACATCGGATTCCTGACGCGGCAACAAAGCATCGAACCGGAGGCGAGAGCCGTCCCTGACCAAGTATAGTAACCGGCGGGGCAAGAGGTCGTAGTTCCGCTGCTATAAGAAACCAGGACGCAGGTGTTATTGTAAGAAACTAGCGGTCCGTGGATATCCAGGAAACCGAAGTTCGAGGTCGTGCTCTGAGTAATGCTCCAGGAGGCGGAGGAATAATCAGTGGTCGTTCTCGTAATCCAGGCATCCACCGACAAGCGGTAATAATAAGCGCTGTTTCCAATATCACCGAAGGCAATGGCAACGTTGCCGGCGGAATTGATTCCGACATATTTGCTCCAGGAATCAGTGCCTTCGTCTTGCAGCTTGTAATTGACGACCGCTCCGGTCGCCCCATCGATGCTGCCGGTGCTTCCAGAATAAGGATAACCGACGACAGTAAAATCAACCGAATCCGGGGTGCCATAGGCATAACCGTGAACCCTGATCCTGAACATCAAGTTTGAGCTTCTCGGAATCGGAGTGTTGATGATCCAGGCGCCGGAAACAGTCCCGTCTTGAGCCGAGGAAACGACCTCGGGATAAAAGCGTTCGGTGGTATTTCCCCCAACGCTTGTCTTTTGCAACCTCGTCGTGCCGTTGACATCAAGGGTAGTCGCAGGAGCGCTCGTTCCAATGCCGACCCTGCCATTCTGATCGATTCTCAACCTCTCGTAATTGCCAGCGCTGGCATTCGGAGTCGAATAGAAAGCCAAAGCCGATCCGTGAGCAGTCGAGGTCCAATTTTCCGTTGCAAAAGCCTGGAGGCCGGTAGACATTCCCGCCATACCTGTTCCGTCATGACCGCTAATACTCAAGCCTCCGATCGAAGTGCCAGAGGTGACGGCGGTTGGTGACGCTTGAGTTCCTAAAGCGGTCCTGAACCTGATCCAGTTACCGGAGGAACCAAACTCATCCATCTCTATTGACGAATTAGCCGAATCAAAAATATGGATCTTAGCCAAAGGGGCCGAGGAGCTGCCAAAGCCGACATTGGTGGGGAAAGCGTAGTTCCCGCCGCCAGTATTAGCGCCGAAATTGCCCGATGAGACATTGCCGGCAGAAATGGTTCCCGACAAGGGGCCGACGAAGGCGGTCGCCGTAACTGTTCCGTTCACGTCCAAAGCCGTGCCGGGGTTTGCTTTACCGATACCAATATTACCGGAGGTATCGATAACCAGCCTGTCCGCCGAGGCGGTATTATCCCTGATTTTGAAATACCCGATTGAAGGAGAACCGGAAAAGATTCCCCACTCCCTGCCGCCGACGGCAGTATCGGTCAAGAGATAGACAGGGATAAGACCGGAGGTCTTTGTCGTCCTCTTGGCGTTAGTAAGACCGCTATCGGGATTAGTGGCGCCAATGCCGACATTACCGTTTGATTTAAGATATAAAGAGTTAGCCGGAGTCGAGGCTTCGATATAAATCGAGCCAGTTCCCCCAGTCGGATTGACCGAAGGATCGGAATAAGCCGCAGCCTGATTAAACAGGGATAAAAATAGCGCCGATAAGAATATCGGCAACAAAAGGGGCGTCCTGTTTTCAAAGATATTTTTCATATGATCTCCCTTTTGGATCTATGTCATAATTCTAACACGGAAAGATAAAATAACTAAGCAGAAGTTATACACAGCAGAGACTGATGCCGAAAAAATGTCTCTTTGTAAAAAAGCCAGTATTGTGATAAGCTGTCAAATACACATGGATATCAAGGAGTACGTAAAGCTTTATCCGGACAGCTTGATCGCCAGAAGCTATGCTTTTGCCGAGAAGGCCCACTCCGGGCAAAAAAGAGCTTCAGGCGAGGCTTACTTCGAGCATCCAAAAAAAGTGGCCGCCTTCCTGCTTGAATGGAACATGGACGAGGAGACGATTGCCGCCGGACTTCTTCATGACGTAGTAGAAGACACCGAATGCAGCATGGAAGATATCAAAAAGGAATTTGGCGATCACGTCGCCTTTCTAGTTGACGGCATTACAAAGCTCGGACGCGTCAAATACCGCGGGGAAGAAGCCCAAAGGGAAAATATCAAGAAATTGATATTAGCCTCCTCGGAGGATATAAGAGTCCTCATCATCAAGCTGGCTGACAGGTATCACAACATGCAAACATTGAAGTATCTCAAGCCTGAGAAACAGTATCGCATCGCTCTCGAAACTTACGAAATCTACGCCCCCATCGCCTATCGATTAGGAATGCAGCATCTCTCCGGAGAACTTGAAGACCTGGCTTTCCCCTATATCAACCCCGACGGATACAAGTGGCTCATTTCAAACGTCAAAGTCAAATACGAAGACAGGGAAAAATACCTGCACCGGATCAAGCCGATTGTCGTCGCCGCCCTTAGGGATGCGGGAATAGAACCGGTAAAAATAGACTTCCGCGCTAAGAGATATTCAAGCCTTTACAAGAAGCTCGTCCGCTACGATATGAACATCGAAAGGATCTATGACCTTATCGCCTTCCGTATAATCGTCAACTCGCTAGCCGACTGCTATGCTGCCCTGGGGGTCATCCACTCGCTTTGGCCGCCGGTACCGGGACGATTCAAAGACTATATCGCCATGCCAAAACCAAACGGCTACAAGAGCTTGCACACGGTCGTCTTCGGAAAAGGAAACCAACATCCGATAGAATTCCAAATCAGGACCCAGGAAATGCACGAGAGCGCCGAGAACGGAATCGCCGCCCACTGGGCTTATGAGGAAAAGAAGGGTACCCAGGATTACTCGGAGAGAATCGCTTCCATTGCCAAGGAGAAAGAGATCCAATGGGTAAAACAACTGAGAAACTGGCAGAATGAATCATCAGACGACCCAGATTTCATCGACTCGATGAAAATTGATTTTTTCAAGGACAGGATCTTCGCTGTCACTCCCAAAGGAGAAGTGATCGACTTGCCAGCCGGAGCCACACCAGTCGATTTTGCTTACAGAATCCATTCGACCGTCGGCGACCAGACGATAGGAGCGAAGATAAACGGCGACGTGGTGCCCTTGGATGCCGAACTCCACTCCGGAGACGTTTGCGCCGTCGTCACCCAGAAAGGAAAGAAACCTTCATCCGCCTGGCTTGAATTCGTAAAGACCGCCCATGCCAAACAGTGCATCAGAAGGGCCTTAAACGAGAAAGGAAGCAACCTGGTCATTGCCAAGAAAAAACATACCGAATTAAAGATCCTAGCGATTGATAAAATCGGTCTGCTGAAGGAAATAACCGACATCGTTTCCCGAAGCCATGTAAACATCCTTGATATCGAGTCCAACCCCAAGAACAACGGCGGCTCGCTTATCATCAAGGTCTCTTGCGAAATGCACGAGATCGATAAGATCTTCAAGATAATCGCAAAGATAAAAGACCTCAAAGAGGTCAGGGAGATAGACTATAAGATAATCAGCGAATAAAAACAGCCCGCCTCGCGGGTTGTTTTTTTATTTAATCAGGAATGAAATCCCTACCAAGCTTAAAGGAGGTGCCGTTAACATCGAGAATGGTCGACTTGCAATAGCGATTAGTCCCGACGGACGTCCTAACCGAATCGCTGACGGTCTTATAAAGAGAGAGTTTCAACTTCTCCTCGGCTGGAGTGTCTGAGACTTTTGAGGATGCCTTATAGATCGAACAGGTGTCGCTATCCTGACCTCCGGTGATTTTGTAAATATAAAAATTATGATCGTAGTAGGAAGCGTCGCCAATCGGCAAGAAGTCCTCTCCCCACTTCAGGTCAAAACCAACATGATGCAAGACTTTCTGGCTGTCTGGATCGAAAACGCAAGCAAAAGTGCCTCCAGTCGACGAGGACGAGCCATAAGTGAGAAGCATATTGTCCGGAGTCCACCTGAAAAGCTTGCCGTCGCAATAGACATAATCGGTGAAAATGTTCGCCGCCGCTCCCGTTTCCAGGTTAATAACCGTTTTTCCATAAAAGACGAATTTGTCATTCGGGGCGAAATTCCTGACATTAAGTTGGCCATATGTCTCCGAGATGAACAAACTGATTTTGACGCTGCCGATTTTCTTGTTCGACAAGATCAAATTATAACCAGCCTCGTTTTTTTCGGTTCGGGGGCTATAGGAAATTTCCGAGCTCCAACCGTATTTGTCGAGAACGCTTTTGGCGGACTCGGAAATTGGAGCGGAAGAGGCTGAATTGCTTATCGAGGGATTGACTCCATCAGGATTGATGTTAGTAAGGCTGGTATCCGGTTTATAGAAAAAATAGAAGAGAATGCTGCCAATCATCAAAAGAGTCGAGACCATGAAAATGATTCTTAATATGTTGAGATCTTTTTTCTGCATTGTTTTATTTTTTCCTTTTAGTAATTATCGCTCCAAGGATTGGATAATTTATTAATAAGATTGTTAAGCTCCTCCGAAGAATAATAATTTATGGTAATCTTCCCGGAATTGCCATCGTCGGTTATTTGGACCTTGGTGCCCAAAGTCTCTTCAAGCTTTGATTGCAGAGACATAAGCTCGGGGTTAAAGCTGCTGTTTCTTTTCGGAGAAATCGCAGTCACTCCTCTTTTAAGTTGGGACTTCAGTTCGCGAACGGAGGGCTTGAACCTCATAATCGAATCGAACATTTCCCTCTGTTTGCCAATGTCATCAACCTGGAGCAGGATTCTCGCGTGGCTTTCGTTGATCTTCCCCTCCTCAAGCGCTTTTTGGATTTCAGTCGGAAGGTTCAAGAGACGAAGATTATTGGCAATCGTTTCGCGACTCTTACCCATTCTGGAGGCAATTTCCCTTTGGGTATAACCAAATTCATCCTGAAGCCTGGCATAGCTTCTGGCAGCTTCCAAGGGATTAAGGTTTTCTCTTTGGATATTTTCGATAATCGCGAGCTCCAGCCTTTCTTTGTCAGCGCTTACCGATTTGATGACTGCGGGAACGGTTTTTAAACCGACTTTCTTGGCTGCCAAAAGACGCCTTTCACCAGCAATAAGCTGATAAGCGATCTCGCCATTCTTATCGACTCTGGTAATAACCAGCGGTTGGATAATGCCAAATTCCCTAATGGAATTAGCCAGATCATTCAAGGCATCCTCATCGAAGTATCTTCTTGGCTGATGCGGATTCGGAAAGATCTTGTCGACATCGATCTGATAGACCCTTCCGTCAGATTTGGAATAATCCGTCTCGGAAGAATAAACCGGGTCGACATTATCGATCTGATTGACGCCAATCGAGGCGCGCACCATCACGCCGTTGTCGCTCCAGTTTGATGTCGGGACAACTTGGCTGGAGGTATAATTCGGTTGAGTTGGAATAGAGGGCGCAACCACGGGTGCGGCCGGAGCATAAGAAGCCGGTTGGACCGGAGCCTGGGGTTGGGCGGGGGCGGCGACAACGGAAGGGTTCTGATAAAAGATAGCGGGGTTTGATGAAGTCTGAGGAGCGGTCGGGTATTGGTTTATATATGCCGGTTGGACGGGGGCTTGTTGGGGATATTGAGGTTGGATGGGGGTCTGCCCGGAAGAGATATAAGCCGGCTGTGACGGCTGGATTTCTTGGGTATTTTGAGGGATATTGGGATTATAGCCTCCCTGCGGAATTAAAGATTCTAATCCTTTTCCTAGCATTTTAGTTTTGTGTCAAATTAGGATTCTTATTGGCTTCGACTATTTGGTTTGCTATGGATTCTTCCGCCAACAGTTCTTCCGCCAATGATTTATAAGCAATGGCGCCAACTGAATTAGGAGCATACAAGCAGATAGGCTGGTTAAAACTCGGGGCTTCAGCCAGGTGCACCGATCTTGGAATTTCAGTATTGAATACCTTGTGAGGGAAGTTGGTTCTAAGATTCCTAGCCACTTCCAGAGAAAGCTGCTCCCATCTGTCAAACATGGTAATGACGGCGCCGGTGACAGAGAGGTTGTGCTGCATGTTAGTGTTAACCATTTCTATGGTTTGCAACAACTGGCTCAATCCCTCGAGGGCGTAGTATTCCGCCTGGACGGGAATGAGAATCTCGTTGGCCGCCACCATTCCGTTGATCATAAGAAGGGAGAGGGATGGAGGGAGGTCGATAAAGACATAGTCATAGAACTTTGCCAAGGTAGAGGTAAAGTTTCTTAAATAATATTCCCTTCCCGGAACCTCAAATAATTCCACGGTCGCACCGGCAAGTTGCGGACCGCCGGGGACGAAGTGGAAGTTATTGATTCTCGAGGCATACAGGATGTCATAGGGTTTGACCTTGCCCAAAATTCCGTGGTAAATGTTGCCCCGGCCATCATCCTTATAGCCGAGAGCAGAGCTGGCATTGGCTTGGGGGTCAAAATCGAGCAAAAGAACTCGTTTTCCCATGGCCGCCAAATAGGCTCCTAGATTGACGGAGGTTGTCGTTTTCCCCACTCCCCCTTTTTGGTTGCAAACAGCTATGATTCTTGCCATCGATTAATTAAGATTCAGAAATTCCCGCATTCGTCAACAATAAAAGCTTTTAGCTTCCATTGTCTCCTCGTTTGTGACTTTCAGTTTACTTAACTATACTAAAAAACCGGAAAATAAAAAAGTCCGCTTTTAGGACGCCAAGGTCAAAGCCATCGATTGAGATGCCTAATCCAACTGATAATCACCAGAAGCAAAACGGCGTAGAAACCCATCAGAAAAGTCATAAAGACACCGACATAATCAAGGCCCTGGACAACCCTGCCGTTTATCTTATCGACGAAAGCGACCTGACGTTCAGAAAAAGAAGTTATCATGCCATCCAACTCATCTTGTGGCATATCCTTAAGACAGCTCCAGACTTCAGACGTCGTAAGCGGAGTGCCGGATTCGGCCCCCCTCACAAACTGATCCAGACACTGTTTGTTGCCAAGCCTAAGCCTTTCAATAACAGCGGAAATGGCGTCAATGTCCTTATCGGCGCCCTCATACATCCTATCCTTGCTTTGCTTGGCGGATAACGAGAAATCATTCCAGGTATTCTCCGCCTCCATCATCATCTTGCTGTAATGAGAAAGATTATATTCGCTCGGATCAAAATAGTACTGGAAGGTCTCCGACTCGAGGCGGTAATGAACAGTCCTTACAACCAGGATCTTTCTTGAAAGACTTCGGGCCAAGCCGGCATCATCTATTTCCTTATTCAAAGCAGAAACCTCGGTAAAAATATAGACGCCAGTTATAAGGACGATGAACCCCAAACACATTATAAGAAGAATGTTTATCTTTTGTTTTTTTACGTAGTTCATTTTTTTCTAATTTGCCAAGCTTATAAGAACGTTTAATTCTTTTGTATGCAATTTATTTTTATTGCCTTCTTAAACAATAAACCACTTTTTCATTTTTAACCTTATCAGTCCAAAATAAATCAAAACGAGCAGTACGGCATAAATCCCAGCTAAAAGAAGCATCATTATCCCTATCTTCTTTTGAGAATCAAGCAAGTCATCGTTGAGATTCGTCGAATATTCTATTTGTTTAATTGATGCATCGGCGATACTTTCGTCTATCCTTATCTTTGTAAGTTCTAAGTCACATTTATC
>JAJYME010000004.1 GCA_021787205.1 bacterium
GAGCGAGAAACGGGACGCTTCGCTATCTCACGTCGCGATAATCGCTCCCGCGAAACTTCCGTTTCGCGAGCTTCCAACACGGAAGGGATACTTTCGTCTCCCTTCCGGCCCATCCCTTTTCGATTCCCGCTCCCAAATAAAAAATCCTCTTTCGAGGATTATTGGAGCGAGAAACGGGAATCGAACCCGCATATTCTGCTTGGAAGGCAGATGCACTAGCCATTGTGCTATTCTCGCATTTATTAGCTAAATAATAGCTAATAATTTCAATAAAGGCAAGTTTTGCCTACATTTTTGGCGGTTGGCTCGTTGGCCCCTTAACGTAAGGAGCGGTTTGCGGATTCTTGAATTCTTCCAGGTTTGTCGGCGTTTTTTTGGGAGTAACGTAGTTTAGAATAAGACCGGTAATGACTCCCAAAAGGAAGAAGGTGAGATACGGCCAATATGATAAGATCTTTTTTGTTTTTTCCTTCATGTTTTTTTCCTTGATTATTTGGCTAAAATGTGATAATATTATAAAACAAGTTGCCTCTGTCGTTCAATGGATAGGACGCGAGATTGCGGATCTCGTAATTGAGGTTCGAGTCCCCACGGAGGCACAAGTAAAGTCACCTGAACAAGGTGGCTTTTTATTTGAAGACAAATTTCAAGGACTCGAACCGAAAAGGGGTTGGGAAAAACTGCATAGCGGTTTTTCCCATAGTGGAGGTACTGGAACCGCAAGGTTTCAGAAATTTTTGATTTAAAAATTTGTGAGATGTCCCCACGGAGGCACAAGTAAAGTCACCTGAACAAGGTGGCTTTTTATTTGAAGACAAATTTCAAGGACTCGAACCGAAAGAGGGTCGGGAAATGTAACTATTTAAGCCCGTCATCGTTTTAAAGAAGGAATGATCGTCGTTAAGAAGCTAAGCTATAATGTTCAGAATCAATCCCTTTTTTCCGGGGTTGATTTTGCGATCAACAAAGGAGAGCATATCGGCTTAGTTGGCACTAACGGATCCGGTAAGTCGACTTTATTAAAAATTATATCAAGGGAACTCCGGCAGGAGGAAGGTCAGGTAATGACTGACGGGGAGAGGATTGGTTATTTGCCACAAAGCATGAACTTTGAGGAGGGGGAGACAATCGGCGACTTTTTAAAAGCCAACTTAAACAGCATCATAACCAAGGAAATTCTTCAATCGCTTGAACTTGGTCACCTTAGCTCGGATACGAAAATAGCCAGTCTGAGCGGAGGCCAGCAAACCCGACTTATGCTTGCTCGCCTGGTGCTTAATCGACCGACAGCCTTATTGCTTGACGAGCCGACGAACCATTTGGATTATGACGGTCTTGAATTGCTCGAGGATTTTATAAATGACTTTCCGGGGATAGTCTTAGTAATTTCTCACGATAGAAGGTTCTTAGACAATACCGTCACCCAAATATTTGAGCTCGACAAGACAAACCAGGTTTTTAACAAATATGCCGGCGGTTATACCGATTACGCCATAGAAAAAGCGCGCAGAACAAAATCCCTTGAGGAAGAGCGTGAAAGAAAAGAAAAGCTCAGAAAAAAGATGGAGAACTGGATCGCTCTCAAAAAACAAGAGGCGAGCATCTATGATGATCCCAGAAAGGGGAAGCAGATAAGAGCGATGGAGAAGAGATTGGAACGCGAGGTTCTGAACAGCGGGGCCTTGAATCATAAGAAGACCAAAACAATCAAACCTCAAATTCAGGGAGTAGCCGATCACTCGAAACTGATTATCAGGGCAGTTGATCTTTGCAAAAGTTTTGGAAAATACCCGCTGATTTACGAAGCGAACTTTGAAATAAGAGGCAGTGAGCGCGTGGGATTGTTCGGCAAGAACGGATCCGGCAAATCGACAGTCCTAAAAATGTTAATCGGGGAAATCAAACCTGATTATGGCGAAATAAAAATAGGCAATGATATCAATATTGGATATCTCGCTCAGCATCAGGAAGGGTTAGACCCCGAGGCTACCGTAATCCAAGAGTTTTTAAGAACTGAAGGGCTGATCAATCTGGATATGGATCCAAAAAAAGTGCTTGGCGGGTTTCTTTTTTCGGGTAATGAGATAATGAAAAAAGTTGGCAGCTTAAGCTATGGAGAACGGGTCAGACTTTCAATCGCAAAGCTGGTAAATCAAAAAAATGAACTATTGATATTGGATGAACCGACGAATCATCTGGATATCGATTCGCGAGAGGCGATTGAAGATGCTTTGTTGGATTATAAAGGTTCGCTGCTCGTCGTATCCCACGACCGTTATTTTATCGAGAAGATAAAGCCGGAAAGGACTCTTTACATCGAAGATGGTTTTCTAAAAGAAGTCTGGCAGTAATAATCCAGGGGAAACAATCGCGTTCCCAATCATTTGTGTTTCCGTATACACAAAAATCACCCTGACAGCAGGGTGATTTTTTAGTCTCGTTTGAATTTGAAATCGATGGGAAGGGAATTCTGGGCGGCGATTTCTCTTATCTTCTTTTCTTCGGACTCGTAGAATTTATTGAAAGAATCTTCTTCAAAAAGGATATTCTTCATCTTTGGGGCAAGCTTCGGATAAAACTTCTGAAGGATCCTTTCAACTCCGTTAAAATTATCTCTTTTAGTATTGACGCTCTCGGTAAAGAGAGATCTGGCGCCAAGGTGCTTTACGAGGGGAATAAGCTTTTCGGCGTCAGAAACATACGGCCACCACGGCCCCATCATAACGCAAACATCAACGCCATTATCACTGAGCCTCTTTATCGCATCCAATCTTTTATTAAGGGAGGATGCCTTAGGCTCAGTAAGCATCGTCCACTTTTCGTTAAGGTTATTGACGGTAACGTTGACTCCTATATTGGGGTTGGCTTTGATGATATCCAAATCCCTCAAGACGAGATGAGACTTAGTCATAATCCTTACCTTATTTTCAATCCCTCCTAAAATCTCGAGGATCTTTCGGGTGAGTTTGTAGAACTTTTCAATCGGCTGGTAGGGGTCGGTAGCGGTGCCTAGGTAGATGACCTTATCCTTGCTCCTAAGTTTCTTGACTTCGTCGGCAAGGACATCAGCAATGTTTGTTTTGATGTCGATGAAAGAGCCCCAATCACCCTCGTGTGTCGTGAATCTTTTCATAAAGCGAGCGTAGCAGTAAACGCAAGCGTGGGAACAGCCAATATAAGGGTTGATCGACAACTCTCCATTAAAACTGCCTCTCGTTAAGGCGTGCGCGCATTTTACCTCCTTGATGACGACACTCATACGGGTTTAATTATAGCAGAACATTTTTAAAATTCATTGACAAAGAAATCAAAAATGTTAATCCAATCCGATGCCAAGAGGGCAGTGGTCGGATCCTTTTATCTCAGTTTCGATAAAGGCTGATTTTAGCTTATTCTTCAAGGCCGATGAGACAAAGAAGTAATCGATTCTCCAGCCGATATTCTTAGCCCTGGCGCCAGAGCGGTTTGTCCACCAAGTGAACTTCTGTTCATCTGGGTGAAGGAATCTGAAGGAATCAATAAAACCCAAATCTAACAGCGAATCGATCTTGCCCCGCTCTTCGGGAAGAAATCCTTTGTTTTTGCGGTTGTCTTTAGGTCGGGCAAGATCTATTTCGGCGTGAGCGACATTGAAATCTCCGGTTAAGACGATCTTTTCCTTTCGATTCTTGGCAAAATAGTCGAGCAGAAAATTATAAGCAGCCATCTTATACTCCATGTCCTTGAATTTGCCATTATCCAGTTTTTCGCCGCCGTTTACCATGTAAAAATTAAAGAGGGTCAAGCCGTCAAAAACCATCTTAATAACCCGACCTTCACTATCGAATCTTTCCAAACCAAGACTATATTCAACCTTTTTCGGCTTTATCTTGGTAAAAATAGCGGTTCCGGCATAACCCTTTCGGCTGCCGAAATTATAATAGGAGACGAAGCCGGCGGGATTTATCATCGAGGGTTCAAGATCATTCTCTTGAAGTTTTATTTCCTGAAGGCAGACGATGTCGGCGTCGGTATTCTCCAAGAATTCGGGAAGGCTTTTTTTGTAAGCGGCGCGCAAACCGTTGATATTCCAGGAAATTATTTTCATAAGATAATTGTATAAAAAAAGACGACTGTTGTCAGTCGTCAATGCATAATGATCTATTTTTTTATCATACTTGTCGGAAGGGCGTAGACAACCTCTCCGCTGCCGACGATATTCGGCATAAAACCAAGACTGGTCGAGCGTCGGTCGTTGGTCACAAAGGTGTTTATCTCCAGCGCCTTCGTTCTTTGATGGATATCAAGGATGAGAAGGCTTGAGATTTCATCCGAAACCGCAGCGACCAGAAGTCCGATGGAGAAGCGGGCATTGCAAACACAAGCAGCGACAAAACCTCTTCCGAAGACGTAAGCGACTTTTTTCATTTTTCCCCAACCGCCCTCAGAGATAATCGGAGGAAAAACGAAGAGGGCGATCGCACCCAAAGTATCCGAACTCTCTGAGTCGCAAGCTTCAAAGATAAGAAGTTTTTTTTCAGCATACATCCTCATTATGTCTTTAGCTTCGGATAGACACCACGGGGAAGCAACCTTCGAACCGGCGGCGAAGCGAAGAAACTCCTTTGCTGAGATTTTCCTTCCGGTCATTATTTCTGACATAAGACCAGCTCCTTTGGCAGCCTGGACAAGTACCACTAAGAATCTGCCTGAATTGTGATATTTTTCTAGATTTTTGTCAAATCTGATTTTAATATTTCCGAATGATTGATATAATTAATACAAGCGCGTGGCATTCGAAGATAATAAAAAGAGAAAGAGATTTTTCTATTTCTTTATAGCACTGATTCTTATCTTTACCGGAGCAGCTATCACCCTCCTTCGAGGAGGGGACATCGGAAGGCGCGAATCCTCTCGCCAAACACAACAAAAATCCATGTTGCAAAACAAAACATTAAAAATAGCCTCCATTGATTTTCCGGACGGAGGAAAGATCCCGACGAGATTTACCTGCGATGCCGGAAAAAGCGTTCCTAATCCTGAATTTACAATAGAAGGAGTTCCTGACGGAACAAAAACTTTTGTGATGGTGATGGATGATGCCGATATTCCACAGCTGATCAAGGAGAAGATTGGCAAACCGAAATACAATCATTGGGTCCTATACAACATCCCTGGGGATTTAAGAAAAATCGCTTCAGACAATATCTTTGGAACAATCGGCAAGAATGATGCCGGGGGGGCGGGTTATGACGGTCCTTGTCCGCCAGACAACTTGGAGCCTTATGAACACAGATATGTTTTCAGATTATACGCTTTGCCGGAGATATTGAACTTTGAAAAGGAGCCAACTCTGGACGAGGTGGAGACTGTTGCTAAAGAAAAGGCGACCGACGTGGCGACTTATACAGGTACTTACAACAGGAGAAAGTAGATTTTGAAAAGAGGAAGATAAAGAGAATATATTTTAAAAATAATAAACCGCCGCAAATCTGCGGCGGTTTATTATTTGGCGGAGAGGCAGGGATTCGAACCCTGGAGGCCCTTTCGAGCCTAACACGTTAGCACCGTGTCCTATTCGACCGCTCTAGCACCTCTCCAATAGTGTTCATAATACTAGAAAAAACGGGTTTGCACAAATCGATTTGACAGTTTGTTGCCAGTGTTTCTTATTCATTGACGAGGGGGCTGTGTATGCTACAATTGGCGCATCAGAACCTTGGTAACTTACAATTTGGAAAGGAGTTGAAAGATATGCCTGTCAGACAGCATGGTGAAAATCCCAGGACGGGCAAGAAGTTGATCCCGTCGTATGAGGAAATCGCGAAAATCGTCGCCGCCCAGAAAACCCTTGGAAAAGTGATCGTCTTTCTTTCCGGAACCTGGGACTTGCTTCACATCGGACATTGCCGGTATTTCCATTCAGCCATCGAGGCGGCCGTCGAATCCGCTGCCAAGACTTTCGGCAGGGTGATAGCCGAAGAAGATGTCATCCTGGTTGTCGGCGTCGACAACGATGCCGAGGTCAAAGTGAGAAAGGGCGAGTTCCGCCCGATCGTTCCCCAAGAGGAACGGATAGAGATGCTGACTTACCTGGAAGACGTCGATTATGTCGTCTTGAAGCAGGAAACCCAGCAGAGCTGGGCTTTGGCGGAGCTTCTCCACCCGGACTATCTGATTCTCTCGGAGAGTACGACAGTCGTCGGTTCGGACCGGGAGACGATGATCGCAGATATCAAGAAGTGGGCGGGCGAAGTACTCGTCCTCCCGGCCCAGGCGACAACCTCGACTACCGGAAAGATCAGAACGCTGCTAACCGGGACGGTGGCTAACATCCGCGGGGAATTTGACAAGCTCATTGATACCATTACCCGGGAGTTCCATTCTTCCCTCGACAAGCTTTCCGGAGGTGATTAGAACGAGAAGGATATTGATCGCACACATCCCCGTCTTGCACCAGGGGTATCTATCCCTGATTGACAAGCGGCCGGCGGAAACGCTCTGGATCCCTGGCGATGAACTGCTCTCTTCGGTGGAGTATCTCTCTAGGGATATGAGGGCCTTGAATCCTCAAGATATAGCGGAGGCCATCAAGACTCTCAGGGTTATCTCGGTAAAGGTCGCCGGAATCGGCGACCTTGTCTCCCTTCCGCCAACAACGGAAGTTTTCATGCCGGAAGAAGATATCTCCTTCAAGATCGCGGAACTTTTGCCAAAGGGCGTGAAGGTCACCTTCATCCCGGTTTTTCTCAGGTGGAATAACTTCAACGTCTTGAATCAAGGAGTGGAATTCTGGGATCGGGTGATTGACGGAGATGATTTCCTATCATCAATCGTCGCCCTTACACGGGCAGAAGCCGATAAGTCTTCCGATTGGTGGAGGCAGGTGGGAGCGGCGGTTTTCCGCGACGGGGAAATAATCCTTGTCGCTCACAATCACCATTTGCCAACCCCGCTTGAACCCTACTATTCGGGAGACCCGAGAACGGTTTTTAAGCAGGGCCAGTCAATCGAGTATTCTTCGGCAATCCATGCCGAGGCAGCAATCGTAGCTCAAGCTGCGAAGTCTGGCATCAGCCTTTCCGGGGCGGAAATGTTCGTCACCACCTATCCTTGTCCTCCTTGCGCCAATCTGATTTCCCAGATTGGCATCAGAACCTTATATGTTGCCGACGGGTATTCACGGCTGGACGCAAAAAAAATATTTGCGGCTGCCGGAATCGAAGTCATCAAAATAAACAAGCCCTCATCCTAGGATGAGGGCTTTTTCCTGTCGATCCAGAAAATAAGCGGGTCGCTTTTTTCGGGATCGGGTTCGAGGATGTGAAAGTGAAGATGGTTTACGGAGGCGCCGTTGCCGGAAGGATTTCCGAAGCGCATACAGATAGCACCGCAATTGATGCCGAGCTCTTTCTCAATGTAATGAGCGATTTCCATAAGCTCGGCACCGGCTTCTACCGGCAGGTCGGCCAGCTTTTCGGCATGAACGATCGAGATCGCCAGCAGGTGACGTTTGGCGGCGGGATAGGGCCATTGGTTCTCGGTCAGAAGCCAGTGAGCGCCCTTGAAGAGGATCGGTTTGCTATGATTCTTCTGGAGATTGTCTCCGCAGAAGGGGCAATATCCTCCTTCGTTTATACGCCTCATGGTTTCTTGCTGATCAGAGTTCCTGGCGTTATCGAGGTTGCAAAAACCATTCCCGCTGGAACCCGTTCCGATGGGCTTGATATTTTGCACGTGATGCAGCTCCCTGACAGTGAAGCCAAATTGGTTGTTGCCGCCGATTTGGGTGAAGCGGTCAACCTCTTCCCAATCGGGTTCATTCCATTCAGGAAAGAAGGCGTCGCCGCCATCAATCTCAACATCGACTTCGGTAAGAAACATGACATTGGCTGATTGGATGACAGCTTTGTAAATCTCAGCGCCACCGATGATGAAGAGTTTGCCCGTCCCCTTGGACGAGGCCAGCGAGATCGCTTCAGACAAACTGGTAACAACGATGCAACCAAGGGCCTTGAGCTCCTTGTCTCGGGTGAGAACGATGTTGTCTCTTTGAGGAAGGGGATGGCCGATTGATTCGAAAGTCTTCCGACCCATAAGGACGGGATGTCCTTTGGTCAGCTTGGCAAAGTTTTTGAGATCATCGGGAAGATGCCAAGGCATCTTCCCGCCCTTGCCAATGACTCCGTTTTTGGAAACGGCGGCGATGACAATGATCTCTAAGTCGGCGTCCATATCTTCTTCCTCCCTGCAGCCGGTCTGTAACCGATGACTTCGAAGTCCGTGTGGCGGAAAGCGAAGATGTCGGTTATCTTCTCGGTATGATCGGCAACCCTGAGGTCATCGGAAAAGCATTCCAGCCCGGCAATCGGGCTTGTGATGAGCCGGTCCTTGATGACCAGGTCAGGGAAGGTCCCGATTCTGGTCTTAAGAAGGGCTTTCACGTCAGCCACCTGGCTATCGTAGATGTGGGCGTCGGAGATGGTGTAGACCAGCTCCTTTGCTTTGTAGCCGGTCACTTGAGCCACCATTAACAACAAGGCGGAGTATTGGACAAGGTTAAAGACGACACCGACCGGAACGTCTCCGCTCCGTTGGACGTGGTGCAGCGACAGTTCGCGGGACACCGTATCAACTTGGAAGTGGAGGACGGTACCATGACAAGGGGCGACAGCGACTTCTCTTCTCTTGCCGGATCCTCGCCCAGCGTACTGGGGAATCCAGGTGGTCATGAGGTGGGTCCTGAGATGGGGGAGTTCGATAATCTGTTCAACTACATGCTTCAGCTGGTTGAAGGGAATCCCTTCAGCGGTCGGGAAATGATGGAAGCCGGCGCCGTATGATCCGGGGCCAAGGTCTCCCTCTTTGAGGTGAAACAACTCGCAATGATCGAGTTGTTCTCGCGTAGTCCATCTTTTCCACCAGGTGCAGCCATACCGGCTCAACTCTTCATGGGTAGTCGCGCCGTTCATAAAAGCGGTCAGTTCGGCGATGGTGGCGTGGACTCCGGACAGGCTGTTCTTGGAGGGGGCGGTAAGGATATCCCTTTCGGTAATGATCGGGGCACCGTTACTGAGGTCAAACCTCATCTGAGCGCCGATAATCCTTAAGGCGCC
Organism: bacterium; assembly: GCA_021787205.1. Taxonomy (GTDB): domain Bacteria; phylum Patescibacteriota; class Minisyncoccia; order UBA6257; family Colwellbacteraceae; genus JAJYME01. The sequence continues at coordinate 9,096 of JAJYME010000004.1, forward strand.
TTCTCCTTGGGGCGTCGTCACCGGGGTTCCTTCTTTCAGGATCTTCTCCAGGAGCTGGCGATACTGAATGTCTTTGGTCCGCAGCTCAAGGATCTTCCGGATGAAGTTGCCGACGTAGAAGTCAATGAAGTTGACCAGGGCGATCATAAAAGCAATCATCAGATTCACACTCCTTATTGAATTGTAGGTTGCTTGGTAACTGGCTAAATAATCGTACTTTTTAAGAGTTACGTCAAGAAAGTCTTTCGAGCCGGAAAAATCGGTTTTACAGGAACAATACGTGTCTGCAATCGGGATGGGGGCAGTAGATTCTCCGGCCGGAAAGCCTGATTTTTGTTGCGAATCCTGTTTTTTCCTTGTTTTTTTAGGATTTTTGTGGTATTTTTTAGCTACAAAATAAATATATATGGCGGAAAATAATATACAATTGAAAAAAAGACCGCCGGTTGTTGTCGTTTTAGGACACGTCGACCATGGAAAGACTTCCTTGCTTGACTACATTCGCAAATCACGTGTGGCAGAAAGAGAAGCTGGAGGAATAACCCAATCCGTGGGAGCTTACGAGATAGTTCATAACAATGGTGAAAAAATAACCTTTATAGACACGCCCGGACATGAGGCATTCAAAGCGATGAGGCAGCGCGGAGCGCAATTTGCCGATATTGCCGTTTTGGTAGTTGCGGCTGATGACGGCCCTAAGCCTCAGACTGAGGAATCGGTAAGAATCTTGGAGGAAAGCAATACTCCCTATGTGGTCGCGATCACAAAATCGGATTCTCCGAGAGCTGATGTCGACAAGGTCAAAAATGAATTGATGTCCATCAATGTCTTTCTTGAGGGCTACGGCGGAGACATCTCTTGGCAGGCGGTTTCTTCAAAAACAGGAGAGGGCGTCTCTGAACTTCTTGACCTGATCTTGCTTTTGGCGGAAGTCTCTGACTTCAAATACGACGAATCAGCTCCGGCGAGAGGCTACGTTCTTGAGTGCCGAAAGGATTCAAGAAAGGGAAACTTGATTTCCCTTGTCCTTAAAAATGGCAAGATAAAGCAGGGAGATGAAATAAAGACAGTCTCCGTTTCCGGAAAGATAAAGATATTGGAAGACTTTACCGGCAAGACCGTTAAGGAATTGGTTCCTTCGGCCCCGGCGGTAGTCATCGGATTTGAGAACCTGCCGAATGTTGGCGAAGAATTTGTCTCGGGTTCGGGAGAAATTGAAGTTATCCAGAGACCGAAGGTTGAAAAACAATCAAAACCGAAAGAGGGAGAAGTCATAATCCCGGTTATTTTGAAAGCTGACACGTCCGGATCGCTGGAAGTCTTGAAAGACGTTCTCGCCGATATTACAAAAGTAATCGATGCTTCAGCCGGGGATATTACCGACGGAGATGTCAAAAGCGCGGCGGCTTCAAACGCTTACATCGTTTCTTATAGGACGAAGTTTAACAGCAAGATGGTGGAAAACTTCGCCAAGGCTCAGAGCGTTTCCGTTTTCTCATCGGAAATCATTTATGAACTTATTGAGACCATAGAAAAATATATAGAATCAATCTCGGCTCCAAAGCTCGATGGAAAAATGGAAGTCCTGGCCACATTCGGCAAGAAGGACGATAAACAAATCATCGGAGGCAAGGTGCTAGAGGGAGATATCAAACTCGGAAAAAAGATAGAGATAAGAAGAAGGGGGATCTTAGTCGGAGACGGCAAGATCGTCAATCTTCAAATGAACAAGATGGATGCGAAGGAGGTTCCGGCCGGAAACGAATGCGGACTCCTCGTCGATTCTTTGGCAACTATAAAAATAGGAGATGAATTATCGCAAGCAACAATTAAATAGCTTGATCAGAAATGAGTTGGCGAATATCATCCAGCGGGAAATAGAATTTCCCGCTGGAGTTTTGGCAACTCTGACGAAAGTCGAGGTGGGCAACGACTTGGAGGCGGCGACAGTATTTATCTCCGTCTTTCCATCGAATGGAAAGGATGAAGTTTTAGACATCTTAAAATCAAGAAGAGGTGAGATCCAGAACCTGCTTTATAAGAGAGTGAATAGAATCATGCTTCCGCCCATAAAGTTCGAATACGATCCAGGCGCGGAGAAATCAGGAGCGATTGAAAAAATCTCGATTGAAGGTTAATATAGTCTGAGGCAATATTCCGATGCACGGCCTGGTAGCCAAGTGGTAAGGTCAGGGTCTGCAAAACCCTTATGCGCGAGTTCGATTCTCGCCCAGGCCTCAGAATATTGTTTGCGCTCGGGTGGTGGAATGGTAGACACGAGAGACTTAAAATCTCTTATCCATTAAGGGTGTGCGGGTTCGAGTCCCGCCTCGAGCACAAAAAACGCCGTGAGGCGTTTTTTTAGTGCTCATGGGGCTCGAACGGAAAGGGGGTCGGGGAAAACTGCATAGCGGTTTTCCCTGTATAGGATTTTCATAAAACCGAGAGGTTTTATGGGAGCTAGGCGACGTGAGATGTCCCGCCTCGAGCACAAAAAAACGCCGTGAGGCGTTTTTTTAGTGCTCATGGGGCTCGAACGGAAAGGGGGTTGGGGAAAACTGAATAACCGTAAATAAAAACCGCCATATGGCGGTTTTTATTTACTATACCAATCCCTGGGCGATCATAGCGTCGGCGACTCGGACGAAACCGGCGATATTCGCACCCTTAACATAGTTTACCGAATTGTCGTGAGCGCCATATTTAACAGCGCTTGAATGGATATTGCGCATAATTTCCTTTAGCTTGCTGTCGACTTCTTCCGCGGTCCAATTAAGCCGGATGCTGTTCTGGGTCATCTCAAGACCCGAAACTGCCACGCCGCCGGCGTTAGAGGCTTTTCCGGGGGCAAACAAAACTGAGTTATCGTGGAAGAGGGCGACCGCCTCTGGCGTCGAAGGCATATTCGCTCCTTCAACGACGCAGCGAAGGCCATTATCAATCAAGGTCTTAGCGTCGCTTTCATCGATCTCATTCTGGGTGGCGGCGGGGAAGGCGATGTCAGCCGGCACTCCCCAGGGCTTCTTTGAAGCGGTGTAGACAAGGTTGAAGCGATCGGCGTACTCCTTGATCCTGCCATGTCTTTCGTTCTTAAGCTCCTTCAAGAAGGCTAGTTTTTCCATATCCATTCCTGAATTATCAAGGACAAATCCATCAGAGTCGGAGACGGTTAATAATTTTCCTCCGAGTTGGATTATCTTTTCCGCAATGCCCTGGGCGACATTACCGGAGCCCGATAATAAGATCTTTTTGCCCTCGATCTTTTCTCCGATCCGTTCAAGCATAGCCTCAGCAAAATAGACCGCTCCAAATCCGGTTGCTTCCGGTCGTATAAGAGAACCTCCCCAGCCAAAGCCCTTTCCGGTCAGGACGCCGGAGTATTCGCCAACGATGCGCTTGTATTGGCCGAAGAGATAGCCGATTTCTCGAGCGCCAACACCGATATCTCCAGCAGGGACATCGATATCCGAACCGATGTGACGATAAAGTTCCGTCATGAAGGATTGGGTAAAGCGCATTACTTCCGCATCGCTTTTCCCTTTGGGATCAAAATCAGATCCGCCTTTGCCGCCTCCTAAGGGCAACGTTGTCAGAGCATTCTTAAAAACCTGTTCAAACCCCAAGAACTTAAGGATAGAGAGATTGACGGTGGGGTGGAAACGAAGCCCGCCTTTATAAGGACCGATGGCGCTGTTAAACTGCACCCTGTATCCTTTCTGGATCTGTATCTCGCCGCCATCGTCTATCCAAGGAACACGGAAAGAAACAGTCCTTTCCGGTTCGATCATTCTTTCCAATATTTTTCCGGCCTGGTATTTGGGATTTTCCTCGATAAACGGCAGGACTTCCGAAACAACTTCGTGAACCGCCTGATGGAATTCCGGTTCGTGCGGATTTCGCTTTTGAACCATATCCATGAACGATCCGATATTGGTATTTGTCATAGTACGATTATATTGCTCTGAAGTTGGAGAAACAAGTTGACGAAAACGGATAAAATCCACAAGACATTAAAATGATGTTTTTGTATAATACGTCTATGAACAATAAGATTGTCGCAATCCTTATAATAATCGCCGCTGTAGCCTACGGTTCGTATATCTTTATCCAGAACCAATCGGGAGTCATAAGCCAAGCGGAGCTGGAAAATCTGAGAGGGGACCCTGATTATTATAAGTTAGTGACAAAATGCGAGGCCGACCCAGAGACAAAGACTTGCTGTCTGAAGTCACTCAAGGCTATCAAGGATGGGGGTTATGCAATCCTCAAAGACCAATCCTGCGGCGAGGGTGAAAAAACCGATTCCTTAAAATGTTCCGGGAGCTATAAATGGTGCATACCGGCAATATAAGAAACAATGAAAAGAACTATAATAATTATCCTGGCCGTTACCGCCGTCATTCTCTTGACGTGGTATCTGGGAACAAGGATTTACAACCAATCAGGGGAGAGGAGCTACGACGCAATCCGACAATTTAACGGAGACTCGCCTCGAAAGCAGGACTAAGAAACAAAAAACGCCGGTTGCCCGGCGCTTTTAATTCTTAAGATTTGATTTTGATCTTTCTTGATTTGCCTTTGTTAAGTTTTGGAAGGGTGACTCTTAGGACGCCCTGTTTGAATTCGGCTTGCGCCTCATCGGGGTCAACTTCTTGGGGGAGAATGACGGAACGGGAGAATCTTCCCCAATAACATTCCTGATAAAGATAATTGTCCTCGGACACCTCGGAGACCTTCTTTCTTTCACCTCTTATGGTAATCGAGTCAGCGCTGATATCAATATCGATATCGTCCGGATCAACTCCGGCGACGGTCGATTCGATAACTATAGCTTCGTCAGTCTGGTAAACATCAATTGCAAGCTGGCCTTCGTTATCCTCTTTCAAGAATTCCTCTTCTTCACTTATTATATTTTTTTCTCGCATGATAACGTGCTTTTATTTTATCAAAATCCCGGAATAAGATAAAGGTGATTATACACAGGAAGATGACGGGGTAGAGCTCCGGTCCGAATCCTAAAATCAGGACATTGAAAACAAAATGGATAAGGGTGGCGGTTATGATTCCCAAGATTATCTCTTTTCTGGCCCAGTAATAGCCTAAGGTGCCGGAGGTAGCGGCGTGCATCAGGGTGGCCCCTGTGAAACGGAGGATGATGATAGTCAAGAAATCGGAGGTGTTGCCGGCGGTTGTCATAAAAAAGATATTTTCGGCCGTGGCGAACCCAAGCCCCGAAACTATCATGTAAATCATCCTGTCGACCGGCTCATCAAAGTATTTCGAGGCCGAAATGAAGACGAAGACGACAGCGAACTTGATGAACTCTTCGATGAATGAATTTCCGAGAAGCGAGGGGAAAGAGTAAGCCGACAAGGAGGAATAGGATTGAAGCAGGGAAGTGAATATCTTTTCGGCGCCGATAGCCGAGAAGGCGGCCACGACTCCGAGGAGAAAAGTTCCCAGGATCATCTTTATAGGTTCCGGATCCTTATTGTCTTCAAGCATAAAAAAGCTTAACCAGACGGAGGAAATGGCGATGCCGACAATAACAACGGTAGGAATGAGATGGGCGGTAAAAAACGGCTGGATGAAGGCTTCTAGAGTTTGAAACATTAGAGAAATTTTAACATTTAATTAAAAAAACCGCTAATGGAGCGGTTTCTTTAATTACCAATTCTCAAGCATCAAGAATTCCTTCTTTTTTAATTCTTCGGGAAGTTCCCGGTAGACCGCCTCGGTAACGTAAGGCATGAACGGGTGCAACAGTTTTAATGATCCGGAAAGGATGGTAGTCAGAACGGTCTGGGCGGCCAGCCTGTTTTCCTTATCGGCATTTTCTCTCAGGCGATTTTTCAAATCCTCAATGATTATGTCCGCAAAGGTGTGCCAGAAATAATGATAGGCAATCTCTCCAGCCCGATTCAGATCAAATTTGTCCAATGATTTGGTTATCTCATCTTTGGTTTCATCGAACTCCTTGAGATAAGCAAGGTCCTTTTCAGTAAACTGGGGTTCGACTCCTTTTTCCGGAGCTTCATAATTCATCAGGACGAAGCGGGAAGCATTCCAGATTTTGGTGGCAAAATTCCTATAGCCTTTCACCTTGTCTTCGGAAAGCTTGCTGTCATTGCCGGGGGCGGCGCCGATGATAAGGGAAAGACGAACGGCATCGGCTCCGTATTTTGCGATCAAATCCAACGGATCTGTCACGTTGCCCAACGACTTGGACATCTTCCTTCCTTGACTGTCACGAACGAGTCCGTGAAGGTAAATGTTTTCAAAGGGAATTTCCCCTAAGAGGTAAGTGCTCATCAAGATCATTCTGGCGACCCAGAAAAAGATGATGTCATAACCCGTCTCGATGACGCTGGTCGGATGATAGTTTTTCAAATCGGCGGTTTCATTTGGCCAGCCCAAGGTCGAGAAGGTCCAGAGGCCAGAGGAAAACCAGGTATCCAAGGTGTCCTCGTCCTGCGTCCATCCAGCGCCTTCCGGGGCGGTAACGTCGCAATAGACTTCCTTTCCTTTGTACCAGACGGGGATTTGGTGCCCGTACCAGATCTGACGGGAGATGCACCAATCCCTAAGGTTATCGATCCACTGGAAGTAGGTCTTATTGAAGCGATCAGGAATAATCTTGATTTGTTCGCTCTCAACAACGTAGCTCATCAATTTTTTCAAAGTGACTTCATCGCCAGAGTTGATTCCTTTGATCTTCGAATTTTTAATTTTGAAGGGCTTATTGACGGCTACGAACCACTGCTCTTTGATTTGCGGTTCGATAATGCCACCGCCGCGCATATTGGTCGCGATCTTATGGACGTAGTTTTCGTCAATTTTCTCAACCAATCCCTTGGATTGAAGTTTTTCAATAATTTGAGGTCTGGCTTTTTTGATGTGCTGGCCTTTGAATTCGCCGGCGATATCAAGCAACAAACCGCGGTAATCGATAATCTGCTCCTTTTCCAGGTTGTGGCGGGAGGCAATGTCATAATCGGTGGCGTCGTGCCACGGAGTAATCGTCATCGCTCCGGTTCCAAATTCCATATCGATGCAATCATCTTTGATGACGGTGGCGACAACCTTTCCGTTGATCCATTCCAGCTCGATCTGGTCTCCATGATTGTATTGACTATATCTCGGGTCTTCGGGGTGGACGACGATATATTTATCGCCGAATTTCGTTTCCGGTCTGGCAGTGGCGATCGTGAACGGACCGTATTTCAAGTAATAAAGAGGAGTTTTTTCCTCAATCCATTCTATTTCATCATCGGCGACGGTCGTCTGCATCTTCGGATCCCAATTCACAAGGCGATATCCCTTATATATGAGTCCATCGTCATACATTCTCTTGAAGGCGGTGCGGACGGCAAAATTTCTTTTCTCATCAAAGGTATAGGCCTCGCGGGTCCAATCGATTGAGGCACCCATTTTTCGGACTTGCCCGACAATCGTATCGTGGCTTTCAGTCGCAAACTCTTCAATGCGCCTCAACAACTCTTCGCGTCCCAAATCATGTCTGGTTTTCCCTTCTTTCTTATAGATGATGCCCTCAACTTTTGATTGGGTGGCAATGGCGGCATGGTCGGTTCCCGGGATCCATAATGTTTTCTTTCCCTTCATTCTCTCAAATCGGACCATGATGTCTTCGATGGCAATCATAGCAGCATGGCCCATATGCAGGGTGCCAGTGACGTTTGGGGGAGGGAGGACGATGGAAAAGGTATCCGCGTCGCTCTTTGTAGCTCCCTTATCAACACAAACGTCAGGATTGAAAAAACCTGATTTTTCCCAGGACTCGTAAATCTTGTCTTCTTCTGTTTGATGATTAAAACGGCTTTCCATAATTTCTATAAAAATACAATAAAAACAGGAGTTTGTCACTTTTTGAAAAAATAAAAACGACGCCTGATTTGAGGCGTCATTTAAGATTGAGATTTCCGTTGACTTTATAGGGGCGTCTTATCCCAGCAAGGTGTTCGACGTAAGCGCCGGCGGCGATCATGGCGGCGTTATCGGTATTGAAGGTCTTCGATGGCGCAAAGAATTTGATCTTTCTCTTTTTAGTTTGAACTTCAAATTCTTCCCTAAGGGTATTATTGGAGGCGACACCGCCCGAAATAATAACAGATCTGGCTCCGAACTCGTCGACGGCGCGCATCGTCTTTTTAACCAAGGAATCGATAATGGCCGCTTGGAAGCTGGCACAAAGGTCGGGGGCATTTTCTGGCAGGGGAGCCAAGGCTCCTTCGATAGCGAGTTTGTTTTCCGATTTCCAGTCCGCTTTATGGGAATCTTTCAAATGATAGAGAAGGGAGGTCTTCAGTCCGGAAAAGGAGAAATCGTAATTTTTCTGATTCAACATCGGTCTGGGAAAATCGATAGCGTCCTTATTCCCGAGTTTGGCCAACTTTTCAATTTCCGGGCCGCCGGGATAGGGAAGTCCTAAGAGGCGGGCGGCTTTATCATAAGTCTCTCCGGCAGCGTCATCTCTGGTTTCGCCAAGTTTCTTGATTTCGGATAGGCTACTTAACAAAAGGAGAATAGTATGACCGCCAGAAACAATAAGGGCGATACTCGGGAAAAGATCGGGGACATTTTTGGGATTATCCAAGAGAAAGCTGTAGAGATGGCCCTTCAAATGATTAGCGGCAACCAAGGAAATGCCTTTTTCAACCGAGAGCCTTTGGGCAAATTCGGCGCCGACGTGGAGAGCGGGCTCGAGCCCGGGGCCGACAGTGACGGCGATGGCGTCAATCTTCTCAGCGAGCGTATCTGAAAAGATCTCTTCCGTCAGGATAGGAAGGATTTTCTCATGTTCTCTTTTAGCGATATTCGGCACGACCCCGCCAAAAGCGCGATGGATGTCTATTTGGGAGGAGACGAGATTTTTCAAAACTTCAAAACGGGGGCTCTTAAGGCTCCCAGAGCATTTAACGAGAGCTAACGATGTCTCATCGCAGCTGGTTTCTAGCCCTAAAATTAACATAAGCTAAGGATAAACCGAAAAACCAGACAAATCAAAAGATCCAATGATGACATATCCGGCGCAATGATATATATTAAAGTAAAGTTAAAAAACATAGAGAAACAATGGGAAAGATGATTTCTACCACTTTTGAAGTGGATACAAAAATTTATCCTATGGAAGCGATTTATTCGGCGGCTTACACTTTCATAGACAGGGCTTATATATATTTGAGCGGCAATCCAAAAGGGTTGATAAGAGTAAATTTCAAACCGAAGAGCACAGCCTACAACTTCGAAGACGTCAGAGGCGAGTTTATGAATGAGCTTTTGAGTTGCTCTCTAAGAAATCAGATTTCTGAAAAAAACCACAAGATAAGGGAGTATATCGTCGGCGCCGCCTTATTAGGGGCAAGTGGCGAGATACCCCACCTGGATGAGATCGAGAACGAAGGTTCGACTTCCGACAATGATGATGAAGATGATTGCGATTGCGAGTGTGAGTGCGACGATGATTATCATTATGATGAGGAAACTGACGCTTTCAAACCCGAAAACAACTCTTGGGAAGATGACCCATTCGGCATAGCAATTCCTTGGGAAGAAAAGTATACGGCTCCGAGCCAAGCCGAGGAGAAGCCAAAAGAAGAATCTCAGACAAGAATGCAGGAACAGCCTAAAAATACGGAGCCTGAGCTTGTTCCTGGAGAAGATGGAGTCATCGATGTTCCCGAAGAGGAATTGGCAAAATATGCCAAACCCTGGGACAAATAATAGGATCCAACCAAATGAAAACAATAGAGTTAAATAAGGACATATACAGATCCGAGGCGATTATGTCGGCCATAAGCGGTTTTTCAGAAGCGGGCGAATTCAAGATAAAAGACATCGGAAAATCCTGGATTATAACGATAACTGGAGAAGATGAGGATTTGTTGCGAGACGAGTTTGCAAATTACTGCTTGGGATTGACCATAGCTAATAAGAAAAATTAAAGATGAAAGACGAAAAAATCGAGAAAATCGAATTAAAGAACGACCGATTGAATTTCTTCAGATTCAAAAACATAAAAGACAAGGTTTTGATGACCAATGATTTTGGCAACTATTCTTTTTTGACAAAAGAAGAGTTCAGAAATCTTCTTGAAGGAAAGATGGGCGATTCGGAGCCAAAGATGAAGGAATTGAAAGATCGCGGATTCATCAAGACCGATCTTAATGTCGATAAGGCCCTGACCCTCTATCGAAAAAGAAACGCCTCAATCTTTTATGGTCCCTTCCTCCATATAATGGTCATGACCCTCAGGTGCAATTACAAATGCGTCTATTGCCAAGCTTCGGCGGTTGATATGAATACCAATAAGTATGACATGACTATCGACGATGCCAAAAAGACAGTCGATTTCATTTTTACGACACCATCTCCGGTCATTACGATTGAATTCCAGGGAGGGGAGCCGTTAGTCAACTGGCCGGCGGTAAAATTCGTTACCGAATATACCAGGCAAAAGGAAAAAGAAACCGGAAAGAAGGCTTTTCTAGCCCTCGTCTCCAACCTTTCCTTGATGGATGAGGAAAAATTCAAATTCTTCATGGACAATGGAGTTGGATTGTGCACCTCATTGGACGGACCGGAGGAATTGCATAATATGAACAGGCCTTATCCCGGTCAAAACAGTTACAAGGAAACCGTCAAGTGGATCGAAAGGATCAAGGACTGGGAGAAAGAAAAAGCCAAGGAGGGGATAGACATTTATCTCTTGTCGGCGCTTCTGACAGTCTCGCGAAGATCCCTTAAGTTTTATAAGGAAATCATCGACGAATATTTGAAGCACGGATTCAATGGAATCCATCTGAGATCCTTAAGCAACCTTGGATACTCGGCTACCGCCAAAAATACGATCGGCTATTCTACGGAAGAATTTTTGGACTTCTGGAAGAAGTCGCTGGATTACATAATCGACATCAACAAATCCGGAACTTACTTCATGGAAAGAGGTTCCCAGATCATTCTCAAAAAAATAATCAAGGCGATGGATCCCGGATATGTCGATCTCAAGTCTCCTTGCGGAGCGGTAATCGACCAGGTCCTCTATAATTATGACGGCAAGATATTCACTTGCGATGAAGGCAGGATGTGCGGAGGCGATACTTTCCAGATCGGAAAGATCTCAGGAGAGAATTCGACTAAGAAATATAACGACTTGGCGGAAGGAGACAAGGTAAAGACGATGGTTGTCGCCTCGACGCTTGATAACACCAGCTGCGACAATTGCGCTTACAAGCCTTATTGCGGAATTTGTCCGATCGTCAATTACATGGAGACGGGAAGCATGACTCCCCAAATCCAAAATACTTCTTGGTGCAAGAGGCATAAGGCGATGATCGATTATCTTTTTGAAAAGTTGCAAGACCCAGAAATCTACGAGATATTCAAATCGTGGACGGAAGATGCAAGAACTGATTAAAAGATATGCACTTTCGGTTATTCCAACTCTGTAATATAATTTAAACATTAAGATATGGACATAAAGGGGAAGATCCCAAATCTCAAAAAGGAAATAACGGCTTTCATCTCAAGCGAAGAGGGGAGGATCAGCAAGAAAACGGCACTCGAGCTTGGTTTAGGCATAGCCACGCTTGGTTTTATGCTCTCAAAAAACATAGCGGCCGCCCATTATAGCTATTTTCAGAACGCAGCCGGAGGAGGACAACACTATTCCGGCGATACCGTTCCTCCCCCACCGTCGACAGCCAACCACTCTTCCAATTTCACAAATGTTTCCGGCGGTGGGCAGCACTCGTCGCACGCGTCTCACGCTTCTCATGGATCCCACGCCTCCCATGGATCGCATGGCTCCCATGCCTCGCACTCATCCCACGGATCCCATGCGTCACACGGATCTCATACGTCCCATGGATCCCATGGATCCCACGCCTCCCACGGATCTCATACATCCCATGGCTCCCACTCCTCCCACTCATCCCATGGATCCCATGGATCCCACACGTCTCATGGATCCCACGGATCTCACGGATCCCACGGATCCCATGCATCTCATGCCTCGCATTACAATATTACTTGTTGCAAGTGGGTATTTTAGAGAAAAAACTTCGCTTTTGCGAAGTTTTTTTGTTCAGAATATAATTCCATTAATGAAAAGAGCGCCGATGGTCTCAATAATCTGGGGGTGTAATATGGATTGCTCATATTGCCTAGCCGAGAGCAACAACAATCACAAGGCCTTGATGAGCGTATCTGATGCGAAAGCCCTCTTCAATTGGCTTATGAGCCGCGGAGTGGAGACTATCGCCTTGCTTGGAGGGGAGCCGACAATCCATCCTCACTTCAATGAGATTACCGATATTATCCGCGATTGCGGAATAAAGGCGGGAGTAGCAACAAATGGGTTGTTCAGTTCAGAGAAGAGAGGGGCTTTTGAGAGAGAGGTTTATAAGAGAGTCTCGGTCCATATTAATGACGAATGGTTTTATAATTCGGACCAGATAGAAAAGCTAAGGGACAACCTTGCTTTCTTGTCGCAGTCCGGCACTGAGATTGAGACAAGATACGTAGCCCATTCTTCGGGTATCGATACGGATTTCATAAAGGAAATGGCTCGAATATCCGGGTCAAAAATAATCAATTTCTCGATTGCCCGGCCGGAAGTCTACGGAGGAACGGCTTATTTGCCAATCAAGTCCGTCCGTCTTTTGTTGTCAAAACTCAAGAGAGTCATCGATGGACTGAGGGGAGAGGGGTATATCTCCAACATCATCGCCCTTTATCCAAAATGTATCAAGAGGGGGTATGAGGATCTGTTTGACGGTTATGATGGCAACTTCTGTTCTTTGGACGACGCTGGACAGTTTGATGTATCATTCATGATCAATCCGGATCTGACTGCCGGTGTCTGTCTCAGTCTTCCTAATATAAGGACGGAGAGAAAAGTGGTTGAATTCCTGGACTTGGAAGAAATAAAGGAGAGTTTCAAGGATGAGTTTGAAGCGTTAAGGCGCCAACCAATTTTTGAAGACTGTCTGAGTTGCCTTGATTTCAATGTCGATTGCCAGGGAGGGTGTCTTGTTTATAAAGATTTTAAAAATGGAACTAGGAAATAGGGAAAAAAGAATATTGACCGATGAGCTGTATGATGCGGAGAATGACTGTCTGAAGGAGGAGGCTTTATCTCCTCATTTTTTGCTGTTCCTAAACCCGATTCCCAAAATCGATCCCAATCAAAAGGTTGTAACCCTTCTTCTGACTACCGAATGCAATGCGGGCTGCGCCTATTGTTATGCCGGCAATTATGGAAAGAAGCAGATGAATTTCGAAACGGCAAAGATGGCGATAGATACCGCCTTCAGCGATTTTCCCGGAAGAGTCAATTTCGTCTTTTTCGGCGCCGGAGAGCCAACGACCGAAATCGAGCTGATTGGCGAAATTCTTGATCATCTGGAATATAATTACAAAGGAAAATACGTAGCCGATCTGATGACTAACGGGATGTTTAGCGAGACGGCCTACGAGACAATTATGAGAATGGATTCTGTCTGCATTTCCCATGACGGTCTGCCAGCAATCCAGGATAAGATTCGCCCCTTAAAGGGCGGCCAAAAGAGCTCTGATCTGGTTTCAAGAAATATAAGACACTTTCTTAACAGGAAGCCGGTTTCGATAAGGATGACTGTCACCGGACTGTCGATTGGCCGATTGAAGGAGGCGGTGGATTATTTTTTCGGACTAGGGGTTAAGAACATCAGCATGTCTCCGTTCTTCACGACGGAAAAATCGAAGAAAAATAACGTCTTGCCGGTTGATGAGAAGGAGTTCGTAGACAATTTTTTGGACGCGAAAAAATACGGAGAGGAATTGGGCATGAATATTGCCAGCGAGTATTTACCAATCAAGCCGAGACCGAGCTTTTGTGGTTTTGAGCAGCCGATGTCGGTCATAACGCCGGGAGGCTTCCTGTCAGCCTGTTGGGAGTGGTGCGAAGTTGGAGAGGGGAGCGAATTTGTTTATGGCAAGATCGGCCAAAAAGCAAACCCTATTCTTGAAAAAATAAAGAGGAGGACTCCTGAAAATCTGGAAGAATGCGACAAGTGCTTCTTAAGATTCACCTGCGCCGGCGGTTGCGCGGCGAGACATTATGAAAAGACGGGCGACTTGATGAATCTCGATCAGGAAAGGTGCGAACTTATGAGGTATGCGGTCAAGAAATATTTATTATCAATAGCAAGGAAATATAAAGATGAAGCAGAAAATAAATGAGGGCGTATTTATCGCTCTTGCCATAATTTCCCTTTGGGGGATTCTCGAAACCAGATGGTTGCGAAATTCTCCCGACTACCTTCTGTCCTTTGAAATCTCATTGGCTACCCTGATAATTATGGCGGCAGCCCATCTAATTCTTGCTAATAGGCTTAAGAATGGCAGGGAGACGGTGGTTTCGGATTTTAAGGATGAGATAAGGAGACTCCCGACAACCGCTCTTAAGGCGGCTTCCGAGGAAATGATTTTCCGAGGAATGATAACTTACCTAATCGCCTATGCGGCCGGGCCGTCATACGGGATAGTCTTCGGAACTCTCTTGTTTGCCTTAGTCCATAAGGAAAGTGATCATTTTACTATCGTCTATTCCATAGCCATGGGTTTGGGGTTAGGTTTTTGCGTCGTTTATGCCAGGGATCTGTTTTTCCCAATCTTGGCGCACATCATTTTTAATGTTTTAGGGGGATCAATAAAGACGATCAACAAAAAAGAAAAAGATGTTATAATCAAATAAAATGGACAGATTAGATGTAAAAGTTGGGTTCCAATGCAATAACAAGTGCGTCTTCTGCATTCAAGGAGATAAGAGATTTCACTTTCCGGACAGAAGCTATGAGGAGGTAATCGGGTTTCTGGAGCAGGGCAAAAAGGAAAATAGGGATTCGGTTGTCTTTACTGGAGGGGAGCCGACATTCAGACCAAAAATGCTTTTGGAGTGGGTGAGGTACGCCAAGAAGCTAGGATACGAGTACATCCAGATCCAAACCAACGGCAGAATGCTCTCTTATTATGATTATTGCAAATCGCTAGTCGAGGCTGGAGCCAATGAATTTTCGCCGGCAGTACACGGTTCGAAGGCGGAAATCCACGACAGATTGACCGGTGTGCCTGGGAGCTTTGAACAGGTGACTCAGGGAATAAGGAATCTTAGGAAGCTTGGACAATACGTTATGACAAACTCGGTGGTGACCAAAACCAATTATCAGGACTTGCCAAACTTAGCAAGACTGTTGATTGATTTGGGCGTCGACCAATTCCAATTCGCCTTCATCCACATCAACCCGATCATCGCTGCTAGCAATGATAAGATAATGGAAATAGTCCCCAACGTGCGTGACGCAATGCCTTATATCAAGCAGGGATTGGATATCGGCCGGAGGGCTGGTGTCAGATGCATGACGGAGGCGGTGCCTTATTGTCTGATGACGGGATATGAAGATTTTATTGCCGAAAGGATAATTCCAGAGGCCCACGTCTTTGATGCCGAGGCAGATATCGCCGACTATTCCAATTACAGAAGAAATGAAGGGAAGTCGAAAGGGCCACTGTGCAAGGAATGCAAGATGAATGAAGTTTGCGAGGGACCCTGGAGGGAATACCCGGACATTTTTGGTTGGGATGAGTTCAAGCCGATAAAATAAGGGCGGAAACGCCAGACATAAAGAAAACAGACCTTTGAGGGCCTGTTTTTTGTTAATTTTGAAGAGAGGCAAAAAGGGGGTACAATAAGGACAATAATTGATATGAGCGAGGGTCAAGCAAAAATGGAAAAGATGTGCATCGTGATGACCGGATTTTCCTGCAACAATAATTGCATAGTCTGTTCGGTAAAGCCTTTTTCAAAGACTAACAAAGACAAGACGACGGCGGAAATCATCGCCATCATGAAAAAGAAAAGGGAATCGGGAGCTGTAAATATCGAGTTTACCGGTGGCGAGCCGACGATGAGGAAGGATATCGTTTTTTTGGTCCAATCTGCTAAAAAGATGGGTTTTAAGGAGATAGCCGTTTCGACCAACGCAAGACTTTTCAGTTACGAACCTTTTCTGAACGCCATGATAGACGCCGGGTTGACGAGGGTGACGGCGACGCTCGACGGGGGCAATGAGAGATTGCATGATGCCATCACAAGAACTCCAGGAGCATTCAAACAGACCACATCGGGGATAAGAAATTTGATCAGCCGAGGAATTACCACCAGCGTCAATACGGTTTTTACCAAGCTTAACGTCAATAATCTCTCCGAGATAGCGGAGAGGCTGATTGAGATGAGGGTGCCGGTTTGGGGAGTTTTAGACTTGATCCCGGACGGTAATATAAAGGAGGCATACAAGTCTTCGTGTGTTTCTTTCGCCGAAACTCGGGAGGCCTTAAGGACAATCTATTCATATATAGACAGATTAAGCATGATCGAACTTTTTGATTTTCCAGTATGCGCCATACCGCCCGAAATGTATGCTGACAAGGCGAGAGTGATCCATTTTGACGCTTACGGGAGAATGAATGTGCTCGATCAAGTCGGATATGGTCCGCAGCGATTTGAGGAAAAAGACGGGTTTTTTGAGGATGAACATAAAATAAGAGTCGAAGCCTGCCAGAAATGCAGCCGGGTAAAGGAGTGCGGGGGAATTTGGAGCCGCCATTACGAAAGGTTTGGCGAAGAGGATATAAGATTCACGGAAAATAATTATTTGAAATAAAATGGAGAGGTTTTTAAGCCCGTATGTTTACGTGGGGTATCATTGTAATAATAACTGCATTTTTTGCAGCGAATCTGACCAGGAATACTTGGCAAGAATCGGCGGGCCCATCCCGGCGGAGCAAGTCAAGTCAGATTTGAAGAAAATAAAAGAGGTTTATAACTCAGTGAGCTTCATGGGAAGGGAGCCGACAATAAGAAAGGATTTGCCTGAATTGGTTGAATATGCAAAAAACCTGGGATTCGAAAGCATTAACATTGCCTCCAACGGAAGGATTTTTGCTTATGAGGATTATGTGAAGAAGCTGATCAAATCCGGGGTTACCCAATTCGGGATGTCTTTTTACAGCTCGATCCCAGAGCATTACGATGAGCAGGCCGGTGTCAAAGGCGGTTACGACCAAGCAGTCCAAGGAATAAGGAATGTCATAAAGAATAAGCCCAGCCACGTGAGCTTCTTAGTCAATATTCCCTTAAACAACAAGAACGTAGGCGATCTGGAAGAGACTATAAAATTTCTGCTCTCATTCGGAGTCAAAGAAATAAACATCCTTTTCATAGAACCTCTTTCGAAAAAATCGAATACAAAAGAGATAGTCGGCAGGATGAGCGAGCTTGGCAATAAGGCGGCGGCGATTGCCGTGAAATACGGGGGTGAGGCAAAGTTCTGGTTGAACGAATTCTTGCCCTGTGCCTTGAAGCCAGAATTCAGAGATCTGTTTTTCAACTGTCTCGAGAAAAATGTGAATAAGGTGAGAATCCCACTTTGTGAAAAGTGCAAGTATAACGATAGGTGCGACGGTGTGCTCTCAACCTACATCGAGCTTTATGGAGAAGAAGAATTCAATTTAGACGATTAAAATGAGCGATATAACAAAAGGGAAAACTGTAGAGCATTACGAAGGGGGAGGAAACAAGATCGTCTATATAAACCTAGGCCAGGTCTGCAATCAGAAATGCTCTTTTTGCGTGATAGAGGGGAATGAGGAAAAGTTTCCTTACATGAAAACCGAAGAAGTCAAAGAAAATATAGCGGGGTTCGCTGAGAGTGGCGGAGAGACGATAATGTTTACCGGCGGCGAGCCTTCAATGAGGAACGACTTGCCAGAGATAATAGCTTACGCGGAAACCTTTCCAGGGATAATTGACTTATGCATTTTAACAAACGCCACCTTCTTTGATGATAAAAAAATAGAGGACGTGCTGGCGGCTGATACGAGAAAGATATTGTCTTTCTCAGTCTCTTTACACGCCAATACCCCAGAAATCTCCAAAAAGCTGACCAACGGGGCGGATGAGGACTTTGGAAAAACGGTAACGGCAATCAAAGAGCTTTCAGAAAGGGCCGACAAGGTGACGGTGTATCATATAATCACCAGTGCCAATTATGACAAGTTGCCAGACTTTGTCGATTTCATGATAAAAGAAGCGCCAAAAGTGCAACACTTTGTTCTCTCGTATCCATTCACCCAGGGAGCGGCCGAGAAGAACGATTGGATTTATGCCAAATTTAGCCAGTTGAAACCCTATCTTTTGAAGGCGCTTGAGATGATCAAGATAAGTGGTCGTACCGTGGATATATCGACTTGCGGACAATTTCCGTTGTGCGTCATCCCCGGATATGAGGCGGATATTTTAAGAATAATGGATTACTTTTCTGGCAGTCTAATGGGAACATTAGGAGGGAAGGTCTTCCATGAATTCGAGTGGGCTGACAAGAAGTGGGTTGACGTATATAAGAATAAGACGGAGGCTTGTGAGAAGTGTCTGATTGGCGATGTCTGCCAGGGATCTTGGAAAAAATACATCGATTTATTCGGTTTTGACGGCATCGAAACGGTCACTAAGGAAAATTTTAAGGGGAATATCGTTGAAACCGAGAATATCTTAAGCGAAGATGATGTCTTGCTGGTAAAATCGGGGTTAAAACAAGATATCCTTAATTCAATAATAATTTCCGGAGAAATCTCCAAGGAGAGATTCGAAGAGATCAAGGAATACGCCCTAGCCAACCACTTTTTTATCTCATTGCATAAGAGTGAGCCGAGCCCTGTCCATGAAGAAAAAATAACCGATAATCTCAAACCAATGGTTCCAACATTTGAAGAAAATCACATTCGGGAGCAAATCGACAGGCTTGATAAGAAAGAAGTCGAAGAAGTCTATGACGTCGTAAGGGAGATTGCCCGCCTGACAGGAGTAAGTTGGGCGGAGGTGTTTGCGGCTTATTACGGCTTAAAGCCGTCTATGGCGGAGGCAAATACGGGAGTGTTTGACGAGGACACCGCGAGACGTTTCTCTGAGGCTTCCAAGCTCTGTCAAAGCATCGGAATGACATTTGCCACTTCTACCCATAAATACATTATAAACAGTCCGAAGCTTATCTTTAAGGAAACGTCTCTTGATGATCCGCAGCCAGGCAACGTGATTGTCGGCATCTCTAGGGATCCAAAGAAGGCAGTCAGCGCCGTAGCCCATTATCACCTGAAGACAATGGATTCCAAATATGGGCGAAGCTTTGGCGAACTGATGGGATACCCTTCTTGTTGCCTTGATTTTGGTGATTACCTGACGAACAATAAAAGTGATCCGAATAATTTCGGCTTTAAGAATGCGGCTTTTGAGACCTTGAAAAGATCAGATGAGATTGCTTGGCAACTGAATGTTTTTTCGACCGCCAGTTTCTTATCCCATTTCTCTTGCAGTTTCACCTGCAAGGAAAGCATCGCTTATATCGACAACTTTTTAAGATTAGTCTCGATAGTCGATCCTGAGGGCGCAAGGGAAACGATCCATCAGCTAAAAGATTTCGCGTCACTTTACTGGACTTGCGTAGATAAGGTCTCCTTGATTGGAGATTACACGAGAAAAGACAAGTGGTTCAGGGAAGCGGAGGTCGTCTACGATAACAAGACTCTGGGTTGGGGAGCCGGTTCCGCCAATTATTATCAGGAAAACGATGATGATTTTCTTCAAAAAATAGAGATGGCAAAGGCAGCGATAGCAGACGGGGATAGGATTATAACTACTGCCGGAGAGGTCATGATTCTTTCTGGGAAAGACGAGCTTTTGAAATTCAAAAAAGATAATGATTTTGTCCCATTGCTGGTAAAACCGACAATCTAATAAAAATGAACCATTTAAAATGGTTCATTTTTTTGATTTGGATTATAATGAACCCAACCGATGTTATTAAATAACGCATTTTTTATGGCGCTGACTTTTATTCTCGTCCTGATGGGACTATTCTCCGCAGGCTTTTTATTTCCCAAAAAATTGGAATGGAAAAGATGGCTTATTATAGCCGGAATAATCGTTCTGGTTTTTGCGGCATCCGGTCTCATGAAAAGTGGAGAATTTGTCCCTTCTGACGAGGAATGGGAAGAGGTTTATCTGGGTAAAACGATCGGAGAAAACAATGATTCTATCTCAAAACAGGCAAGAAGGGGAGCTCTTTACCCCATGCTGATACATTGGACAAATGGAATCTATGAAGCGGAAAAATCTCCCGTGATCTTAAACAATATCTTCGTGATCCTAAGCGTCTTATTTGTCTTTGGCGCCATTTACAAGCTTGTCGGAAATAAGCTCTTCGCTTTCTTAGGATCGTCCCTTCTATTACTAAATCCTATCTGGGAAAAATGGAGTATCATATTAGAAGGATATCCCGCCATGATGGGTTGCTTATTAGCCGGATGGTCCCTTTTTATGATTGCCTTCATAAGAGAAAAGAAAATTGAGTATTTTTCAGGAATTATCTCATTTTCCGTCCTTTTATCCATGGGAAAGATCGAATATGCCATATTCCTTGTTCCTGCCATAGTCGTAGCAATCGTTTCTTTTAATAAGAGAAAGATAGGGCAATCAGCGGCAATGATAGCGCTATCGGCAATCTCACTTGTCCCAAGCGTTGTTTTTTCTTTAGGACAAAGACGGGGGTCGGTAGGATTTTGCGGATTGGAATCGAGAGTGGGGCTGGTATCAGATAAGATAAACAGATTGATAGGACTTCCCGGAATCGATTTTTTGGAAACCATAGTCAAGGCCATAGGGGGATGGAGATTTTCTTTGGCCTACCTTATTGATGATATCCCGACCGTCATCGGATTTTGGATGGAAAAAGATCTTATTATGGTGACTGTTTTAGCTCTTATCGGGGTAACGTTTTCATTATTGAAAAAGGATAAAGCGGTATGGATAACATTTCTGTCTTTTATCCTGATCATTTCAGTTTATGCTACTGATTGCGCCACGTACGTCCCCAGATATGCTTCCCCCCAAGTAATCATCATGACCATACTCGCGACATACGCTTTATATTGCCTTTATGAATCATGGCGCTTGATATGGCCCCAAAAAGGAACAAGAAATAGGCGGATGGGATACGGGCTGGCAAGTTTAATTTCCTTAGCGGTCGTCATATCATTTATTCCCGGGATAAAGAAAAATATCAATTATCTTCATCGGGATAGCCCTTATGCGACTCCAAGCGCTTTGGAGAACGTCCTTAATCGTCTTCCTGACGCAAAAGCGTTTGTTATCGTTCATAGGACCGAAGCAATGGAAATGATGGTCTTCGACAACAAAAACAGACCAGTAATCATATTAAACGATCTTTTCGACAGACAAAACAAGATAAAAGAGAGCGACGATATATGCGCTTCGGCGAAATCCCTGTGCAAGGAAGGAACTTATTTTATAAAGACTGAAAGCTGTACTTGGTTTGAAGTGTCAAGAATAGCCTGCAATAAGATGAGCGAAAACGGAAAAATCGTCAAGAGTGACGGGGGAATGAGATCCCTGGAAATTTATCAAATGGGAAAAGAAACGAAATGAAAAAAGTTTACGTAATAAATACCCCCAGTGAGGAAAGAATGACAATCGAGGGGAGATGCGCACAGAAAGAATCTACCTGGTCCTCTGTCATGCCGCCGTACAGTCTGGCGTCGGTCTCGGCGATTTTCAGAAGAGGGGGGTTTGATGTAAAATCGATCGACTGCAGGGTTGAAGATATCGATAAGGAAACACTATTGGAACTTCTCTCAGCGGAGGGGGTGGACATCGTTGTAATAAACTCCTCAATTCCGACATTTGAATTTGACGTGGAGTTCGTCCGTGACCTCAGGGAGAAATGTAAAAATTTGTTGATTATCGTGTTTGGAATAATGCCGCCCCAAGGGGAGAGGGCGTTCCTTGAGGCTGGCGGAAGCTCGGTTATAAAAGGTGAACCGGAGTTTGGAGCCGAGGAGATTGCGAAGACCATTATTAACGGCGGCGAGGTTGAGAAAACTTATAGCGGTATGACAAAGGACCTCGACGGGCTGCCTCATCCCGCATGGGATCTATTTGATCTTTCAAAATACACCATTCTAGGGGAGGGGTTCAAAAGAGCAAGATATCTATTCGTCGTTCCGGCGAGAGGGTGTCCATTCAACTGTTCTTTTTGCAATGCCTTCGTTTATTATGGAAAGGAAGTAAGATATAGAACCGTCAAAAGCGTCGTTGATGAAATTGAGGACGATATCAATGAATTCGGCATAGTTAACTTTGCAATGTGGACGGAGACGTTCACGTTCAATAGAAAATACGTATCAGACTTATGCGACGAAATAATCAAAAGGAAATTAAAAATAGACTGGATAAGCAATAGCCGAGTCGATAGGGTTGATAAAGAATTGCTCGAGAAGATGAAGGAAGCGGGATGCTGGATGGTGAGTTTCGGAGTCGAATCGGGCAGCCAGGAGATATTAAACAAGGCGCATAAGGGCACTGCGATAGAGGATTCGATTACCGCCATAAGGACAGCCAACGAGGTCGGACTGATAACCGTCGCCCATACGATTATCGGTCTTGTGGGAGAAACTGAAAAAACTTCCTGGGAGACCTTAAAGATATTAAACGACGCGAAGGTTGATTTTGCGCAATTCTATTGCGCGGTGCCGATGCCGGAGACGGAGTTATATAAGGAGGCGGTGAAAAACAACTGGATAAAGGCGGGCGCCAAGTGGAGCGAATTCGAGCAGACCGTCTCAATCATGGATCTGCCCGGATTCGATCACGAGAGGGTGATGAAAGTAAGAAAAAGAATATATCTGAGATACTACCTTAACCCCTGCAGGCTTCTAAGGATAATAAGAAAATCAGGGATGGGATCCTTGATTCCAATAGCAAGGGAGGGAATTAATTTTGTAGGATCAATTTTAAAAAGATGAAAAAAATAACAGTAATAGTCCCGGTATTTAACGAAATTGAATATATTGAGGAATGTTTAAATCGTGTTTATAAGACGGAATACGACAAACAGGTGATAGTGGTTGATAACAGGTCCACTGACGGGACAAGGGAAAAACTTTTGGAGCTGAGAGATAAAATGGGTTTTCTCTTATTGTTCCAAGACGAGATGCAAGGAAAGGGGGTTGCTGTAAAAACGGCCCAAAGCCATATTTCCGGCGACGCCGTCATAATCCAAGACGGAGACTTGGAATATGATCCAAATGATTATAAAAAAGTCCTTGAGCCTATTTTAAGAGGACAAGAAAGGATTGTTTACGGTTCGAGAAATTTGGATAAGAATACAAAAAGAGGCAACTTTGTGTTTTATTGGGGAGGAAGAATGATCTCCTTGATCGCGAGCATCCTATATGGAACAAGATTGACGGATATCAATACTTGTTACAAGGGATTTGACGCGGAGTTATTTAAAAGTATCCAGCTGACTGATTCAAAATTTGATTTTTGCGAAGAAATAACCGCCAAATGTCTGATGAGGGGAGAAAAGATAAAAGAGGTTCCGATCAGCTATTATCCAAGGAAGGTGATAGAGGGAAAAAAATTGAAGTTCAGGGACGGATTCCGATCGATAAGAACTCTCGTTAAGTATCGCTTTTCAAAGAATTAGGAAGAATAAAAAGTTAAAAAGAACAGGAATTAGAGCCTGTGGAAAACTTTCTAGTTATAAAATCTAATAAATGTTATAATGTAACAAACATGGAAAAAGATATTAAGTCAAAAAAGACAATAGTATTAATAGCTGTTTTCGCGATCTCTTTGGTTTTATTGGGAGCGGCTTTGTTCTATTCGCTCAAGACTCCTGGTAATAATGGAGCTCAAAACCAACCGGCGTCGGGAACCCAATCCCAGGAGCAAGCTGCCGCGACTGAACCTACTGCAACTGCTCCTGACGGTACGCCTTTAGTCAATAAAGACGATGTCGTTACTTATAAGGGTCAAACTTTGACAGCTGATAGCAAATATCCCCGAGGTATTTTAGACGGGGTCATTAAAAAAGTTGACGGCAATGTTGTTACTTTTGAGGTTGAGCTAAAGAGAGTTTTTCCGCAATCTCCTCTAGCCACCAAGACCGTCCAGGTAACCCTGGTTAAGACGGCGGAAGTTAATATTATTAGCGCGGATGGAAACAAGACAACCGGGACGATATCAGGATTAAAAGCCGAGGATAGGGCTGGAATGGCCTTGGTTGATGACCAGTCCAACAGGACTATCTTTGATAAAGACGCGTTTGACGCAACCAGAATCACCGTTTTTAAATAACAGAAACAAAATAAGAGGCGCTTTGCGCTTCTTTTTTGTTTCGGTATATAATTTGCTCAAGATGAGTCTTCCTGAGGCGGATAAAATAATCTCTGAAAACGAATCATTCTTGAGGAAAGTCTCCGGCAAGAAACCCATTTCTGATATCTCCCTATTCTTACACCGGGAAAAGGAGGTGAGGGGAGAGGAGATAAGGAACCTCTGGACGGATTTCGCGAGAAGAAAGAGGCCTGAGGATACAATCGGGTTTTATACCCACTTTCCTTTTTGCGCCAAAAAATGCAGTTATTGCATCTACGCTTCAAATGAAAATGACGGATCCGAGTCCGATTCGTATCTTAAGAGAGTTTTTTCGCATTACGAATATTTTAGCGATGTTTTTCAGAACATCAGTTTTACGAACCTGTATTTTGGGGGAGGGACTCCGAACATGATGTCCGATGCCCAAATAGACCTTTTGCTCAGAAGATTGTACAGACATTATAAGTTTGATGATGATGGCGAGAAGACATTTGAGGGCAACCCGGCTTTTTCAACCCCCTCAAAACTGAGGATTCTTAAAGATCATGGCATCAACAGGTTAAGCTTTGGAGTCCAGTCATTTGACGAGGACGTCTTGAGAAGTAACGACAGATTCTTCGGAGGGGTCGCGAAGGCGATAGCCGACGCTGTTGAGGTGGGATTTGAAGACATTAATGCCGATCTCATCATCGGACTTCATGGCGACACCGCCGGGAATGTCATTGATGGATTCAAAAGGCTTTTGGAGCTGGGTGCGACCGCGGTCCATATTTATCCGCTTCAAATGAAGCCGGAGTATGTGGCTAGATATTTTGGTGGAAACAAAGCGCTAGCGGAAGGACATAAAATGTCGCTGATAGAAGAGGCAATGCCGAAAATAATCGAATTGGCTGACGATAACGGTTTCTGGCACAGAAGGTTCCTGGAAGGATTCTACACCCCAGACAACGAGGTCTCGTTCAATTTCGAGAGAGGCGGGAAAAGAGACTATGAAAAGAAAGCTTATTTTTCTTCCCGTCCCGGCGGACTCAACTCGATCTTCGGCGTCGGCGACTGGAGCAATTCGAATATTTTAGGAAGAAAGGTGAATTATATGATTGAGAAAATATCCGAGAATCCAGCGGACGACGTATTCAGGGCGACCTTCTTCAGCGAGAGGGAGTGGCTGGCCGATTATATCGAGGGCATATTTTTTGCAAACAGGATCATAAGCCGATTCGATTTTAGGGAAAAATTCGGTTCCGATATTTACGATTATTTTCCTGAGGAAATGGCTCTATTGGAGCGGGATGGTATGATAAAAGCCGAAGGGGATAAAATATTTTTTACATCTCCTGACGGAACGGAGAGGGTAAAATATCTGCTTTCATTTTTTGACAGGAATAAAATAAAAGAATTTGATGGAGAATAAAATAATAAAGAAAACAGTATTGTTTGTCGGCTATCAATGCAATAACCGCTGCCGTTTTTGCATGGAATACGACAAAAGACAGATTCCGCCGAGAAGCTTTGAGGAAATGAAATATGAAATAGCGGCGGCGAGGGACAGGGGAACGGATTATTTGGAAATTATCGGCGGCGAGGCGATGATAAGGCCGGATATTATTGACGTCATAGCCTTTGCTAAAACCAGGGGATTTGAAACGATCATGATGGCAACCAACGGCCGCGCCTTCGCTTACGAAAAGTTGGCGGAGAAAGTGATTGACGCGGGTCTTAACAGCTTAGTCTTTTCAATCCACGGACCTAATGCGGAAATTCATGATTATCTGACCCAAGTAAAGGGGAGTTTCGATCAATTGACCAAAGGAATAGAGAATGTGAAACGAATAGTCGAGAAGAAGGCTATCCCGTTTTCTCTTGGCAGCAACACCTGCATCGTGAAGCCAAACTACAAGTACGCGCCAGAGATCGGAAGGTTGATAAGGAGCTACGGCATAAATAATTCCGAATTCATCTTCGCCGACCCCAATGAGGGAGGGGTGAAGAATGATTTCGAAACCTTAATGCCGAGGATATCCGAGGCGGCGCCCTATATCAGGGAGTTGCTTGATATTGGACGAGCGGACAATTGCCTCCATTGGCATATCCGTTACGTTCCTCTTTGCTATTTCCCTGACCATCTCAATCAGATAAGCGAGCTTATGGAGGTCCAAACCTTCAAAACGGAACACATTGCGCAGGATTTCAAGAACTTCGATGCTTCCGAGGGGAGGAAAAACAACGGAAGGACAAAAGCCGAAGGCTGCAAGGATTGCAAGCTGAATAACATTTGTGAGGGTATTTGGAAAGGATATGTGGCTAAATACGGGGATGATGAGTTAATTCCAATAAGATAAAAATATGATATAATTTACTAATTATGAAGGAATACGTAGTCATTTACAGGAGCGAGGAGCACTTCGAGGTCTTGGGCTGGGTGGCAGCTGAGAATCTCGAGGATGCCAAGAAAGTCGCCCTGACGAAACTTAAAAAAGAATCGGAATATTACGAAGTGGACGAGGCCGAAATAGTTGAATACGCCAATCCCCAAATTATAAAATTCAAGGAATAAGGATATGGATATCTGCGTTTGGAACAGATGCAATAACAGGTGCGTGATGTGCACTAATCCTGAGGGGTTTGGAGACGCGACCAATTCGGAACCGTACTCTTATGAGAACGTGATTTCGAGATTGGACAATGTAAAACAAATAAGGCCGGACTGGGAGAACGAGCCCTTTTGCTTAACGGGAGGGGAGCCGACATCTCATCCCCGTTTTTTGGATATAGTCAAAGAATTAAGAAGGAAGTATCCGAAGAACGAGGTGATGATAGCCAGCAACGGGAGGATGTTCGCTTACCCTCAGTTCACAAAAGATTTCTTAGCCTACGATCCTTTCAGGATAGAGGTGGCAGTCCACGGATCAGATGCCCGGAAGCATGATATGATCACCCGAGTCCCAGGAAGCTTTGATCAAACAATGATGGGGCTTCGAAACATCTTGAAATACAAGCAACCCTGGCAGGAGTTGGAGATCAGAGTAATCCTTTTGAAATTAAACCTGTCTGACGTCGGCAATATCATCGAATTTATCTCGAAGGAATTTCCCGAGGTGGCGAGAGTAGTCTTGATTTTCCCGGAGTTCGAAGGGATGGCCGGGGTCAACAAGCATATTGTCGGGGTGAATTATCGCGACATCAAAGAAAATGTAGAGAATCTGGTTAACAGATGGAACAGCGACAAGCTTGAAGTGAGACTCTATCACTTTCCCTTGTGCGCCCTGCCTCCAGAACTTTGGAAATACACCTGGAGAACCCTGAGGGAAGGCGAGGTAACCTTTCTTGAGAGGTGTGAGACCTGTGTCTACAAGAAATACTGCATGGGAGTCCATGTCGAATATCTTGCGGAGGTTGGCGATGAGGAGTTCTTGCCAATAGAAAAAAAGACGGTTGATATCGAAGAGGAGCTTGATGAAAAACACTTCAAATACCACCCGATAAAAGACATTAAATAAATGAACATCGTTTATTGGTTATCTGGGGCGGCGCTTTTCATAATCGCCGCCTTCAGTTGCTATACGGATATAAAATACGGAAAAATATCGAATAAGGTTATTTTCTTCGGGGCCGTTTTCGCGGTCGCGCTCTACGCCTTCCTCTTGTTGCACAACTTCCTTTTTGTCGGCAAAGATTCAAACGTCGATTACGTCCTTAAGATGGCAACCAACGGGTCGCTCTCTTTAGCCGTCGGTTTCTTCCTTTGGAAGTTCAATTTCTGGTCTGCTGGCGACGCAAAGCTGTTTGCCATCTATTCGGCGATAATGCCACTCGAGGCTTATTCCAATGGAGCCGTCCAAAACTATCTATCCTTCAATCTTCTGATCAATCTCTTCTTTCCGATCCTGATTGTCTTGCTCTTGAAAGCCGTTCTTTTTGCCGGGAAAAAAGTTTGGCAAGGACTCAAGGAGAAAACGCTAGCTGATGATATGAAGAAAAGAATGACTATCAAAGGCTTGGGAAAATCAGCCTTAGCGATTGTCAAAAACTTCACCGATTTCGTGTTTATGTACATATCTTTTTCGTGGATATTTTCATTTCTGGGAATATTCACTGGCGGAAGGTTGAGTTTGGACCCGTTCCTAATGTTTTTCCTGATGCTTTATCTCTCGAGCCAATTGAGCAAGCTAAAGGAGAAATTCAAATTCGTAAACGCGATAATATACGCTATCGTTCCGCTGGATATCGTCTACCTTTTGATAATGCGAAACTTCAGGACGATAAAGAGCATTCTTTTCTTCTCGGCGATATTTATGATCTTGATAGGCCTTACGAGGCATATCCTCAGGTTGTATGTCGAAGTTGGAGAGACTCAAAGGGTGAAGGTCAGGGATTTGAAAGAGGGGATGGTCATCTACTATGATGAAATCAGCGCAATTAGGAATTTGGCGGAAGAAAGAGGCCAAAAGGATAAATTCGACTTCCTGGGGCAGGGCGGCGTCAAGGATGACCAGATAAGGATAATTACACAATTATTTGAAGGCAGGGAGGAGACGATATTCAGGGTATATAATTCGTTCCCGTTCGCTCCCTTCCTTTCCTTGTCCGCCATTCTGACCTTCGTCACCAAAGCGTCCTTCCTTAATCTTTTGGCGGCACTGATGAAGCTAAACAAATAAAGAACAATGAAGATAATATACGATAAAAACAAATGCATGGGTTGTGGTTTATGCTCCAACCTTGATCCGGAGAACTTCGGCTACGAAGAGGGGAAGGCGACCTTGGTAAACGGCACCGAAAAGTCTGCCGGAATCTTTGAAAAGGCGATAGAGGAAGCGAAAGAAGAAACCAAGACGGCGGCGGAGGCTTGCCCGGTAATGGCAATAGAAATCAAATAATCTTACTTGACAAAATAGCGGTTTGTGTGGTATAATTGCGTCAGAAACCTGAAAAATCGTTTAAAGGAGAGAGATGTAGAATGGAAGCTTTGATTAGCGTAAAGAAGATGGTCGTCACGACCATGGTAATTGTCGGAGTGGTTTTTTGCGCGGGGGTGGCCTTGATTATCGCCTTAATGGCGAAAGGGATCGACGGCCACGCCATCAACTGGGTATTTGACCTGGTCTTTATCGGGGTGGGCGGAATCGAATTTCTGATGGCTCACATACTCGAGAAGATGAACAAGGCGATCGTCAAGACCGCCAGGATGCTAAAGGATAACGGCAGATACACCGCGGAAGTAGAGCAAGAGCTCACAAGCCTTCTCAGGAAGGAACGTTTCCGCGAGATGATGGCCCAAGTGACCACTATCGAATAACCTTCGCATCTCCCAACCTCCAATCCCGCAAGCTTAGGCTGGCGGGATTTTTATTTGATGTCGAGTCGAGAAACAAGATATAATAAAGCGAATAAATGAAAAGGGTTTGGAAACTAATTCTAGCAGCTGTCATAATCGTCGCTTCGGTTTTCGCCCTGGTGAGGTTTGGCTTATTTGAGCGATTAGTCGATTACGGAAGAAGTGGCCGAATCGTCAAAAATACGATTACCGAGGGGCAGGGTGGAAATAACCTCGGAAACTCCGTTGAAGGAGGAGCTGAAGATAGCGCCGGTCAGGCCGGTACCAAGGAAGGGCCTTATAAGTTCGGGAAATGCACCTTTCCTTTGAAATATCGGATCGGAGAAATAGATCCCAGATTCAAAATATCGAGAGCCGACGTTGTTGCCGCGGCTGGAAAGGCCGAGACCATGTGGGAAGCGGGTCTGGCTGAAAACGCCTACGAGAACTCGGAAGATGGCACCGGATTGCCCATAAACTTGATTTACGACGAGAGGCAGGCGGAGACCGATTATTTGAACAAACAATTTACCGATCTCACCGATAAGAAGGTCAAATACGATTATTTGAGGAGGGAGTATGACTCACTGGTCTCAAATATGAATGCCTCAAAGGACAGCTTTGAAAGTTTAAGGAACCTCTATGAGAGTTTTTTGACAAAATTCAATATCAAGAAAGCCCAGTTTGAAAAAGATAAGAGGATTTATGATGAAAGAGTAGCTGACTGGAATTCGAGAGGGGTGATAACGGAGGAAGAATACAAATCTTTGCAAGAAGAGGGAACCAGATTAAGGTCGGTTGCCGCCGACTTGAACGCGGACTTCGAGGATCTCAAGAATATCTACAGCCAGTTGGAGGCGGCGAAGGACAGTTTTAACATGGTGATCGGAAAAGTAAACGCGGTTGCTGAACTGGTCAACAAGACGGCGGAATCCTTGAACGAGCGAGTGGTGGAGTACAACCATCTTTCCGAAGGAAGAGATGAGTTTGTGACTGGGTATTACAAACAATCGCCGACGGAAAAGCAAATAGACATCTTCCAATTCGGATCGAAGGAGGAGCTGGTCTTGATAATCGCCCACGAGCTTGGGCATGCATTAGGCATGGGGCATGCGACAACATCAGAATCGATAATGTATCCAAAGACAACGGATAAGGTGAAGAGCGCCTCGGCCGAAGACTTGAGGCTTCTGAGAGAGGCTTGCGCCATGTAGAGAAAGACGGTTATCAACCGTCTTTTCGCTTTTGTGAATAAGGCGCCTGTGCTATAATTTTCTTAATTATGAGACTGGCAAAAATCGCCGGACAATCTTTGGTAGAAATCCTGATCGCGGTCGGGGTTTCATCATTGATTATCGGCTCAGTAGTCACAACATACATCGCTTCGCTTAATTCGAATGCCAATGCGAGAATAAACGCGGTGGCTACTCAGTTGGCTCAGGAGACATATGACAACGTAAAGGCGATGTCCGAAGCTGATTGGAACAGCGTCTATCTAAAGAGCAAAGCAACCAATTACTATCTCCAGCTTAACGGTGTCGGATCTTTCGATATCATTGCCGGTACTGAAAATATCGCCGCGGGAGGAACGAATTATACCAGGGCTTTTACTTTGCAAAACGTCTCGAGGAGCTTGGGGGGCGACCTAGTCACCTCAGGAATGGGTCCTGACGATCCCTCTACCCAACTAGTCATGGTGACGGTGGGTTGGACAATCGGAGGCAAACCTGGGACCACAACTGTCGGCGGCTATATCTCAAGAGTAAAAAATACATCTTTGAAGATTACGACCTGGAATGGGGGATCGGGAAGCGAAGGGCCGTTCGTCGGACAGACAAATACTTTCTCGGCATCCTCGAACGTCGACTGGAGCACTTTGCCGGGAACTCTGAAAGTTTTAAATTTTTAACAAGACTAACAAGATGCTTTTTGAAAAAAAGAAAACGATATTATCTGCAGCGATATGCCTGGTGTTATTCATGTCTGGTTTTATGATTGCCAGGGCGGCGCCCACCTTTCCGGTCAGCTCCACCTATCCGGAATACTACGCCTGGAATGACGCTATTGGCTGGATCAATTTCCTGGCTTCCGGAACTGTCGATGTGAGGACGGACGGTCTTCAGGGCTATGCCACTTTTGGCGCTGACGCTACGCCTAATTTTATCTCCCTTAACTGTTCGACCGGTCCGGCAGGATCAAGCTGTTCGCCGGTGAGTTATGGGGTTTCTAATGATGGGCTGGGAAATCTAGCCGGTTGGGCTTGGTCTGATGCCTTCGGCTGGATAAGCTTCAGTTGCAAAAATCCTGAAACCGGAGGAACGGCGCCCGATTACAGCTGCACACAGTCCAACTACGGCGTAAAAATAGATGTTAATGGCAATTTTTCAGGATATGCCTGGAATGATGTCGTCGGCTGGATAAGCTTCAATTGCAACCAATCTACGGGAAACAGCTGCGCAACGGTAAATTACAAATTGAAGAGCGCCTGGCTCGCCGGTCCGGCATCCGGGGATTTGATTTCGGGGACGTTCGATACCCAGACGACTACCGGAGTCGCTTTCAATTACATCCTTTGGAGAGGAAGCCTGAATAATGGAAAGGTTTCTTTCCAATTTGCGACCTCGAACTGCGCCAATGGAGCAACGGACGCGCCAACCTGCGCGACGAACGTCGGTTGGGGCGGATCGAAAACGAGCGGCGACGGCGCTTTTCTGGGGCCGGGGGGAACCACGGCTAAAACCGATACTTATACAGCGGGACCAGAAGTTCCGATGCAGATCCAGAACCAGGCTACCCATTACAACAAAAGATATTTCAGATACAGGATTTATGTCGAAACTTCAGCCGACCACTCAGGGACGGCGGTAGTCGATGACGTAGTCGTAAACTGGTCACCATGAACAAAGGCATCTCCATCGGAGATGCCTTTGCATATTTTGTGAAATTATGAGTTATGTTATAATTTGATCAGATTGAGAAGGGGAGATATCAAAAATATAAAAGGCATAGCGGCGTTGCCGGTAATCCTTCTGATTTCGGCAATCGTCATCGAGCTTGTGGTGGCGGGAGCCTTTTTAGCTTTTTCTTTTTCAACCGGCAGCTTCGGAACCCAACTTTCCGCAGAAGCGTTCTTCGGAGCCAGAGCGGGGGCGGATGATGCGATGTACCGGATCATAAAAGGCAATTACTCGCCATCTTATAATTTTAACTTGCAGATAGGAACCAGGACTGTGACTTCGACGATAACAGTCGAACAGGATCCGGTAGACTTAGGTTCATGTTCGGTCAGCTGGGGATGCCATTATAGAATCAGATCGACCGGAAAGTCCTTCATCAGAGAAAGGAAAGTCGAGCTGATACTATCCGTCAATCCAACGACCAGGGAAATAAAAAAAGAATCTTTTAGAGAAATAGAACTATGAAACTTTTTGAAAAAAAAGAAAAAAATCCAGGGGAGACCAACCCCAAGATCAGTCTTGATGGTGTCAATCCGACTGCGATAAGCAAAACACTCAACCAGCTTTTTAAGACTGTCTTTCCCATTTCCTTACCGGGAGGACTGTCTGTCTCCGATTCTGGGTTCTATTACTCCCTTTTTGATGAGAACGGGAAGTTGGTCAGGGGCATAGCCCTAAAGACTCCGACGGGGGCCGTCGAGAAGGGCAGGATAAAGAACAACCAAGCCGTCGTTTCGGTTCTTAAGGAATTGGGAAGGATGGCGGGGATAGAATTTGGAAAAACTTCAGTAATATTATCCATCCCGGACAACCTGGTTTACTCCCAAGTAATGACCATTCCCGAGACCGCGGAAGCGGACTTAAAGGAAACGATAGAGCTGAATATAAAGACCATCTCGCCGATGGATCTTACGAAAGCTTACTATGATTACGAAATCATAGGTCAGGCTGATACCGGTTTCGGGAAAGATATCCTGGTCTCATTCATCCAATCGGAGATGTCTGATGAATGGTCCCACGCTCTTAAAGAAGCCGGATTTGTTCCAGTGGCGGTCGAATTCAGCAGCTTCTCCTTAGCGAGAATGGCTGAGGGAATCGTCAAACCGGACGAACTGGCGATGGTAATAGACATTTCGGTCGGAGGAATAAGCCAGATAGTTCTTAAGAACAGGAAAATGGCTTTTGACTATCTCGTTCCCTGGACAACGATACAAGGAGCCGAAGAGAGAATCTCTTTTGACAGGATGAAGGAGGCTTTGTTTTCGGAAATAAACAAGGTTATTAATTTTTCCATCGGCAAATTCGGAGGAGAAATAAAAACCCTCATATTAAATTCGGCGGGAATGGTGGACGAGCTTCTGGCTGCTTTGAGCAGCGCCTTCCCGAAGCTTAAAATAATCAGACTCGATCTTCCTGGTGGAAAAACGGCGGATTTTGCCGTTTCTATCGGGGCGGCTAAGAGAGGGGTCATCCCGAGGTCAAAGGACGAGATGATAGCTTTGAACTCAGTAGTTGTCATAAAAGAGTTTGAAGAAATAAGAATGCTTTTAGCCATGCAATATTGGAGAAGGTTCGCCTTGGCGATGATGTCTTTCATATTGCTTACGATAAGCGCCGGGGACTTGTTGGTAAATAAGTTCTTGTACATACCGGAACCGCCGGTAGATGTTTCTCAGACGGAGACGGTTGAATATAATAGGCTCAAAGCAAAGGCGGCTGAATTCAACTCACTTGTTTCTTCTATCTATTCCATCCGTTCCGAAGAGAACAAGATTACTGATTTCATTAATATGCTTAATGCGACTTCGGGATCAGACATCCGTCTCACGAAGATCGCCTATCAGGGTCCAACCCAACCGGTGGTGATAAACGGGGTCGCCCCTTCCACCTCGGTGGTAAGCAACTTCCAAACGCAGTTATCCAAAGTGAGCGGCATTTCAAACATTGATTTCCCGTTGGCGTCGGTCCAAGTCCTGCCATCGGGGGAGACGAGTTTCATCATGTCTTTCTCAGCGGTATTGGAAACATTCAACGCAAAATAAAGATCGGCGTCATTCAGACGCCGATCTTTATTTAATTTCTTTCCCGATCTGATCGATGACCCCCGATATCTTTTCCAGATCGTCTTTCGCTATCTTATCAAGGACGAAGTCTCCGGCTTTCAGCCTTTTCTCATTGCGAATGGCTGATTGCCCTCTGACACCTATTTTGATTCTTCTGAAATCATCGGAGCCAAGATGTTCGATGATTGACTTGATACCATTATGGCCACCCGAGGAGCCGCTCTTTGACGATTTCCATTTGCCGGCTTCTATGTCGGAATCATCGTGAATGACAATGAGATTTTCGATTCCGGCGTCAAAGTAATCGAGAGCCGATCTGACTGGATTCCCGGATTCGTTCATAAAAGTTTCGGGAATGATAAAGATGATACTTCCCGCTTTAAGATATTTGAAGGGTTTTTTGCTTGGGGCGATAAAATCATCAAGTTTGGCGCCGGCGATCCTAAAGACAGCGAGCCTGCCGACGTTGTGATAAGTGTTTTCATACTGGGTTCCGGGATTGCCCAGTCCGACTACGATTTTTACATCATCCTGCTTGCTTATCTGAGAAGTAATCATTACTATATAGATTAATACAAATAAATTTAATTTAGCAACTTATATGAATAAAAAGTTAAAGTCGGCTCTTATAGAAGTCGTCAGCATCATAGGAGTCGTATTTGTCCCTTTTATTATAATCCATCAGTTTGTCGCCAGACCTTTCTTGGTATCCGGAGCCAGCATGGAGCCTAATTTCAAGAACGGAAATTATCTGATAGTCGACCTGGTTTCCTATCATTTGGGAGGATTAAAGGCGGGAGATGTGGTGATTTTCAAATATCCCGGAGATCTTTCCACCTATTACATCAAGAGAGTCATCGCCTTGCCCGGAGATACGGTCAAGTTTTCCGGAGGGAAGACTTACGTCAACGGCAAAGAGCTCGATGAGGAATATTTGCCCAAAACGACTGACACTGAGTCGGTAAAGCGGGAGTTTGTTCTCCAAAAGGATGAATACTTTGTCATGGGAGACAACAGGGGCGCGAGTTATGACTCGAGGAGCTGGGGTCCGCTGCCAAAGGAAGATGTCATAGGGATAGTAAAGGTGAGAGTCTGGCCGCCGTTTGAAATATACAGAAATATAAACGATAATAAACAGTAAAATAAAGATATGGAAAACAACGCGAGCAAAAACCAGGAGAAGGAAGCGGTGAAAAGCTCTCCGCTTCAAGCTCCAAAAGGGATGAGGGATATTTTACCTGAAGATTCGATTTATTGGGATAAGATATTCGAGATTGCCAAAGACACGGCTGATTTTTACGGCTTTGGACATATCGATACTCCTATTTTGGAATACACTGACCTGTTTTCTCGCGGAGTCGGCAGCGGAACCGATATAGTAGAAAAAGAAATGTACGCCTTCAGGACGAAAGGAGGGGACAACGTCGCCTTAAGGCCTGAATTTACCGCTGGCGTGATGAGATCTTTTATTGAGAATGGCATGAGCAGATTTCCCCAGCCAGTAAAGCTTTGGTATTTCGGGCCCACTTTCAGATATGAGAATCCGCAAGCCGGGAGATACAGACAGTTTTATCAGATGGGCTTGGAAATCTTGGGAGGGGAGACTGATCCGGTCTATGACGCCCAAGTAATCGTAGCTTCGATAAGATTGTTCGAGGATTTGAAATTAAAAGACATCATTGTCCAGATTAATAGCATTGGCTGTCACACTTGTCGCGCCCAGTATCGCAAAAAACTCCAGGATTTTTATAAAAAAGAGATCGAGGCGGCAGAAAGAAGGAGAACGAGGGTTGTCTGCAGAGATTGTGAGAGAAGAGTTGATATAAATGTCTTGAGGCTCTTGGATTGCAAAGAAGACCTTTGCCAAGACATCAAATCACGCGCCCCAAGCATTCTGGACTCGTTGTGTTCGAATTGCAGGGATCACTTCAAGTCGGTTCTGGAATTCTTGGATGAAGTCGGGATCAGATATGAACTCAATACCTTCTTGGTGAGGGGATTGGATTATTACAATCGCACCGTCTTTGAATTCGTGGATGCCAATTATGGAATGGCTCTGGGAGGCGGCGGCCGATATGATTATCTGGCGGAGATCTTGGACAACAAGAGTTCTGTTCCAGCCATCGGTATGGCCTTGGGAATCGATCGAATCGCCAATCTTTTGAAAGAAAAACAGATAGGGGTTCCCAATAGGAAAAAAGAAAAAGTTTTCGTCATTCACATCGGCGAAATCGCCAAGAGGAAGACTTTTGCTCTTATGGAGGAATTGAAGCGAAACCGAATCGCGGCTTCCGAAGCTTTCGGCAAAGATTCGCTTCAAGCGCAAATGAGGGTGGCGGATAAGGAAGAAGCCAAGATGGCGCTTATAATCGGCCAAAAGGAAGTCTACGAAGAGGCGACGATCATAAGGGATATGAAAACGGGGATCCAGGAGACTGTTCCGAATTCAAAACTGATCGAGGAGATCAAGAAGAGACTCCATAAACAATAGGTTTTGGCCGGTTACCGGCCCGTTAAATAAAAACGGCACATTAGGTGCCGTTTTTATTTTTTGTTATAATTGGGACATGGATTGTTTGTTTTGCAAGATAGCCAGCAAGGAAATACCATCCGAGTTGGTTTATGAGGATGAGAACAGTTTTGCTTTTTTGGATATCGCCCCGATGTCAAAGGGCCACACGGTCGTAATTCCCAAAAAACACGCGGAAAATATGATTGATTTGCCGATGGAGGAGGTAGGTCCGCTCTTCACCGCGGTCAAAAAAGTAACCGAGTTGCTTCAAGAAAAGCTCTCGCCAAAAGGGTTTACAATTGGCATAAATCATGGTAGAGTTGGAGGGCAACTTGTAGATCATCTTCATATACACGTTATCCCCCGATATGAGGGAGATGGCGGCGGTTCGCTTCATTCGGTGGTTAAAAATCCGCCAAAAGAAAGCGTTTCCGAGATAAGAAAGGAGATTGTCGGGTCGAATTAACAAATCAACAAGCTTTAATTTAAGAATCATTTATGGCTATTAGCGTCAAAAAGAAGGAAAACGAATCTGCCGGCTCTTTGATTTTCCGTTTTACAAAGAAGGTCCAGACCAGCGGCGTTCTCTTGGAATCAAAGAAAAGGAGATTCTCAAAGAGAGTTCCCAACCTTCGCTCTCGTCATGACTCAGCTCTTCACAGGATTGCGAAGCGCGCCGAGTACGACAAGATGAAAAAAGAAGGAGTCCTTTAAGCGGAACATTTCCTCTTTATTCACTTGATGAATAAAGTAATGCATCCGATGGGACAAGGATATGGTCCTGATCCCGTTTTCATTTTTATTTTTAAATTTACTATTAAGTTATGTCTATTAAAGAACAATTGGACGCTGACTTAAAAACCGCTATGAAAAGCGCCGACTCTTTTAGCGTCGGCGTTTTGCGATTAATAAAGTCCGCTATCCAGAATGAAACCATCGCCAAATACGGCACTTCCGGCACCTTGAATGACGCCGAAATGCTTGCCGTGTTGAAGAGGGAGGCGAAGAAGAGAAAAGAATCAATCGAAGTTTATTCCGCCTCCGGAAGAGAAGATCTCGCCGAAGGAGAAAGGAAGGAGTTGGAATTGCTTTCCAAATATCTCCCCGCTGAAGTTCCCGCTGAGGAAATCGAGAAGGTTGTCAAAGAGGTCATTGCCTCCGGGGCGACCGAATTTTCAACCGTAATGAAAGAGGTTATGGCTCGTTTTAACGGAGCCGCCGATGGAAAGGCAGTCTCTGAAATCGTCAAGAAATCCTTATAATGCAAGATTATAAAAAGACAATCGAAAAGGTCTTGGAGAAAGCGCTCGAATCTTTAGGGATATCGGGCGCTTCTTTGGAGGTCTATTTGATCGATGATGAGGCAATGCGCCAACTGAACCTCCAAACCAGGGGGAAGGACAATCCGACGAATGTCCTTTCGTTCGAATATCCCGATATGCCAAGGCCGGATATTCCGGACTACAAGTATTTGGGAGAAATATATTTGGCGCCTAATTTTATCGATGAGAATAATCAAATGATCGAACGGTTGGCGGTCCATGGGCTCTTACATCTTTTGGGATATGACCATATCAAACCTGAAGATGAAAAAATAATGGATCCCATCGAGGATGCCCTGTTTGAAAAAATGAAAATATAGGATTCCGAAAACCTTATTATCTTAATAAAAAAAGATGACGGTAAAATCTTACAGAAAGAACAAATTGAATTCAAAATACGCCCAAGCTGACAACAAACCGACAAAGCCCGGCCCCTCGGGAAAAAAGAAGGCAAAAAGGGGGTTGCCGAGCCTGGAATTGCCGATCAAGCCTTAGAAAAGACGAATCCCGCAGGAATGCGGGATTTTTGCGCTAAAACCTTTCAATAAATGAGGAAAAGTGATATTATGGTGAAAACGAGGCAAAGCACAAATGGCAAACAGTGTTATTTTAGGGTTAGACATTGGGTCTGAAAACATAAAAACGGTTATTGCCGAGCCAGGTAATGGAAAACTTCGGCTGTCTTACGCGTCTTCAAAAAAGTCATTTGGTCTAAGGAGGGGAGCGGTCGTCGATATGGAGGAGGCAAAGAAAGCGGTGGCTGACGCCTTGAAAGAAATCAGGGGCTTCTATAAACCGGCAAT
This sequence comes from bacterium, assembly GCA_021787205.1. Classification (GTDB taxonomy): domain Bacteria; phylum Patescibacteriota; class Minisyncoccia; order UBA6257; family Colwellbacteraceae; genus JAJYME01. The sequence goes on from JAJYME010000004.1 coordinate 48,359, forward strand.
CAAAAACATTTATGTTTCTGTTTCCGGATTCGGAGGTCATTATGACAAGACAGAAGGGACGATAGCTTTGGGAAGACCGGGCGCGGTGATAAACAAGAACGATATCTTGCGCGCCGAAACGGAAGCGGCGGCGGTGCCTCTGGCGCCTAACCGAAAAATACTTCACACCCTAGTAAACGAGTATATCGTTGACGGGGCGCCGGACATCAAGGATCCGATCGGGATGTCAGCAGCAAAGCTGAAGGTCTCCGGAATGGTGATCGACATCTTTACCCCGGCTTACAAGAACTTGGAAAAGATTGTCCGGTCAGTCGGGGGGGAGATAAGCGGAGTCGTTTATGCGCCGCTATCAGCCTCAATTTCAATCTTAACAAAAAGCCAGAAAGAAAATGGAGTCGCCTTGATCGACATGGGGGCAGAAACGACCAGCTTGGTTGTCTATGAGGATAACAAGCTGATCCATCTCAACTCCTGGCCGGTCGGTTCCAAAAATATTTCGAACGATCTGGCGATTGCCTTGCAGATCCCGATTGAAACAGCTGATAAGCTGAAGGTCACTTACGGATACGCGGTATCGCATGATATCTCGAGCAGGGATACAATCGATCTAAAAAAGATAGATACGGCGGTTGTCGGAACACCTTCAAGACGTTATGTCTCGGAAGTGATCGAAGCAAGATTGGAAGAGATCTTTGAACTCATTGATAAAGATTTGGTCATGATAGGCAAGTCTAGAAAGTTGCCCTCAGGAATAGTCCTAACGGGCGGAGGGGCCAAGCTCCCAGGGATTGCGGAGCTGGCAAAGCACAAATTCAAGCTTTCGACTCAAATTGGGCTTGTGCCATCGGGACTGTTTGAAGTCATTGACCATAATCTATTAGAATATGTGGAATCGCCGGAATACGCCGTAGTCTTAGGGCTTATTCTTAAAAGCGAGGACGTGGGAGATATCAGTTTGAACAACGACAGTTTGTTGGAGAATATAAAAAAGGTTTTTAAAAGATTGACACCATAATGGAAAAAAAGAAAAATACAAAAGCAAGCGAGAGCAAGAAGGTGACAAAGAGCACGACTGCGCGCAGCAAACCCAAAACCAAGAAGAGAGAAGGAACCGTTACTTATAGCAATGGAAGATCCGATATCCAGGTACCGGCCGTAAAGATCAAGGTTGTCGGAATCGGAGGTGGCGGCAACAATGCCGTTTCCAGGATGAACAAGGATTTCATCCGCGGAGTGGAATTCATCGCTTTGAACACCGATGTCCAGGATCTGGAAAAGACCGGGATTCGCAGATGTATCAATATCGGACGCAACCTCACCAAGGGGATGGGCGCCGGAATGAATCCCGATGTCGGCAAACAATCAGCCGAAGAGTCGCGCTCAGAAATAATAGAGACTTTGCAGGGAGCGGATTTGGTTTTCTTGACTGCCGGCATGGGAGGAGGAACCGGTACGGGAGCAACACCGATCGTGGCTGAATGCGCCAGGGAGGTGGGAGCTCTGACCGTGGCCGTTGTCACCAAGCCTTTTGCTTTTGAGGGTGCCCAAAGATCAAGGATCGCCGAAGACGGAATCAATAAGTTAAGGGACAAAGTCGATGCCTTGATAGTCATCCCGAACGAGAGAATATTCTCAATAATCGGAAATGATACCCCGGTAATGAAAGCCTTTATGAAAGTCGATGAGGTTCTTAAAAATACCGTTTCCGGAATTTCCGAAGTTATCACTTCGAGCGGATTGGTAAACGTGGACTTCGCGGACATAAGAGCTATCATGCAGGGAGCCGGCGTGGCTCTTGTCGGAGTCGGAATCGCTTCGGGCGCCGACAGAGCGGTAAAGGCGGCTACCCAAGCAGTCCGTTCACAACTTCTGGAGAGATCAATCGACGGAGCTCATGGAATCCTTTTCGGAATTTCCGGAGGAGTCGATCTTAAGATGTCGGAGGTCAACGAAGCGGCAAGAATCATTACTGAGAATGCCGATCCTTCCGCCAAGATCATATTCGGCGCTTACTATGACAGAAAGCTTGCGAAGGGCAATATCAAGATCAACTTGATTGCTACCGGATTCAACGGTTTCGTCACCCAAAAGGAAGGGGAGAAAGAGACGGCCGTCAAACTTGGTTCGATTTCAACCGGTTCCGCGTCGTTATCCGACCTTTCTATGTTCAATACCATCCCAGAATCGATGGAGAAAGACAAGCCGACGACTGAGAACAAGATTAAAAATCTTTTTGGAATCGGGAATGAGAAAGACTTCAAAGAAGCGAAGCTTCCTCCCATGGAAAGCTTCGAACACAAGAAGCCTGTATCTTCCGAACCGGAAGATGATGAGGATAATGATGATATGTTCAACATTCCTTCAATTTTCCGCCGAAAAAAGAAATAAAAATCACCCGAAAGGGTGATTTTTATTATTTAATGATCATGATGATGTCCGCAACCGCAATCGCCTTCATCTCCGCAATCGCATTCCTCCTCATCTCCGCAATCGCATTCCCCGTGTTCGCAATCGTGGGAATGAATATGTTCACCGAGGTAGTTTTCCGCGAGATATGAGAGTAATTTCTGATATTCTTCAGCTTGCTCTTCACTGATGTTCTCGTTTTCCAGCTGCTCAAAATCATTCAAGAGATTGGTATCTTCGTCGGAGAGGGTTTTATTGACGGCGGGGTAAACTTCTTCTTCCTCCTTGTTAATATGGTTGTTGGCGAAGGAGACATAATCCCGGGCGCTATTTATAAGGCTTTCATCATTAGCGTTGCCTTTGTAGCCTTTGATTTCGGACATAAAATTGTCGAAGAGAACCTTTTCTTGTTTATGTTCATCAAGATGAGGCTGAAGCTCCGGCATTCTTTCCGAAAGCAGATTGGCTTCTTTTTGGTGATGGATCGAGTAAATGAAGAGTTCTAAGAAGGCAGCAAGCTGTTCCAAATCTTCAATTTTAACCTCTTGTTTATTCTCTAACTTTTGACAAGCGGCTTCGGTGATGTAGAGCATCAAACGAATGATATTATGCTCGTCTTGCAATTGTTCTATTAACGGATGCATGAAAATATTCTAACAGTTATCAACCTTTGTAGCCAGGGGGAGACGACCCCCACAAATCTTGACTGTTTGGTTAATTGGGATATAATGATTAGGTACCTAAAAGAGGGTATAAATCGAATATTCCCCTGTAGCTCAGTGGTAGAGCGGCTCGCTGTGGCTTAACGCAGCCTCCGAAAGTAATTTCGGTTGAATAACAAGGTGAATTCGGGGAAGTCCTGACCCATAAAGACAGGATAATCCCGAGCCAAGCTCTGATAATTATCAGAGAAGGTGTAGAGACTATCTCGAAAGAGAGTACTTTTCCGACGAACGGAACGGGAAGCGCCTTGCATCCATTTTGGATGATGATATAGTCCATCCCTTTTAGTAATAGAAGGACAAGTGTAACGAGATGGTCGTAGGTTCGAATCCTACCGGGGGAGCATAATAAAAACGAGGCGAAAGCCTCGTTTTTCCATATGTAGCATGTTTTAATCGCGCATTAAGGGTTCAGGCATTGCGGGTTGGATCGTATTTGATTTACTGAAGAATAAACGCGCAATCTTTCATAGAGCTCATTAATCTTTTTTGATTATATGTGTGAAGGTGTCTAATTTGTCGTTCATCATCAAATCCTTAACAGTGAACGGTCTAAGGTCTATTTCTCTCAATTCATCAATAGAAACCCATTTGATAAATAAGCGCTTTTCTTCACCACGATCAATTTCTATGACTTCTCTGTCAACTGTTTCAAGGCATTCTTCCGGTTCAACAATGTAGTAGTATTCTACACCATGTTGAACAATTCCTTTTTTCTCATAGAAATTTTCTTGAATACAAAATAGGGTTGCTTTTTTAACGGTGTAATCTAATTCTTCCTTGATTTCTCTAGCAACAGCGTCAAGAGAATCCTCGCCTATTTCAATGTGCCCACCGGGAATGTGATAATATGGCGCATTATCGACATTCATAATCAGGAATTTGTCATTGTGTCTGATAATTCCTACAGCTCGATTATAGTAATTATAATCATCCGTTTTGAATCTAATCTCTGGTTTCATTTTCAAATTCATATATCTTAAAATATCAACGCTATGCTTTATCTTACCATATTTTTAGGGATCCAGTGATTACAAGCAATATCGGCAGATTTCCACCCAATTGCTATAGGAAAATATATGCCGGAATTGGCAAGACAACCGGAAATTCTTCTTGAAAAATAGACGCTCAGTCCTTTTTATGCTTAAATCAAGCCATAAGATCCCGGTAATCGGAACCGGGCTAGTGTCAGTCTCCTTTGGGGGAGCAGGTGGAAAATCTTAATAAAAACATCATGAAAAATAAAACCATTATTTTTACGATCATTATTTTGGTCATTATAAGCGGCGCTTTATTTATCGGTCTTAGGCGATCGCAACCATCCGGGAATATCGACAAGACATCAAGCCAAGATGCAATCGAAGCTCCCAAGTTTGAAGCTTTTAAAGCAACCAAGTTCTTTGCCGGCACTCCGGCGTCTCCCGACTTTAAGACGAGGGAGTCTGCTTTGCAATTCAAAACTGTTATTGAGAACGGAGCGAAGAAGGGGCCTAATTTCGCTGGCGCTTATACCGTCGTCTCTTGGGGATGCGGCTCAGCCTGTCAAAACCACGCCATCCTGGATGCGGAGAGCGGGAAGATCCTTGTTTTCGGAAATGATTATGTGACAACCAGGGACCTGAAGTTTAATAAGGAGAGCAATCTTATCATTTTCGATCCTTATGATCCCGAACTTAACCCGGCTTCTTTGGAATATGACTTTCCAGCCCGTTATTTTGTTTTTGAAAACGGCGCCTTAAGAGAGATATATAAAGAATCCTGCCTGATGGGATCAGGGGGATTAGAGTGCGGACAGCTGTCCTTCGGGTTTATCAGATCGCTTTCCTCTAACGCTATCTCTTTCGATCCGATTGAGATGCTCTCAGGAACGATTGCTCGCGACCAGGCGTCAAAGGACTTAAATTGCCCAATCGATCGGGTGGAGGAATGCGCTCCCAGTCTTAATAATGATTACTATATCAGGAATCTGGATAAGACGGCCGTTAATTTTCCAATTGACCAGAATACGATCTTTTCCGTGGAGGCAAACCAAGGATCGCCAGTTCTAAATGAGGTCTCGATTTCCGAATTCGGCAACGAGTATTCCGAATCAAACAATTTGCGTCTGGCGCCGTTCAAGATAATGGTCAAGAATGGAAGAGTAATCAAAATCGAGCAACAATATTTACCATAGTCGAAAAAAGAGGGACATTAGTCATTCTCCCTCATTCTTCCCAATATTCTTTTTTGATATAATAAATCGATATGAAGTACAGCGAGTTCAAAAGAACCATTACCCAGTGTCCCTTTTGTTATGGGGACCATAATGAAACGATTATTGAAAACGATCGGGCTATTCTTACCTATTCTTTAGCGCCTTATCATAAGCATCATTTGCTAGTCATCCCCAAAAGACATGTTGAAAAGATCGACGACATTTCATCTGAGGAGTACGAAGCAATTGATTCTTTAATCAAGAAGGGAATAGAGATTCTTAAGGCGCTTGGCTATGATAACTATACTATCTTAGTCAGAGAGGGGGCCGGTTCAGGCCGAAGCGTTCCTCACATCCATTATCACGTTATTCCTGATATCAGGTTGGGGGATAATGATCACGCCGGCGCTGACAGGCTGATTTTGGAAGCCGATCAAATTGCGGCTCTGATGTCGGAAATCAAGAGTGTTCTTTAGGGCTGTCTGTTCTAAGACAGTTTCACTATAAAAATGACCAAATTATATAAAAAACATAAGATATATATTTTTGCATTCCTGCTTGCTCTGATGCCGGCATCGACTCTGGCCGCTGCCAATTCAGGTAATGCGGGAAGCTCCACCGCTGCCGCGGTCGGCAGCGCGACGATAGCCAGCCCGGTCTGTTTCGTTTTCGCGAGGAACCTTGGATATGGCATGCGCGGAAGTGACGTCGCAAATCTTCAATCATATTTGGCGGCAAATACAAAGTATGCTGGCGGAGCGACCGGGTATTTCGGACCTCTTACGCGCGCAGCCGTCGCGGCGTGGCAGGCAGCCAATAAAATTTCCTCGACCGGGTATATTGGACCGCTTTCGAGGGCGAAAATATCTTGCCCGAGCAATGAAACGACCACCTCTGTCATGTTCAATGCCAACCCGTTATCCGGGACGGCGCCCCTCGCCGTTGATTTCTCCGTATCATTAAAGAATGCAGGACAATATATAATCGAGTTTGGTGACGGCGCTAACAGCGGTCCGCTTCAAAGCCGTTGTTTGAGCTCGAACTCCAGCCTTGGCGCGCCCAACGCCATATCGTGCGGGATTTCCGCGGAGCATTCTTATAAGATAGCCGGCGATTATACCGCGACACTTCTTCCATACATAGCCTGCCTTTACGCGACTACGGGCGTCCGATGTATGATAGCAACGATGCCGTTGGGGCAAGTAAAAATAACGGCGCGTTAATGCTCATCAATAAGATCTGAAATATCAAGGCCAGCTGATAGCTGGCCTTTTTGTTCTTTATTATCAGGGATTGAGTGATTAGGGGCAATATCGGCAGATTCCCACCCAGTTGCCATAATAGAGCTTTGAATAATCAATAAGGTAGCAACCTTTGATATTGATTTCTTGTCCGCCATAATAATAATGTCCGGAACAATAATACAACGATCCGCAGCCGCTGTCGCACTTCGCGGTGTCCCTGTTATTCGTACCAGTTTTCTCTTTTACGCAACAATAGACGCCTGAAATGCCAGAGGAACAGTTTCCTTGAGGGGCAATCGTGGCGTTTCCAGTAGAGCAAGTATAACAATGGCTATTGGTGCCGTAGATTCCTTTGAGCCCTTTATCGTCGACGCACGTCGAGCCATAGAGATCGGTTCTTTGGATTATGTTACCGGGATTTTTTGGAAACGATCCCGCGCCAAAGAACCAAATGAAAAGGCCGATAATGAAAGCTATTATCAGCAGGGGAAGCGGATTGACCGGCTTGTCCTTCGCTTCCGGTCTGGCGTCGGGTTCGATATCATTTCTGACGCCGCCGAAGAATATATAGAAAAACAATTGGGGGATGATGCCGTAATAAGCAATAAGGCCAATCGTGATAAGAACGACGGCGGCGATGTTGTTTTTCACAGCCTCAATAATGATTTCTTGAGAAAAATTATCCAGGCGGATCTTTTGATTAAGGAGAAAGATCAGAATGAGGAAGAGGGGGAGGATGAGATAGCACACCTTAAGGATGCGATAATACCACTTGCCCTCTAAAATTGATTTTTTAATTGGCATGTTTTTATTAAAAAGACCTGGACCGATAGGGGGTCCGGGTCTCAAATGCCTCTTGTGAGTTATTATATCATTAGTCTGATTTTCTACAAGGCGAGACCGGTTCCAGGAGATGTGGAAAACGGTTTTCGGATTTATGTGTTAAAATGTTGGAAAGGTCATAATTATAATTTGGTGACAAACTTATGGTTAAAAAAAGAAAATTGATATTGGCGCTAACCATTTCGGTTTTCGCGTTTCTGGCTTTTTATCTTTTATCTAGCCAGCCAATCGTCTTAACCGGCAGCTGCGATCTTCATGACGCCATAGGAAACAGGATCTCAGTAAACCAAGGAGAAGTAGCGACTGTAGGGAAGATCCGGATCGGAGTCGTCGCCACAAAGGGCGATTTGGTGAGAATATCTCTCAAGACGGATAGTAAGGCTGAGGGTGAAAATTTCAATCTGGCTCTTTGTGAGAGCCGAAGGGCAGACGGGTATCGGATCCAAGTCTTGGCTATCACGGAGAGACGCTGGCTATTATTTCCCAAACCAGGAAGCAGTACTGGCTCCGTTAGCCTCTTTGTGACCGGGGAATAGCAACGACCGGTTCATCAAGCTTTTGTTCTGAATCCGTCTTCTTGCCGATCGATTGAGTCAAAAGTCAAAAATAAATTATAATTAAATTATGAAATTATCAGACTTCTACAAGTTGGCGGCAGCTATCATAGTTTCGGAAATGGCAGGGATCATCGGATCAGCCTTTACTTTTCCGGCGATAGGTAGTTGGTACGCCGGACTTGTAAGACCGAGGATCGCCCCGCCAAATTGGTTGTTTGGCCCGGTATGGACCGCTCTTTTTCTGCTGATGGGCATTGCCGCTTTCTTGGTTTGGAGGAAAGGACTTGGAAATAAGGAGGTAAGATCGGCTCTTTTCCTCTTTGGAGTCCAGTTAGTTCTCAACGCCTTGTGGTCATTCATATTCTTTGGAGCGCATTCCTTAGGGGGAGCCTTTATCGAATTGGTCGTCCTTTGGATCGCGATTGCGGCAACGATGGCGGCTTTTTCAAGAGTCTCCAAGGCGGCGACCTGGCTCATGGTTCCCTACATTTTATGGGTCACATTCGCGGGCTTCCTAAACTTCCTGTTCTGGGTATTAAATTAGTCACCGGATATGTTAGAATAAAGGAAAGGTCATAAATTATTAAGGAATGCTAAAAGATCATAATCACGATTTGGTTCACCAGCTTTCCGAGACATCCGACAGTATCTGGAGGATGGAAGAGTATTTAAAAAATGCCGACGGATGCGAGAGCTGCCAAGCGCTCTGGAATGAGATAAAGAACGATTGCGAAAAACACGCCGAGCTCTTAAAGGGAGAAATCGCAAGACATGTCAGCGAGAACAGATTCGAATAATTTGTCCTCGCGCACCTCTTAAGATATAATGAAAGAAGAGGGAATTAATACTATCCCCGCGTCTATAAACAAAGGTCGTATTTTAAAATCTTATGAAGATATTAAATTGGTTAGCCCTTGTCCTTGTAATCGTCGGCGGATTGAATTGGGGGTTGGTTGGATTCTTAAACTTTGATTTAGTGGCCATGATTTTCGGGACAATGACATTCCTTTCAAGAGCGGTTTATTCGCTCGTTGGGTTGAGCGCCTTATATATGCTTTTCGGCCTGACAAAGGTTAAGGAAGGAAATTGGTTATAAGTTAAAAAGAGGCAAAAGCCTCTTTTTTGTTTTTCTTGCCGAACCCAATCGTGATATAATTTGCCAAATGGAGAACGGAATTAAACACTTGAGTTCTGAGGAGGCAAAGAAAAAGTTGGATTTCTACGGTCCCAATATTTTGGAGGAAGAGAAGGTGTCCTTATTTATAAAAGTATTAAAATGGCTAGTTTCACCAATTTCGCTCATGCTTATAGCCGCCGCTGCTCTTTCTGAATTTTCAGGGAAAGATTTTGACTTCTACACCATTGTTTTTCTACTCTTTTTAAATTTTTTCATAACCTACTGGCAGGAAAAGAAGGCGGATACGGCAATAAGGCAATTGAAACAACGATTGATTACCACAGTTAATGTCCTAAGAGACGGTGATTGGGTTAAGTTAGATTCAAGATATTTGGTACCGGGCGACGCGATAAAGCTCTTTATAGGAAACGTAATTCCTGCGGACCTAATCATTGATCAGGCAGATAATTTGATGGTCAACGAATCGACGATAACGGGAGAATCCCTGCCAAAATCAAAGGGTGCTGGCGAAACTCTTTATTCGGGATCGATTATTGTTACTGGCCGCGTGGTAGCGACAGTCCAATCTACTGGCAGCAAGACATATTTTGGTAAGACCCTCTCCTCGGTGGAAAGGGTTAAAAAAACCAGCATCCTGGAACAAGACATATTGAGTATTTCAAAGTACCTCTCGATTTTAAGTCTGGTCTGCATTTCAATCCTGACAATCCTTTTCTTGCTCGCAAAACAGCCGCTGATAGAGATCATGACTCTTGACCTTAGTCTTTTGATAGCCGGAATTCCAATTTCTTTGCCGACGGTCATGACGCTTATAATAAGTTTCGGAGTCTTGGAGTTGGCAAAAAAGAACGCTATCGTGAGGCGCATCTCGTCATTGGAGGATTTGGCTAATGTAGACATCGTCTTAAGCGATAAGACCGGAACTTTAACCAAAAATAAACTTTCAGTCCAGCAAATAATCGGTTATAAGAAAACACCTGATGAGGTTTTGACTTATGCCTATCTGTCTGCTTACAATGATGCTGACAACCCAATAAGCGCCGCAGTCATTGATAAGTTTGAGAAGTCGGGAATCAGATTGCCAAATGATATCGTTTTTGGTGACATGGTGCCGGCAGATGGAAACAATAAGAGATCGACCACCGCGGTGACGGTCAATGGAAATAAAAAGGTATTGGCCTTCGGGGCTCCCCAAGTGGTGGGCGCCCTATGCGAGGAGGGGGGAGATCTTATAGACAAAGACATTGTCAGATCGGCGTCAAAAGGGTGGCGCATGCTTGGAGTCGCTTTAAAGGAAAACGAAAAATGGATTTTGGCTGGAAGCTTGGCTATAGCTGATGATTTATGGGAAGATTCGGGTGAGGTGGTATCCTTTTTGCGCGAACAAGGAGTAGCGGTAAAAATGGTCACCGGCGACAATCGGGCCATTGCCCAATATATAGGAGAGAAATTGGGAATTGAATCTGAAAATGTCTACTACGAGGTTTTTCCTGAAGATAAGTACAAACTTGTCTTAAGGGAAAAAGAGGGCCATCACATCGTAGCTTCTACCGGAGACGGAATAAATGACCTGCCCGCTCTTAAGGCCGCCAATGTCGGAGTTGCAGTTCAAAATGCCGTGGACGCCCTGAAGGGAGCCGCCGATATAGTTCTTCTATCGCCCGGATTGGCTGTCATTAAAGATGCCATAATAGAGTCGAGAAAAATATTTCAGAGACTCTATAACTATTCTATTTACAGAGTTTCGGAAAGTTTCAGATTAATTCTTTCAATATTCGCGCTGGGGCTGATTGTCGGAGCCTATCCTTTAACTCCAGTCCAGTTGATAATACTGGCGCTGTTAAACGATATCCCAATTATCTCCCTGGCTTTTGACCGGGTGAAAATAACGAATAAGCCATCAAGGATACAAGTACTAAGAAGGTTTATCATAAGTAGTAGTTACGGATTGATTGGAGTTGCAAACAGCGTCGCTTTTTTCTTATTGGCTGTCTACGTTTTTCATATTTCAACACCTATCGTCATGACTCTATTTTTCTTGAAATTGACGATAGGCGGGCATATGTTGATATACGTGGCCCATACAGAAGAAAAATGGTGGAGGTTCCTTCCAAGTAAGCAGGTAATCTTTGCAACGACGGTTACTCAAGCCATTGCGACAATTCTGGCCCTGATGGGTATTTTTATGGAGAAAGCGCCTTGGCAACTGGTCTTCTTTGTATGGGTTTGGGCGTTTTTCTGGATGCAGGTTTCCGAGCTATTCAAATTAATTTTCACCAAAGATGGGAAATAAGAGCAAAGCCTTCGTTAATTGACGCTACTTGTTTTTTGTTGTACAAATCAGTTAGAAATCTTTAAGAAGGAGGAATTCTCTTTGAGCGTAACGTTAAGACGAGAAGAAGGTGCCGAGACGATAGTGAGATGCTTTTTGGAGGCATCCATTTACGGAAACTGTTATCCGTTCGCGATTGCGATGCACAGAGGTCTTGGCTGGCAGATAATCGGTCTATTCAGGGAGCAGAAGATAATCCATGCGGGCGTGAAGTCTCCGGAGGGAAAAATCTGGGACGGCCGCGGCGAGATATCCGAATTTCAGTTCACGGAGCCATTTCTGGCTGCTTCTAATATTCCGGCAATCACAGACATAACCGAGAGCGATCTTTTTTCAAGGGATGACGTCAGCGAATATATGATCGAGGATTATCTTGAGAAAGCTCAGATGATTTGGCCAGACCTTCCATGGATGGGCCAAACCATAAGGCAGCAGGTAACAGCCTTTGCCGAGGAGCTGGAAGCGCTTAGTCGGAAATACAAGCTTTGGGTGTGCGCTCCATTGCTTGGAATGACGCCGGTTCTCTTTAGGGGACAAGGCGATGAAAAAGGCTATGGAATCTCGGTGACCGGAGATGGAGTCACTTACACCATAAACAGGGAACTCTGATCCCGACCCCGATTTTTTCGGGGTCTTTTTTTTGCATTTTTCAAAAGAATAAAAAGTTGGTCGGATATCAGAACCGGGCTATTTTTTCGGATCAGAATCGTCGCGTCCGGGTATCTTTAAAAACGACAGTTGTGATATAATCAATCCAATGAAAACTTCACGTAAGGTTAAGAAGAATCCAGCTTTGCGAAGCGTTCTTTTAATCATTCCCTGGCTGATCATTATAATAGCTTTCGCGGCTCTGGGGGTAAAAGCGATGGATCCGGCAATCGTAACCATCCTGATGTTCTCCTTTACCGCCATGTATTTTGTGACAATCCTTTTGATAGAGGAAGACAAGATGAATGATAGGGCGATCGCCGCCATTTTCAGTTTCGTTGTCGTTATTGGGTTGGGGTTGTGGCAGATAAACAACATCAACAGGGAAGCGGATGTCAAAATGATCCAGATGGAAGATAGGCTCAACCAGGAAATAACCGATTCGCGCAAATCAACAACCAATCCTATACAATACATTGAATACAAGTGCCTTAAGGGAAAACACCTATCCGGTCTTTTTTATGAGAACAGCGCGACCGTGACCTTGTCTGACTCGAGAATCTTCAACCTCCAGAGAACGGTATCGGCCGATGGCCAACGTTTTGCAAGTGAGAATGATAAGACAGTCTTTTGGATCAAAGGAGAAACTGCCAGGTTTGACGAAGGCAGCAAGACTGTTTATGAGGGTTGTGAGATAATAAAAGGACAGCAATAAAAAAACACCAACAAGGGTGTTTTTTTATTGCTTAAATCAATCGGCGTTTTATAAGAGAGGATATTCTTAGAGAATTCACCAGAGGAAAGAGGTCCGAAATGAGATTGTAGGCGGCAGCCCCAGTCGGTCCGATGATTCCAGCGAAGACGAGGATAAGGCCAAGGACGTTCGAGATTCCCCAAATCCAAAAGTCCTGAACGGAAATCTGTTTGGCGATCCTCCCGATCCTGATTGATTCGGGGATGGTGGATAAATCATCATTCATCAAGACTATCTGGGCAGAATCGATTGTCCCTTCCATACCTCTTCCACCCATGGCAATCCCGACATTGGCAATAGATAGAGCGGCCGCATCGTTTATCCCATCGCCAACCATGGCAACCGAACTTTCTCTTTCTAACTCTTTGATAATCTCAACTTTGTTTTCCGGAAAGAGATTAGCTCGCCATTCGTCGATACCCGATTTTTCAGCAATTAGCTTGGCCGTCTGAGGATTGTCTCCGGTTAGCATAATGATTTTTCCGATCCCTAGCGAATGGAGGTCAGAAACGGCGTCGGGGGTATTGCTTTTAACTTCGTCAGCGGCCGAGACGAATCCGACGACGAGGTTGTTTTTGGTAACGAAGGAGACGCTTCGTCCGGAAGCTCTTGCTTCTTCCGCTGCATTTTTCAGACCTGGCGGAATCTCGATCCCTTTCTCTTCGGCCAGGATTTGTTTGCCAAAGATGATCTGATCTTTCCCGTGTCTGGCAATCACACCTTTTCCACCCATTTCATCAACCGTTTCCGGGATTGGCCACGAGACCTTCTCTTCTGTGGCTCGGGCTATGATCGCTTTGGCGATGGGGTGGTTCGACTTAACGCTTCCGATCGCGGCCGTCTCGAGAACATCTTTCTTGGAGAAAGAGGGTCCGGGGGTTATCTCTGTCACGACCAGCGTCCCGGTTGTCAGCGTTCCAGTCTTATCAAAGACAACCGTATCAACCTTAGCTAGCATTTCCAAGTGTCTGGCGCTTTTGATGATGATCCCAAGGCTGGAGGCCTTACGAATTGCTTCCAGGTAGGCGAGGGGAATAGCAACTGCGATATCATCGGCGCAGACTACCAGGACTATCGCTAAGACGAATTGCAGGTTTCTGGTTATAAGATAAAGGACGGCGGAAATGAATAATATGGAGATAAGATATATCTTTCCAAATTTCTCTCCCATTGTCTGGACGCTCGGTTTCTGGTTTCTGGCGGACTCAATAAGGCTTATTATCTTTTCCAGAGTGGTGTCTTTGCCGATCCTGGTCGTTCTGACTCGGATATTGCCTGACTTTATCAAGGTCGAGCTTAAGACGAGATCGCCCTTATTCTTATCAACGGGCAATGATTCGCCGGTGATAGATGATTCATCAACGGCGGCACCGCCTGAAATAATAATGCCATCAATCGGTATTCTTTCTTCAATTCCGATGATGATTATGTCTCCGATCCTTATTTTCTCAATAGGAGTTTTGACGAGAGCACCGTTATTCTCGACTAGGGCGATATTGGGTCGGAGCTTCAGGAGACTCTTTATATTTTTTTGAGTCCGATCCTTTGTCACTTCTTCCAGAATCCTGGCGGCGGCAAGCATTAATTCGATGAAGACCGCGGAAGCCCATTCCCGATTAAGGAGGGCAAAAAAGAGAGCAACCGAAGCCAGAAGGCTCATTGATTGCCAATCCTTATGACGAAAGGCTTGATAAGCATCCCAAGCAACTGGGGAGAATCCAACGAGGGAGATAGCAACGAGGAGGGTATTGCTGACTAAGCCAGCATAGTGAAGAGCCAAGGTACCTATCAAAATCGCGGTAAGGATGATATCTAACCGGCGCTTAAAGGCATTCATGGCTTTATTTTAACATAAAAGACCGAGTCTGTATTGAAGCTGAAAGCGGACGACTGGTTTGACACTCACTTTCGAGAAAGATATGATTATAAAAATAACCTCCCGGGTAGGTATCCCAAAACAATGAAGAATAACGCAATAAAAAAAATCTTTTCATCTTTTTTGATCGGGTTAATGTTGATTATCAACGGTTTTTGCGTTTTTCAATTTGTCTTCTCGGGAGTATCGGTTGTCGAGGAAGCCCAGGCGGCGACCATCGAAGCCGCCCCTCAGCCAGCCAACGCTTGCGGGAGAATAAAAGACGAAGGAAATGACCACTCCAATCATCTAATGATGAGCGAGGCCGGTGAGGCCACTTCGCATTTTTCTTGTTGCGTTGACGGATCACATAGGAACGTCCTGGATGCTGTCAACTTTGCTGAGTTCTTTCACCAAGTGGCACCGGTAACACTAATTGCCTCGGAGCAGCTTTCTCTAGATCTTGAGGCGAGCCCTATTGTTGGCCAGAGCTTACCAGCCCCCAATCTCTCGATAGTCAAGACAACGGTGCTGCGCAGATAAAGTTTAAAATTTGTAGATATAATCCCAGAGCAGCAAATCAATGTTGTGTTTTTGCTGTTCTTTAGAAAACAAATATTTAAATTATTTATGTCAAAAAAAATTATAAAAGTGCCGATAAAAGGCATGCATTGCAGATCTTGTGAACTTTTAATCGAGGAAAAAATAAGACCGATAAAACGCGTTGTCGATGTCAAAGTCGACCATATGAAGGGGGAGGCAGAAATCTTTTACAAAGAAAACAGCCCCGCTCCCGATATGAAATCAATAAAAGAAGCCGTAGTCGAAGCCGGTTACGAAATCGGGGTGGCGGAAGAGCTTCCCTTTATTACCAGAAACAAACAGGAATATATCAATCTCGGGATAGCCTTCTTGGTCTTGATGATCATATACCTGATCCTGAAGACTACCGGTTTGACGGATATAAACCTTAATCCGAGCACTGGAAATCCCGGATGGGGCTTGATGATTTTGATAGGCCTGGTGGCTGGGTTTTCAACTTGTATGGCGCTTATCGGCGGATTGCTGCTGGGAGTCTCGGCAAAATATGCCGAGAGCCATCCGGAAGCGACTCCGGCCCAAAAGTTCCGCCCCCACATATTCTTTGTGATAGGAAGGGTGCTCTCGTACGCATTCTTTGGCGGGCTGTTAGGACTATTAGGAACAGCCTTTAAAGTCTCTTCGACCATGAATGGAATCATTACCATTGCTGTCGGAGGAGTAATGTTGCTTATGGGCTTACAGCTTATCAATATCTTCCCACGATTGAATAAGGTAAAGATAACCTTGCCGAAGGGTGTGGCGCGAAAACTCGGAATAAACCAGAAGGATGGAGAGTATAGTCATAGAAACTCGATCCTAATGGGAGCAATGACATTCTTCCTGCCTTGCGGTTTTACTCAAGCGATGCAGCTTTATGCGATAAGCACCGGAAACTTCTTCGCGGGAGCGATGACTATGGGGCTGTTCGCCTTAGGAACGGCGCCCGGTCTCCTGAGTATCGGGGGAGTCACCTCAGTCGTTCAGGGCAAATTCAAGGAGAGATTCTTCAAGACCGCTGGTTTAGCCGTCCTATTCTTCGGATTATTTAACGTTAGCAACGGTTATAGCTTGGCCAGTATGAGTTTTGGCGGATATTCTTCTGGTGAAGGGAGAGCGGCGGTGATCAATGACAAGAACGTAAAATTGGAAAATGGAGTCCAGGTAGTTAGAATGATTGAAGGCACAGCCGGATATTCACCCAATGCTTTTTCCATTAAAAAAGGAGTTCCGGTCAAATGGATAATCAACGCCCAAAATCCATATTCGTGCGCCAGCTCGATCATACTTCCTAAGCTGGGGATTTCAAAAAATCTTGAGGCGGGAGAAAATATTATCGAGTTTACTCCTGAAGAAACGGGCAGACTGCCATTCTCCTGCTCGATGGGTATGTATAAAGGGGTGTTCAATGTTTATGACGGAGATGGAGGTTTGGGTAATGCCCAGGGTGAATCGAAGGATGAAACTTTGGCTGATGACAGCGCTGACAACTACACCGCCCCGACCCAGGCGGCGCCGGTGCCATCGGGATCGTCATCATGTACTATGGGGGGTTGCGGTTGCGGAGGAGGAGCTCAGAATGTCACAAAAGACACCGAAGACACCCAGGCGAAGGTAGAGGACGGCGTCCAGACAATTAACAGCACCTATACCTCGAGCAAATATTTGTCACCAAACTCCTTCAGGGTAAAAGCAGGAAAGACGGTGAAGTTTACGATTGACGTCAAGGATGATGGAAGGGGCTGCGGATACGCAATAACCGTTCCCGGATTGTACGATAACATCGTCCCCTTGGTTGGCGGCAAGAAAATTGTCATGCAATTCAAGCCGACCGCTCCCGGGAAATACGACATTACCTGCGGAATGGGAATGATCCGTTTCGGAACAATCGTTGTCGAATAAAATAATCAAAAAAGATGAAAACAAATTATAAAATAGAAGGATTGACTTGCGGCGCCTGCGTAAAGCTTGCCTCGAACCGCATTAAAAAGATAGCCGGAGTCCAGGAGGTCGATATCGACATCAAATCTGGAACACTCAGTATCACAAGCGATGGGGAGTTAAGCGTTGAAAGCCTAAACGAGAGTTTGGCTGACACCGAATATAAAGTAAAAAAATAAAAATCATGTCGGAAAGAATAATATTGGATGTTAGGGGAATGCATTGCGCATCCTGTGAAAAAATAATATCCGAAGAGCTGAGTGACCTTGGGGGAATCTCAGATATAAGCGCCGATGCCAAAAAGGGGAGGGTCGTTGTGACTATTAATGAGGGCGTCACTCAGAACGAGGTCATTAATTCGATAAGAAAAGCGGGATATGAAGCGACGGTGGCCGAGGTCACTCCGCTCAGCCCGGCTTCAAATGATATAGCGATTCAGATAAAGAAGGGCGGTGAGTCTCGGGATCTCAAGATGAGGTTGAGCTCCCACATCGAAGCCGACGGAAAGATATTTGAGAACAATACCTTCGAAGGAAAGATAAAAAACAGCAGACAAGCCGAGTTTGTAATCCCGGAGAATGAGACGGAAATCGGGGATTTAGCCGAAAAGCTTAAGACCGCAGTCGATTTTCCCGCCCTGTTTGACTCGGTTTTCAGTGGCGGCAATAAGGAAGCAGCTTCTTCAGGGTTGGAAAAAGAAAAACAACTCACGACTTCACCGGCTGTCTCAACTGCGGATGAAAATAAGAGGGTTAGCTTGTCGCTTTTTGGAATGCACTGCTCATCCTGCGCGGCGATCATCGAGCGTTCTATCAAGAAGGTGCCTGGCGTTAAGCAGGCCAGCGTCAATTTTGCCGCTGAAAAAGCAACCGTCGTTTTCGACGGATCGGCAACAGATACAGGCAGCCTTGTGAAAGCGATCGAGAAAGCGGGATATAGGGCGGAGTTGGTTGATACAAGGGACCAAGATTATGATCGCAAGAAGAGGGATGGGGAAATCAAGTCGTATTTGAAGAAGTTTTGGTGGAGCTCCGCTCTAAGCTTGCCCATGCTTTACTTTATGCTTTTCGATTTCTTTGCCATTCCCGGGAAAGCGGCGGTTCTGCCGTACATAGGTATAATCTCGCTAATTCTGACGATTCCGATCCAATTCGTAATCGGTTCGGGATTCTATAGGGGAATGTATTCATCTTTAAAAATGAAAACATTCAACATGGACAGCTTGATAGCCATCGGAACATCTACTGCTTTCATATACAGCACCGTAAACTTTTTTACTTATTTTTATAAGACGGGTTCGCTTATCGGATTGAACGGAAAGATTCCCGAATTGTATTTTGAAACAGCAGCATTTTTGATAACTTTCGTAATCTTGGGCAAGTGGCTCGAGATGAGAACCAAGGGCAGGACTGGAGATGCGATAAAGAAGTTAATGGGGCTCCAAGCGAAGACGGCGAGGGTTTTCCGGGACAGCAAGATCTTAGATATCCCAATAGAAGAGGTGGTAGCTGGAGACATCGTCATCGTCCGTCCTGGAGAGAAGATTCCCGTCGATGGACAAATTGTAAAGGGTTCTTCCGCCGTTGACGAATCGATGATAACTGGAGAAAGCCTTCCCGTTGAAAAGAATGAGGGAGATAAAGTAATCGGAAGCACGGTTAATAAAACGGGAAGTTTTGAATTCAGAGCGACTCGCGTCGGTTCTGAAACAGCCTTAGCTCAAATAATCAGATTAATCGAGGAGGCGCAGGGATCAAAGGCGCCAATCCAGGGATTCGCGGATAAGATCTCAGCAGTCTTTGTTCCGCTAGTGATCGGACTGGCCCTGCTGACATTTATTGTCTGGTACTTTGTCATCGGATCATCGCTGACATTTGCCTTAATGGCCTTTACGGCAGTAATCGTTATCGCTTGCCCGTGCGCCTTAGGTCTTGCCACTCCGACATCATTGATGGTCGGAACGGGAAAGGGCGCCGAATATGGAATCTTAGTCAAAGGGGGAGAGCCCTTGGAGGCTGCCTGCGGAATAGACGCCATAATTTTTGACAAGACCGGAACTCTGACTAAAGGAAAACCGGAGGTGACTGATATAGTCCCATTCGAATCATTAGAGGAGGACGAGGTCTTGGAGATTTCGGCGAGCTTGGAGAAACTGTCCGAACACCCTTTGGCGGAAGCTATTTATACTTATGCAAACGAAGAAGGTCTTTCTCTTAGGGAGGTGGACGGATTTGAAGCCATCCCAGGTCATGGAGTGAAGGGCAGGGTGGACAACGTCGAATATTATTTTGGAAATCGCAGGCTGATGACAAACATTCTCGGCCTTCAGATAGAGAAGATAAACCGCAAGCTGATAAAGCTTGAAGAGCAGGGAAAGACAGCGATGATCCTTGCCGGAAAGGAAAGGATCTTAGGCGCGATTGCCGTTGCCGATACTGTCAAGCCAACCTCGGCGGAAGCGGTGGCTAAGCTAAAGAAGATGGGTATCGATATCTGGATGATTACTGGAGACAATGAGCGCACCGCCAAAGCGATTGCCCAGCAGGTTGGCATCACAAACATATTGGCTGACGTCTTGCCTGAAGATAAGGCAAACGAGGTAAAGAAATTACAATCGACCGGAAAGAAAGTAGCCATGGTTGGAGACGGCATAAATGATGCTCCGGCTTTGGCCCAGGCAAACTTGGGAATAGCAATGGGGTCAGGGACTGATGTGGCTATGGAGGCTGGGGGCATCGTGATCATAAAAAACGATCTTAATGATGTCGTTACAGCGCTTAAGTTGTCCAGGGAAACCATGGCAAAGATCAAACAGAATATGTTCTTTGCTTTGTTCTACAATGTAATCGGGATCCCGATCGCGGCCAGGGTATTTATGGTTTTCGGTTTAGTGTTGAAGCCGGAGTTGGCGGGGCTAGCGATGGCTCTGAGCTCGATATCAGTTGTCAGCAATTCGTTGCTACTCAGGTATTTCAAGCCAAACAGAAGGAATTATATTTCCCTGATCGCTCCAGTCGTGATGATCCTGATATTTACCTTCGGATTCATTCAATTCGCTAAAACCAGCTCAAACATGGAGAAGCAAGAAATGTCTGACAAGACTGCCACTAAGGAATCAAAATCGGAGATAGGCAATTTTATCTCGGGAAAAGAAATGAAAACTAATTTTTCCAACGGCAATCCTAAGATATTTGTTGCCGTGAATGATTTTCCATCAACGGTTGTCGCAGCCGAAGGCGTTCTTTATTTGAAAGAGAATGAGATGGTTGTCGGATACGATGAGGCGATGATGATGAAAAATGAGGGTCTGATCTCTGGCGTTGGAAGCAGTTTGAAGGATTTCTTCGGATTACCGACTGTGAGGGTAGTCGGGATTTTGGATAAAACCGGGACTGTTTTGGACGGTTATCACTTTGTCACTAAAGGAACGCTGGAGAAAATGACCGGTTCTCCGTCTACAAAATAAGAGCTTAAAATCGATTGAAACAATCTGGATCATAAAACAATAAACGCCGTCAAACGGCGTTTATTGTTTTATGGGAAAGCGGATTTGTGATAGTATTAGGATATCAGATAAGGCCCAGGATTCCATCTTCGCCCCAATAACACTCCAGAGGCTTAGAAGCGAAACAATGCAAATAAAAACAAGAAACAAAAATGATATCTTGTTGCTTATCGGCGGATTGATTTTCATCGCGGCGGCAACATATTTAGGCCTCTTAGTCATGAAAGACAGACAACCTGAGCCGGTAGCTTGTACGATGGAGGCAAAGCTTTGTCCTGACGGATCGTATGTCGGGAGAATGGGACCTGATTGTAAGTTCGAACAATGCCCCGGGGTGAGCAAAAGACGGATTTCAACCGAAGGATGGAAAAAGATGGAGGATGCAATCGACGAATTGACCTTCTTATATCCCGAAGACCTCTCAACTAAATATATAAAGGCCTATGACTGGCCACCTAAGGTCCAGGTATTGACTGGCAAATTTGATTGTACGGAGGCCGGGTCGGAAACAGCGAGAGCCGGAAGAACATCGAGAGTTTTTGTCGATGATGTCGAATATTGCGTGACCAAAATATCCGAGGGAGCAGCGGGGAGCATATACACCCAATACGCCTATGCTTTTCCCAAGAATGGAAAAAACGTGATTCTGACTTTTACTACCAGACAAATCCAATGCGCCAACTATGAGCAGCCGGCGGCAGCAGAATGTTATGCGGAAAGGGAATCCTTTTCGATGGACGACATAGTTAACGGAATGGCGAGCAGCTTAGTTTTCAACAAATAAAAAAATAATGATCAAGAATCAGGCAATAGTCTGATTCTTTTTATTTAAAGACATGTGGAAGTTTGCAGAAAAAAACCATATAACAATATTCATATTTTTAATCGCCGTTTTCCTGCTTCTCTGGAATTTAGACAGATACCTCAAGATCTGTCCTTGGGGTCTGGCTCCAGCGGTCCTGGGCATAATTTTCGAGGTCGTCATCTTGATAAGAAAAAAGAGGAAATGAGATTCAGGAACAGGGAAGAGGCCGGAGAAAAGTTGGCGACGGCTCTTCAAAAATACAAGGATACCGATGCGGTTGTCTATGCCATGCCGCGAGGGGGCGTTCCTTTGGGGGAGATTGCGGCTAGGCGTCTTAACCTGCCGTTGGATTTGGTAATCGTCAGAAAGGTAGCCCATCCGAATGATCCTGAATTCGCAATTTGCGCAGTCGCGGAGAGTGGAAAGAAATTGTGCAATGAGGATGCTGCTTATTTGGATCAGGCCGCGCTTGATCTTCTGATAAAAGACCAGGTAGCTGAGGCCGAGAGGAGAAGGGAGGTTTACTTAAGGGGTCGGAGACGCATTTCTCCCGAGGGTAAGACGGCGATAATAATTGATGATGGAGTGGCAACCGGCCTGACAATGAAGCTGGCGATTGAGACAATAGCAGCCGCCCGTCCGAAAAAGATAATCGCCGCCGCTCCAATCGTCCCGAAAGATGCTTATCGGGAAATATCAAAGAGTGTAGACGAGTTTGTCGTCCTCGAAGTGCCACAAGCCTATTTAGGCGCCGTCGGATCGTATTATGACGAGTTTCACCAACTTGAGGACAGTGAGGTTACAAAATTATTAAAAAAACATAATGACAATATTTAATTTAGCTGAATATAAATATCTAGTTCCCGATTTGAGCGGGAGCAAAAAAGATGAAGTCGGGAAATACAAAATCAAGAAATTCGGCAACGGGACATCGATAATATCGATTGAAACTTCGGTTGAGGGGAAGAGATGCGCCGTTTTTGGCGGCGCCACTCATTTAACGTCCCTTTTTGAGACACTCCTCCTATGTCACACCCTGAAAAAAGAAGGAGCGAGACAAGTGACCGCAATCATTCCCTTCATACCTTATGCGAGACAGGATGAGAATAAGAAAGGCGAAAGCTGGGGAATGAAATGGCTATCGGAAATGCTGGCTTCTTCCGGGGTGAATGAGGTAATAACGATCGATATCCATTCAAAGCTAGCGGCGGAGTTAGGAAGTCTTCCGATCGTCTCATTGTCCTCGGCAGAAATCCTGGCCAGGCCGGCTTTAAAGATAGTAAAAAGAAGTTCTGTTTGCGTGGCGCCTGACGAGGGGGCGATTGATAACTGCATTGAGATTAGCGAGAAATTGGGAATGACGGCTCCCGTCGCCCATTTTTCAAAGAAGAGGTCGAGCCGGGGGAAGGTAAGGATAATCTCCTTTATGGGGAAGGCGGGAGAAGAGGCGGTAATCGCGGATGACATAATCGACACCGGATCCACTCTAGTCGAAGCTTGCAAGAGACTTAAGAAAGCCGGCGTGAGAAAGATAACGGTTTTCGCAAGCCACGGAGTATTTGACGGAAAAGATTGGAAGAAATCCTTTGGCCTCGGAGTTGATCGGATTTATTGCACTGATTCCAACCCGGCTATGAGAAGGTTAGATCACCCGAAAGTGAAGATCGTTTCGATAAAGAATCTTATAGCAGAACATCTTATTCCCGGACTATAATAAGGTTTGTCTATTATGCCCGAGAGGGATAAAATTAATGTTAAATGACCAAAGAGGAAGCGCAAAAACAAAGTGCGGAGGAATTGACTAAAAACCTTGGGACTTCGGTTGAAACCGGTTTGAAAACCGAAGAGGCGGAAAGAAGACTGGGCGTTGACGGCTTGAACAGTCTCCCCAAGGAGGGACACTCTGGTCTCAAGACTTTCTTTAATCAATTCAAGAGCTCAATGGTCTATTTATTGATCGGCTCCAGCTTGGTTTCTTTTGCCTTGACCGATATTCTGAGCGGCATAGTAATAATGACCATTGTCGTTATTAACGTCGGACTCGGCTTTTATCAGGAGTACAAGTCAGAAAAGTTAGTTGAGGGACTTTCTAAGTTTGTAAGCAAACAAGCAGTGGTAAGGAGGGACGGGCTAAACCAACTAATTGATTCCAGCCTGATCGTGACCGGAGATATCGTAATCCTCAAAGAGGGCGACATCGTTCCGGCGGACATAAAAATCACAGAAGTCGACGGTTTGGAGACGAATGAATCCCAGCTCACGGGAGAAACGGTAGCGGTGAGCAAAAAAGAGAACGATTTAATCTATTCTGGCAGCATCATCGAGAACGGAGGGGGAGAGGGCATTGTCTATGCGACCGGAGAGAATACCGAATTTGGCAGCATAGCCAGGGTTTCAGCAGCCATAAAGCGCGAAACCAGATATGAAAAATCATTGAATGAGTTAAGCTTTTTCTTGGTTAGGATAGTGGGAGCGATTTTAGCCATAGTCTTTATGGTCAAGATGTGGCTTGATTGGGGCTCTTTCAATCTCATAGAGGTGTCTTTGTTCATAATCGCGATGGCGGTAGCGACCGTCCCCGAGAGTTTGCCGGTAATCGCCTCCATCTCCCTTTCTAATGGCGCCTTGAAGCTTGCCAAGAAACATGTTGTCGTAAAGCACCTGACTTCTGTAGAAGACCTTGGTAATGTCACCATGCTTTGTACGGATAAGACGGGAACGTTGACGGAAAACAAAATGACGATCACCGGGATCGTTTCTGAAGATCAGGAGCTTTTTATGTCTTTGGCTTACGCCTCAGTCGAGAAAATAGGAATCGGGAGAAAGAAATATCAGAATGCTTACGACGAAGCCTTCAATGCTTATGCGACTAAAAAGACGAAAGAATCGGTTGACGAAAGGATGAGGACAATAAAAGAATTC
Source organism: bacterium (assembly GCA_021787205.1). Taxonomy (GTDB): domain Bacteria; phylum Patescibacteriota; class Minisyncoccia; order UBA6257; family Colwellbacteraceae; genus JAJYME01. The sequence goes on from JAJYME010000004.1 coordinate 72,804, forward strand.
CCATTCGATTCCGATGCCAGGAGGAGAAGAGCAGTCATTTATGATAAAGTCGCTAAAAAATACTTTTTGGTGGTTATCGGCTCTCCGGAGACTTTGCTGCAGATTGCGGAGACCGAAAGATCGGAGCAGTATAAAGAAATATTAACTGAAGAGGGGAATAAGGGATTGAGACACCTAGCGTTGGCTTACAAAGAGGTTGCTTATGACGATAATTTCGACATCATAAAGAGCGAGTCGGGAATTGATTTTCTTGGTTTTGCCACTTTTACCGATCCTCTAAGGGCGACATCGCAGCAGACGATAAAGGAAGCTGAGGCTTTAGGAATTTCGATAAAGATATTATCCGGGGACAGCAAGGAAGTTTCGGAATATGTCGGCAAGGAAGTCGGATTGATTTCCGGAAATCAAAAGGTATACACCGGAGACGAGCTTTTCGAAATGTCGGCGGACGAATTCAGACGGGTAATAAATGAAAACAACGTTTTTGCTCGCGTGAATCCGGAGCAGAAATACAGGATCATAGCCGCCCTGAAGGAAAACAACATTGTCGCTTACCAAGGAGATGGTATCAACGACGCCCCGTCCTTAAAGTTAGCCGATGTCTCAATCGCAGTCAGTTCGGCCACCGATGTGGCAAAGGAAAGCTCGGATATAGTCCTTCTAAAGAGAAATCTGGAGGTCGTAATTGACGGGATAAAGTATGGAAGATCGATTTTCGTAAACATAAACAAATTCATAAGGCATACAATGATAAGCAATTTTGGCAACCTTATTGCCTTATCAATCCTATTCCTTCTGTCCTCGGACCTACCCATGCAGACCATCCAAGTCCTTTTGCTGACAGTCATCGCTGATATCCCGATGATTGCCATATCAACCGATTCGGTCGATAAGGGAGAGATCATAAGGCCGGAGAAGCAAGACATAAGAGGTCTGATGTCAGTCTCTTTGGTCTTGGGAATACCGACGGCGGCAATGGATCTGGGGTATTTCTTCTTGATTCGAAATGAAGCCCCGAGAATCCTCCAGACAAGTTTGTTTATCTTTTTTGCCCTTACCGGTCTGGTTGTCTTTTACGCGATAAGGACGAAGAGACATTTTTGGAGGTCGAGGCCGTCGACCCCGATAAACATCGCATTCGTGGCAGCTTTCCTGATATCTGTTCTTATAACCTATTTGCCAATCTTTCAACGCTGGTTCGGATTCGTATCGCTTCAAGCGAGTGCGATTATGATCATCACCATTTTCACGATCGGATATCTTTTCTTAGCCGATCTGATTTATTCTAAGACAAAATAAAAACCTCCCTAGGGAGGTTTTTATTATCTTGAGTTGGCGCCGCTTTCGGTTTCCAAATTATTCTCTGGCGATTCCTGACGCTGGACCGTCGGCTGCTGCTTGGATCCGTTTTTCAGTTTCTGAAGTTCGGATTGAAGCCTTTTGATCATATCAAGCAATGACTGGATCGTCGGATTGGAATTACCATTATTGACGGCAGTCGTGCTTAGCTTGAGGCAGGCAGTCCTATCTGCGTTGAATTGTCTCGAGGCAGATTCTCTAGCCACGGTCTGGTTCTTCTCAGCGATGGAAAGAGAATCTTTCATCGTCTTTTCGGCCGTTTTTAAGGCAGTCTGGACGGTAGTCCTATCCTCGGATGAATTCCAAGCGGAGACAGCGGCTGACTTATAGGTTGTCCTGGCGGAAATAACGGCAGTTTGATAAGTTTGAATGGAAGAAATTAAGGCGCTTTCTCTGGTATCGACAGCCTTGCTCATACAGGACAAGTATTCTTTACCAGTACCTTGAACGGCGCTTGATTCTTCTCCGACTTCAAGCTTGATGCCTTGAGTTCCGGGGAGAGAGGCGTCGGAATTGGTTTTGGCCTCTTCTTGGGCGGAGGCGACGGAGACGCCGGCAAGAGCGGCGACGCCGATCAGGCCCGTTATTAGTAACTTTTTCATTGTTGATTCATTATAGCATCGTTTTTTGCCGACTTCTTGTGGAAAACCTGGGAGGCTTGACAACATGGAGATAATTTGTTATTTTAATGATAAATAATTTAGCCTTATAAATCCGGGTTAATCTATTTGATCAGATCCGGATTTTTTATTTTAGTGTCTCATTGGTCTAGTCGTTAGGCCGCAAACAAAAACAGACACTTGATAGGAGGGGGTGTCTGTTTTTTAGTGCGTGCTCGTTATTCGGCTTTTTTATTTACAAATAAAAATGAGACAAAAAACAAATAGTTTCAGATCCAATGATGGATTTGAAAAAAAGAAAAAATCCTTCGGAGAACGTTCCGGAGGTTATAACAAGGGTCGTCGCGGATCGGGAGGCGGCAGGAGAGCTTTTATCGATGAATCAAGGTTCATCTCTAAGGCTAAGGATAGAAAGATCGTCGAGTATTCTCCTAAAAACAGATTTTATGATTTGCCGATAAACGAGGCCTTAAAGAAGAGCATCGAGGCTAAGGGCTATGAGAAGCCGACCTTGATCCAAGACAAGGCAATCATTCCTGCATTGGAAGGAAACGATTTGATCGGTATCGCCAATACCGGAACCGGTAAGACCGCGGCCTTTCTTATTCCGCTCATTGATAAAGTCTTGAACAATAAGAATGAGAAGGTGTTGATTATCGCCCCGACGAGAGAATTGGCGGAACAGATAAGCGGAGAGTTAAGCGGCTTTTCAAAGGGCATGAAGATTTTTTCAGCCTTAGCCGTTGGCGGTATGAATATCGGCTCTCAGATAATGAATATCAGGAAAGGAGTCAGCTTCGTAATCGGAACTCCTGGAAGAATCAATGATTTGATAACCAGGAAGGTTTTGAAATTAGAACAGTTCGGAACTTTGGTTCTTGATGAAGCTGATAGAATGCTTGATATGGGATTCATTGGAGAGGTGAGAAATATCTTCGAAAAGATGCCCGAGAAGAAGCAGGTCCTGTTCTTCTCCGCCACTTTCGAGAAGGAAATCCAAAGGTTAGCCGATGATTTTTTGAAGGATCCAGTCAAGATAGAAGCCAAGACCGGAGATACTTCCGAAAATGTCGACCAAGATGTCGTCAAATTCAGCCGCTATGAGGAAAAGATGGACACCCTTCACAATCTTCTCATTGAGGGGGGATTCAAGAAGGTGCTTATCTTCGGAGAAACGAAGATGGGCGTGGAAGAAGTCTGCACGAATCTGAAGGACAGGGGATTCAAGGTGGTATCAATTCACGGAGATAAATCCCAAAGAGACCGTAGAGTAGCCCTTAAGATGTTTAAGGAAGAAAAGGCGGAAATCATGGTTGCGACAGATGTCGCCGCCAGAGGATTGGATATCCCTGAAGTTACCCACGTCATCAACTATGACATTCCCCATACGTATGAGGATTATGTCCATAGAATCGGAAGAACTGGACGCGCCTCAAGCAAAGGAACGGCTTTGACTTTCGTAAAAGAGAGCATGTCTTTATATGGAGACAGGCCGGAGAGAGGTGACAGAAACAGATACAGAAGGGGAGAGAAAAAGCCAGTCAGACAAAATAAGAAATTTAGAAGATAAAAAACGCCCGGGATTCCGGGCGTTTTTTAGACTTTTATTCCAATTTCAAGCATAATGATACCTGAGTCTTATGGAGAACTTCATAGCATTAGTGACGCCAATGCTCCAACATATCGGAGTATTCGGCTATTTGGTGGTTTTTGCGGTAACTTTTACCGAGGCCGTAGCTTTTATCGGTTCATTTATCCCAGGCGGAACGATTTTGACGATTGCCGGATTTTTTGCCGCCCAAGGATACTTTAGTTTTGCCAAATTATTGACCGTCTCCGCCTTAGGTGTCATGCTCGGTGACGGGCTTAGCTTTTGGTTGGGATCAAAAAGCAAGAGACTTTTTAAGGAAAAGAGATTTTTGCTTAATGAAAAAAATCTCGAGAAGGGGAGAAAATTCTTTGAAAAACATGGAGGAAGAAGTATTCTTTTTGGGAGATTTATCGCCCCAGTCAGATCGGTCATTCCTTTTGTCGCCGGGGCCTCGAAGATGGATAAGTGGGAATTCACCTTTTGGATGATCATCGGCGGCATATTATGGTCCTTATTCCATATCGTCCTGGGATTCTTCTTTAGCGGGACAATCGAGACTTTGGGAATGTGGTCGACAAGGGTTGGTGTCTTTGTCGCGGCGATAATCGTCGGAATAATCATTCTCCAGCTTATGGTCAGGTTTGCCCATCCGATATTCGAATTCTTGGGGTCGCTGCTTAAATCAATAAAAGAAGCAATATTGGAAAATCCGGACGTGAAGAAAATGGCCAAGAAGCATCCGAAGATATTCGCCTTCTTAGGGAAAAGGCTTGATACCGGCAATTTCACGGGAATGCTTTTAACATCCCTTCTAATAGCCTTTGTCTACATCCTTTCCGTTTTTGCCGGGACGGTTGAAGACGTGGTGACAAACTCGATAATCACCGGCGCTGACCTAAGGGTCGAGAATCTGGTTTATTCCTTCAGGAACACGGACCTGATCAAGTTCTTCTTATGGGTGACGACTCTTGCCAATGTTCGGGTAATTATCGTCTTTGCGACCATCCTTTCCCTGATATTGTGGGTAAGGAGGAAGAAGGAGTTCATACTGCCGTTCTGGGTGACTCTTTCCGGATCGACTTTGTTCTACACGATAACGAAGCTGATCGTTCACAGGCCAAGACCGGAATTGGCTTATTATGCCGAGCGCGGCTTTTCTTTCCCTAGCGGACATTCGACAATCGCGGTGGCTTTTTACGGATTTGTCGCCTACATCCTTTTCCGCAGAAAGCATCATTGGAAGATGAAGGCTAATGTTGTTTTCTGGGGATTATTAACTATCTTAGCGATCGGTTTCTCGAGAATTTATCTCTGCGTCCATTATCTGAGCGACGTCATGGGAGGCTATATGATGGGCGCCTTGTGGCTGATAATCGGCATCATCCTTTCCGAGTGGTTGCTTAAATACAGCAATGAGGAGAGGCAACCGGCTTCAAGGAAGGTGTGGGTGACCTCCATCGTCTTAGCTATCCTGGGAATATCGTTCTATGCTTATGCGGCCTATACTTTCAGACCCGTCCCTAATAACAAGGCGATCATACAGGATAAGGTGACGACCGCCGATATCCAGACGATGTTTAACGCTTACAATCTTTCAAAATACTCCGAAACATTGTATGGAAACCCGATGGAGCCGGTCAGCTTGATCATGGTTGCCGATAATGATGAGAAATTCGTGAGCTCGATGAAGGAGGCGGGGTGGAGCCTTGCCGACCAACTCAACGTATCGACTTTAATTGAAGCCGGTCGGACGGCGATGTTCAATGAAGAATATCAAACCGCTCCGATCACGCCTTCTTTCTGGAATGCCCAAACCCACGACTTCGGTTTTCAGAAGCCGACTTCGGAAAATAGCGTCCGATTCAGGCATCACGCCAGATTTTGGAGAACGAACGTCAGGACTGAAGATGGAAAAAATATTTACGTCGGGACAACAAGCCTCGATGTCGGCATAAAGTGGTATATCACTCACAGAATTTCTCCGGACATAGATACGGAGAGAGAATTGGTACTAAATGATCTCGAGACAATCGGGGCGGCAACTTACGTTGAAAAGATCCAACTGGTGGCTCCGCTTCTGGGAAAGAACTTCGCCAGGGATCAGTTCTTTACGGATGGAAAGGCCTACATCATTTATTTTAAATAAGAAAATCCGCCCGCTGAGGCGGATTTTTGTCGTTTTTGCCTTAAGACTTTATAATTCATAAAAAGATGGGGTGTGGCAGCCGTTTGTCGTCCTATCTTTGCTAAGATAAGTTTTTTGAAGCTAGGAACAAAAGATCAGAAATAACAAAAGAGGATGACGATAATATCAAAAATAAGGAATGAATTGGAAGAGAGATCAAATTTGCAGACGAAGAAAAGCGCAGAGAGATTCTTCAGGGAGCCGGTAAAGATATACGGAGTGAAATCTGCCGAGGTCGGAATGATCGCGAAAAAATATTATAAGGAAATCAGGGAGCTGCCCAAAGGAGAGATATTCGCCCTGTGCGAGAAGCTCTATCAATCGGGAATGATGGAAGAATCTTTTATTGTCTCTTCGTGGACTTGGGCGATGAGCAAAAACTTCAAGCCTTCGGACTTCAAGGTTCTGGAAGGATTCGTGAAAAATCATATTTCTAATTGGGCTTCATGCGACGGCTTCTGTAACCACGCCCTCGGCGACTTCATGGTGATGTATCCAGAATATATCAAAAAACTTGCTGGATGGGCAGTCAGTGATAACAGGTGGGTGAGAAGAGCAGCGGCGGTGAGCCTGATTGTTCCTGCCAAGAAGGGTTTGTTCCTTAAGGAATCATTCAGCATTGCCGACATTCTTCTTGAGGACGAAGACGATATGGTTCAAAAAGGCTACGGATGGCTTTTGAAGGCGCAGACTGAAAAGCATACGGAGGAAGTCTTTGAATATGTAATGAAGAATAAAGGAAAGATGCCTAGAACCGCTCTTAGATACGCGATTGAGAAGATGTCGCCCGAACTAAAAAAGAAAGCGATGGAAAGATAGTCCAGATAGGGCAAATGCATAAAATAAACCGTTTGTGGTATAATCGGAACAAGATGAACAAATTGCGAATAATCGTGACGGTAGCGCTTCTGGCAGTCGTTGCCATAAGCGGATACTTCATTCTCGCTCCCAGCAAAAACGGAGGCGCGTTTCCAACGAATCCCCAACAGCAAAACCAAATTTCAAATCCAACTCAACCTGATGTTCCCGGAGCCCAAGTCGGAACCGGAGGCGGGTTAGGTGAAAATCAGGGGAAAGTGGTCGTTCCTTCCCAGCCAATTTCTTCCGGGAATGGCGGCGCTGGCTGCAAGGTTGGGGGATGCTCGGGACAACTTTGCCTTGATGCCTCCGGAGAGGAGATAGCCTCCACTTGTGAATGGAAGGAAGAGTATTCTTGTTATAAGAAAGCGAAGTGCGAGAAGCAAACCACCGGAAAGTGCGGTTGGACAGAAACTGCGGCTTTCAAACAATGTTTAGCAGAAATTAACCCCTCTTTATAGAGGGGTTTTATTGACAAAAACGGGTGATTATGATATAATCTAACCAGAAACTTAAATATGTTTGGAGGTGTATTTCTTTGTTCCAAAGACATGGTTTTTGGCAAAGCCGCGATGGCATAACAGGGAAGACCTTTGAAATAGAGGTGTTGGGAGTTTGTAGGAATGTCGGAGGGGAGGTTCAGTACCTTCCTTATCACAAGGCGATGAAGGTTGCCATGAGCAACCAGCCTTGGGACGATCCGACAGACCCCGAACCTAGATTTCCAAGAGATTTGCATTTCCTGGTGTGCGAAGAATTAGGGATTGATTGCTCGGAGTTGCGCTATTACACCGCGGTCGGGACCGCATTCGACTTCTTCCATGGGATCGACGCCTTTTTTACCTATAAAAGGGGAGATAAGGTCTACTGGGTCACTTTGGACCTGTCGCTCAGGCAGAAGTTTGAATATAAAGCTGACATCCTTGTTGGCTTTATGGAGAAGATCGACGACCTCAAGGCGTGTGCCCGGGAGATCGCGCAGGCGTTTCAGCAAAAAATCGCTACTATTTAGAGAAAGGGTTGATAACCGTGAAAATCTACCAAATTTTTTGTGGCAGATGTAGGCATACCAGGAAGGTGACGCAAGAAGAGTTCATCGATTTGATCGGCGCCGAGGCCTGGGAAGCATTGGACGAGAGGATAAAGAAAGGAGAAGCCGAAGGAGGATTGCTGATCTTCAACGATGGATGCAAGAAGTGCAAGCCGAAGATGAGGATTGACGGCATCTTGTGCGCCTTAAAACCCCAAACACTTGTAAGCCGTGTTGTTTAAAAAGCAACACGGCTTTTTTCTTTCGAGGTATATTGCAATGCAAAGAACCTTCTGTTATCATCATGATAATGGAGAAAATAAAGTTGGAGAATTCACGGGCTCAGATGAAAAAAGGAGTTCTTGATTTTGCCGTGCTTTTGGTAGTTTCTGAGGGCGCCATATACGCTCCGGACATAATCGTCAAGCTGAAGGAGGCGGGGCTGAGAGTCGTCGAGGGGACGATTTATCCACTCTTGAACAGGCTGAAAGAGAGCGAGTTTTTAGAATATGAGTGGAAGGAATCGAAGTACGGTCCACCGAGAAAATATTACCAATTGACCAGCAGGGGGAGAGCAGCCCTTAGAGAGCTTACTGACGGATGGAACGAACTCTCGAGAACGATAAGCAATTTGTTAAAAAAATAAAATGAAGAAAACAATCAGCATTAGCATCGCCGGAGAGGTGTTTTACATCGAGGAAGATGCATACAACAAGCTTGACGGCTATTTGGAAGCAATCAAGAAAAAATTCTCAAAGGACGGCGAAAAAGAAGTAGTTGACGACATCGAATCCGCTATCGCCGAGGGATTCATCAGGCAATCGAAAGGAAGGGAAAGATTGTTGAGCCTCGAAGACATAGAGGAGATGATTGAGACGATGGGAACGGTGGAGGATATCGTCGGAGAAGACGAAACTTCGGCAAGGGAAGAGAACGAGGAGGAGGACAAGTGCTGTTCCGGCCGAAGGATTTACAGGGATAAGGAGAATAAGATGATTGCCGGGGTTTGTTCCGGGCTAGGATCTTATTTTGATATCGATCCGACGATTCTTAGGATTCTTTTTATTTTACTCGCATTTCTCAACGGGATCGGGATCGTAGCTTATGTCGTTCTTTGGCTCGCCATACCGGAAGCGAAGACAGCCTCGGACAGACTGATGATGAAGGGGGAGAAGGTGACTATCGAGGGAATCAGGGAAGTCGCTGAAGACAGGGTTCCGAACCGCGGAGAGACCGCTGAATCCGGAATTGGCGGAATCTTGCATAAGATAACCGAAATCTTTGCGGTAATAGCCAATGCCTTACTGAAATTGATAAAAATCTTAATAAAAGTTTTTTTTAAGGTTTTGGGTTTTGTCTTGGTTGTCGCCGGAATATTTGCCGTTTTCGGTATAATTTTCGGATTTGGTTTTGGGGCGATGGGAAGCTCAGCCCTTATTATTAAATTTTTCGCCTCATTTGGAGGACTCAAAGCCGCTTTTCTCGCAATATTGGCGTTTATCATCGCCATACTGCCGCTGCTTTTTCTAATTTTTATAGGGTCATCAATGATGGCAAGAAAGCCGATGTTCCGATTATCGGGAGTGATCACGGGACTTGTTATCTGGCTCTTGGCAATCGGGGGATGTCTCGCTATCGTTTCCGTGAAATATGGGACGATAATCAATGAAAGGGCTAATGCGCCGATAATTTCGAAAACATACGACTTGGATAAGTTTGACTCTGTCGATATCGGTAATCTTTCAAAAGTCAGCATAGAAAAAGGCGAGACAGCTAGTGTCACCGTAAACGGAACAGATCGGGGCATAAGCCAAATGAAAGCGGAGGTGAGAGACGGAAAGCTGACTCTGACCAGGAGCGGCAACATTAACGATGAAGAATGTCCTTTTTGCTGGTTTGTCGTTGATAACAACCGGCCGGTAGAGGTTGATATCATAGTGCCGGAATTACATTCGGTTTCTGCTGGAAACACGACCAGTGTCACGATTTTCGGTTTTGACGAAAACGATCTTCTTATCCAGGCCGAAAACGCATCTAGGTGGGAGATTAATGATATCAATATCAAAAAACTGACGCTGACAGCTAAGGATGTTTCCTCAATCGAAGCTGTGGGATCGGGGGATGAAGTCGCGATCATCGCCAAAGACGCGTCGCGTATCAATCTGATGAGGTTTCCAGTCCATAAGGCTGACGTCTCGGCTTATAACGTCGCTTCGGTAAAGATCAATGCCGATTTAGAAGTCTCGGTCATGAAGGAGGGACCAGCCAATGTTTCTTACATAGGCAATCCAGCTATAAAAGAAATAAAGGTTAGAAGAGTTGAATCCAAAGATGGCGCAGTAGAGGGTAGCCAAGAAACAAACATAAATCCTAATAATGAAAATTCCGCCCAGTAGCGGAATTTTTTAATCAGGAGGCTTAATCGTTGTTTTTGCCATCGAGTTTTACCTGAGGAAATTTATTCACATTAACTTCGTTGGCGGATGATGGTATAATTTCCTTATGATCGATTTAAAATCCAAGAAGGCGCAGATCATAATCGGAGCGGCCGGAGCATTGATTGTGGTCTTGGCGCTCATTATCGGATTGAGCTATAAAAAATCCTCAAATAATACCGGAGATACAGCCGGGAAGAATAATGGCTTTGTTGAGACGGATACGAAAAAAATGGTGCCTAAAGGCGCTTATGTTCCAGAGGTTGACCAGCAAACCAACGACAAAGATCTCGCGGTTCCGAAAGATGTGGTAAGCGCGGCTCCTGATGTCGATGCCAAGATGAGGCAATTTGAAGTTAGCGCCAACGGCGGTGTCTTCACGCCATCAAAGATATCGGTGAGAAAGGGAGATACGGTAAGAATAAATATCGCTTCGATAGACAAGGACTATGATTTTGTTTTGCCTGATTTTGGAATGAAACAAATTATAAACAAAGGAACCCAGAGGATAGTTGAATTCCAAGCGACGAACGAGGGCCAGTATGTCTATTATTGTGAAAAGTGCGGAGGAATTGATTCTAACGCAAAAGGAACGATTACGATCGTCCCTTAAGAGAAAAAGAACGGGAAACCGTTCTTTTTTGTCAAATGACAAAGGTTATCAAAGATAGTAGACTTAATGGCATGGAACAGGTAAAGAACAACAAATGGAGCGTCTGTTTTGCCGGCGAGGCAGGAAAAGGGATAGACAAGACAGCGGTTCTTTTTGGCAAGATTCTAGCGTCTTATGGTTATAGCGTTTTTATCTATCGTGATTACGGATCGCTTATAAGAGGAGGCCACAACTTTAGCATAGCGACCATATCTCAGACGGATATATTGTCACATGAAGATAGTTTCGATCTGCTCTTGGCCTATGATAAGAATTCTGTCGAGATTCACAAGGATGGATTAAAGATCGGAGGACAGGTATTCGCCGCTAACGACTTCGGAATTGAGGCGATTAACCTTAATCAAGACAAGATAACCAAAGAAAGCGGGGCTTCCGGAAATTTTGGAAACAATATCGGATGCGGCGCCTTGATGAAACACTTCGGGATACCTTTTGAATTTTTTGCGGCAGCGGCCGAAAAGCAATTCGGAGACAGGGCTGATATTGTAAAAGAGCTGGGAAGAATTGGATACGAAGAGGCGACGACGAAGTTTCAGTTGCCTCTCGGTGATGAAAAGAGAATCGTGATAGACGGATCGGAAGCGGGGGCGAAAGCAATAAGCGCCATCGGCGGCATCCCGGCTTTTTATTACCCGATGACTCCCGCAACCGGACTCTTTGAGAGGCTTCAGGAAGATTCTAAATGTGACGTCTTCCAGGTTGACGACGAGGTGGGAGCCATCAACGCGGCGGCTGGAGCGGCTTTTTCCCGAGGGATAGCTTTGACTGGAAGCTCGGGCGGAGGCATTGCCTTGATGGGGGAGGGAGTTTCTTTCATTGGCATAGCCGAATTGCCGGTAGTCATCTATTTTGCCCAGAGACAGGGGCCCTCAACCGGAGTCCCGACTTATTCCGAGCAAGCCGATCTTAAGTTTGCGCTCAATCTCGGTCCCGGGGAGTTTCCGAAGATCGTAGTTTCCGCCGGCGATGCCAAAGGAATGTACGAACTGACAGAAGAGGCGTTCTATCTAGCGCAGAAATATCGATGTCCGGTCACCATCCTTTCCGATAAGAACATAGCAGAAAATTATTTCTCAGTCAGAGAATCTGACTTGAAGTTGAGAGAAATCGCAAAGGATTTGCAAAGAGGAGCGCTTCCCGGGCTTACGACAGTCAGGGCTTCGAGTTACGAACATAACGAGGAAGGTTTTACGATCGAGGACGCCGAATCAGTTCAAGCGGCGAATGAAAGGAGGCTCAAGAAGATGGAGCTTATCAAGGAAGATGTCAATGATAATTTTGAAATGACGAGAACTTATGGCGAAGGAGAAAATCTGATTATTTTCACCGGTTCCGTCAAGGGAGCGATAATCGACAATCTCCCGGAAAACTATCGGGCAATGGAAATAAAGTACCTCGAACCCTTCCCAGGAGAAACGGTAGCGGCGGAAATAAAAAAGGCGAAGAGGGCAATGACGGTGGAGATGAATGCCACTGGATTGTTATCCCAAATAATAGCGGAAAAGACGGGGCTTGCTACCGAAAAACTATTGAAGTATGACGGAAGGCCGATTGTAAAGAAAGACTTAGAAAAATTAAGCTAATGAATACGACAATCGATTTGAACACAAAAGAAAAAATAACCTGGTGCCCGGGATGCTTGAATAATGTCGCCTTGATAGCCTTTAAGAAAGCAATTAAGGAATTGGGTGAGGAGGGGAAGGTAGACCCGATGAAAATTGTCCTTGTGACTGATATCGGGTGCAATGGCAAGATTTACGATTATGTAAACCTTTCGAGCATTTACGGTCTTCACGGAAGGGTCATCCCCGCGGCTTATGGGACCAAGATCGGAAACCCCGACCTTAAAGTAATCGGTTTTGCCGGGGATGGCGGAACTTATGGCGAGGGAATGGGACATGTGGTCTCAGCTTCCAGGAAGAATTTCCCGATAACCATGTTTGTTTTGAATAACGGGGTGTTTGCCCTGACAAAGGGGCAGACCTCTCCCACGAAGAAGGATTCTGACAATATAGCGCCTTTGGCAATTGCGAGGGCGGCCGGGGCTAAATTCTTGGCAAGGGGAACGACTTTTTTCCCGGATCAATTAACGATTCTGATGAAGGAGGCGATAATGCACGACGGTTTTTCCCTGACTGACATCGTGCAACCCTGCATTATTTTCAACAACAATTCAACCGAATTAAGAGAGAGGCTGGAGAGGGTTGAGGCGATGGGGGAAGAGCAGCTCTCAGATGAGCTGAAACAGGGGAAAATCCATACCGGGATTTATATTGAAAAGTAGTCAAAATATGTTATAATGATCGGACAGGTCCGAAAGGGTTTGTAAAGCGCTGAAAGTGTTTTTAACATCGGAAGCGCTTTGGATCGCTAGCTCAACCGGCAGAGCAGGCGCCTCTTAAGCGCAAGGTTCTGGGTTCGACTCCCAGGCGATCCACAAATAAAATTAAGAAGCTTGATAAGGCTCGGACCAATGGTCCGGGTTTTATTTTGATAAAGGTCAAAACAAAAAAACAATGGAAGAGAAAGAAGAATGCATGGCCTGCATTTGTCCCTGCCGAGAACATACCAAGCACAATCATCCTATTCACGAGGGGATGGAGCACGAAGCTTATATAAGGAGGGAGGAACACGAGGGAGTAAGTTGCAGGCATTGCGGCCATAACCATCGGGCGGATCGGAAATGCGACATTTGCGGCTGCGAGATAAAATAATTTCGTAAAATAAAAATAACCCTCTTTACGAGGGTTCATTTTTTAGATTTCTTTGGGAAGAATATTCTCTTTTGCCCAGTCCAAGAATTGGTTCAAAGCAATGGTCCTTTCGGAATATTTGCCTTTTTGTGCTTCGGGGATGTGAATATAGGGCATCCTGGCTCCATGAGGAATGAAGAGGTGCCCAAACCCGGCGGATTTTGGGAAATCGGTGTCGGTCGGCAAATCGGATATTCGCCCTCTCACTCTTCCTTCGAATATGACCGGATTTTTGGCAGTTGCTTCATCGCAATAAGCGACAGCAACGACTGATTCGGCGTAGCGGCTTTGCCCGTTCAACATTCGTAAGACTCCGTTCATTCCGAGACGGGATTTTACGAATTTCGCAAGGGCGCCAGGATAGCCTTCACAGGCGGCGAGATAGATTCCCGCATCATCAACGAGCACCGGGCTTTTGCATTTTATATAAGCCAAAGACGCTTTGTATTTGACGACGGTTTTGACATCCAGGAACTGGTATTCGGGGATAGAGCACTCCAGTCGTCTTAGGTCGAAATAATTTCCAAGAATCTGTTGTGCTAGAGCAAACTTGTAGTCCGATGAGGTGATCATGGTCATTACAGGTTTCATTGATAATTCCTCCTTTTAAATCTATTTTCTGGATCTGCTGCAAGAATATCACTTCGGTCTAGTTTTGTCAAGTATTTTCTCAAAAATATCCAAAAAAGCTATAATTTATCCAATGACGGAAAATCTGGACGTTTCCTTGAAGGAAATCAAGGGAATTGGGGAAAAATTACTGGAAAAACTGAATAAGGTAGGTATTGAAACCGTTGCCGATCTTTTATGGTTCACGCCAGTAAGGATCGAAGATTGGAATAATCCAACGCCAATCTCGGAGGTAAAGGAGGACGGATTTTATGTCGTCAGGGGAGTGATTGAGAAGGTGACAGAAAGAAGGATCTGGGCCAGAAAAATGTCCATCGTCGAGGCGATGATCGGAGACGGGACGGGTTCGGTCCGGGCAGTCTGGTTCAATCAGGTCTATGTGAAAAGAGGATTTACCAAGGGCGATGAGGTGATAGTCTCGGGAAAGACGAGTTATAAAGGGAAGATATTCTTCTCATCTCCTACTTGCACGGTCATTGGGGAGGGCTTTGTCCCAAATATCGTTCCTGTCTACAAAAGACCAAAGGGAGTTTCCTCAAAGACCATCAATACCTTGGTTGGCAAATTATTGCCGATAGCAAGGCTTGAAGAATTCATTCCGGAAGAAATATTAGGAAAGGAAAAGTTTCTGGAAGTGAACCAGGCGCTCAAGGCAATCCACTTTCCGAATACCTCCCTTGAATGGTGGCAGGCAAAAAAGAGATTCGCCTTTGAGTCCTTATTCCTGATGCAGTTGGGAAGTTTGATCCAAAAGAAAAAGCTTTCCGAACTGGCGGCGCCAGCGATAAGCCCGGATTACGAATTTTTGAAAAAGACGATCGAGGAATTGCCATACCCTTTGACCTTCGCTCAAAAAAGGGTGTTCTATGAAGTATTGAAAGATATGGAGAAAGGGACTCCGATGAGCAGATTGATCCAGGGGGATGTCGGATCGGGAAAAACGATTGTGGCAGCGCTCTCGGCGATAGAAGCAGCCAGAAATGGCTATCAGGTGACCCTGATGGCGCCGACAGAAATATTGGCAACCCAGCATTATGAGACGATAAAAAAGATATTTGGAAAATTAGGGATTGGGACAGCGCTCTTAACATCAAAAACCAGGAAAATATACTATGGAGACGGATTGGAGTCTGAGCCGAAGAAAGAAGATATTTTGAACGAGATAAAGTCGGGAAAGATCAAGATAATCGCCGGTACTCACTCTCTCATAGCCGGCGGGGGAAGAACAAAGCCCATAATTTTTAACAAACTCGGGTTGGTGATAATCGACGAGCAGCATCGATTCGGAGTCAATGAGAGAGCGAAGCTGATTGACAGATCTAAAAATGAGAATTTCTCTCCTCACTTTTTGAGTATGTCGGCAACGCCCATTCCCAGAACTTTGGCAATCGCCATGTTTGGAGACCTTGATTTGTCGGTAATTGATGAGCTTCCTAAGAATAGAAAGCCGATCGTAACGAAAGTGGTGGACGGCGAGAGCAGGGACAAGGCCTACGAGTTTATAAGGAGGGAGATAGAAAATGGGAGACAGGCCTTTGTCGTCTGTCCGATGATTGATCGCGATGAGGAAGAGATAGACTTTTCGAACAACACGATGGCGGATGTAAAGACCGTTACGGAGGAATATAAAAAATTATCCAAGGAGATTTTTCCAAAACTGAAGGTTGGCGTCTTGCACGGAAAGATGAAAGCCGAAGAAAAGGCCCAAGTAATGCAAGACTTCAAGGAAAACAAGACAAATATCCTCGTTTCAACCTCCGTAATCGAAGTGGGAGTCGATGTGCCAAACGCAACTATCATGATGATCGAGTCGGCTGACAGGTTTGGTTTGGCCCAGCTCTACCAATTCAAAGGAAGGGTTGGTAGGGGAGAACATCAATCCTACTGCCTATTATTTACCGAAACTAATGGCGAGGAAGCGGTAAAAAGACTCCAAGCGATAGCGACAGCCAAGAGTGGATTCGAATTGGCAGAAAAGGATTTGGAAATCAGAGGCCCAGGAGAATTCCTGGGAGAAAATCAGAAGGGGTTGCCAGACGTGACAATGAAGGCTTTGCAAGATAAACAAATGATAAAGGAGAGCCGGGAGGCGGCGATAATGGTGCTTGAGGGCAAGATCGGATTCAAAGAATTCTCCGTTCTAAAAAAGAAATTAGACCACTTCCAGAAGAGTTTTCATTTGGAGTAATGCGGATCCGCTAATTAGTGGAAAAGAGAAGATAAATGTGATATTTTATAAGGGTCACATTTATTTTTGCCTCCGTAGTTCAACGGATAGAGCAACGGTCTTCGAAACCGTTGATGAGGGTTCGATTCCTTCCGGAGGCACATAGAATGACAATACATTTTTCCCGATTGACGCGGTCTTCACCCTCCAGCGGGGCGAATCCGCTCAGATCTCGGCAATTTACCAATGCTCTGCATTGGGCCAATCTAAATTGCCTACGATATGCATCGAGGAAAGATGTATTGTCTTATACAATATGAAGGATATAAATTTATTAACGAATGACTAATAATATGGAGATTCCAAGCGAAGTAAAAAAAGTCTTAGCCGAGCTTGCCGGGCGCGGATTCTTGGCGTATATCGTCGGAGGATCGGTGAGGGATTTATTGCTCAATAAGGCCCCGAGCGATTGGGACATCACCACCAATGCCTTGCCGGATGATGTGCTTTCTATCTTCCCGGATAGTTTTTATGAAAATGATTTTGGAACGGTCGGAGTAAAGACCGAATCAGATAATGACAACTTGAAGGTGATCGAGGTGACTACTTTCAGGAAGGAGGGCGGCTATTCTGATTTCCGTCATCCTGATAAAATCGAATTTACCGAAAAGGTTGAGGATGACTTATCAAGAAGGGACTTTACCATAAACGCCATGGCGATGGATGCGAATGGGAACCTGATCGATGTTTATGACGGTCGGAAGGACTTGGACTTAAAAGTCGTAAGAGCTGTCGGCGATCCAATCGAAAGATTTGAAGAGGATGCCCTTCGCCTCATGAGGGCTATCAGGTTCGCGGCTCAACTCGGATTTGATATTGAGGCCAAGACGCTTGAGGCGATTAACCAAAAGGCTTACCTTATCCAGAATATCGCTAAAGAAAGAATCCAAGTGGAGTTTTCAAAAATCGTGATGTCGGATTCGGCGGCTTGGGGAATCGTTATGTTAGACAGTTGCGGATTGCTCCAATACATCGTTCCTGAATTAAGGGAGGGAATCGGGGTTACTCAGAACAAACATCATATCTACACTGTTTGGGAACATAATTTGAAAGTTTTCGATTATGCATGTAAAAACAGCCCCAAGTTGGAGGTCAGATTGGCAGCTCTTTTTCACGATATAGCAAAGCCAAAAGTAAAAGCGGGGGAAGGGGAGAACTCAACTTTCTATAACCATGAAGTGATGGGAGCAAAGATGGCGAAAGAAATCTTGAGAAGACTGAAGTATTCGACGGAAGTTGTAGACTGCACGACTCATCTCGTAAGAAATCACATGTTTTATTATAACGTGGGAGAAGTGACTGAGGCGGGAGTGAGAAGATTTATAAAAAGGGTGGGCGAGGAGACTCTTGATGATTTGATGGTTCTGCGTGAAGCGGACAGAATTGGCTCCGGAGTGCCGAAAGCCGTACCTTACAAGATGAGACATCTGAAGTTCATGATCGACAAAGTAAGAAGGGATCCGCTGACTCCGAAGGCTTTGAAACTGAATGGAGATGAGTTGATGAAGTTGCTCGGAATCGGCCCAGGAGTAAAGATCGGTTTCATCCTCAATATTCTTCTGGAGGAAGTCCTTGATGATCCTCAAAAGAATGACAAAGAGTATCTGGAGAAGAGGGCGATTGAGCTTAACGATTTTGATGATTCCAGGTTAAAGGAAATGTTCCAAACCGCAAGGAATAAGAAAGATGAGTTTGAAGCGGCGGCGGAGAAGGAGATAAAAAGAAAACATAAAGTTTAATTTTATTTTCGATTCTCGGCCTTACAAATAAAAATAACCCCCACCTTTATACGGGGGTTATTCTATCTGTCGGGCATTTTGAGATGCCGAACGAAAACCGCCCACGTATGGGCGGTTTGGTTCTGTCGGGCTGCCGAGACGCTTCGCTATCTCACGTCGCGGAAGCGTCCGTTCCTGTGAAACCCACGGTTTCACAGACATCCTATACGGAAGGGATACTGAGTCTCCCTTCCGACCCATCCCTTTTCGATTCTCGGCCTTACAAATAAAAATAACCCCCACCTTTAGGTGGGGATTATTCTATCTGTCGGGCTGCCGAGAATCGAACTCGGTCTTTACGCACCCGAAGCGCACGTACTACCGGTATACTACAGCCCGTTTATTTATTTGCTCGGTTGGGTGGCAGCTGGCGTCTATCCTTGTTTGGAAACGTCGCGCACTTGCTGGTTGCTATACAGTCCGAACATTGAAAATATTACCCTAATCTGGCCTAAAAAACAAGA
The DNA here is from genome assembly GCA_021787205.1 of bacterium. Lineage (GTDB taxonomy): Bacteria > Patescibacteriota > Minisyncoccia > UBA6257 > Colwellbacteraceae > JAJYME01. Next base: position 91,407 of record JAJYME010000004.1, read on the forward strand.
AAATCGAAGACGATATTAACGCTAATGATAAAGAAGGAGAATCTTGCCGAGACAAGTTAGGGAGGGAGGAGTCTTGAAGTCAATTCTTGGCAAAATGACAAAATGGGGAAAAACTGATAAGATGAGGCCATGATTAGCATTTTTCAGCGAACAATACGCGATGAAAAAGTGAATGCGATTGAAGAATTCCGATCCGGGAGCTGGATTTATGTTGAATCTCCGACGATGGAAGAATTGGCTAATATTGCCAAAGACTTTGAGCTCGAAGAAGATCTTTTAAAGGATGGATGCGATCCTTATGAGGTTCCAAGAATGGAGGTTGAGAAGAACGCCATCTATCTCTATACCAGGGTACCGGTAAAGACAAACAACGAGATAACCACAGCGCCGCTACTGATCGTTCTGGGAGTCGATTTCTTCCTGACTATCTCAAATGAGAGATATAACTTTTTCCGCAAGATGATTTCTCAAGGAAGCGATTTTTTCACTAGCCAGAAAACGGCAATGCTGATTTATGTAATTTCTGAGATACTTGGAATTTACAATGAATCGCTTACCAATATCAGAAGACAGGTGAGGATAGTCTCCGACCACATCGAGGAAATCAAGAATGACGATATTGTCAAATTCCTGGATTTCGAAGGGATCATCAATGATTTTCTTTCGGCTTTGATTCCTACGAGCGCCATTCTGTCCAACCTCCTGTCGGGCAAGGCGCCAAAGGACTTGATCAAATTATACGAAGCCGACCAAGACTTGATTGAAGACCTATTCTTGTATTCAACCCAAACGATCGAGCTTTGCAAATCAAGCCTTAAGACTATCGTCAATATCCGCGAGGCTTACTCCATCATCATGACAAATAATCTTAACCGGGCAATCAAATTATTGACGGCGCTGACGATTATCGTTGCTCTTCCAACCTTGGTGACCAGCATATTCGGAATGAATGTCCGATTTCCTTTTCCTGAAGGATCGTTTATGGTCTTTTGGGGAATAGTCATCGTCATGATCGGTTCGGTCGGGTTTACAGCGTATTTCTTCATTAAGAAGAATTGGTTTTAAGATGGGTTTGAAATTTTCCAGGAACATCGAAGACTTTACTTGTGCCAATTGCGGCGAAAAGATAAAAGGAAACGGGTATACAAACCATTGCCCAAAATGCCTTTGGAGCCGTCACGTCGACATTTTTCCCGGTGACCGGGCAAACGAGTGCGGCGGGAATATGAAGCCTATCGGGTATGAAACCAAAGGCGGAAGGATTGTCCTCATACATAGGTGCGAGAGTTGCGGTGAGATAAAGAGAAATAAGATGCAACCAGAGGACGACATGAGCCTTCTGGCAAATTTAGAGAACTAAAAAACCGCGCAGGGCGCGGTTTTTTAATAAAGACGATCCTATAAAAAAATCAATAATATTAACGTTTGTTAAATTATTTATTTCTTCTTGGCGGCTTTCTTGGCAGGAGCCTTTTTAACAGCTTTCTTAGCGGCTGGCATTGGTTTTTTATAAAGTTAAGACCTTTATCTAATTATAAACGGAATCTGCAAAAGTAAAGCTGTGCATAACTTGCTGTCTTTGCTCGACAACCTTGATAAATGGTATAATGCAGGTGTTATGCGAAACATAATTTGGTTTAAAGATTTAGGGATTGAAGATGTTCCCGAAGTGGGAGGAAAGAACGCCTCGTTGGGCGAAATGTATAACGCTTTGACTTCAAAAGGCGTTAAATTGGCAAACGGTTTTGCCATTACTTCAGGAGCTTATAGGACTTTTTTGGAAGAGGCCGGACTTACCGACAAGATTGCCGCTGTTTTGAAAGATTTGAATACGAAAGACATCACAAATCTTCAAACCAGGGGAAAGAAAGTAAGAAGTCTTATCTTGGGAGCTGAATTGCCAAAACGGCTGCAGGAGGAAATCGCCGAAGCTTACAAGAAGCTCTCGACGGATTTTAATAAGAAAAACGTAGATGTCGCCGTCCGATCTTCCGCTACCGCTGAAGACTTGCCGGGCGCCTCTTTTGCCGGGCAACAGGAAACTTACTTGAATATCAGCGGTGAAAAAGCCCTGATGGAGGCTGTTAAGAAATGTTTTGCATCGTTGTTCACCGACAGGGCAATCTCATATAGGGTCGATAATGGCTTCGACCATATGAAAACCTACCTTTCTGTCGGCATCCAGAAAATGGTCCGTTCAGACAGGGCCTGCTCGGGAATTATGTTTACCATCGACCCGGAAACCGGATTCCGCAACTCAGTCATCATTAATGCCTCATACGGACTTGGAGAAATGGTTGTCCAAGGAGCGGTCATTCCTGATGAGTTCAAGGTTTTTAAACCGACTCTTGAGAAGGGGCATAAAGCTATAATTTCCAAGGAGCTTGGCTCAAAAGACGTAATGATGATTTACGGAGAGAAGGGCGCGGCGACCAAGGTCTTAAAGACTCCAGTCCAAATGAGAGAAAAGTTCTCATTGACCGATGACGAGGCTATCACACTTGCAAAGTGGGGAGTGCTTGTCGAGGAGCATTACGGAAAACCGATGGATATGGAATGGGCTAAGGATGGGGTTTCCAAGGAACTCTATATTGTCCAAGCGAGACCGGAAACCGTCCATTCGAGGGAGGATAAATCGGTCATCTCTGACTATGTCATGACCAAAAATTCAGGAAAGATCTTGGCTAAGGGCGCATCCGTTGGCAGCAAGATAGCTTCTGGAAAGGCGAATATCATCAAGACGGTATCGGGAATAAAAGGCTTCAAAGCCGGGGAAGTCCTGGTGACCACCATGACCGATCCCGACTGGGAACCGATCATGAAGATTGCTTCAGCAATCGTGACGGACGAAGGCGGAAGAACCTCGCACGCGGCAATCGTTTCCCGAGAAATCGGAATCCCTTGCATCGTTGGTTGCGGTGACGCGACCAAGAAAATAAAGCAGGGAGAGGAGGTTACCGTAGATTGTTCTACCGGAGGAGAAGGTTTCATCTGGAGCGGAAAGGGGGAATGGGAAGTAAAAACTTACAAGATTGACAATAAAGAAAGACCGAAGACGAAGATCATGATGAACGTCGGAAATCCTGATGAGGCCTTTGAAAATTCATTCATCCCTAACGATGGAGTCGGATTGGCGAGAGAAGAATTCATCATTGCTTCCCATATCGGGATCCATCCCCAAGCATTGATTGACTTCAAGAAACTCAAGGATGCAAAGCTCAAGAAAGCCATAGAGGAGAAGACCGCCGGTTATGCCAATAAGACTGATTTCTATGTCGATAAGTTGGCGGAAGGAGTCGGACAGATTGCTGCGGCGTTTTATCCGAAACCGGTAATCCTTCGTTTTTCTGATTTTAAGACAAACGAATATGCGACTCTCTTGGGAGGGGCTGAATATGAGCCTAAAGAGGAAAACCCAATGATCGGATGGAGAGGAGCTTCCCGCTACTATGATCCTAGATATGAAGAAGCTTTCGGATTGGAGTGTGAAGCTGTCCATAAGGTCCGCGAGGATTTGGGGCTTACAAACTTGATCGTCATGGTGCCTTTCTGCCGAACCGTCGAGGAGGGCAAGAAGGTGGTCAAGAAAATGGCAGAATACGGATTAAAGCAAGGCCAGAACGGACTTAAGGTTTATGCCATGTGCGAGATCCCTTCAAATGTCATCCTGGCAGAAGAATTCCTTGATGTCTTTGACGGAATGAGCATCGGATCAAATGATCTTACCCAGCTTACCTTGGGAATTGACAGGGATAATGCCGATCTTGGCAAAATTGCCAACGAGAAAGATGAGGCAGTCAAGAAGCTTATCGCGTCAGTCATAAAGACAGCGAACAAGATGGACAAATACATCGGAATCTGCGGACAAGCTCCGTCTGATTATGAGGATTTTGCCTTATTCTTGGTGAAAGAAGGAATCCAGAGCATGTCTTTGAATCCTGATACTGTCATGAAAACAACCCAGGCTGTAAAAGAGCTTGAAGACAGAATGTAATAATAAAAGGACACCGATCGGTGTCCTTTTATTTTATTAGGATGCGATTTTTGTTATAATGAACTACATATGTCCCGCATCCGCGCCTTCACCCTAATAGAACTTCTCATAGTCATCGCGATCATCGCGATCTTGGGCTCTGCCACGGTCCTGGTCTTAAACCCCATAGAGCTCATGAAGCAAGGAAGGGACGGAACAAGGATAAATGATACGGAGAACATAGAGAAGTCCATAAAGATGACCCTCTTCAACAATCCTTCCCTCATAGACTCCCTGTCTCCCACCAACATCTATCTCTCATTGCCGACAGGCTCCTGTCCGACCAACCCTCCCTCAGGCTATTCCTATGTCTGCAACGCCACTTCTGCCAACATGAACAAAGTTGACGGCACAGGCTGGATCCCCTTGAGTCTCCAGAACATGGCAACGCTTCCAGTCGACCCCAATGCAGGGAACAACAACGATTATTACGCCTTCGTGGCAGATCCCGTGACCAAGACGTTCGTGATCACTTCCTTGTTGGAATCTGAGAAACAAACCAAGCTTACGGCCGCAAAAGACGGCGGAACGGATCCGGGGAGATTTGAGAAGGGAAACCCGACACTTTGGGCGAATGCTTCAGGATTGATGGGATATTGGCCTATGGATGAGGGCATGGGAACTACGACTGCGGATTTGTCAGGGAATGGTAATACTGGAAATGTAAGTGGAGCATGGACAATAGGGAAAATTGTGGGCGGAGTGAATTTTGATGGTTCTAGCAGCAATAACGTGGATGTAGCAAATTCTACATCTTTAAGTTTTGGAACTGGAAGTTTTTCTGTATCAGGCTGGGCATTTTATAGGAGTTATATATATCCAAGATCAAGTTTTATAATAAAAAAATCAGCCCAATGTTATTCAGATGGAGCTGCTAACGCTGGTTTTGATATAGGTCATTCGTATCATCCGGATGGTGCGGATATATGCTTGAGGGATGCTAATAATGCTGCAATAAGAACAACTTTGACGTTTAATTCAAATCAAACTCCGCCAAATTTACAAAACAAATGGTCTCATTACGTATTTGTTTTTAATAGAACAACTGGAAGAGTGATTGCTTATATTGATGGGATCCGTCAGTCTAATGAAATTAACATATCATCGATAACGGGAAGTGTTAACAATAACAATTCTCTTACAATGGGAACTTTATATGGTTGGCAGACGGATGGAGTCATGGATGATATTCGGGTTTATAATCGTGCTTTGACGGCTGATGAGGTTGTTTCAATGTATAATGCAAACAAATAAAAAACGCCAATAGGCGTTTTTTATTTGAATTACTTGATTTCGAAAGTAAGAGTCATCTGGGCAGTCACTTCCTGAGAACCGGCTTCCATCGAAGGGGAGGCCGCTCCGGTAGCGAATGCGGAATCCATTTTGGCGGTACGGTAGTTAGTAAGAGGATAATAACCGCTTGAATCTTCATTAACGGCAATGATCTTGCCAACTTTTATTCCGGCAGCCTTGGCAATCGCTTCAGCCTTGTCTTTCGCTTTTTGGATGGCCAATTCTCTAGCTTTGGCTTTTACGGCTTCGGGTTCATCGATATCAAAATTGGGTCCCGACAAATCATTAGCGCCTTTAGCAACGACACCTGACATCAGATCACTGATCTTGGTAAAATCGCGGACTTTGATTTCCACGGTATTGCGGACGGTATAACCGACGAGTCTCTGGCTGGGGCAGACGGTATCGACGGAAGTGTAGATGCATTTGGGATACTCATATCTCGGCTCGATGGAATAGTTGGTGGTTTTTATATCAGCTTCGGCCACGCCGCTTTCTTTGACGAAAGAAATGACAGCATTGGTCTTATCGGCGTTTTTGGACTGGGTATCAGCCAAGGCGGTGGCGCTGCCTTCCGTAAAGACAGAGACGGAGAATTTGGCGATATCCGGCTTGGTCTCGACCTTGCCTTCCCCTTGGACGGAGAATGTCTTGTACTGTGACGGAGAGATTGAGCTGGAATATGTCTTGGCAGCTGAAATGATGCCATATGAGGCAACCACGATGCCGGCGACGATCGCGATTCTTACAACATTCTTAATGCGATCTTCGGTGAATACTTTTTTAAGCATGATATCATTATAAGGTCTTATTCGCTTTTTTGAAAGTTCTGGCCGTATCATGATATTTTTATTTTCTGAAAAATGGTAAGATATAACCATATGAAAATCGCATTTTTTGAAATTACGCCGGATGATAGAAGATACTTCGAGGAAGGATTGAGAGGCGGCGATCTTATTTTCACGGAAGATAAATTAGACAAAGATCATTTGCCGCAAGGGGAATTGGCAGAAGCGGAGGTGATTTCAGTGTTTACAAAGTCTAAGATTGATAAGGAGACAATGGCGGCTTTTCCAAACTTGAAACTGATTGCAACGAGGACGACCGGATATGACCATATCGATTTGGAAGCGGCGGCGGCAAGAGGGATAACCATCTCCAATGTTCCCAGTTATGGGGAGAATACGGTAGCCGAATTCACCTTCGGTCTTATCCTTTCCGTTTCCAGAAAGATATTCAAGGCCTATGACCAGATAAAGGAAACCGGTTCTTTTTCACTGGAGGGGCTACAGGGGTTTGACCTGCTCGGGAAGACGATAGGAGTCGTCGGAACAGGCAGGATCGGGAAAAACGTAATCAAAATAGCCAACGGCTTCGGAATGAAAGTCATCGCTTATGATATGTACCCCTCAGAGCAGCTAACCAAGGATTTTGGTGTCCAGTATGTTTCTTTCAACGAGCTTCTGGGGAAAGCGGATATCATCACTTTCCATGTCCCTGATTTGCCGGAAACGAGACATATGATCAATATGGAAAATATTGATTTGATAAAGCGGGGAGCGATCCTGATCAATACCGCCAGAGGACCGGTCGTGGAAACGGAAGCTCTGGTCAAAGCCTTGAATTCAGGAATCTTAGGCGGAGCCGGATTAGATGTCTTGGAGGAAGAGGTGGCGACAAAAGACGAAGTCGAGTTCCTGATTCACGGGAGAGAGGATGGGCACAACCTCAAGACCATTCTTGAGAACCACTTGCTTATCGATATGGAGAATGTGATCATCACTCCTCATAACGCCTTTAATTCCAAAGAGGCTCTGCGAAGGATCTTGGAGACCTCGGCGGACAACATCAAAAAATTCATCGAAGGGAATCCGGCAAACATAATAAAATCAAAATGAGAACTTTAGGCGTCCTCATAACGATAGTCTTTGGAATAGTCTTAGGGAAAATCTTAGCAATGCTCGTAGTGGGCATACCGGTGATGATGTTAGCGATAAAGTTCAGATCATTAATTGATGTCTTCTACTGGCTTGAAGCGATACTGTCCGCCTTTTTCATTTACAGCGGAGTGAGGTTGGGAATAAAAATCAGCTCCGGAAAGGACTTTCGAGTAAACAAGACCCTCGCTTTGGCTTGGGTAACGGTGATAGCCTCCGGAGTAATCATAATGACAATCGTTACCCAGATCGTAATCTCGAAATCAATGAGTTGGAGTTATATTTTGGCTAACGGGCTGTCTTTCTTGCTAGCTGGAATCTATGGCGTAAAACATCAGCTAAAGAATATTGAAAATAAAGAGTATTACATATAGAATAGATATCATGGGAATGTTTGACCAAATCAAGGCTGCCCAGAACATGATGAAAAACATGTCTCCTGAGCAAATCAAGGAGATGATGGAACAGGCGAAGGAAAGCCAAAAAATGCTTGAAGATATGATCCAAAAATCAGTCGAAAAAGCGATCAAGGAACGTGATTTAATTTCTCGCGCGGATGCTGAGAAAATGATTGAAAAGAAAATCGGGAAATAATCCCGGTTTTTTTATTTAATCCCGGTGGATTTTTACCCACTTCTCCTATATACTAAGAACTCAATGAAACTTCGCATCCAAAAATATTTATCCGAACAGGGAATATGCTCCCGCCGTGAAGCGGAGGATCTTATAAGAAGGGGACTTATCTCAGTAAACGGCCAGGTGGTAAGGGAGATGGGTGTCCAAATCGATCCGGAGACGGACAGGGTCGAGCTTCTCGACCGGGGTCGGGAGGTTATGACGGAAAAGACGACAATCGCTTTGCATAAACCAAGAGGCTTGGTTTGCTCTCGAGATTCTTCTGAAGGGGAAACCATATTTGATGCGTATCCTCAATTTCTTCCCTTGAACATCGTCGGTCGTCTCGATAAGGACAGTGAAGGATTGATTCTCATTTCCAATGATGGCGCCATCACGAAAGCGGTGACGGGGGATAGACACGTGACCGAGAAAGAATATGAAGTGACCGTCAGGGAAGACATCCCTTCGAATATGAAGCGCCTTTTTGAGGCCGGCATCGAGTTGGAGGACGGACCTACCCTTCCAGCAAAAGTGAGGTTGATAAGCCCGCATACCTTTGTCATCGTTATTCGTGAAGGGAGAAAACATCAAATACGCAGGATGTGCGAGTTTATGCGACTGACCGTAACGAAGCTGAAAAGGATAAGGATAGCCCATATTTCCCTTTCTAACCTCAGAGCCGGGGAATATCGCGTCTTAACCAAAGAGGAGGTGGCGCCGCTCAGGGAGGCGGGAAAGACGGCCTAGCTAGCCCTCGACACCCTCTTGACAGCTTTTAGCCTTGGGAATAGAATTAAATCAGAACCTCGAAAAGTATGTTCGTGGTCAATCTTTTATACAAGGGAGGGATGCTATGAGCTCAGGACCTGAAGGCAAGCCCAAGAGGCTTTCACCGATCCGGGTCGTCCTTGATGCCATTCGCGGTGTCAAATTCGCTCCAGCTCCATTTCCGTCTACCTTTTTGAACATCCCGTTTTGTTCCGTTCCAGCGAGTCCCGTCGGCCGTTCCGGCTTCGGGTCCCATCTGGCCGCTCATACCCGAGCGGTTAGGCCCCCCTAGCGGAGCCGTAAAGCCCAAAGACGCTTTCGGCTTCTGTCGGACCGTCAGGCCCCCGTAACGGAGCCCAAAACCAAGCGGTTTCACCCCGAGTAACTACGCAGTGAAAGGGAGGCGCCGACGCAACAAGGTACCAACGATCGTCCCAGAAAAAAAGAACCACACAACCGGGGCCCATTCTCATTCGAATGGGCCCTTTTCCTTTTCTTGGAATTGAAAAAGGAATGAAAAATTGATAATATGAAGATAAAAAACGGGCTCGTAGTTAAACGGCAGAACGGTACATTCGCATTGTACAGATAGGGGTTCAATTCCCCTCGAGTCCACAAATTGAACCGCCGGAAGCCCGCAATATTTTTTTCATTGGCGGGCTGAGGCGCGGCCCGAAGGAAATCCGCAGGATTTACCTGAGAGGTCAATTCCCCTCGAGTCCACAAATTGAACCGCCGGAAGCCCACAATATATTTTTATTGACAAGAAGTTTGAAAAGTGGCAGACTGGAATCAGTCCAATAAAAAAAGTGAGGTGTTTTATGTGGAACCTAGAAAATCTAAGTTCGGAAAAGGAGAGATTCTTTCCAGAGGATTATTTGCTGACGAAAAAGACAGGTTGACATCAAGGAGTATCCAAGGGTTTTTCAATTCGACGATCACTATCGGAAGCACCGGAGTGATGACCGTCACGTTGTCCATCCTAGGACACAAGCTATTCGGGGAACTGGTTGATTTTTGCAACCAGTGGGGTCTTGCAATAGACAAGGCCACGCTGTCCGGCGAACTTCTGATTGTTAAGATCGCCTTCGTCGCCGGCGTGACATTTACTCTCGTCGGAATAATGAATATTCTGACAAAAGCAGACAAGAATAACTAACGCTCCTGATAACACATAAAGCACGAAAGATCATCCCGCCTAAAAAGGCGGGATTTTTTATGGGATTAAAATTGACTCAGTTTGGTTTTTTATGCTATTACGATCTTACTTCCACTGAAGATATTCAGTGAAGAGAACCTATAAAATAATATATATAAGGAGATGTGATTAAATGGTAAAAATGACAGACGGAAGGAAACGCAAAGTAGGATCCTTGAAACTAGGTGTGTCAGTATTGGCTTTTGACGAGTTAGGCAGGGTGATATTCTCCGCTTTCAAGAAGTCCGCTTCTTCGGGGGAGATAAGAACAGCTGTCGGTTGGCGGGGTTTTAGCGCCAACTATCTTCCGGAAGAGGTCATAATACAATTAAGCGTCGGTCCGAATAAGAGCTGCAGAGTGGAGGGGATAATCGATGTTTCTTCTGACAACTCTCCATTTGGCACGGCTGATTTCTTGCATATCTTATCTTGCAGACACAAGAAACTTAACGCCATATTCAGGTCGGAAACGAAGCTGAACGACTGGTTCTTTGGGTCGGTTTTCGACCCAAAATCAAAAGGGGAGACCGAGCTGAAAGCAGTAGTAGGAAGCGGCTTTACAAGAACTAAGGCGAGGTTGGCGGAGCTCCCAGTCAAGACCGGTCGGAAGGGAGATGCTAAGGAGATCTTATCCAAATGGCATATAAACATTCCTTTTGTCCTTAGAAGGAGCCAATCGGCTTATATTCCTCATCTTGCAGATACCATTGCTTCTGGTGACTTAAGAAAAGAAGAGGATCGCCAGTTGTTTGGTAAAAATATCAATACCACGGTCATTTTCTCATAAATTACAGAATCTCAAAAAATAGAGCCGATTAAAAACCGGCTCTTTTATTTTTATAAAACATCATTGACAAAAACGAATCAAAATTGTATTGTGGGAGGAATCCGCGAAGCGGATCAATCAGATCTCTTAAAAAAGAATAAAGGAGTTGGTTTATTATGTTGTTATTTCCGGAAAAGTTATCTTTCAAGGGAATGGGTCACGTTGATATGCCGTTAACGAGTGCCGATTTATATGACTTAGGTTGGGCGACAAGCGAAGCTTTTCGCATGGTTTTGTCCTCCAAAGAAATAATGAAGGCAACCGGTTTAGACGGCGTGATGCAGGCAGTGCCAAGTCAGATTGAAGTCGAAGTGGCCATCGCGACAAAAAGGAGATACCGGGTCGAACGCCTTAAGACTTCGAATTCGGTCTGGAACGACCAGCAGATCTTAGGAATAATCTCGTGTGAAAAATTCGGGCAACATCTCTCTGGGGATGTAGCGCGGATCAGGAGATGGTTTAACGGTTCGAGGCCGAGGGACGGAAGAAGCAGTTCTTTATCCCTTAAGGGAGCGATAGCTTCCGGCTTCATCTTTGATGATCTCAAAAAGATCAAGATATTTTTCAGCGCCTCGTCGCACGGGCAGAAAATATGCTCTTATTGCGAATGGAGACTGAGGGTATCTTTCGATCTGATTGAGGGGAAGTATGAAGTCAGGGAAACGATGGCGGTCGGTCAAGTGCTTCAATTGGAAGCCACTAAGACTGGATGCGCCGGATACATCAAGATGGAGAATCATGGAGAGATCGAAGCTGACGCGAAACTCAGAGTAGAGGAGGAGATGAAATGATAGGCGGAGAAAACGTTTTTTCGACTGAGCAACCGATGAGATTTAACTTGTCAGACAGAAAAGTGCAGGAACTTGGAAGTCTGCTTTATAAGGTCTTTAAGAAACTAATGGGGACACCAAGAACGGTGGCCGCATTCAATATGGCCCAAATATTGCCAAAAGCGATAAGGGTAAGGGTAATTGCAGCTACCGAAAACAGGTTCAGGATAGAGGAGATAATCCACAGGGCGAAAGGGTCTGGGGATGACGTCTGGAACGATCCGAGAATCGTCGGGATACTTTCCTCGATAGGCAGCCGCTCAGTTGATCAGTGCGTCAGCTTTGATATGGCGCCGGAGATCAAAAGGTGGTTTTGGGCCGGCACTTGCCTTGTCAGCAGGGAAGAGAAAAAAGCAGGAAATATCCATCCGACAAAAGTCATTAACAAGGGATTCAAGCTGTGGCCGCTCAGGCGTGCCAAGCTCCCCATCTTCGCTCTCTATAGTGGAGGAAGGAGACGCGTCCTTTGCGAGTGGACAATCGAGATCCCATTTGTCTTGTATGCTGATCAGCAGACTTATATCCCCGGAAAGCCACGCGCTGTCGGAAAGGTAATAAGGGTCGGAGATGAGGATTTCCAAGGGACTGATACGATAATTACTGATGTGATTCTCAATGGCACCGACAAATAAATAACTCCAAAAAAATTTCTACGCCCTGAGGTTCTCGGGGCGTTTTTCATTGACATTTTTGTATAAATATTGCATAGTTTGAAGCGTAGAACCTTACAATTTGGATTGAGGGAGGAAGAGTGCAAATGAACGTGACAAGAAAGGAACAAGATCTCAGAGTTCTTCAGGAACTCTCCGTAGAAGTTTCCATGGCCGATCTTCAGGAGCTGGCTAGTGTCTTGACCGGATGCTTCGGCCAGATCATCAGAAAGGAGGAGTTAGCGACCATTTTAGAGAGGGAGACCGGAACGAATCCGTATAAGATGCCGGTTGCCATCCGATTGATCATTTCTCTTGGAGACGGGGAATTCAGGGTTGAAGAAATCGCCCAGTCTCCTGGAGATGATGAACTTTGGTCGTCGGGGCTGCTCTTGGATATCTTATCCTGCCGTGATTACAGCGACTACTTTCCGGAACGGATCGGCAGGTGGTTCTCCGGAAGCCACTTTTTTGGCGCTGATCACTTTAGGCCATCGCCGGCGGATTTTCGTCGGGAAGGCTTCACGAGGACGAGGCAGCCGGTGGCGGTCGATATCTCTGGCAAGAAGAAAGACTTGGTCTGCGAATGGAGCCTTATGGTTCCGTTCGTCTTGGCCGGCGATGGCTATGTGCCCGGTATGGCGATGGCCAAGGGCACCGTCCTTAGCTTCGAGCCGGGTGTAAACGCCGTAGGCGTGAACGCTCATATCCTTCCCTGATCCCATTCGAGCCCAGACTATACGGTCTGGGCTCTTCTCTTATCCAGATTTTTTTATGTTATAATTTTCTTATGGACGGGAGGGGTGAAAAATTAAAAGCCATAAGGGACGAACTCCTGGGGAATGACAGGTTGCCGCTTTACGGATACAGGACCGAAAACAAATATTTCCCGGTAGCTGGCGAAGGCAATCATTACGCCAAGATCTTATTTATCGGAGAGGCGCCAGGGAAGAACGAGGCAATGACGGGCAGGCCTTTCTGCGGGGCGGCGGGAAGAGTCTTGGACCAGAGTCTCTCGGAAGCCGGAATCGAAAGAGGGGAAGTTTATATCACGAATATCGTAAAGGACAGGCCTCCTGAGAACAGGGATCCGTCGCCGGAGGAGATTGAAGCTTACGCTCCTTACCTTGATCGGCAAATCGAGACAATCAAGCCGAGGGTGATCGCAACCCTGGGGAGATTCTCAATGGATTATGTCATGAGACGATACGGGTTGGAAAAAGCGATAAAATCGATAACAGCGATAAGGGGGACAGTCTTTAAGGCTGACATTCTTGGCAATGAAACGTTTGTAGTTCCTCTTTATCATCCGGCGGCGACGATATATGATCAAAGCAAAAGAGCAATCTTAAAAGCCGATATCAAAATGATTTCAGATTTGGTGCAAAATGAAAATTAACTTATTGAGAAGCATAACCGCCTTCTCCCTTCTGGCAACTACAATTATCGGAACCTCTTTGGCGCTTCAAAACTCCGGAGTGGAATTCGGGAGGCGATTTGAGGGACAAGTTTCTGACGCTGTAAATGATGAGATAAGAGAGAGGATCGCCAAGGACTTGAACGGCAGGGAAACGACGATCCAATTTTTTGGAGATATGATGCTCGACAGACATGTGAGGGCTTTGATTGACGCTTCCGGCAAAGATGATTCTTGCGACTATCCTTTCTCAATGATCGATCCGGTTATCGGAACGGCGGATTTGAGAGTGGTAAACATGGAAGGTCCCCTGACCAACAATGATTCGGTCTCGGTCAAGGACAATGGCTTGAGGTTTACTCAACCGATGAAGTGTTTGATCGATATCGCCCAAAGATTCCAAGTGGTCGATCTGGCCAACAATCACATGTATGATTTCGGATCCGCCGGATATGCGGAGACTAAGAAGAATTTGACCCTTGCCGGAATCAAATATTTCGGAGGATATTACAATTCACCCGATACTTATTACATCAAAGAGATAAACGGCTTTAAGATCGCCTTCTTCGGTTGGAATGAGGCTGGCGGAGGCGGCACTAAAACAGTGGTGGCGGATATAAAGAAAGTAAAGGAAAAAGAACTGGCCGACTTTGTCGTCGTCATGCCTCACTGGGGCGCGGAGTATAAGACGATCGCGAACGACAATCAGAAAAAAGCGGCGGCTGATTTTATAGGCGCCGGAGCTGACCTGATCGTCGGGTCCCATCCTCATGTAATCCAGGGAGCGGAAGACATAAGCGGCAAGCCGGTATTTTACAGTCTGGGCAACTTCGTCTTTGACCAATATTTTAGCAAGGAAGTCGTGAGCGGATTGTCGGTGAAACTGACGCTTAAAAGGAATAAGAATGGAGGAGTAGATTCTTCGTATCGCCTGGTCCCGATAGCGATAACCCAGAGGAGCCAACCATACGAAACGGACGGGGATGAGGCTAAGACCGTTCTCAAAGCGATCTCGGATAATTCTCCGGCTGCGACGGAGACGTTCCGGGTGGAGATAGAGAATGGAGAATTTTACCGATAGTTATGCTATAATTTCCATGTTGGAGAAAGGTCGTTAAAATCAAAAAAAATAAATCATGTTCGTACAAAATTGGACTGGAGCTGTCGGAAGCGTTTGGGGCTATATCGTCCCGGCTTTGATCCAGCTTCTGGGGGCGATAATCCTTCTTTTCATCGGTCTCATTGTCGCAAGGTTGATTGAAACAGCCTTGAAGAAGATAATCACTTTTTCTAGAATCGATGTTTTATTGAGAAAAGTCGGATTGGAGAAATTCCTCCAGAGAGCCGAGGTCTCCTTGAATGCGGCGGAGTTTATCAGCAGAATCGTCTACTGGTTTATCGTCCTCGTGACGGTAATCGCGGTATCCGACTTCTTCGGATTCACCACTCTTTCCACATTCATCTGGAGCGTTATCAATTGGGTCTTCACCGATGTCTTGGCGATGGTAGCGATCTTGCTTGTGGCGGTTATCGCCGCCCAGGCAGTAAAGAAGCTTATCACTGCCTCGATCAAGGGAACCAAATTGCATTCTGCGAGATTTATCGGTTCTGTTGCCTGGTGGGCGATAATGCTTTTCGGAGCAGAAATGGCTCTGAGACAATTCGGAGTCGATACTTCCTTCTTGACCTCTTCCATCCAGATAATCTTTGGTGGAATGATCCTCGCTTTGTCCATTGCTATCGGCCTTGCTTTCGGGCTTGGCGGCAAGGAAAAAGCATCCGAAGTCGTTAAGAAATTCGACGACTACGTAAACCAGAAATAGTTTCCTAAAAGACCCCTTGACAGGGGTTTTTTTATTTGCAATAATACTACCCGTAGATGACAGATAAGAAGTTCTTTTAGGGATACCTAAAACGAACGCGGTAAGTAAGCGACAGCAACTTACAATTGAAAAGTTTATGTCATAAGATTAGTAGTCTTATGACGCACAGGTAAACAAGCATTTTTATCGAATATTCTTAAGACGAATATTCATTTAATTTTTATAAGAAAGATTCTTAGGAAATTTTATCGGCTTTTAAATGACCGGTTTGTTTTTTAAGGGCGTATGGTGGATGCCTTGACATGAAATGGCGATGAAGGACGTTGCGTAGCGACGATATCTTCGGGGAGACGTGTAGCAGTCTTTGATCCGGAGGTTTCCGAATGGGGCAACCCGCATTGGCAAACCCAATGCAGTTCTGCACGTAAGATGCAGATCAGCTTACCCGCTGAAGTGAAACATCTCAGTAAGCGGAGGAAAGGAGAACGAAGTTATTTCCCAAGTAGCGGCGAGCGAAAAGGAAAGAGCCCAAACCCATCACTGTGTTCCGCAAGGAACGCGTCATGGGGGTTGTAAGATAAGAACGTTTTTTTCTTGAGGCCACAATATGACGAAAGTCGTGTTGCGACTTCAAAGAAAAAAGAAAAAGTTAAAAATTGATTTATTAGTTGAACGGACTGGAAAGTCCGGCAAAATAGAGTGAAAGCCTCGTAAACGAAAATGAATCAACTTTTTTGTTTTTATTCTTGAGTACTGCGAAAAAAGAAAACTTCGCAGGAATCATCCCGAACTATCGGGAAAGGCTAAATACATTTCATGATCGATAGTGAACTAGTACCGTGAGGGAAAGGTGAAAAGAAGTCCGGGAGGACAGTGAAATAGAACTGAAACCATATGCTTACAAGGACTCGGAGCCCGCAAGGGTGACGAGGTGCCTATTGAAGAATGAGCCAACGACTTTACGTATGCTGCTAGATTAATCCCACTCAGTGGGAGTAGTCGCAGGGAAACCAAGTGTTAAAAGCGCGTGTCCGCAAGGACAGGTAGCACACGTAAGACCCGAAGCCAAGCGAGCTTACCCTGATCAGGATGAAGTCCATGGAAACGTGGATGGAGGTCCGTACTGGTTGGTTGTTCAAAACCTTCGGATGAATTGGGGTAAGAAGTGAAAAGCTAATCGAGCTTGGTAATAGCTGGTTCTCTCCGAAATAGTTTTAGGACTAGCGTTAAGTAAAGTGTGTAAGGGGGTAGAGCTACTGGTTTGGTGGTAAAGGGAGCAATCTCGGCCTCCGAGTCAAACTCCGAATACCTTACATTTGTCTTAATAGTTAGACTGCGGGGGCTAAGCTCCGTGGTCAAAAGGGAAACAGCCCAGATCGCCGTCTAAGGTCCCTAAATTCTTGCTAAGTGTGCAAGGCAGTGTCGCACCATTGACAGATAGGAGGTTGGCTCAGAGGTAGCCATCCTTTAAAAAGTGTGTAACAACTTACTATTCGAGTGGTGAGGCGCGCCGACAATGTAACGGGGCTAAAGCAAGATACCGACGACGCGAATTTTATTCGCAAGAATAAAGTGGTAGGAGAGCATTTTGAATGCGCAGAAGCGAGATCTGAGAGGACTCGTGGAGCGTTCAGAAGAGAGAATGTTGGCATGAGTAACCCGCTTGTCCGGTGAGAAACCGGACCGCCGAAAATCCAAGGTTTCCGCAGCAATGGCAATCATCTGCGGGTAAGACGGCCCTAAGCGAATGGTGAAAACCGCACGCGATGGACAGAAGGTTAATATTCCTTCTCTTCCGTTATATTCGATGGAGGGACGAAGTGCAGTAAATCTAGCGTCTTAATGGTTTGACGTTCTTAGATTCGAGGAGTCGTTACTGGAAAATCCGTAACGTACCGTTTAATCGGAGCTCCCAGGATAGAGATGAGATTTGGTTTCGACCAAGTCAAATAGATCGAGCGCGCTTCCGCGAAAAACTTCTAAGGTTAGTATAACGGAACCCGTACCGTAAACCGACACAGGTGGATAGGGCGAGTAGCCCAAGGCGTACGAGTGAGTTCTCCTTAAGGAACTCGGCAAAACAGCGACCGTAAGTTAGCAATAAGGTCTGCCCATCGATGAGATGGGCCACAGCTAAAGAATCTCTGGCAACTGTTTATTAAAAACACAGCTCCCTGCGAACTCGTAAGAGGATGTATAGGGGGTGACGCCTGACCGATGCGAGAAGGTCAAGTTTGGGGGTTGATTCCGTAGCAATACGGGGTTAGCTCACTGAATTAAGCCCTCGTCAATGTCCGCGGTAACTATAACCGTGTTAAAGTAGCGCAATTCCTTTTCGGGTAAGTTCCGAAGCGCATGAATGGCGTAATGATCAGAGAACTGTCTCAAGGAGAAGCTCGGTGAAAATGCGATTCCAGTGAAGACGCTGGATACCTGCAGCTAGACAAAAAGACCCCAGGAGCTTTACTGTAACTTGGTATTGGCTCTATGGTTTAGATACGTAGCGTAGTGGTGAGGATTTGAAGCGAAGGTTTCGGTTTTCGTGGATCCGACAATGAAACAGCCATTTTCTAAACTTTAGAATCTAACCTTAGAGGAAAAAACTATAGGGGACAGTGCCTGGTGGGCAGTTTTTCTGGGGCGGAATCCTCCCAAAGAGTAACGGAGGAATTTATTAAGGTCGGCTTGGCTCGGATGGAAATCGAGCCTAAAGTGTAAAGGCAAAAGCCGGCTTAACTGCGAGACCTACAAGTCGAGCAGGTGCGAAAGCAGAACTTAGTGACCCGACGGCTCTTCATAGAAAGGCCGGAGACAATGGATAAAAGCTACCCTGGGGATAACAGGCTGGTGTTGACCGAGAGTCCATATCGACGTCAACGCTCGGCACCTCGATGTCGGCTCATCATAGCGCGGGGCTGGAGAAGGTCCCAAGCGTGTGGCTGTTCGCCACTTAAAATGGTACGCGAGCTGGGTTTAAACCGTCGTGAGACAGGTTGGTCTTTATCTACTGCAGGCGTGAGAATACCTGAGGGAAGTTGACCCTAGTACGAGAGGACCGGGTTGAACGAGCCTCTGGTCTATGAGCTTTGGTACCAACCGAATTGCTCAGTAGCTATGCTCGGAAGGGATAAACGCTGAAAGCATCTAAGCGTGAAACCCATCCCAAGATAAGGTATAGATCCCTAGAAGATGACTAGGTTGATAGGCTCAAGGTGTAAGATCAGTAATGATTTCAGCCGAAGAGTACTAAAAGATCGTTACAAATCGGTCATTTAGGAGCGGATAAAATGCCTTTTTACTTGTGCTTGACTTTTCAATCGTTATCTACGATAATATATATACTCGGTGTTAACCACTAAGTGTCCCACCCGATCCCATTCCGAACTCGGAAGTGAAATCTTACTGGAGTGATGATAGTCGAAAGGCGAAAGTAACTTCGCCGGGTATTATGAAAAAAACCACCCTAAAGGTGGTTTTTTTCTTTTCTATAATTTTTAAATAAAGAATAAGAATGACGGAGACAGAATAAAACAGCGAAAAACGCTGTTTTTTTGTGATAATAATATACTTTGATATACTGATTAGCATGAGAGAGATAATCGCCGACGAAAGATTAGATAATCTTGAAAGGGAAGTAAGGTCCGCCATATATGAACGGAAAGATTTCAGCATTGCCTACCCGTTGTCTTCTGATTCTGAAATGATCAGGTACAGCGTTCTCATCCCCATAATTGGATTGGTTGAATACTCAAAAAACGATATGGATATAAAACTAATCGGTTTCCCCCTATGTGTCTTTCCTCAGGAAAAAAATCGTTGGATGAGCTTTGTTGGTATGATAACTTCTTTTGACGGTGTTTTCGCCGACAAATGTTCAACTTGCAACTTTAAAGATGTTTTTTGCAAGGGCGTTCCGAAAAAGTATTTGGAAAAATTCGGAGACGATGAGCTAACTCCAGGCTCGACGAAAAGTCTTGCCTGGGAAGATTTATCAAGTCCGGAAGCGATGAAATCTTTTTGGGAAACCAGCCTGTTTGAGTGCGGATTTGATTGGGATTATTTCTTTAAAGATATTCCCGGAAAGATATTGGATGTCGGCACTGGATTCGGGGCGTTTGTCAGTTTTGCTCCAGACAGGATAATCGGCGTTGATAAAAACCCTGATGTGATAAATAATGCTATGAAAGAAACGCTAAATCTTGATTTGCGTGAAAACGATGCGAGATCGCTCAAATTTCCTGATAATACTTTTGACGGGGTTCATTCCAGATATATGCTTGAACATATGACTTTTGATGAGGCTAAAGAAGCCGTTTCTGAGATGATAAGGGTTTTAAAACCGGGGGGAAAGATCTTCATTTCAGCCGCCGGGCCTTATTCAATGGATGGCGGTATATGGGGAGAGGATACGCATTTCAGCAGAGACGACTTAAAAAAAATGGCAGAAGAGGGTGGGTTAACAAAATACAGGTCGGTTCGCGGGGATTTATGGCAACCGTTTTTTTACTTTAATTTTGAAGCTGAAGAATTGACTTCGACCGCCAAAGAGATAGCCGTTCTTTTAATTGGCGAAAAGTAGCATAAAAAAACAGCGAAAAACGCTGTTTTTTTGGCGTAAAATATATTATAATCACTTTAAAAATGACTAACAGGATAGGGAAGCAGATATTATACGGTTCTTTTTTCGTCACCTTCATTTTAGGAATAGGTCTACTGATCTATGCTCTTTTTTTGACGCCAAAACCGTCTTGCTCCGACGGAATCAAAAACGGGAGGGAGATAGGCATTGACTGCGGCGGCAAGTGCTTGCCGTGCGAGGTAAAAGCGCTTGACCTGACTATCGCTGATAAAAAAATCATCCCGGTAAGCGCGATTGATAAAACGACCTTCTTGGTAAGGGTCGTCAATCCAAGCGTTGATTATTGGGTGAAAAGCTTTTCTTATTCGCTCAAGGTGTACAATACCTTTGACGTCTTGATAAGGGATTATCGCGGAACTTCCACCGTTCCGCCCGGAGGGGAAAGGTTGATTGTCTATCCGGCGGAAGACTTTGATCCAATCGAAGTCAAAAAAATCGATTTTGAAGTCCTTGATAAGCAATGGGGGTCAATCGACGAGTATGTCGATCCCGGAATAAAGATTTATAACGTGACAACCGCGATGCAGGGCAAGAGAATCGTGACCAGCGGGTTCGTACGAAACACCTCAGCCAATCTTATTCCGATTTTGAAAATAAATGCGGCTTATAAGAATGAGAAGGGAAACCTTGTTAACGTTTCTTCGACGGTAGTTGATGAGTTGTCCGGATACGCGACAAGAAGCTTCCAGATAATCCTGCTTCCCGGAAAAGAGAACATCGTGTTTGATAAGACTGACATCACAACGGAAATCCAAAAGTGAGGAACATATTAGAAAAAATAGATTGGGTTATCTTCGGCACAAGCGCCTTCCTGTTGACGGCAAGCGCGGTGGCTTTAAGCTCCATCTCTTGGGATTTGTGCTTGAAACAACTAATCTTCATCGGCATCGGAGTGTTAATTTTTGTCGTCATGGCCTTTATTGACGTCAGACCTTTTGTCGGGAATAAGATGCCGATCGTGATCCTCTACACCATAACCCTTCTGCTCTTGATCCTGGTCTTGTTTATCGGAGTTGAGATTCACGGCAATAAAAGCTGGATAGACTTAGGATTTACAAGGTTGCAGCCGTCCGAGCTCTCAAAGGTTTCTTTGATTGCGATGCTTGCCCTTTTTTTCAGTAAGAGACATGTGGGCATAAAAAGAATGGATGTCATTCTCAAATCCCTTTTTTACTTTGCCATTCCGGCGCTCTTTATCATCATGGAGCCGGATTTGGGAACGGTTTTGATTCTTTTCAGCATCTGGTTCGGATTTTTGGTATTTTCAGGATTGCCCTTCCGGCACATCCTGGTTTCCTTTGCCATCTTCGGGGCAGTCGGTCTTGGCGCTTGGAATTTCGTGCTTAAGGATTACCAAAAAGACAGGATCGTGGCAGTTTTCAATCCAGAAAAAGACCCTCTCGGGATAAATTACAACGTAATCCAATCAAAGAATGCGATTGGAAGCGGCGGATTCTTAGGGAAGGGATATAAACAGGGAGAAATCGTCCAGCTGGGATTTTTGCCGTCAGCTTCGACTGATTTTATATTTTCAGCCTTAGTTGAGGAGTGGGGTCTTTTAGGAGGACTGGCGGTTATCGCCGCCTACACTGTTTTGGTTTTCAGGATCGCTTACATCGGAATGAGGGCGTCAGGGAACTTCTACAAGTTCATTTGTTTGGGAACGGCGATTTTCATGGTCTTCCAGTTCATCGTCAATATCGGTTCCGAAATCGGATTTCTACCAGTCGTGGGAGTAGTCTTTCCTTTGTTAAGCTACGGAGGAAGCAATATCCTGGCGACTTCAATATTACTATCACTGGTCAATAATGTTTCAACTAAAAAATACAACGGTTAAAAAAACAGAAGCGATAATTATCATCATTGCCTGTCTGGCCATCCTTGCGACAGCGGCCGGCAGCTATTGGTTTTACAGACGGGAGGCAAGAAGGGAACAGATAGAATTCATGTATCAGAAAACAAAAGTCACCATACCGGAAGGGCTGACAGCTCTCCAGGCGGATGATCTCTTGTTCGATAAAGGCATTATTGCCAAGAGGGGTTCGGTCGCCGGTTATGACATAAACAGCTTGAAAGGCGAATATCCATTTCTGGAAGCGTCGCCGAACCTAGAAGGCTTTCTATTCCCGGATACTTACGAATTTTATAAAGACTCGAACGCCCAGGTAGTTGTCAGGAAAATATTGGACAATTTCAAGGAAAAGACCAGAAGCCAGTTCGGGGATAAGATTCCCTCCCAAATCTACAAGGAGTTGATAGAGGCTTCATTGATTGAGGAGGAGATCAAGAATGTCGGAAACGACAGGAAGTTGGTGGCTTCCTTGATCGAAAGGAGGATAGCCGAGGGGATGTATCTGAACATTGACGCCTCCCTTTGCTACGCCAGGAGTAAAAGAGGGTGCGAAGGCAGACCATTGACAGCCGAGGATAAAAAGATCAATTCCGGCTACAATACCTACATTTACAGGGGTTTGCCGCCAACTCCGATTGCCAACCCAGGTCTTTCGGCGATTGAGGCCGTAGAGCACCCGATCGAGTCCGAATATCTCTATTATTTGACCGATCCCAAGACGGACAAGACGATCTTTTCCACAACCCTTGACGAACATAACAAAAATATTGCAAAATATTTAAGGTAGATTAACACTTGACAAAAACCCGAAGGCGCCTCGGAGGGTTTTTTGTTCTTGTAAAAATAAAAGCGAATATGCAAAAAATACGAACTAAAGTTTTCTCATCTCACCCGGGATCCTTTGTTAAAGAGCCGGACTTGGTCGAGATCCAAACAAACTCCTTTGAGTGGTTTAAAAAAGAAGGATTGATGGAACTTCTTAAAGAGGTATCACCGATCAAAGATCATTCTGGTAAGGAATTTGAGTTGAGTTTTAAGAGCTTTTATTTCGACGAACCTAAAATCACACTGGAGCAGGCTAAGGAAAAAGCTTTGACTTACGAATGCCCGCTTCGCATGAAAGTGGAACTTAAAAATCTCATAAATAAGAGAGCAGCCGAAAAAGAGATGTATTTCGGCGATTTTCCGATTATGACAAAGCACGGAACCTTCATCATCAACGGGATTGAGCGTGTTATCATTTCCCAATTGGTCAGAAGCCCGGGCGTTTATTTTGTGTCCGAGAAAACGAGAGGAGAAAAGTACTTCGGAGCGAAGATAATTCCGAACCGAGGTGCTTGGATCGAATTCGTGACTGATACTGACGGTTCGTTGCAGGTCAAGATAGACAGACACAGAAAAGTTTCAATCGCTTCTTTCCTAAAACTTTTTGACATAAACACCGAAGACGAGATCAGAGCCATCTTCAATTCTGAAGAAGAGAAGGCTTCTTTCGACGCTTCCCTTAAAAAGGATCCGGTCAAATCGATCGGAGACAGCTACCTGGAAATCTATAAGAGATTGAGACCGGGTGATTTGGCGACCCCAGATGCGGCCAAGAACCTGATCGATTCCATGTTCAAGAGAGAAGACAGATATGATCTCTCCGAAGTGGGAAGATTCAAGATCAGCCAGAGAATGGGCATTGCCAATTCCAACTCCCATCTTTTGGAACAGGATGACATAGTCAAGATAATCAAGCATATTATCAAGCTCAATAACGACCCGAAGGCGGTTGACGATGATATTGACCATCTTGGAAACCGACGCGTTCGCGCCGTCGGGGAGCTTTTGCAAGCCAGGATGAGAATCGGTTTTGCCAGGATGAGAAGAAACATCCAGGACAAGATGTCGACCATCGAGAAAGCGACCATGTCTCCGGAACAGCTTATTAACGTCCGACCTTTGTCGGCGGCTGTCCGCGACTTTTTTGCCACCTCTTCCATGTCTCAATTCATGGATCAGGTCAATCCTTTGACCGAGCTCGAACACAAGAGAAGAGTCTCAGCTCTGGGACCTGGCGGTTTGACTAAGGAAAGAGCCGGTTTCGAAGTTCGTGACGTCCATTCCTCCCATTACGGAAGGCTTTGTCCGATCCAGACTCCGGAAGGTCAGAATATCGGTTTGATCAACTATCTCTCCATTTATTCAAGGACTAATAAGTATGGTTTTATCGAGGCTCCTTATGTCAGAGTGACTGACGGAAAAGTAAATCCGAAGGACATCGTCTGGATGGATGCTTTTGAGGAAGAAACTCATAAGATTGCCCACTCGGGTGAAAAGATTGACGAGAACTGGAACTTGGTAAACAAGATCGTAGAAGTCCGCCATAAGGGAAAGCCGATCAGCGTCCCGATCGATGAAGTTGACTTTATCGACGTGGCTCCGGCCGAACCTTTGTCCGTAGCTTCCGCCTTAATTCCTTTCTTGGAAAACGACGATGCAAAGAGAACCCTCATGGGTTCCAACATGCAGAAGCAGGCCGTTCCTTCGATCAAGCCGGAATTGCCGTTTGTCGGAACTGGAATGGAACAACGCGCTGCCTATGACTCCGGACACGTAATTATCGCTGAAGAATCGGGTGTCGTCTCGGCAGTCGATGCCGGATCGATAACCGTCCTCGAGGAAGGCGGAAAGAAACATACTTATAAATTAGAGAAGTTCAGGATGACTAACCAATATATCGCTTTCTCTTATCGTCCGATCGTCAAGGTTGGCGACAAGGTCAAGAAGGGCGATGTCATCGGCGATGGTCCTTCAACCAAAGACGGAGTTTTGGCCTTGGGTCAGAACATGCTCGTCGCTTTCGTTTCCTGGGAAGGGGCGAACTATGAAGACGCCATCATCGTTTCCGAGAGGGTCATCCAAAACGACAGATACACTTCCATCCATATCGAAGACTTCATTTGCGATGTTCGCGATACAAAGCTCGGTCCTGAAATGACCACCCCCGATATTCCAAACGTTTCCGACGACAGGCTTAAGAACTTGGACGAGGAGGGAATAATCAGAATCGGAGCGGAAGTCACCGCCGGTGATATTTTGGTCGGAAAGATTTCTCCGAAAGGGGAAGCTGAACTGACTTCTGAAGAGAAACTTTTGAGAGCTATCTTCGGTGAGAAGGCGAGAGACGTCAAGGATACTTCTTTGACTGTTCCTCATGGAAACAGCGGCCGCGTTGTCGGCGTCAAGATTTTTGATCGCGAGAAGGGGGATAAGCTTGATCCTGGAGTCATTAAGAGAATCCAGGTCCAGCTTGCTTCATTGAGAAATATCCAAGCGGGAGACAAGATGTCTGGAAGACACGGAAACAAGGGTGTCATCTCCCAAATCAGGCCAGTTGAAGATATGCCTTATTTGGAGGATGGAACCCCGGTGGATGTCATTTTGAATCCGTTGGGCGTCGCTTCCCGTATGAACCTGGGACAGATCTTGGAAACCCACTTGGGTTGGGCAGCTGACAAACTCGGATACAGGGTTGCCACCCCATCACTTGCGGGCGCTACCGAAGCTCAGATCAAGGAGGAGTTAGCTAAAGCCGGATTGCCGGAAGACGGAAAGGTCACCTTATTCGACGGTCGCACCGGGCAGCCTTTTGGCGACAGGATTACCGTCGGGAGAATGTATATGATCAAACTGAACCACATGGTTTTGGACAAGGTTCATATGCGTTCTACTGGACCGTACTCTTTGATTACCCAGCAACCTTTGGGCGGTCGCGCTCAGTTCGGAGGACAGAGATTCGGAGAAATGGAAGTGTGGGCGCTTGAAGGATATGGGGCATCCCATACCTTGCAAGAAATGCTCACCATCAAATCAGACGATGTCTTAGGACGCTCTGCCGCTTACGAATCCATCGTTCGAAACGAGCCGATAAGCCAGCCGAACATTCCAGCGACTTTCAACGTCATGCTTTCAGAACTTAAGGCCTTAGGGCTCGATGTTCAACTCGTCGGAGTAGAAACCGAAGGAGAGGAGGAGAGCATCGACGGCAAGACGGAAGAGGAAATAAAAGAGGAGATCAAAGCTCAAAACAACGCCGAGGTCGAACCCGTTTCCGCAGAAGAGGAAGAATAAAATTTATATATGGAAAATTTCAACACAATAGATTCGATAAAGCTTCAAATCGCTTCTCCGGAAAAGATTCAGGAATGGTCTTACGGGGAGGTGACCAAGGCGGAAACGATCAACTACAGGACTCAACGTCCTGAAAAAGACGGTCTTTTCTCCGAAAGAATATTCGGACCTTCAAAGGATTACGAATGTTATTGCGGAAAATACAAAAAAGTCCGCTATAAGGGACTTGTCTGCGACAAGTGTGGAGTTGAGGTAACCAAGTCGTCAGTAAGAAGAGAGAGGATGGGCCATATAACCCTTGCCACTCCCATTGCTCACATTTGGTTTTTGAGAAGCTTGCCTTCGAGAATCGGATTAGCTCTTAATGTCCAGTTTTCGAAGCTTGAGAAAGTAATTTATTATGCCGCTTATATTGTCGTTTCAGTTGACGAGGAGGCCAGAAGAAGCGCCTTGTCCGAAATCGACCGTGAACTCAAGAGCCGCAAAAAGCTTGAGGACGACATGGGCGATGAACTTGAGACAGCAGCGGAGACGACCAGGCAAATGATCAAGGATCTTCGTCCGGGAATGGTACTCACGGAAACGGAATATCATTCTCTGGCCAGGAGATTCGGCGATGTCTTCAAGGCGATGAGAGGCGCTGAAGGAATCAGAAAGGTTTTGGAAAGCGTCGATCTCGACCGTGAAATAGCGGCCACTGAGAAAGAGCTGGAGAAGACCGATGACGCCAACAAGAGGCAAAACTATGCCAGGCGTTTGAAGTTCTTCACCGCCATGAAGAGAAACGGATTAAGACCGGAATGGATGATTATGACTCATCTCCCGATCTTGCCTCCAGATCTTCGCCCGATGGTCGCCTTGGACGGTGGCAGATATGCTACCTCCGACCTGAATGACTTATACAGAAGAGTCATAAACAGGAATAACCGCTTAAAGAGGCTCTTGGAGCTTAAGGCGCCGGATATTATTGTCGTCAACGAAAAGAGAATGCTTCAAGAAGCAGTCGATGCTTTGATTGACAATACTGCTCGTGCCGGACGCGCCCAGGCCACTGCCAGAAAGAGATCCTTAAAGTCTCTGGCTGACATGTTGAAGGGAAAGAACGGCCGCTTCCGCCAAAACCTTTTGGGAAAGCGCGTCGACTATTCCGGACGTTCGGTTATCGTTGTCGGTCCGCGTCTTCCTTATGATGAATGCGGATTGCCGAAGCGAATGGCCTTGGAGCTTTTCAAACCGTTTGTCATTGCGAAAATCATCGAAAGAGGATTGGCTCATAATGTCAAAAACGCCAACCGTATGATCGAGCTTGCTCCGGCGGAAGTCTGGGAAATCTTGGAAGAGGTCATTGAGAACAAGTATGTTCTCTTGAACCGTGCTCCGACTTTGCACAGGCTTGGCATCCAGGCTTTCAAGCCGAATTTGATTGAGGATTTGACAGTCCAGATTCCTCCTCTCGTTTGTTCCGGTTTTAACGCGGACTTCGACGGAGACCAGATGGCTGTCCATCTTCCTTTAACCGAGGCGGCACAGAAGGAAGCGGAGACTATCATGCTTTCCTCAAACAATCTTTTGAAGCCGGCTTCCGGTTCTCCGGTTCCCGGTCCTTGGAACGATATCGTCTTAGGATCATATTACTTGACCGAGCTTAATCCGGAAGGAGTCGGCGCGGGAAAGATTTTTTCCAGCGAGAAAGAAGCCTTGCTTGCGTATGAATTCGGCGAAACGGATATCCAAGCTCCTATCAAGATCGGAAAGAACAAGGAGACTTCTTGCGGAAGAATCATTTTCAATGAGGTTCTGCCGGAAGGATTCCCCGAGGTGGAGGTTGCCGTCAATAAGAAAGTACTGTCCAATCTTTTCTCCGATATCATCAACAGATACGGATTCCAGATAGCCAATGAGGCGCTTCACAAGATCTCACAGCTCGGATTCGAATATTCGACAAAATCAGGCGTGACTTGGAGCATCTCCGATCTCTCTGTCCCTGAGGCCAAGAAAGGCATCGTTGCCGAGGCCAAGAAAA
Source organism: bacterium (assembly GCA_021787205.1). Classification (GTDB taxonomy): domain Bacteria; phylum Patescibacteriota; class Minisyncoccia; order UBA6257; family Colwellbacteraceae; genus JAJYME01. The sequence continues at coordinate 119,430 of JAJYME010000004.1, forward strand.
AGACGGAGGCGGTCGAAGACCAGTATCAGGACGGACTTTTGACTTACGAAGAAAAGAGGGCCCGCGTCATTGATATTTGGACTGATGCCGGCAAGGAAGTCGAAAAAGCAGTTTCCGCTTCATTCGACAAGACGAACCCGATCGGAAAGATCATTTCCTCGGGAGCGAGAGGCAGCATCGTCCAGTTAAACCAGATGATCGGTATGAGAGGTCTGGTCAAGAATTCAAGAAACGAGACCATCGACCTTCCGATCGTTTCCTGCTACAAAGAAGGATTCACTCCGTTACAGTATTTCAACTCCGTTCACGGAAACCGCAAAGGTTTAGTCGATACGGCTTTGAAGACTGCGGAAGCAGGATATCTGACCAGAAGAATGATTGATGTCGGACAGGATGTAGTCGTCAAGGAGGAGGATTGCGGAACGAAAGAAGGAATGGAAATCCGCCGCGCTGACGGGGGAGAGTACGGACACAAATTCGCCGACAGGCTCTATGGAAGAACGGCTTTAAAGAACATTGCTTCAAACGACAGAATCATCGTCAAGGCCAACGAGATCATTTCCGCCGAAGAGGCGAGCGAAATCGAAAAGGCGACCGATATTCAGTCGGCCTGGATCAGGTCTCCGTTAAATTGCAAGACTCTTTATGGAGTTTGCACCAAATGTTACGGACTTGATCTTGGAGAAAACGCTCCAATTCAAATCGGAGAAGCAGTCGGAATTGTCGCGGCGCAATCAATCGGTGAGCCGGGAACGCAGCTTACGCTTCGTACCACTCACTCGGGAGGTGTCGCGCGCGCGGATATCACTTCAGGTTTGCCTCGTGTCGAGGAATTGTTTGAAGTCAGGTCTCCGAAAGGAAAGGCTATCCTTTGCGAATTTGAAGAAGCGATCGTCGAAACGATCGAGGAGAGAGGGTCATCGAAAGTTGTCAAACTCAAATCAATCGGAAAGACAAAAAAGGACAAGATTGCCGAATATGCTTTCCCAAAAAATTTGCTTTTGGGAGTGCAGGCAGGAGATGTCATTACGAAGGGTCGTGCGATTTCCGAAGGATCATACGATCTTAAGGAATTATTTGCCCTGAAAGGAAAGGATGCGGTATCCCGTTACATCATCCAAGAAGTACAGAGAATTTATCTTTCTGAAGGAGCTCCGATAAGCAACAAGCATATCGAAGTCATCATCAGGCAGATGTTCGGCAAGGTAAGAGTCACCCTTCCGGGTGAGTCCGAGCTTGTCATTGGCGAAGTCCTTGATAAATCAAGATTCGTCGAAGTCGTAAGGGATATGAAGGAGAAGGGACTTGAGTTGCCGAGGGCGGAAGAAATGCTTTTGGGAATTACCAAAGCTTCGCTTGCCACCGAAGGATTCTTGTCCGCGGCTTCATTCCAGGAAACGGCGAGAGTATTAGTTGCTGCCGCTTCTGAAGGAAAAGTGGATCTTCTCCGCGGCCTTAAGGAAAATGTCATTATCGGACGTTTATTGCCGATAGGAAATACTTTAAGGAAACAGATGGAAGAACCTCAAGAAGATCAAATGGCTGAGACTGAAACGGTTGAAGTCGAAGCTTAACCGATGAATATAAAAAGAAGCGCGTGAGGCGCTTCTTTTTATATTTTGCGTATAATGTGGATAAGTGCGGTTTTTGTAAAATTGCATATATATATATACTTAATTGTAAATGAAACACAAAAGCATTGGAGCTTTTACTCTTATTGAGCTCTTGATTGTCATTGCCATCATTGCAATTTTAGGTTCTGCAACCGTCTTAGTTCTTAATCCTCTGGAACTCATGAGACAAGGAAGGGATGGAATAAGGGTATCAGACATCAAAGTGATGGAAAAAGCCATCGGACTTTATCAGATGGACAATCAGATCTCAGCGACTTCAAACAAAGTTTATGTCTCCATTCCAGACACTTCAGCGACCTGCGCCAATATTGCGGGCCTTCCTCCGCTTCCGACGGGTTGGACTTACAATTGTGTCACTGATGCAAATAAAAACAAAATAGACGGCACCGGCTGGATTCCTATTAATTTCACTTTAACTAAGGGCGGAACTCCTCTGGCATCTCTTCCGATTGACTCGATAAACACCTCCTCTTCGGAATATTATTCATTTGTCTCTTCGGGAAATTCTTGGAAGATAGCCTCCGTTCCCGAATCAGTGAAACTTTCAAGTTTCAAATATACTTCGACAAATGACGCCTCATTGGCCCAAGGCATTTTTCCTTCAGGTTGGATAAGGACTCCGGACGGATTTCTCGTAATGCAATATGAGGCCAAGTATGACAAAAATGGAGACGGAAGGGGAGATACGGCGTCCGCCGCTTCATGTCCGGCCTCCGTCGGACTCGGCCTCTCGTGGGCCGGCGCAGGCTGTTCTACGGCGACAAATATAGTATCGACTCCGGACGGGGCGCCGATAGTCGAGATAACCCACGACCAGGCAAAAGCCGCCTGTGTCTCAATCGGATCACATCTTATCACTAATGACGAATGGATGAAGATCGTAAGAAATGCTGAACAACAATCCCAAAACTGGACAACAGGCATAGTTGGCTCGGGTTGTCTTTTTACCGGAAATACGGGGGATGGCACCTGCGGTTATGACGGAACTGATCCTGAATATGGATCTTCCCGCAATCAAAGGGCTATGCTTTCTCTATCAAATGGCGTAAAAGTTTACGATTTTTCGGGAAACGTTTGGGAACACGTCCAAAAGGATTCTTCGGATACCTTAGTTTTAAACCAACCGACTGACGGCGGAGCTGTCGGCTGGAGATGGATAGAGCACACAGGCATAACTTCGTATGGAAATCTTTCCTATAACGAAATTCGGCCTTCAGTCTCTTCTTGGAACGCCACCCAGGGAATGGGAAGGGTCTATACCTATAATGGTTCTGACGGATTAAGCCATGTTCTTCTTCGCGGCGGCTATTGGGTCACTGGGTCTTACGCCGGCGCTTTCGCACTGTCCTTGGGTTGGGTTCCGTCCTCTTCGAACTACAATGTGGGGTTCCGTTGCGCGCGGTAATTGCCTCCGTAGATATCCGCAATCCATAATTTCTTAAGTTATCCCTTCGTAATTTTGCGAAGGGATAACTACAATAATAAAAAATAAAAATGCTTGACGATTTGGTTATTTTTCAAAAAACGTATGATTTTTTACTTTGGATAAATCCCGCAATAAACAAATTTCCTAAAAACCAGAAATTCGTTCTGGGACAAAAAACTGAATTGAAAATATTGGAATTGATGCATTCGATGATCCTGGCAAACAGCGCATCAGAAAAGTCGGAGCATATGAAGCAAGCAAGCGTAGAATTGGATGAGTTGAGGGTATTGATTCGCCTTGCGAAGGATTTGCATTACATCAGCATAAAAAAATACGAGGCAGCGGCGGAGAAGATGAATGAAATCGGGCGATTGTTGACCGGTTGGATGAACAGATTTATATGATTTGCATCGTTCCTGCAGAGGACGGATATGTTAATTATATAACGGTTTCTGCAGGGATGACGGCAAAAACAATGGATCTTCTTCGCGGCGGCAATTGGGACAATGGGTCTAACGCCGGCGCTTTCACACTGAACTTGAATTGGGTTCCGTCCAATTCGAACAACAATGTGGGGTTCCGTTGCGCGGTAAAGCAGATAAATACGGCCTGAAGCAAAAATCTAAGGATTTTGCGTATGTAAATAATTACGCGCGGCGCCAGGGGAAAGTACAAGAGTTAAGACAGCCCAGGAATGCCAGGCTCTGAGCCAAAAGACAATTACGGCTATCATTCCTTCTTTATCGGTTTTTCGATGAGGAAAATATGACCTTTAATCGAAGTCATTGTTTATCTCTGATTTTTGATTTTGTCCAAAAAACAAAAAAGGTTAATCAGGACTGCTATGCAGTCCTTTTTTATATATGTCAAAACTATTCAGCGAAATAACGGATTTTACAAATATCCACAAGGCGTATGTTGATGCCAGGCGAAATAAGAGATTCCGCCTCGGCATTTTGGAATACGGTTGCAACCTAGAGAAGAATCTTTTATCAATAAAAAGGGATATGAAGAACAGAACTTATGTTCATGGGGGCTATAGAGAATTCATAATCACCGATTCAAAAAAAAGGACCATAAATGCGGCTCCTTTCCGAGATAGGGTTGTCCATCATATGATCTGCAATATAATCGAGCCGATACTTGACAGGACCTTTATTTATGACTCGTATGCTTGCCGTAAGGGAAAGGGAACACATAGGGCTTTCAAGAAATTGGAAAAAAATTTACGCTCTATAAAAGCGAAAATTCCAGAGAGAGAGAGAGCTTAATTGTAAAATTTATGTCTTGAAGTGTGATATATCAAAGTTCTTTGATAATATCGACCACAATATCCTTATTGGATTGTTAAAAGAGAAAATTGGCGACAAAGATACTATGTGGCTGATTGAAAAGATAATCAGGAGTCATGAACGCAAGGAGGGCGTAGGAATACCGATCGGAAATCTTACAAGCCAATTGTTTGCAAATGTTTATTTAAACAAACTTGACCATTATATAAAAAGGGTCTTAAAAGAAAGATATTATATCCGTTACATGGATGATTTTATCATATTAGGCACAGATAAAAGAAAATTATTTTCGGTTAAAGAAAAAATAAGAGATTTTTTGAATATTGAATTAAAACTTACGCTTCATCCTAAAAAATCGGAAATATTTCCGGCGGACAACGGCATCGATTTTCTTGGATATGTATTGAAAAACAATAAAAGGTTTTTGAGAAAGTCAACCGTAAAGAGATTTCTAAAAAGAAGAAAAAAAGCAAGACTGGAGGAATCAGCAGGAATGATCGCTTCTTTTACCGGATATGCGAAATTTGCGGATTCCTGGGAGTTGAGAAAAAGATTAAAATTTTTTGCAGGGTTGTCAAATACTCCAAAAAAGGACATAATTGCCATTACAGCAAGTCGCAAACATAAATAAAACAAATACAATGATTGATGAAATATTGGAGGCAAGACGCACAAAACTTGCCAAAATGAAGGAAAAAGGGATAAATCCTTATCCCTCCAAGACTTACAGAGATACTTCCATAACGGACGCCATCTCTAATTTTGATGAACTTTCCTCATCCAAGAAGTCAATCACTATTGCCGGAAGGATCTTAGCCATCAGAGACCAGGGAAAACTGATCTTCATGGATATCGATGACGGCAGCGCGAAGATCCAAATCGTCGCCACCGAGAATAATGTAGCCGATTTCGATTTTTGGAAATCAATGATCGATATCGGAGACTTTATCGAATCAAACGGCATTCTTTTCACAACCAAGAAAGGGGAAAAAAGCTTGGAAGCGAAAACGCTTCGTATGCTTATGAAATCCTTAAGGCCTCTTCCGTCCGGTTTTTATGGAATCGAGGATGACGAGACCCGTCTTCGCCAGAGATATCTGGAATTGATCTTGAATCCTGAGGTACGCGATATGTTCCGCAAGAAGTCGATTTTTTGGTCGACTTTCCGTCAGGCTCTTTTGGAAGAAGGATTCTTGGAAGTCGAAACCCCGATTCTGGAGCTGACTCCTGGAGGAGCGGAAGCCGAACCTTTCGTGACTCATTACAATGCCCTTGATACTGATTATTATCTGAGGATTTCTCTGGAGATCGCCCTTAAGAAATTAATGGTGGCGGGATACGAAAAAGTTTTTGAAATCGGAAGGATCTTCAGAAATGAAGGAATCGATGCCGATCACCTTCAGGACTATACCCAGCTTGAATTCTATTGGGGTTATACGGATTACAACGATTTGATGAAATTCATCAACGAGACATATCAGAAAGTAGTTCAGAACGTAACGGGTTCCTTGAAGACCGATTGGAAGGGAACCGAAATCGACTGGTCCGGAGTCTGGCCTAAAGTCGATTACTGCGAAATTTTCAAAGAAAAGACTGGTCTTGATCTCTTAGAATCGTCCGACGACGATCTTTACAAATTTGCCAAATCATCAAACATCAAAGTCGATGAAAAACTCGGTCGCGGAAGGGTGATCGACTTGATTTTCAAGAAATTCTGCCGTCCGAGCTTGATCCAACCGGCTTTCTTAGTCAATCCGCCGATTGAAATCGAGCCTTTGGCAAAGAGAATGGACGATGATGATCGCAGGGTTTATCGCTTCCAAGTAGTAGCTTGCGGATCGGAGCTCGGTAAAGGTTTTTCCGAAGCCAACGATCCGATTGACGAAAGAGAAAGATTCGAAGCCCAGATGGATCTTCGCGAGAGCGGGGATGCGGAAGCGCAGATGCTCGACGAGGATTTCTTGGAAGCTTTGGAATACGGAATGCCGACCATGTCCGGATTCGGAATTTCCGAAAGACTTTTCGCTTTCCTTATGAACAAACCGATCAGGGAGACTGTCTTCTTCCCTTCGATGAGACGCAAAAATCAACAATAAAGATTACAAATGATAAACATTAATCTTATAAGAGAGAATCCCGATCTTGTGAAAGAGGGGATGAGAAGAAAACTGGCCGATCCTGACCTGATCGACAGGTTCTTGAAACTCGACGAGGAATGGAAAGTCCTCCGCCGCAAAACCGATGACCTGAGAGCTAGCCAGAAAAATCTTGGTCCCGACAACAGGGATAAGGCCAAAGAGATAAAAGAAGAAGTCATCAAGAACGAAGACAAGATAAAAGTTTTGGAAGAAGAAAAGGATTCCATCCTTTCCTTGATTCCCAACATGCCTTTTGCCGAAGTTCCGATGGGAAAGGACGATGAGGAAAACCAAGTGGTCAGAATCTGGGGAGAAGCTCCGAAGTTCGACTTCAAGCCAAAAGACTATATGGATGTCGCCCAGAACCTTATCGATACCGAGCGCGCTTCCAAGATCTCCGGATCCAGATTCGGATACATCTTCGGAGACTTGGCCGAATTGGAATTCGCTTTGCTTCGCTTTGCTTTCGATGCCCTCTTGCCTCACGGATTCAGGCTTTCCTTGCCGCCAGTCATGGTGCGCCCGGAAACCTTAAGACGAACCGGAAAGGGCAAGTTCATCGACGGGGGAGACGCTTTCTATCTCCCCGCTGACGATCTTTATCTTGTCGGGTCATCCGAACAAAGCCTTGTTGCCATGTTCATGGATGAGACGATCGATGTCTCTGTTCCCAGGAGATTCCTTGGGTTCTCGACTTGCTTCAGAAGAGAAGCGGGAAGCTACGGAAAGGATACGAAAGGAATCTTGCGCGTCCATCAGTTCAATAAGCTGGAAATGATCTCTTTCTGTCATCCAGACAAGTCCGAAGAAGAACATCAATTCTTACTTGCCAGACAAGAGGAACTGATGCAGAAGCTCGGCATCCACCACCGCGTAATTATAAACTGCACCGGAGATATGGGTTTTGACGGAGGAAAACAATACGATGTCGAGGCATGGATTCCTTCCCAGGGCAAATTCAGAGAAACTCATTCCTGCACCAATACGACTGATTTCCAGGCGCGAGGCTTGGGAACGACTTTCAGGATCAGGGCAGAAGACGGAAAGGAGAGAAACGAGTTCGTCCATACTCTTAATGCCACCGCTTTATCCGAAAGACCGCTTTTGGCAATCTTGGAGAATTATCAACAAGAAGACGGAACGGTATCGGTGCCAGAGGTTCTTCGCCCGTATTTCGGACGAGATAAAATATTTCCAAATAAATAAGTAGACAATAAAACGCCTTAACAGGGCGTTTTATTATTGAACCGAGGAGGTTGATGTTTTTTATTTTGAAAAAAACGGGTAACGATATATAATATATATGAAAGATGTCATCGCAGGACAAGAATCTCGGCGCCCTCAAAAGAAGATTATTTATAAAAAGAGTAAAGATGGTTTTGACGGTGGTTTCGGTTGCCGGTTTTTTTGTTTTTTTAGGATGGTTGACGAGAGAAACTCCGTTGTTTAAATTCGAGGGGATAAAAATCGTCGGAACCAAACAGATATCAAACCAGGAGTTAACCGATTACTTTAACAAGAAGAAAAATGCGGAACTCTCGGCAAAACTCCTGACGGCCGACAACATCATTCCTTGGCTCTTGATAAAAAAGGACGATTCGGTCTTAAGGGATTTTCCAAGAATATATGACTATGACATCAAGAAGAGCTTTTTTAGGAAGGATGTCGAAGTCGACGTGACTGAAAGGGAAGAAAAGAATATCTGGTGCTCAGAAGATGCGGAAGCGGGGAGAACCTGCTATTGGATGGATGATAAAGGGACAATCTTCGGCAACGCTCCGGAGAGCGAAGGGGAGCTTATAAGAGTGATCATCGACAAGAGCGGGAAGAAAGTTGAAATGGGCAAGGCGCCTTTCTCCGAAGCCGAATTGGTCAACTTCAGCAAGATGTCTGATCTGGTTTACAAGTGGAACTTAGCCATCTCCTCGATCTATATCGAGAGCGCCGATTTGAACGATATTTTTTTCTCATTGGAGGGAGGCAAGGAGATCTACTTTAACCTGGATACCGATCCGACATTCGGGGATTCGGTCATCAAGAATTTGAAGAACTCCGGCGAATGGAACAGTCTTGATTATTTGGATTTGAGGATACAAGGAAAGGGATTTTATAAGTTAAAATGAGAGGATTGGAATGGACAGCTCACGCAAAGTCAAAACTACGGGAACATTACCTCTCGGAAAGCAAGGTAAAACGGGTAATTAATTTTCCTGACAGGATCGAGACGGGAATAGCGCCTAAGACCGTCGCCGTAATGAAGACCTCCGGAAGCTCTAAAAACAAATATGAGATCTGGGCCCTGTTATATGACTCAGAAGACGCCAGGAAAGTCATTTCCGCCTGGAGATACCCAGGAGTGACGAAACCGGGAGATCCGCTGCCGGAATCGATCCTGACGGAATTCAGGCTAAATGGCGTGGTAATGTAAAAACAGACACTTAAAAGTGTTTGTTTTTTTATTTTTGCCTTGTTTATGATTATAATGTGATATATGAAGAAGGAGTTGAAGGAAAGGCTTTCAGGATATAAAAAGATCCATGTAATAGGGATTTCCGGTCAGGAAGGAAGGGCGGTCTTTGATTATTTAACCCAAGAACAAGGAATCCCCGAGATAATCGGACACGAGAGTTCCCTAAAGGAAGATTTCCAAGCGGCGTTCTTAAGATTCTCCGATGCTTACACTAAAGACGAGGCGGAGGGAATGTTGGATCGTTTTTTGTCCTCAGGAGCAAAGATTAACTTCGGAGCTGACTATCTTAAAGATATCGAAAAGGGAGATCTGGTAATCGTGACTCAGGCCTGGAGGAGGTATAAGCAAAATGCGCCCCTGCTGTCTTTAGAAGGAGTCGAGATAATCCAGGCAATCGAGATAGTGATGATGCTTTTGGATTGTCGCACCGTTGGAGTGACGGGAACAGCGGGCAAGTCGACAACGACTGCCTTTATCGCCAGTATCTTGCACCAGGCAAAGAAGAAATTTTATTTTTCCGGGAACGACAGGGAAAACAAGTGGGACTTATTCGAAGCAGAAAAGATGGAGCCGACGGACGTGGCTCTCTTGGAAATATCCCATCGCCACCTGATGGATTTGAAAGCCTCACCGGATATCGCGGTCCTGACCAACATCTATCCCCATCATCTGGATGATGCCGGCAGCTTTGAAAATTACGTGAGAATAAAGACCAATATTTTCCGTTTTCAAGACAATCAAGGAAAGGCGATAGTGAATGTCAACTTAATCAAGGACAAATTGATTGATAATACTGAGATCAAGGGAAGCTTGATCGCCTTCAGCGCCAACGCCCTTAGAGGCATGGACGTGGAGAAAATCCCTTTCAAAGGGGAGCATAATCTCATGAATGCCGCTGCCGGTTATCTTGTCGGGAAGGCTTTGGAAATTGATGATGAAACGATAGAAGCCGGGATCATCAATACCAAACCGCTTAAATACAGGATGGAAGAAGTGGCTTCAAAGGATGGACTGACCTTTTGGAATGACGGGAAGTCTTCAGATCCTTTGGCGACGATTGAGGCAGTCAAATCAGTGCCGGAATTAGTCCTTCTTTTTCTCGGGGGAGTCCGCGAAGGAGGAAAGCCGGGAGAGTTCCTGGAGCTTGGGAAAGAGATTGCCAGCCGCGACATTCCCAAAGTCTATATCGGCGGAAAGACGAAAGAATTGGTTTATAATGATTTGATTGAGGCTGGAGTCAAAAAAGATTCGATCGAATTAAAAGACGGCTTTAAGGACGCCTTCGCCTCCGCCTCGACCTACCTTAAAGGTAAGACGGGATCGGTCCTTTTCTCTCCTTCTTGCCAGAGTTTTGACGAATTCAAAGACTATAGGGAAAGAGCAGAGGCCTTCAATGACTTTGCTAATTCCTACTAACGATAAGAAATCCGCCTTTAGGGCGGTTTTTTTTATCAGGTTGCATTCGGTCGGATAACAACTTATAATTGACTTCGTCAATACACCCCCTATGGCCCCGCCATAAGGGGCTAATGTCGTATATATTCAAAACAATGGACTTTAAATTAGTTTCAAATTTTGCGCCCGCAGGAGACCAACCAAAAGCGATCGACTCCCTGGTTTCCGGCATCCGAAAAGGGTTTAACAAGCAGACCCTCTTGGGAGTTACGGGAAGCGGAAAGACATTTACCATCGGCAACGTTATCGCAAGGATAAATAGGCCGACTTTGATTATCGCACATAATAAGACCCTGGCCGCCCAGCTTGCCAACGAGTATGCGGCGATCTTTCCCGAAAACGCCGTCCATTATTTTGTTTCCTATTACGACTATTATCAGCCGGAAGCCTACATCCCGTCATCGGACACCTATATCGACAAGGAGGCGATGATAAACGATGAGATAGATAAGCTGAGGCACGCAGCGACGACATCTCTCCTGACCAGGAAAGACGTAATCATCGTCGCTTCGGTTTCCTGCATTTATGGCTTGGGAGCGCCGGAACAATATGCCGAACACCTTATCCATCTTCGAAGCGGATTCGAGTTCAATCGCGAGGAATTGATGAAGAAGCTGATCAATATGCAGTTTTCCAGAACGAGCATGGATTTGAAGCGCGGCAATTTCAGGTTGAGAGGTGACGAATGGGAAATTATGCCTCCAAGCGAGGAGATGGTTTATTCTTTCAATGCGGAGGGCGGAATCGTCCATGATATTTACAAGATCGATCCAGCCAGAGGAATCGAAGAGAAGGTTTCCGAAGTCTTGATAAGTCCGGCGAAACACTTCATCACTCTCGAAAAGGAAAGAACTGAGGCGATAAAAGCGATAGAGATCGAGCTCAAAGACAGGTTGGCTTATTTTGAAAAAGCCGGAAAGCCGCTTGAGGCTGAGAGGCTGGAGAGAAGAACCAAGAACGATTTGGCTATGTTGAGGGAAATCGGATATTGCAACGGAATCGAGAATTATTCCCGTCATCTGTCCGGAAGGGCAGCGGGGGAAGCGCCGGCGACTTTATTGGACTATTTCCCCAAGGATTTTTTGACAGTGATAGACGAATCGCACGTGACGGTTTCCCAGATCAGGGGAATGTATGAGGGAGACGCCTCAAGGAAGAGAAACCTGATTGAATTCGGTTTCAGGTTGCCTTCGGCGGCGGACAATCGCCCCTTGAGATATCCTGAATTCGAAAAAGCGGTGGGACAGATGATTTATGTTTCCGCCACGCCTGGAGATTATGAGAAATCAGAATCAAAGCAAATTGTCGAACAGATTATCCGTCCGACCGGTTTGGTTGATCCCAAAATTACGATCTTGCCTGCCAAGGGCCAAGTCAATGACTTGATCCAAAAGATCGAAGAAAGAATTAAGGGCGGAAAAGACAGGGTGCTCGTAACAGCTCTCACCAAGAAGATGGCCGAAGACCTGTCAGATTATCTCAAAGAGAAGGGAGTCAAGGTGAATTATCTCCATTCGGATGTAAAAACTCTTGATAGGATCAAGATCCTGACTGATTTGAGAAAAGGAGTCTATGATGTCGTCGTCGGAGTAAACCTCTTGAGAGAGGGATTGGATTTGCCCGAAGTGTCGCTGGTCGCGGTATTGGATGCGGACAAGGAGGGATTCTTGAGGAGCGAGACTTCGCTCGTCCAGACCATCGGACGCGCCGCGAGAAATGCTGCCGGAGAAGTCCTGCTTTATGCGGACAATATCACCGGTTCGATAGAAAGGGCGGTCAAAGAGACCGAGAGAAGGAGAAATCTCCAGATAGCCTACAACAAAGAACACGGAATAGTGCCGCAGACGGTCATAAAGGAAATCAGGGACATCTTGCCCGAAGGGAAGACTTTGGAGATGGAGTTGGGTCCGATGGAAAGATCCGCTTCTGCCCTTAAGAAACTTTTGAAACAGAAGGAAAGGGAGATGAAGAGGGCGGCGGAGGAGCTTGATTTTGAAACGGCAGCCATTCTCCGTGACGAAATCAGGACTTTGGAGGAGAAGTTCGGCATCAAGCCGGAATTACCGGAAAAGAAGAAGAAAAATATCGTGGTTGTCGATCCCGTAAAAGAAGATGACGACGAAGAAAACGATGAATAACGAAATAATTATAAAAGGCGCCAGGGAACACAATCTTAAAAACGTGAGCCTTAAGTTGCCGAGAAATAAGATGATAGTTTTTACAGGGCTTTCCGGATCAGGAAAGTCCTCGATGGCGTTCGATACTATTTTTGCCGAAGGGCAGAGGAGATATATCGAGTCGCTTTCGGCTTACGCCAGGCAATTCTTAGGAAAGCTGGATAAGCCGGATGTCGACGAGATTGACGGCTTGTCTCCGGCGATTTCCATCGACCAGAAAGCTCATTCATCCAATCCAAGATCGACGGTCGCGACCATTACGGAAATCTACGATTATCTCCGCGTCCTCTTTGCCAGGGCCGGCGTTCCCCATTGTCCTCAGTGCGGACGGGAAATCCATAAGATGTCTTTGGCGGAAATCGTTGACGCGGTTTCCTATTTTGCGGAATTGAAGCCCGTCACCGCTCTGACAATCTTTTCTCCAGTGGTTCGAGGAAGAAAGGGAGAGTATTACCAGTTGCTTTATGATTTTCTTTCCAACGGCTTCAGGGAAGCCCGAGTCGATGGAGAGCTGAAATCGCTGAGGGACAAGATCGTAATGGAGAGATACAAAGCCCATGATATCGATATCGTAGTCGATAGGATCCCGGCTGGAGTCGATTTGGCGGAGAAAGACAATCGCTTGCGTCTCAGCGAGGCGATTGAGATGGCGCTCAAGCACAGCAATGATTGTGTAGTTGCCAAGATGGGAGACAAGGAGATATTCTTTTCGGCTTCCATGTCTTGCCCGCACGACAACTTTGCCTTTCCGGAAATCGAGCCCAGGCTATTCTCTTTCAACTCCCCGTTCGGAGCTTGTCCTACTTGCCACGGATTGGGAACGAAGGATGTCTGGTCCGAGGATTTGTGTGAAGACTGCGGAGGGAAGAGGTTAAAGAAGGAAGCCTTAAGCGTGACAATCGCCGACAAGAACATTTCTAATGTCGTCGGAATGTCCATCGAGGAAGCCAGCGTTTTTTTCAAAGGATTGAGAAAACAACTGGATAAGAAGACCTTAGAGATCGCCGAAGTTCCCTTGAAGGAAATAGAATCGCGATTGAAGTTTATGTTTGATGTCGGTCTTGATTATCTGACGCTCGACAGGAAAGCTGGAACTTTGTCCGGAGGGGAGGCGCAGAGAATCCGTCTGGCCTCACAGATAGGATCGAGGCTGGTCGGCGCCTTGTATGTCTTGGATGAGCCGACAATCGGCCTTCATCAAAGGGATAACGACAAGCTGATCAAAACCCTAAAGGAACTCAAGGATAGCGGCAATACCATCGTTCTTGTCGAACACGACGAAGATGCGATCCGCGCCTCTGACTACTTAGTCGACTTCGGTCCGGCAGCCGGAGTCCACGGAGGAAATATCGTAGCGGAGGGTCCTTTGCCTGAGCTTTATACGGACAAGAAACAGAACTCACTGACTCTTCAATATTTGAGAGGCGACAAAAAGATCGCCATTCCCGAAGAGAGGCGCAATGTCCATAAGGCGACCCCGATGATCAAGATGAAGGGGGTGACCGAAAACAACCTGAAGAACATCAATGTCGAGATTCCGATAGGAAGATTCACTTGTGTGACGGGAGTTTCCGGTTCGGGGAAATCGACTCTTATTTACGATGTCCTTTGGCGAGCCCTTTCCAACAAATTCAACCATTCTGAGCTTAAGAAGCCGGCGATGGAAAGCATTGCCGGACTGGAATATTTAAACAGGGTGATCAATATCGACCAATCGGCGATAGGGAGGACGCCGAGATCCAATCCGGCCACTTATGTCGGCGCCTGGACTGATATCAGGGATTTGTTTGCCTCCACGGCCGATGCCCGTATCAGAGGATGGAAGGCTGGCCGATTCAGCTTCAACATTCCCGGAGGAAGGTGCGAATCTTGCGAAGGGTATGGGGAGGTGGCAATCGAAATGCACTTTTTGCCGACAGTCTATGTCGAATGCGATGTCTGTCACGGAAAGAGATTTGACCGAGAGACCTTGGAGATAGAATACAAGGGCAAGAATATCTATGACGTCCTTAAGATGACCGTCGAGGAAGGGAGCAGATTTTTTGATGATATCCCTTCGCTCCACGACAAGTTCAAGATCCTTGAGGAGGTAGGTCTCGGTTATCTCGAAATCGGACAGTCGGCGACGACTTTGTCTGGAGGGGAGGCTCAGCGCGTCAAGCTTTCCGCCGAGCTCGGAAAGAGAGATACGAGAAAGACAATCTATCTTTTGGATGAGCCGACTACCGGACTTCATTTCGAGGATATCAAAAAGCTTTTGGAAGTCATCCAGAGATTGGTTGACAGGGGCAATACCGTAATCGTCATCGAGCACAATCTTGATGTCATCAAGTCTGCGGACTGGGTAATAGACCTTGGGCCGGAGGGCGGAGTAAGAGGAGGAGAGATTATCGCCGAGGGTTCGCCCGAGGAGATTGCCCGCAAAGCAGCCTCCGTCACCGGAAAATATCTGAAAAACGTTTTGAAAAAATAAAATAACAAAACAACTTAGAAGCAAGACAAAGGCTTTCTCGCCAGCGGATAACGCTGCCAAAGCATTTGTCTTGTTTTTTTATTTTTCGCTTTATTTTTTATTGTCTCAAAATTTTGTATAATGATATCAAGTAAGATGGATAACGTTGCAGTTGCAAATAAAAAAACAAAGAAAAGGAAGAAGATTGGCTTGGCGCTCGGCGGCGGCGCCTCGAAGGGTCTGGCTCATATCGGAGTCATCAGAGCCCTGGAAAAGCACAATATCCCGATAGATTATATCGCGGGAACCTCGATGGGTTCTTTGATAGGAGGATGGTACGCTCTCAATAAGAATATAGAATCGATTTATCCTCTTCTTGATGAGGTCAAAAGAAATAGCGATTCCCTGATGAACGAGCTCGTCCGCAAACCGGGATCAATGAGCAAGAAATCTTCCTTCAATATATTCAAAAACCATATTGACGGGAAGAACTTCGAAGATTGCAAGATCCCGTTTGCGGCGGTAGCTTGCGATTTGAAGAATGGAAGCGAGGTAGTCATGAACTCCGGCGATCTTTATTCCGCCATGGAAGCCTCAGCGGCAATTCCGATCGTTTTTCCGACGGTTATCAGGGAGGGGAAGCAACTGATTGACGGCGGGGTGGTGAATCCGGTGCCGGCAAATGTCGTCAGGCAGATGGGGGCGGATGTCGTCATCGCCGTGGATGTCTCCTCCCATTGGTTTGATATCCAGACTTTTTCCGCGGAAGGCCTTAAGTGGAGAAATATCCATCATGTTTTTGAAGCGATGTTTTCGGTCATGTCCCATCAGATAGCGATGGATATTGAGAAGAACTATGCCGATATCGTCCTTCGTCCGCCAGTCCTTCATTACCGATGGTTCGATTTCAAGACCCCGGCAGAAATAATCCACTACGGGGAGACTGAGACTTTGAACAATATCGACCAGATCCTGAAGCTTGCCGGAAAGAGAGCTAGGAAGAGAGGAATATCCGAAGATTTCTGGGATTTCTTATTCGGAGTTGATAATGATAACGAGGAATAGTTTGGTATGATAAAAAAGCAGCAGTCAATGCTGTTTTTTGTTATCACGGTTTTGACAAAAGGGAGGCTTAATGGTAATAAGAAACAAATGGCGAATTTTTATGAAAACTTGCCTGATACTCCCGGAGTTTATTTGATGAAGAATAAAAAAGGGGAGTTGCTGTATGTCGGAAAAGCCGCCCATCTAAGGCGGCGCGTTTCGAGTTACTTCTTGAAGAGTCATGAATCAAGGATTGCGAAACTGGTTTCGGAAATCGCAAAGATCGATTATATCAAGACCGATACGGCGATCGAAGCTCTTATCCTTGAAGCCGACCTCATCAAGAAACACCAGCCGCCTTACAACATCCGGGAAAAGGATGATAAGACTTTTCCCTATATTGAGATTACCAAGGAAAAGTTTCCTCGCGTCATCTTGGTCAGGGGCAAAGACAAGGAGAATGGCATCAGGTTTGGGCCATTTACCAATTCCACCCATGCCAAGCTGGCCCTCAAGATCATCAGAAGAATCTTCCCATACTCGATCCATCCCCCAGAGAAAGTAGGGACCTACAAGAAGCCCTGCTTTGAGGCAGAGATCGGGTTATGCCCCGGAACTTGCATCGGCGGGATAACAAAAGAGGAGTATATGAAAAACATCAAGAGTATAAAGATGTTCTTGAAGGGGGAGAAGGAAAAGATTATCGCCGGGTTGGAGAAGGAAATGCTGGAATATTCGAAGAAGCTTGAGTATGAGAGAGCGGCGGCGGTTAAGAAAAAACTTTTTTCCTTGAGACATATCCAGGATGTCGCTTTTATTACGGCTGACGATTTTTCCGAATCGGGCGGATACAGGATAGAATGTTTCGATATCTCAAACATCTCCGGGGAAGACGCCGTCGGTTCAATGGTGGTATTCAAAGGCAGCAAGCCGCTGAAGGAGGATTACAGGATTTTCAAAATCAAGAGCGTCAGGGAGCCGAACGACGTGGCGATGATGAAAGAGACGATTATGCGCCGCCTGAAGCATGAGGAATGGACTTATCCCGACTTGATAATGGTCGACGGAGGACCGACTCAGATAAACGCGGCGAAAGATGCGATGAACGAAGTGGGAGTGATCATCCCGGTTGTCGGGGTGGTGAAGGGACCGAAGAGAAAGAAGGCGGATATCGTGGGAGCGTTGCCCTTCGAAGTCGATGACAAGACTGTCGCCCATATAAGGGACGAGGCGCATCGCTTTGCCATCAAACATCACAGGATTTTAAGAGGAAAAGAATTCGCAAAATAAAAAGACCGCCGGATATCTGGCGGTCTTGACTTTGATCACTCCTTACCTTACCCTGCAAACAGGACCTATAAAAATAAAGGAGATGTTTGGGGATGAAAAAAGACGATTGGTTCTTCCTGCTTTTCTTAGCAACGGTAGTAATGATGATGGTAGTCATGACTGGGACTTTCTTTTTCAGCTACGCGATTTACTTAACGGTAACCAGGATCAAAGAGCTTTATCATAAGACGAGAGACCGGATAATTTCCATCCTTCCAAAGAAGGACGGAAAAGCGGAGTATCGGAAAAAGATAAAGCGAAGCTTCATAAACGGGTTGGAGATCGAATTGAGCAACTTCAATTCCTATCTCAAGGGAATCAGGGTTTCTCTTTATTGCCATTCTGACGAAGAGGATAGCCTCGTCGTGACTTTGACTGACGATCGTTTTGAGAAGGAGATAATGCGGATCAGGATCGATTTTGAAAGGGAGAAAGTGTCTTATTCCAAAGATCAGACCGGCGAGCATTACATCAACAGCCAAACTCTAGGGCAAGGAACCAAAAAGGTTCTTGTCGCCGTCAGAGAACATCTGGAGGAAGTCTTCTCCTAAAACCGATTCCGCGCCCCGGCGCGGATTTTTTGTTGATACCATTGTCATCAGGCCGATCGGCGGGCAGGCGTTTATTTTATCCGTTTTTTGTGATAGTTTATAAGTTATGAATCTATCCATGGGAATCGTCGGGCTTCCGAATGTCGGAAAGTCTACCCTTTTCAAACTTTTGACCAATAAGGACGTCCTGATCGCCAACTATCCTTTCGCAACCATCGATCCATCAGTCGGGATCGTTTCAGTGCCGGACGCGAGGCTCAAGGCCTTGACCGACTTAAGCGCCTCGAAGAAAACCATCCCGGCCATTGTCGAATTTTACGACATCGCCGGACTGGTCAAAGGGGCTAATGCCGGGGAGGGGCTTGGAAACCAATTCTTGTCCCATATCCGCGAGACCGACGCTATCGTCCAGGTGGTTCGCTGCTTCCAGTCGGATGAGATTATCCACGTCGATGACAAGGGAGTCGATCCTGAGCGCGATATCGAGATCATCAATACCGAGCTTATCTTGAAAGATTTAGATACGGTTAATAAGCGCGCCGTATCGTTGGAGAAGGAAGCCAGAGCCGGGGACAAGCAGAAGCAGAAGGACTTGGAAACGATCAAAGAAGTAAGAATCGGTCTTGAAGAAGGGAAACTGGTAAAGAATATCAAGCCGGGGATCATAAACGAGCCGGCGGTAAAAGAGCTTCAACTTCTGACTGCCAAGGCTCAAGTCTATCTTTTGAACGGAGAGCCATCCGATGTGTCGGATTCCTTGAAGGATAAGATAAAATCCTTGGGCGCCGATTATGTCATCTATAATCTCTCGGAAATCAACGATCTGACCGAGCTTATCCAAAAAGCCTACGATCTTTTGGGGTTGATGAGCTTCTTCACGACTGGAGAGGATGAGACCAGGGCTTGGACGATCTACAAAGGATCGAAGGCTCCTGTCGCCGCCGGCGCTATCCATACCGATTTTGAAAAGAAATTCATTCGGGCTGAGGTCATCTCCGCGGAAAAGTTATTGGAAGCCGGAAGCTGGACCAACGCCAAATCAAAGGGCTGGCTCAGACTCGAAGGAAAAGATTACGAAGTTGTGGATGGGGATGTAATGGTAATCCGCCACGGATAAAAACATAAATAAGCATTATGCTTTCCGATTGACGAGGTTTTCGCTCTCCTGCGGAGCGAATCCTCTCAGATCTCGGCAATTTGTTTCGCTTTGCGAAAACCAAGCCAAATTGCCTCCGATATGCATCGGGAAAGCATAAGGCTTATTTTTTATTGCCTCTCATCATCTTTTTTAATCCCTTTTTTTTGCGTATAATGAGAGGGTATGTTTTTACAAAGACTGGAACTTCAGGGATTCAAATCTTTCGCGAGTAAGACGACTCTGGACTTCCCGGATGGGGTGACGGCGATAGTCGGCCCAAACGGTTCGGGAAAATCGAATATAACGGACGCCATTCGCTGGATTTTAGGGGAAAGGGAGGCCAAATCGCTCAGAGGCGCCAAATCGGACGATCTGATCTTTGCCGGGACGGAGAAGAAGCCCCGCGCCGGCTTTGCCCAAGCTTCGCTTTATTTTGACAATTCGACCGGGATTTTCCCGATAGAATACAAGGAGGTGGTAATCACGAGAAGAATAGATAGGGATGGCGATTCCAAATTCTTCATAAACCAAGCGGAAATGCGTCTTAAGGACGTTGTTGATTTTTTTGCGAGCGCCAGATTGGGTGCCCGCGGGCTTAACATCATCTCCCAGGGGGAGAGCGACGCCTTCTTGCGCGCCTCGCCGTTAGAGAGAAGGGAATTGATCGAAGAGATCTTGGGGCTTAAGGAATATCTCTTAAAGAAGAGGCGGGCCGCGAGGGAGCTCAAGAATACTGATTCTAATTTGGAGAAAGCCAGACAATCGATGGAGGAGATGAAACCTCATCTTCAAATGCTTCGCCGGGCGGTGAAGCGCTATGAGGAGAGAGATAATATCGCCAATGAATTGAAGAACTTGGAGGAGAGCTATTTCGGGTCCAAAGTCAGGGCGATCATAAAGGAACTGGAAAAGATCGATCCGGCCCTGCAACAAGCGGAGAAGGAGATAGAAGTAAAAAAACAAGAAATGGTCTCAGCCGAGGAGAATCTCAAGAAGATCGAAGCCTCCGAACCGGAGACTAAGAAGGAGCTGGAGAACATCCGCCAGAAGCGCCGCGAGCTTATCAAAGAGCAAATGAGCTTGAAGCCGAGCGTCCAGGCGCCAAGGCCGGTTGCCCAGAAGGTAATGAGGGGTACGGAGACGATCCTCCGGGAAATCAAATTCTCCGCCGAGAAAGCCATAAGCGTTTCCTCGGTCGAAGAGATCCGTGATATCCTTCGCAGGATTATCGCCTCTGTCGACGAGGTCTTCGCCGTTCCGGAAATAAAGGAGGAAGAACAGGTCCCGCAAAAGGATTTGGTCTATGAAGCCAAGATTTCTGAATTCCAGAAATTACTCGACGAACTCGACGAGATGGAAGGAAAGCTTTCTTCCGGCCTGGACGAATTCAACAAGGTTTTCCGCTCAGCGGTAAACGAGTTGGAAAAGAAGAAGGACGAGCTTTCCAGGGCGAGCGACAAGAGGGAGAAGCTTTTTTTCGAAAGGGAAAAACTGATCTACTATCGAACAGAGTTGGACAACCAGCTCAAGGCCGCCGGAAAGAGTTTCGACGAATATATCAATGTCGAGGTAAGGGAAGCGAATACCGAGCTTGACCCGATCCAAATAGAAAGACGAATCTACCGCTTAAGGAACGAATTGGCTTCGATCGGGGAAACCGATGAATCCATCGTCAAGGAAGCGAAAGAAACCGAAGAAAGATTCACCTTCCTGAATACGCAGACAACCGAATTGGAAAAAGCTTCCATAGACCTCAAATCCTTGATAAGGGAACTTGACCAGAAGGTGAACAGGGAATTCGATGGGGCGATCGACAAGATCAATTCCGAGCTCAACCAGTTTGCGAAGATCCTATTTGGGGGCGGATCGCTGGCCTTGAGACTTCAAGAGCCGGTATCGACTTCGCCGACCGAGGAATTATTGGACGGCGTAATGCCGGAATCGATGTCCGAGGAAGACCAGGACGAACCCAAGGCCGGAATAGAAATCGATGTCGTCCTGCCCAAGAAGAGAATCAAGGGCTTGGAAGTCTTATCGGGAGGGGAGAGAAGCCTTCTTTCCGTCGCGGTACTCTTCGGGTTGGTCGCCATCTCACCCCCACCATTCATCGTGGTCGATGAGGTCGACGCGCCGCTTGATGAGCATAACGCGAGACTTTTGGGGGAGATATTGAAGCATTTTGAGAGCAAGACCCAATTCCTGATAGTCACCCACAACAGATCGACAATGGAATCCGCCAATTCCCTCTATGGGGTCACCATGGGGGAGGATGGGGCTTCCAGGGTTGTATCTGTCAGGCTGACTGGAGGAGAATAGGTGTTTATAAGGAAAACCGCCGAAAGGCGGTTTTTTGTATGAGTTTTTATAAAGGTCTATAATAGCCACAAAGAGGAACCAGATTCCTAGGTCGATTAATAAAATTAACAAAAACAATGAATAATAATTTTTTTTCGGTTGATGTTTTGTATGGGGATAATTTATTTCAACATACTCAAAGACAATTAATTCCCTCACTTCAAAGACAATATACGTGGGATAAAAAGAGTGTTAATAAGTTATGGGGGGACATTATAGAAAACAATAGTCCATATTTTGTTGGGACTATAGTTCTTATTTCTGGAGAGGGTTCTTCATCTCGTGATGAAGTGATTGATGGTCAGCAAAGATTAACTACAATTTCTTTAATTCTTATTGCACTACGCGATCTGATTAAAGAGAAATATGGAGAAGAACATCCGTATCTAGGAGAAATTCGCAAATTACTATTAGTGCCTCAATTTATTGGAGATCCAAGCCCAACTCTTGAGTTTTTTGATAAGTCATCTAATGATGTGTATAAAACGATCCTCTTTGGTAGGGGTGAATTTTCTAAACCTAAAATAAAATCTCAGACAAATAGGTTCTTTGATAATTATTTTGAAATTAGGAAATTAATAGAAAAGACAGTTGGTGAAGGAGTAGAAGTGAGTGATATATTTAATAAAATAAAATCATTAGAGATGGTTATTACAAAATGTGCAACATACTCATTAGGATATAAATTATTTGAAGGACTTAATGCAACAGCTGTACAACTTGTTAGTACCGATCTTATAAAAAACTCTCTTTTTATGAAATTAAGAGAAGATTCTATTTTACTAGAAGAGGCTCAGAATAAATGGATTGAATTAGAATCAAAATTTGAAGGCAGTCGTTTTTTAAGGGATTTTGTTAGGCATCAGTGGTTAAGTACTATCGGGTATGTTAATCAATCAAACTTATTTGAAGCTTTTCAAAAAATATATATTAAAAATTCAGATAAGAATAATACATACAGATATATTGAAACATTGTTGGATGATGCTGACTTATATTTAGCTTTAAGAAATGCAAGAATTGATAATCTTAATAACCTACCATGTATTAGGAATGATCGTAAAGAGATAAGAGCTCTGTTGGAGTTTATTAATTTTTTAAATATCGATCAGATTTATCCGGTTATTATGTATATTTATAAAAATAAACCTGATAATTTTAAAAAATATTTAGTTAGATTGGCATCTTTTCAGTTCTTGTTTAAATATCTTCCAGGGAGTCCGAGTATTGTTGAAAAAATCTACGCTCAATTTTGTAAAGGTGGTATGGATATAAATGGGCTCTCAAATGAATTGAAAAAATTATGTAGTGATAGACAAGAGTTTATTGAATCATTTTTAGATAAGATAAAATACAAAGAGGGAAAAAGTGGTGATGTTCAATTTATATTACAAAAACTAATCAATAATAAACAGCCAGAAATAGAATATATAAATCCGACAATAGAACATATTATTCCTAGAGAGCCGGAAGGAGAATATAAAAAACTATTAGAGTCTCAGTTTAAAAAGTATAAGACCTTAAAATATGAACTAGATAAAATAGGTAATCTAACTATTCTAGATAAAAAATCTAATGGTAGTATAGAGAATACTCCGTTTGTAGATAAAAAGGGTATGTATGAGAGTAGTGGTTTTGTTGTTAATCAGGAAATAAATAGATATGATTTTGAGAATGATCCTCAGGATGCAATAAAAAAGAGAGGGAGAGATATTTCCACAGAAATATACGATATCTTTCTTAGTGCTCTTAATTCAGGAAAATTTTAATTTATAAGATAAA
>JAJYME010000008.1 GCA_021787205.1 bacterium
AGCGTGCGAGGCGCAAACATTATTAGTCAAAATCCTGTGGATTTTGTCCGAAATACATTCGAACTTCGTCCAATACACACCGCCAAAAAATCCCGCCAAAAGGCGGGGTTTTTATTTTTGTAGTTCCAAAAGATATTACGACTTCTCGCTTTTCCTGGCGGTAACGATTTCTTGTCCCCATAATTTGGAGATGACTAGTTCATAAAAATTTTTGGGATGAAGTTCTCGATAGATCCTTTTCACATCTTTGAAGCCAAGCTTTTCCAGATAAGGAGCCATCAACACTGGCCGGCAGGGGATTCCGGTCCACTTGTAAAAAGTTTCATAAAACGTCTTTCGTTCATCTAGTTTGCTCATGTTTAATAAGACGATCCTTCCGCCCGGTTTTAGGACTCGCATCATTTCCTTCAAGATGGGCATGAATCCGGCGAGTTCTATAAGGTCAAACATATAGCCGTTATAAACAATGTCAAAGGTTTCGTCGGGATATGGCAGGTGACGGACATTGGCTTGTGTAAAATGAATACGATCTTTTATGCCAAGCTTCTCGGCTTTGTTCCGGGCTTGGTCTATCATTTCTTCTGATATATCTATAGCGTCAATCTTACCTTCTGGTCCGACTGCCCCTGCCAACGCTTCCATTCCTCTGCCGGTGCCGCAGGCTGCTATCAGTATATGCTGACCTGGCTTCGCATCCGTGATCCTGACGGCTTCGTCATGGGGAGCGATCTCCCAATCAGCCAAGGCATCATAATTCGAAGCTCGCCAAGCGTAATACTTCTTGGTTTTGTCGTCGGTGTATGTCGTTTCGACCACACTTTGTTTTTCCTTTGTTTTTTTATAAGTCATGTCTTTGTAATGTCTTTAAATGATTAGCCGATTGATTAGAAGCTAGCAACAGTTTTTGAGCCACTTCGTCATTTCTTCAAGGAATCCTATCGCATACTCCTTGTTAAAAGAATAATAGATTTCTTTTCCTTCCTTCCGGGCGTTGAGTAATTTTGCCCTTTTCATCAGGTTGAGATGATGGGAGATCGTTGGTCGGCTTAAGGCGAATCGTTTTGCGATGTCGCTTACATTTATCTCTTTATGCCCCATAAATCCGAAAATTATTTCCTGGCGAGTCTCATCGGACAGCGCTCTTAGGAATTCGGAATATTCCTCAATTGAATAACCAGTCTTTTTCATAAGTATATATGATTAAGTATATCTACATATTATCGGATTATCAAATTGGAGTCAACCATAATTTTTCTCAGATATCTTTTTAATAGCGGCTCATCATTCTTCTTTTAAGAGCCATAATCACTCAGCTGCAGATAATATCTTATTTTGATGGAGAACCTTGTTTTATCGTTAGGATGATTGACAAAATCTAAAAAAGTTGTTACGGTGAATCGTTAGAACAGCACCTTTAAAATAAAACTAAGCTTACTCATGAAGTACCGCATCGGTTCTGAAGATATTCGGCTCTTGTTGCGTTACCTCATGTAGAGGAAATCTTTTGTCGGAGTGAGAGCTTGAAAGACGGAAGGAGAATGACAATGTTGGAAAAGATACTGGTTACCAGTCATGATCCTCAGGGCCTACATGCGGTTAGCATCTTCGAAACGGCTTACAACCAGTCTAATCTTGACGACACGCTTGCGCAGCGGCTCAGTGATCGCGCTGAGGAGCTGCAGAGCGGGATCGCGAAGCTCATTGCTGAGCTTTCGAGGTCCGATCGTTACAGTCTTGAAGAGACCGCTTCTGATTATGCTTACCCTAATAAGTACGACGGGCCAAAGCCGATCGCCGAGCAGGTCAGGGCCATTGCCAGACTCTTCCACCTTGACCAAACGCTTGCCCTTGAATACATCAAGAGCTTGCCGCCCTTGTCCGCTGGCGCCGAGGGGTGGTTTGCCATCCCGTCCGTGAACGCTCTGGTCGCCAAGTATTTTCCCGAAGTGACTGACTCTGGTCGGAAATACTGTCTCTCCACCGAGCTGGTTCTTGCAAAGATCGCCACTGCCCGCCCATTTACTAACTACTCTGGCAAATATATCATCCCCGATCGTTTCAAGGCTAGTGACCGCACGACGCGCGCTCTTGACCTTATCGCCGGGACGCAGAAAGGAGATATCCTGATCGTCCCCGCCCAGCTTGGTCTGCGGCATCGTGGTCGCTCTGTTCGCCGGGCTCGCGAGGTTTTCGCGGGAAGTGAGTTCGGTCTCGGGATCATCGCTGTCGGCTCGATCATCTTGACCCATCCAGAACGTCTCTTCCGCCAGCCGGAGTTGAGCCTTGAGCTCGATTGTCCGGGTGACGAGTTCGATTGGCAATCCGCCCTTTCTGTCTTTCTGGCACCGAGCTTTTTCTCCGAAGGCGCCCAGTCGACTGGATTTGATATGCATTATACCAGCGCAAGAAGCGTCTTCTCCGCCCCCGCTTCCGGCTTCCTCTTTTAGTAATCAACCTTCTAAGGTTTCGGCTTCCAGATTCTATGCTTGATGACTCTCGGATCGACTGACGATGGTTTAAAAAATAAGGCTATCCACCCAGTGTGGACAGCCTTTTCTTTTTTGTTTTTACCAACTTCCGCCTCCGCCGCCGCCACCACCTCCGCCCGATGATCCGCCCCCGCCGCTTCCTCCGCCCGAGGGCGAGGATGAAAGCGATGAGTATGCGAAGGTATTGAATTCGGACATCGCCTCATTGAGGGCGACGGCGCTGAAAGCAGTTGTCCCGGTTGAATCAGAATACCATGACGGAGAAGTCTCATAGATTCCTTCAAACTCCTTCGCCCAAGCTTCGGATACTCCGAAGATCATTGCGTAGGGGAGAAGCTTCTCGAATGTTTCCGGATTCTTCTCGGGCGCGTTATGGAAGTCCAACCTGTTCTTCTCGGCGATTTGAAGATATTCCTTGAGTCCTAAAAGATATTCCTTTTCTGCTACCCCCATCTTCGTTTTTGCCGGGCTAAAATGCAAGATTATTCCATAAATCGGAACCGAAACGAATACTCCGATTATAAGAGGTAGGGGATTTCCGTCCAGTAGGGTCGCGCTCAGGATTCCTCCGATGAATAAGGAAATCCAAATCGCTAGGAACAAGGTGACGAATATCCCGGCCCCGCCGGTTTTCATCTTTCCCAGATTGCTGTAATAGCCTTTGGTTAACAAAGCGTCCAAAACCTTTTTGACGATTGACTGGGCGTTCTTATAGAAGTAATAATTCAAATCAGACATCTTTATGACATCCCCCTGTATCGTCTTTGTCAGGTCACCCAGCTTCTTCTTTCCTTTCAAGATCTCCCATAAATCATTGAGACCGGTCTTGGGATGGATTGTGAATAGGGCGTCCAACAGCTCTTTGTCATAATCATTTTCAAGTTCGGAAGAATCCTTAAGTTTTGTCAGCTCGTAATCCGTTGATTGGAAAAATCCGAACGAGGTTTGAATTCTTTTTATTTTCAAATATCCCTTGGTTGCCAGATAGATTATCTCGGCGGAGATTCCGGTCGCGGAAACGTCTTCCAGGACGATTCCTCCAGCCTCCATCGGGGTTATCCCTTTTTCTATGTCGTACTGGGGAACGATCACGCCGGTTCCCTTCGGGTCCCTGCCTTTCTTATACCAATATCGCAATGAGAAGAATAAGGTCAGAAGGGGCATCAAGATCGCGACTGCCCACTGTTTGTAAACGTTGAAGAAATTGGAGATGTTGTCCTTCATTGTGTAAGGAGAAACCCATCCCTTAGCGAAGCCGGCGGCAACGGTCAGTCCTTCTCCCGGATCAAGCCTTCTGCCGGCGATAAAGGTATAGATGTTTTCCTCTTTGTCGGCAGTCGAGCACTTCGCCGTGCTTCCCTTAACCCCGTAATAGCAGGCGCCTTGGGTTATTTTTTGACCTGGCGGGAGGGTGATTTTTGCTTTGGCCGAGTATATCGGCATAGACCATCCGTTTCCTGTCACATTCCAATAAACCTCATCATTTTTCTCCAGCTGGGCGACGGCGTTTGTCGCCTTGTAGCTGATGATATACGTTTTTTCTCCCACAAACGTCCTTCTGGGATCACCTATCTTTATCCTTATATCACCTCCGTTTTTTAGGATCTCGAATGTATAAGGGGTGTTTTCCTCATCGGTCACCTTGATGTCTTCGATCTCCATCCTTCTTTTCTGGGAGGAGAGGGGGATTATGTCCCTGTATATTCCGTGTTTGCTTTGAGAGCCGCTGTCATAGACAATCGTCTCGGTCACGTCTATTGAATTATCTTGGTTGACAGAGATGTCTGACAGGAAAGAATTTATCGCTTCTTCTCCGAATGACTGATTCTGGGCGAAGGCAACTCCGGAAAATATTATAATGCCGGCTGCCGCGGCGAAGAGTGTTGTTTTTAGTTTGCTCATGGCACGATGCTCTTTTGTTCTATATCTTAATCATTATATAATTTTGCCGGAAAATATTCGAATGATGGATCTTCTGGAAGCGGTTTTGTCACTTTTGTTTTTTCAGGGAAGAAGCTAGAATGATAGCAAGAAGATGATCGAATATATTCTTAGGGAAGCGGAGGAAAAAGACATCCCTCAAATTGCGCTCATCCATATCGAAGCGATGCGGGCCAATCCCAGTAATGACGTTTTCAGCGGTTATATGGAGAATATATCCCCCGACGAGCATCTTGGGACTTGGTTGGAGAAGTTCAAGAATCTAAAACCATTAGCTAGGATGTTTGTCGCCGAAGCTGACGGACTTATCATCGGTTTTGGCGAAGTCGGTCCTTCCGTCGATTACGCCGTCGGCAATAAGACATCCAGTTTCTACGGACTGTATATTTTGCCAGAGTTTCAGGGTAAGGGGGTCGGCCTGGCGATCCAAAAGCGAGGACTGGATTATCTCAGGGATGCTGGCTTCGATTCGGTCGGGGGTTGGATCAAGGAGGATAATTATCTTGTTACCAAGATTTTTTCTGTTGAGAACGGTTGGTTATTTGATGGTGAGCGCTATGGTTTTGCCGACGGTTCGAATTTTAAAGAGATTAGGATTAAAAAGATTCTCCGTGGGGAGGGGAGCGATTCCATTTCTAAAAGCGGAGAGAAAATATAGACAATTCATGAAAAATAATAAAAGTTCCTTACCGGGTTTGCTCATCATCGCCGCCATTTTTCTTGGGGTCTTGATCTACTCGGTTTTCATCAGACACGATTTAGTTATAGAGAGAAATAATTCCAATGTCCCGGCTGGCCCTCAAACTGGGCTGACGAAGGAGAGGCGACAGGAACCGGCTGAGGCGCCAATCCTTACCTGCACTGATTCAAGTGAGGGAGAGCCGGTTATTATCTCGCTCTCTAAGTCATCAGGCTCCGTTGGTGATACCTTGGAGATAAAGGGTTGCAACTTTTCCGGATTTGAAGGCGATAAGGTCGCCTGGATCGAGAATGGCTCCGGCGTCAAAGGCATCCTCCGCGGTCTGCCGGACTCTACTGCCAAATCGATCAGGATTACTCTCTCATCTCCTCTTTGTAGCCGGGATACCTCTTATAGCGGTCTGCCCTGTGGCGAGTATCTCTCGCTCATCCCCGGGAAGTATAAGATCTATACCGAACCTTGGGGTAAGAAAAGTAATGTCGTTGATTTTGTAATAAACTAGTTAAGTAATATAATCTTATTATGCGAAACAAGAAAACAATAGCCGCGATCCTTATTGCTGTCCTTGTCGTGGTTCTCGGTATTGGCGGATATTTTGTCTTGAATAAAGAGGAAAAGACGGTCATTTCCGAGATTCCGACCACCCAATCGGGTACGACACCTGATCAACAGACTATTACCGGCCAGGGCTCTGACGTGACTCAACCGACCGCCGGCACGGAGAAGCCGGAAGTAATCCGAACCGTTTCCCTTGGAGATGAGGTCACCTTAAGGGAGAATGAGACCGTCATTTTGGATCAACCGGAGGTTTCGGTCAAAGTTATCAGATTTATTAACTCTCCTTGCCCTTCCGGGGTCCAATGTATTTGGAGCGGACAAGCCGTCTCTTTCGAGTTGAAAGTCGGAGATCGCGTCTATAAGGCGCCTTTGGGCAATCTTTCAAGCGATGCGCCATACAATGTGACCATCAAGGATACTGATTATCAAACCTTTGCCACCTTTGTCATCAGCTCAAAATAAGTTTCTCAAACCCGCCGATTCGGTGGGTTTTCTTTATCTAAGTGAAGTCGTTATTATTTGACATTTATGTCAAGCTGTTTTACTCTTAAAACAGACAACAAGAACGGAGTAATCCAAAAGGAGGGAACAATTTATGAAAGTGGTGGTAATCGGCAACGATCCGGGTGAGGTTGCCAGATGGAGGGATTTCTGGAAGGAAAACGGTTGTGAGGTAATCAACTGGTTCTCGTCTCCGGACGTAGGCCTGGATGATCCTGGTAACTCCTGGAAAAGGACCATAGAGAACCTGTGCCTCAACCTCGGATTGGCAGACATCCTGTTCATCGCTAATGAGACGGACGGGATGATCACTCCCAACGCCTTCGGTCTTATGACGTCGGCGGTCAGGGATATGAGCCTTGGCCGGAATATCAGGACTATCGTCTGCAGTATTCCCAAGGAGGGCTGCTGCTCATCAGAGGTTGCGAAGTACATAGGAATCGGCTACGTCGAAGTGGCTAGCGAGGTTTTGCCCAAGATCTTGCCTCGTTCGCCCATCGACCTCCCCGTTATCGAACTCGTTTCTTGATCAAGATCATTTTTGGCCGGCATCCGCCGGCCTATTTTTTTGGCTCTGAGTCCCAAAAGGGAGTCGCCGCGCGAAGGGTAATCTTTTTTGACAACAAAGCCAAAATGTGTTAAATTCTGATTAGAAAACTAAAAGTTTATAAAAATAAACAAAAGGAGTTGTTTTCATGAGTGACAGATATTTGGAAACGTTTTACGACAAAGCGAGCGGCGGAGTAATTCTTATTTCGCGAAGCAAGCCTGATTCTGCCGTCCCCAAGGATGGCAAAGATCGCGTCGTCGACCTTTCCAAGGTTGAAAAAGCAAAAAATCAAAACTGATCTCCAAAAATCCAAAACCGCCTCTGAAAGAGGCGGTCTTTTATTTCAACAACCCACCAGTCTTTTGGGTGGGGAGCCTTGTTTTAAAAATAGAGATTATATAGTAGAATGAGAGCATACAATAAATCAACTTGAGTCCGGCGAGACGTATCCGTCGGACTTTTTTTGTTTTCGCCATGAAAATTATAAAAATATTATTGATAATCTTGTCGGTCCTGGCCACTTGCTCCATCTGGTTGGGGATCATCCTTATGGTGGACCGCAACCGGGCCGAAGCCTATAAAAGCGCTATTCAGAAGGCGGACAGTACTATGAGTCCGTTTATCCAATCTATTTCCCTGGCTTCTTACGAATCAGTGACGATGATCAACCGTCTGAATAGTATGGCGTCAATCAATTTTGTGAAGGATTACCCCGAAGAGAGATTTTCCAAAAAGAAGGAGATTCTGAAGGATGTTGGCGAAGCCCTTAGGGAATGTTCTTGCGCGATGTCCTTCGATATCTATGATGCTGACACTCGAATCCTTTCAAGGATTTATCTCGACAAGGACGGCGCGGCGAAGGTCGAAGAGACGAAGGAGTCTGGTCTTGTCCGTGATATGTTCATCAGAGGATCACTGCTTAATGAGGGGGAGATTTATATGAGCAGATTCTACGAAACCGCCGATCCTTTGACTGGAGCAAAGGTGAATGTGATCTCTTATGTCAGCCCTATCCGCTCCCGGGAGGGGAAAATTATCGGTTTGGGTGGTTTGACCGTTCCCGTAAACCAGTTCTTTTCCGGTTTTGAAAAGCAAAGTATCCCGAAGGGGTTATTCGTCGTTGATAACGAAGGGAATTACCTTTGGCACTCCGACAAGAGCCGGGTCTTGGAAATATTAAAAAAGAAGGATTCCTCCTTCTTTGCCGATTTTTCCAAAAGCTACCCGGACATCCTCGGGGGCAGAGGGGAATTGAGGATTTGGGATGGCGCCCTTAATGATTATCTGGAGGTGCGCCCCGTCCATCCGGCTTTTGAAGTCATAGTCGACGGAGTCTCAAGAAAGATAAATGCCCAAGAGACCCCCAATGCAAACAAAGTTTGGTTTATAGGATATGAAGAATAAAAAAATTGACAAAACAATAATCATTAGAATTGCCTTGGCGGTCTTTGTAGTTTTCGCTCTCACTCTTGCCTTAGTTTCTGCCGTCAGGAATTCTGGACCGAAGACGCTTGTCATCGGCTGGTTTGATTTTCCGGTCGTTGGCGTCATGCCTAGGGTGACGAAGGACTTTACCGACAAGA
Organism: bacterium; assembly: GCA_021787205.1. Taxonomy (GTDB): domain Bacteria; phylum Patescibacteriota; class Minisyncoccia; order UBA6257; family Colwellbacteraceae; genus JAJYME01. The sequence goes on from JAJYME010000008.1 coordinate 8,323, forward strand.
CCGGTATCAAGGTTGTCTTCAAGAATTTCCCCCTGGAGGAATGGGAAAGGGAGTTCTATGATAACGTCTGCTCGCCTCATCCCGATTATGATCTTTTTGTTGGCGACTCCCAATGGCTCGGCTATGGCGCCGAGAACAATTGTTATGAGGATCTTACTTCCGTGGTAAACAAGAATAAGCTCTGGGGAAAGTTCGTCAATTTTGCCATTGACAACTACGGGGAGTTTCCCGCCAATTCTGAGAAATATTACGCCGTTCCTTTCTCCGGCAACTCCTTCATTTACGCCTATCGGAAGGATTGGTTTGAGAACGAGACGGAAAAGAAAAACTTTTATAATAGATACGGTTATGAGTTGTCCTACCCGAGGACGGTCGTGGAGCTGCGGGACATTGCCGAGTTCTTTACCCGTCCGGAAGAGGGTAAATACGGCATCGTCTTTCCCACGTCGTCTGAGTATGACTGTATCACTATGCAATACGGGACATTTCTTTTCGGCGCCGGGGGCGATTGGGGTGATTATGCTTCTTGCGATTCGGATGGACATATAAATAGCGATAGGGCTATCAGGACCTTGAAGCTATTCAAGGAGCTTAAGGGCTATATGCCGCCCAAAGAGGCTATTAACTATGCCGACGTTGGTAGGTTATTTATGAAGGGCGATGTTGCCGTGATGTCCGGCATTGCCGCCCACGGTTTCGATCTGACCGACAATCCTGATTATAAGAAGATGAATATTGGTTGGTTTGGCAGCTTATACGGGGAGGGTGGCGGCTTTTCCCAGCTTGCCGGCCAAGGGATCTCTATCTCCAAGAATTCGAGCCAGAAGGAGCTGGCCAGAAAGTTCATTGATTGGTGGATAACCGAAGACACCCAAAGGCTCTTCGCCAGAGAGGGCGGTTTGACCCTCGAGAAAAAAGCTATCTCTTCTAATGAATTCAAGGATGTCCAGCCATTCAATGTCGCTTATTCGGATTCGGCGGAGTTTATGAAAGATTTTTGGAACGTTCCTTCATACGACAAGCTTCTGATCGTTTCCCAAAAAAACCTTTATGATTATTTTTATGATAAGAGCGGCCTCTCGGCTAAGGAGACACTGGATAAGATTAATGAGGAATGGAAAACAATCTTGAATAATGATCAGTACTGCAGTCAAATGACACGTTAGCCTGTTTGGTATATAATTCAGGGAATGAAAAAGCTTAGAGTTTGCGTCATCATGGGAGGACCGTCTTCGGAGCATGAGGTTTCTCTTATGAGCGGGAAGAACGTTCTTGAAAACATTGACCATTCAAAATACGAAGTTTCATCTTTGACTATCGAGAAGAGCGGGGAATGGCCGGTTACTCCGGAGAGCCTGATTGGCAAGATCGACCTGGCTTATCTGGCGCTTCATGGCGAATATGGCGAAGACGGTCATCTCCAGATGCTTTTGGAGAATCTTGGCATTCCCTATACCGGCACCGACAGCAAGGGGAGCGCTTTGGGAATGAATAAGTCAGCCGCGGCCAGACTGTTCAAAGCCAGAGGGTTGAATGTCCCTGAAGGAGTTGATGTCTCCTATCACGACCGATGGTCAGATTTCGTTTCCCCATTCGGTTATCCGATAGTTGTTAAGCCAATGGACAGGGGGTCGTCCGTCGGGGTTAGCATCGTGAGAAGTGAGCGGGAGTTGAAGGAAGCCTTCTGTCTCGCTTTTGATGTTTCGAAACACGTCCGGGTTGAACGTTTTGTCTCTGGAAGAGAGCTGACCTGCGGCGTCATTGAGAATGGAGGCAAAGACGCCGCTCTTCCGCCTACGGAAATAATCTCCGGCGCCAACTTCTTTGACTACAATGCCAAATACACCGCCGGCGCCTCGAAGGAAATTACTCCGGCTAATCTGCCTGCCGATGTGACAAAGAAGGTCCAGGAGGCGGCGCTTATCGCTCATAATTCCGTAAATGGCAAGGGGGTGACGAGGACTGATTTTATCCTTACGACCGACAATACGCCCTACGTTCTTGAAATCAACACTCTGCCGGGAATGACGAAAACCAGCCTTGTCCCGCAGGCTGCGGCGGTTATGGGAATCTCGATGCCCCTTCTTATTGATAAGATTATTGCCGACGCCGTCCGTCGCTTTGATATCAGATAAACAACCCTTTTGGGTTGTTTTTTTGGCGTTTTTTGTGTATTTTAAGTGTGATGACCCCAATTGAAGAAATCAAAGCAAAACTTGATTTGGTTGATTTTCTCCGCTCTTATCTGGAATTGAAGCCGGCGGGGAAGAATTGGAAGGCAAATTGCCCGTTTCATAGGGAAAAATCGGCATCTTTTATGGTCTCGCCAGACAGGGGTATCTGGCACTGCTTCGGTTGCGGAGAAGGAGGTGATCTTTTCAAGTTCGTGATGAAGTATGAGAACCTCGAGTTTTACGAGGCTTTGAAGTTGCTCGCGGAAAAAGCCAATGTCGAACTAAAAAAGATTTCTCCCCAAGACCACAAGGAATTCGATGTCTTGTTTGAGATAAACCGCGCCGCCGCGGACTTTTACAAGGCGGAGTTGAAAAAGTATCCGGTTCCCCAGACTTATCTTCAAGGTCGGGGATTGATTCCGGAGACGATTGAAAAATTTGAAATCGGTTTCGCTCCCAATTCTTGGGAAGATCTGACGCTTCATCTTTTAAGGCTTGGTTACAGCGCTGAGGATATCATTCGCTCCGGTTTTTCCATCAAGACGGAGAAGGGCAAGATGATTGATCGCTTCCGGGGCAGGATAATGTTCCCGCTCGAGAACACCTTCGGCAAGGTGATGGGTTTCACGGGAAGGATCCTTCCTGAATTTGATGACGGCAAGCAAGCCAAATATCTCAATTCTCCGGAAACTCCGATTTTTTCAAAATCGCGCCTGATTTTCGGTTTGAGCAAGGCCAAGGATGCGATCAGGGCCAAGGGCGAGATTCTTTTAGTTGAGGGACAGATGGATGTCATCATGTCCCACCAGGACGGCGTTGGCTTCGCCGTCGGCACCTCCGGCACCGCTCTCACTGAAGAACAGCTGATAACGATGAAGCGTTATTCTGATAAGCTTATTCTTAATTTCGATAATGACGAGGCAGGGAAGATGGCAGCGGAGCGCTCGATTGATTTGGCTCTCGCCAAAGATTTTACCGTTAAGATTTTGGATTTTTCCGCTTTCAAGGATGAGATTGGCGAGTTGAAGGATCCGGCTGATATTGTCAAAGGTTTTCCGGGCAAGCTGAAGGAAATTGTCGATCGGGCCGTCTATGCTTTTGAGTGGTATTTCTCGCGTTATCCGGTGGGAGTTTCAGACATCGTTGAAAAGAAGAGGAATATCAGATTCATTTTAAGGAAGATCGGAGGATTGAATTCTCCAATCGATCGTTCCTATTGGATAAAGGAATTATCCTTCAGATCGAATATCAAGGAGTCGGACTTGATGATGGAGATGTCATCGTTCAACTCCGGCATTGCCGCCGCTCGTAGGGAGGAGGGGACGGTTATGAAAGTCGTGAGAACCCAAAAGAATCTGAGAAAGACCAAGAGGGATTCTATCTCCGAACGCTTGATCCTTCTCTCTCTCTTGTCTGACGAGATAAAGAAGGGGCTCGAGCCCGTTTCCAGCTTTCTCTCGCCGACCGACGCTATCATCTGGAATGCCATAAAGACCGGAGGAGATGACTCCGCTCTCAGGGAAAATATCGATGAGCTGACTTTCAGGGCTTCCGCCCTCCCGACGGAAGGAATTGAGAAGGAGGCCGAAATATTGATTATTGACCTCGAAATAGAGTATCTTTTAGAGGAAAGAAACAAGCTTTTAAGCGGATTTGCGGATGATAATGATATGGTCTCCCGCCATAAGGAGCTGACCGGCCGTATCGAAGAATTAAAAAAGAGAAAAATTAATGCCCAAAACTCTTAAAAAACAAACAAAAAAAGCGCCTGAATCAAAAAAGAAGGTTGCTAAGAAAATTGCTGTCGCTTCTAAGAAGCCAGCCAAAAAACCGGCAAAGCCTGCAAAGGCCATGAAGCCGGTCAAGAAGATTGTGTCGAAGCCAACCGCAAAGGCCATGAAGCCGGTCAAGAAGCCGGCGGCGAAGCCGTCTCTGAAGAAGGCCGTCAAGAAGGAATCCAAAGCCGTCAAGAAGCCGGCTGTTAAGATTCAGGAAAAGGAAACGAAAAAGACCTCCAAGAAGGTTCCTCAAGCATCATCCGTAAAAGCAAAGGAAACCGTAAAGGCAAAAGAGAAAGAAAAAGTTATAACCCGTCCAGTGGAAGCAGTAGCAAAAAAGAAAGAAATAAAACAAAGTAAAGTAAAAGAAGAAAACAGGAGAGAGGAACCGCAATCTTATAAATTTGATGAAGTAGCTTTGAATGAGCTTATCGATTTGGGCAAGCCGAAAGGTTATGTCACTGATGTCGAAGTCTTGAAGGCCTTTCCGTCAATCGAGATGGATATCGCTTTCCTCGAGCACTTGTATGACAAGCTCGAAGAAGTCGGGTTGAGATTTGTCGAGGTCGGCAATCTGATCGAACTGCCGGGAGACGAGATTACCGAGAAGGAGTTGCAGGAAGCGACCTTCATCACTGAGGAGTTGCCGGATACCGTTCAGATGTACCTGAAGGAAATCGGCAAGACTCCGCTCTTGTCTGCGGCTGAGGAAAGAGAAATCGCCAAGCGCGTGAGTTTCGGCGATGAGGAGGCGAGACAACACTTGATCAGAGCGAACCTTCGCTTGGTTGTCTCTATTGCCCGTCGTTATATCAACCGTTCCCCTCAGCTCTCCATTCTGGATTTGATCCAGGAAGGAACGATCGGACTCTTCAGGGCTGTCCAGAAGTTTGATTATCGCAAGGGATTCAAATTCTCGACTTATGCCACCTGGTGGATCCGCCAAGCGATCACCCGCGCCCTTGCGGATTATTCAAGGACGATTCGCATCCCGGTCCATATGGTTGAAACTATCTCAAAATACACCCATGCCAAGCGTAAGCTTATGCAAGAATTGGGCCGTGAACCGCTGGCTGAAGAAATCGCCTCGGAAATGGGAATCGATGTTGACAAGGTCCACCACATCCAAAAGATTTCCCAGGAGGTTATCTCCTTAGAATCTCCGGTTGGAGAAGAGGACGACTCTGTCCTTTCGGAGTTCATCGAGGACGAGAGCAATCTTCGCCCCGACCAAGCAGTTTCCCGTGAATTGTTGAAAGATCAGATCCGTTCGATCTTGGGAGATTTGACCGAAAGGGAGAGAAAGATCTTGGAGCTTCGCTTCGGACTTTCTGACGATGTCACCCATACTCTGGAAGAAGTCGGAAAGGTTTTTGGCGTCACAAGGGAGCGTATCCGTCAGATTGAAGCTAAGGCGTTGGAGAAAATCCGCACCCACCAAGCTTCGGAGAAATTAAAGGAATATTAATTATCAGAGAAACTTCACTCATCAGTGAAGTTTTTTTGTTTGGCTAAACGGGTTTTTTGCGGTAAAATCCAATAAATCAATGAACAAGGCTAATTCTTCACAGGAAAGGATGGAAAAGATGCTTTCCTTGACAAAAAGACGTGGATTTGTTTTCCCCAGCTCGGAAATTTATGGCGGATTTGCCGCTGTTTATGACTATGGCCATTATGGAGCCCTGCTTAAGAACAATATTCGTGACGCGTGGCTGAAACATATGGTCCAACTTCGCGACGATGTCGTCGGTTTGGACTCGGCCATCTTTATGCACCCCACTACTTGGAAGGCTTCCGGTCACATCGACTCATTCGATGATCCCCAGATCGATTGTCGCGTTTGCAACACCAGGATGCGCGCCGATCACATTCTCGAGTCTTTCGGCATCTCCGCCGATAAGGCAACTTTGGAGTTCATCAATGAAGAATTAGACAAGTTGCGCGCCGAGAAAAAATTGAAATGCACCAACTGCGGTTCGACCGATATCACCCCAGCCAAGAGATTCTCTTTGATGGTCAAGTCGAATCTCGGCTCTCCGACAGATGCCTTGTCCGAAGAAAACGTGGTCTATCTGAGACCGGAAACTTGTGGCGGTATTTATCTCGAGTATAAGAATACCTTGGACTCTACCAGGATGAAGCTTCCTTTCGGTATTGCCCAAGTCGGAAAGGCTTTCAGAAACGAGATTGTTGCCAGACAATTCATCTTTAGGACTAGGGAGTTTGAGCAGATGGAGATGCAATACTTCCTGCATCCATCGGAAATGGATCAGAAGTTTAACGAGTGGAAACAAACGAGATGGAACTGGTATTTGGATTATGGCATTCCCGAAGAGAAGATCCACTGGTATAAGCACGAGAAGCTTGCTCATTACGCCTCCGACGCTTATGACATCGAATATAATTACAGCATTTTGGGAGGCTTCAAGGAAGTTGAGGGTATTCACGCCAGAGGCAATTGGGACTTGTCCCAACATTCGAAGTTCTCGGGCGTCGATCTGACTTACTTTGATGAGAAGAGGGGTGAGAAGTTCATTCCCCATATTATGGAAACTTCGACCGGTTTGGGCCGTCAGTTCCTTATGTTCCTAGACAATGCTTTTGTCGAGGAAGAATTGGAGGGGGGCGATGTAAGGACCGTCCTTAAGCTTGATAAGAGACTGTCTCCGATCAAGGCTGCGATTTTCCCGCTTCTTAAGAATAGGCCGGAGCTCGTGGAAAAAGCCCAATCCGTTTATAAGGATTTGCGCGAAAGTTTCATGTGCGAGTTTGATGACAATGGCAATGTCGGAAAACGCTATCGAAGGCAAGATGAGATCGGTACGCCTTATTGCATAACCATCGATTTTGAAACTCTTGAGAATGATACCGTCACTGTCCGCGACAGGGATACGATGAAACAGGAGAGGATGAATATTTCCGACCTTAAGACCTTCATTTTAACCAACATTAATTAACTTATGTTTTTTGACAAGAAAAATTACGAAAAGAAAACTTTTAAGAACGGGATCAGATATATTTATGTTCCCGCGCCCGAATCTCGAGCTACCACCGTTCTGGTTTTGGTGAATGCGGGTTCGGAATTTGAAACTAAGGACATAAACGGCATTTCCCACTTTCTCGAACACCTTTGTTTCAAAGGAACTGTCAAGCGTCCTTCTTCCGATTTGATCGCCAGCGAACTTGATTCTTTAGGGGCGGAGTATAACGCTTTTACCGGCAATGAAGCGACTGGCTATTATGCCAAAGCCGCCAATAAGAACTTTGAGAAGATTTTGGATGTCGTCGCCGATTTATACTTGAATCCGGTTGTCGACCAGAAAGAGATGGACAAGGAGAGGGGAGTCATCATCGAGGAAATAAATATGTATGAAGACTTGCCGATGGAAAAGGTCCGGGAGAATCTGGCCGCCCTTTTGTACGGTGATACGCCGGCGGGTTGGTCTGTCGCCGGGACTAAGGAAAATATCGAGAAGATCAGCCGTGACGATGTCTTGAGTTACAGAAAGAGGCATTATGTCGCCGGCAAGACCGTCGTTGTCGTTTCTGGCGGAATTAAGAATCCGGAAAGGTTAGTCGAGGAGAAATTTGCCTCCCTGGATGGAGGAGAGATTATAAAAAAGGTGGAGACTAAGGAGTCCCAGGATAAGCCGATGATCAAGCTTCAAAATAAGGAAACAGATCAGACGCACATCATATTCGGTATCAGGGCTTTCTCTCTCTTTGATGAGAGACGATACACCCTTTCCGTATTAGCCGACATTCTCGGCGGCAGTATGTCCTCCAGGCTTTTTAACAAGGTCCGTGAGGAAATGGGAGCTGCCTATTATATCAGGGCGGGAGTGGAACTTTCATCAGACGTTGGTATTCTGACCGTCTCTTCAGGGATAGACAAGAACCGTCTTTATGAGATTTCCTCAGCCATTATCGGAGAGTTGAAGAGAATGGCGACCGAGAAGGTTAGCGATGAGGAATTGAGCAAGGCGAAGGAACACCTGTCGGGAAAACTCGTTCTTCAGCTTGAAACCTCCGACGAGCTGGCTGGATTTTATGGATCGGACGAATTGATTTGCGGCAGCGAGAGGACTCCGGATGAGATAATCGCCAATTATCAGAAAGTGACAACTGACGACATCTTGCAACTCGCGAAGGATTTGATGAAGAATGAGAAATTGAATTTCTCTGCCATTGGACAATTCGGCCCGGAAACTGAAGAGAAGCTTGCTGAGATTATCAGACTGTAATCGAATCAAAAAACGGCTCTGGCCGTTTTTTTGATTTTCAATCCGCAGGCTTTCTGTTAAAATTATCAATGTAGCATGGCCCAAAACCCGATAAAGTTTTTTAACGATGTCCCTAACATCAAGGACGCTCTTAAAAGCAGGTTTTCTTTTTTGGAAATATTCTTTGTCGTTCTTATCGTCTCTATTTTAGGATATGTCGTCGTCTCTGTCTTGAGTCCGGCGGAAATCATAAGACAGTCGAGAGATGGCCAGAGAATGGTTGAGCTGGTAGATCTCTCCCAGGCGATCAGTCTCGAAAAAGCGAATCTCGGCAGCGGCAATTTCGGGCTCTTAAAGACGGTCTATATCTCCGTGCCCGCCGAGTCGTCCGATTGCGACTATCTTTCTTCAAACCCGATGCATCTGCCTGAATTGCCGGTTGGCTGGGATTATCACTGCGTCTCTGCCGCCTCCTTGCGGAATGTCGACGGAACCGGTTGGGTTCCTCTCAATCTCTCCAACGAAATGGCTTCCTTCAAGGTGCTGCCGATTGATCCGGTGAATAACCCCGCCCACAATCTTTTCTATTCCTATTATCCTGGTATCGGCGGTTATAAGGTCATGGCCAGGCTTGAATCAAAGAAACATAGTTTTGATGGGAGAGTCGGGGACCTTTCGGCCCGAGTTGCCGGCGGGTACGGCGTCCTGGAAAAGGGGACTGATCTTAATATCGGTCATTAGGCGTCCCGGTTATGTCGGCTGGATTTGGGACCCGGTAAAAAGACAAAAATTCGTTTTTGCTCTTTTGATATTTTTTAGCGAATCCATTATTATTAGCTTAATGTCAAATAAGACCGAGATCACAATCAGCTGGGCATCCCTTTTAAGGATTCTGGTGATTTCCGGGCTCGCCGTCGCCCTTATTTTTGTAAAGGAGGCCATCCTTATGCTCCTTTTGGCGATAGTCATATCAAGCGCCGTTGATGTGCCGGTATCCTTTCTTAAGAACAAATTCAATATCCCGAGGATATTGGGCGCTATTTTGATATATTCGGTTGTCATTTTCTGCGTCGCCTTTCTCTTCTATATCGTCTTGCCGGTAGTCATTTTGGAAGTCGGCTCTTTGGCGACCACTCTTAGGGGGACCTCTGTCGGTTCCGCTTTTAGCGACCTCTCAAGCTTTTTGAAATTAGGGACGAAGTTGACTGATTTAAGCAGCTTAAGCAAGCTGACTGATTTGATAATCAAGAGCTCGTCTCCTATATTCCAGACGATTGGCAATATTTTTTCCGGAATCGCCTTCTTTGTTTCCTCAATAATCATCTCTTTCTATATGACCCTTTCGAGGGACGGCGTTTCCAGATTCTTAAAAGCCGTTCTCCCGGATAGCGCTGAGGAAAGGGTTCTGGAGATTTACCAGAGGACTAGGAAGAAGATTGCCCTCTGGCTTCAGGGCCAGATATTGCTTTCCGTCATCATCGGCCTTTCAGTTTCTATTTCCCTTTGGGTGCTTGGCGTCAAATACGCCTTGGCTTTGGGGTTGCTCGCCGGCTTGTTTGAAATCTTGCCGGTCGTCGGCCCTGTTTTTTCCGGGGCGGTAGGTACTCTGGTCGCCGTTTCCCAATCCACGACTTTGGGATTGTATGCCTTATTTGCCTTTGTCGCGATCCAGCAGCTCGAGAACCATATTCTGGTTCCGGTCATTATGAAAAAGGTGGTTGATATCCATCCGGTTGCCGCCCTCTTTTCTTTGGTTGCCGGATATCAGCTCTTCGGCGTTGTCGGCATGGTTTTGTCGGTCCCGGTGACTGTCGTTATCCAGGACATCTTAGAGGAGAGGTTGAGAAGAAGGGAACATCGAAAAGGAAGATCGGCTGAGGACGTCTTAATTGAAGAAAATGGAGACTAAAAGAGAAATAAAAAACAAGAAAAAGTTTTACATCACGACGGCGATAGCTTATGCTAACGCCGCTCCTCATATCGGTCACGCGCTTGAATACATCCAAGCGGATGCGATAGCGAGGTACCATCGCAAAAAAGAAGATGTCTGGTTTCTGACCGGCACGGATGAGCATGGGGATAAGATCAACCGTGTCGCCTTGTCGTCTGAGAAGACCGCGAAAGTTTTTGTCGATGAGATAGCCAAGATTTTCAAGGCCCTTAAGAAAGACCTTAATCTTTCTTATGATGATTTCATCAGGACGACTGATAAGAAGAAACATTGGCCGGGGGTCTATGCCATTTGGAACAAACTCCTGAAAAGAGGCGATATTTATCTCAAGAACTATCAGGGATTGTATTGCGTTGGCTGTGAAAAATTCCTGACTGAGAAGGATCTGAACGAGGAGGGCAATTGCCCGATTCATAAGAAGAAACCGGAATTGGTTGAAGAACAAAATTACTTCTTCAGACTCTCCCGTTATGAAGGGAAAATCAGGGAGTTGATCGAGAGCGGCAAGATGGATGTGAAGCCGGCCGCCACCAGATCGGAAATCCTGTCTTTTCTCAACCAGGGGTTGGAGGATATCAGTTTCTCCAGATCGAAGAAGACCGTTCCTTGGGGAATACCCGTCAAGGATAGCGATCAGACCATTTATGTCTGGGGGGACGCGTTAGTCAATTATATCTCCGCCATTGGTTACGGTCGCGATGAGGAAACCTTTAAGCGCCTTTGGCCGGCGGAAGTCCACCTTATCGGAAAGGATATCGCCCGTTTTCACGCTGTTATCTGGCCGGCGATGCTCTTGTCTGCCGGGCTTAAGACCCCTAAGAAAATCTTCACCCACGGTTATATCACCGTTGATGGAGAGAAGATGTCGAAGTCTATCGGCAACGTCATCAGCGCCTTCGAACCTGCTAAGAAATACGGAATCGATCCTCTTCGTTATTATGTCCTGAGAGAGATTCCTTCCGATGGCGATGGCGATTTCAGCTACGACCGTCTGACCGAAAGATATGAAAGGGATTTGGCTAGAGGTCTTGGAAACTTCGTTTCCCGCACCTTGAATCTGATAAACGGAGAAAAGATTGATGTTTCCAAAGCTCCTTCCAAAGAGGTCCGGGACGAGGTTAAGAGGATGAGAGCCCGAGTAGAGAAGGGCTTTGACGAATTCAGGCTTCACGAAGCTTTATCAGCCGTCTTTGACTTCATAAAGGCGGGGGATATCTATGTTAACGATAAGCAACCTTGGAAGAACAAATCCGTAAAGATCTCCAGAGACCTTTTGGCCTACCTGGAGCATATCGGCGAATACATCGAGCCGTTTATGCCGGAGACCTCAAAGAAAATAAAATCGGCTTTGAAATACAAAGAAGATTTTTGTACGCCTAAAAAGATCGACCCTTTGTTTCCTTTGCAAAAATAATTTTTTTAATACGCGTCCGACTGGATGCGTATTTTTTTTGGAAATGGATCCGATGTGATTCCGATTTTTTCTTGCTGATTTCACGATGAAGTTTTGCGGCGGTTTGGTGTCGGAAATGCAAGAAGGTGTTATAATTAGAACCGATGAAAAATCTTTTCAGGAAAAACTCCGCTTTTACAATCGTCGAGCTTCTGATAACGATTGCCATTGTGATTATTCTCGCTTCCTCGGTTGTCCTCTATCTTAATCCGGTACAGCGCCTTGCTGAAGGCAGGGATAGTCGTCGCACTAACGAGCTCAACCAGATCTCGGCTGCTCTTAGACTTGTTTATAACCAAGGCAAAATCAAGGGTAATTCTCAGGTGGTTTATCTTTCTCTGCCGGATTCGTCCGCCACTTGCGGCTCCTATTCTTTGCCGCAGTTGCCCTCAGGTTGGTCATACGCCTGCGCCCCTTCAGCGACCTATCTTAATGTCGATGGCACCGGTTGGATCCCGGTCAATTTTAACGTCATCCCCGGGGGTTCGACCTTATCCTTTATTCCGGCTGACCCAAGGAATACCCAGGATTTTTATTATGCCTATGTCACCGACCCGACGGATCACACTTTCGTCGTGACCTCTCTTCTGGAATCTGAAAAGCATATGAAACTTGCCGCTGCTAAAGACAATGGTTATGACGCCGGGCGTTATGAAGTCGGTTCTAAGGTGGCTTTATGGGGCGATGCCGCCGGCCTTGTTGCTTATTGGCCGCTGAATGAGGGCAGTGGAAGTGTGATTCATGATTATTCGAGTTCTGCGGCAAATCTGACGGCTTATTCTTTGGTAAACTGGGTTGCTGGTAAAAACGGCCCTGGAGTCCAGATGGATCCGACAATCTCTACCGGTTGCACAAACCAAAACGCGGGTATTTATAGCAACTCCCTCCCAGCTGCAATTAAGAATCTTCCCGCGGGAAAGTTCACCCTCTCATGGTGGAACTATCTTCCGTCGAACAGTGGAGTTGCGAGGGTGCATCTGGCGACAACCATCCCAGTGACAAGCTGCGGCAACTGCTCTATCTGGAATCGAGTTAATTCAGTCACGACCAATGCATCCGGATATTCCTCGGCTAGTCTTACATACTCAGCTCCATCCATAAACGTCTGGCATCATTTTGCTTATACATTTGATCCCATCTCTGGTCAGTCTTATATGTATGTGGACGGCAAACAGACGGCGAGCGGAGCTTTGATTGCCGGTGGCAATTACGGGACAATCCAATGGGTTGGAATTGGTGTTTACACGCCATCTTGCGTTGATTCGATTCCTGGGCAAATTTTGAATCATGTCCGACTCTACAACAGATTGTTGTCCCCAGTAGAAATCCAGTCTGCTTATTCTTCAGAAAGATAGATTACTCTTATAAAACAAGGGAATTGCCCCCTTGTTTTTTTGTTGCTAGTATAACACTTATGAATCCTTACTTGATTGATGCTCATTCTCATCTTCAATTCCCTCAGTATGAAGCTGACAGGGAGGAGGTGATAAAGAGAATGTTTGATAAGAATATCTGGACCATTTGCGCCGGGAGCAATTCCATTTCTTCCGAGTGGGGCATCGCCCTCGCTGAAAGGTTTGAGAAGGGCATTTATGCCACCGTTGGCATCCATCCTTCCCATTCCACCGAAACTGACGAACCTCTTGAGGTTGATGGCGGTTACGATAAATTCGATTATGAAAAAATGCTGGCTTTGGCTAGCAGGAAGAAGGTGGTCGGCATTGGCGAATTCGGCTTCGAATTCTTCGACGATAAAAAAACCTTGGATGATCAAAGAATTCTTTTTGACCTCCACCTTGATCTGGCCAACGAGGTTAAAAAGCCGGTCGTCATTCATTGTCGTAACGGTTATGAGGAAACTCTGGACGCCCTTTATGCCAATAGGGAGAAATTATTGCCGGAGGCGGGGATTATGCATTTCTATTCGGGCGATAAGGAATACGCCAGGAAGTTTTTGGATTTGGGGTTCAGCTTCACTTTTGGCGGAGCCCTGACTTTGCCGAAGAAAGCTGACGGCGCTGATTTTGCCGAAGCCTTGGCGTATTTGCCGCAAGACAGGATTCTCTTCGAGACTGATGCCCCTTATGTCGCTCCGAAGAAGTACCGCGGCCAGCGAAACGAGCCCGCTTTCGTCGAGGAAGTCCTACTTAAAGCCTCGGAAGTTCTCCAGGTTCCAGCAGATGTCCTTGCAAAAAGCTCGGTCGAAAACACCTTGAGAGTCTTTAATCTTATTTGAGTTTTACCCTCAAAAGTTATAAACTTTTGCTTAATAGGCGGCGTCCATACAGCCGTTTAAACACTAATCATGAAAAAAGCTAGCAGTCAGAAAACCGTTTCCGCCAAAAGCTCCGGCGCGGTAAAATCTGCCAAAAAACCGGCCAAAATGGCTGTGTCCAAAAAAGAACCGAAAAAGGCGGCCGTCAAAGCCGCTCCCAAGAAGTCTCTGAAATCTGCCAAAGTCGTGAAGAAGGCTGTCAAAAAAGCCTACCCCAAGGAATATCCCTTTAAGGAGATCGAGAAACGTTGGTCGACCAATTGGATCGAAAAGAAAGTTTACGAACCGGATTTGAAGAAAGCCAAGAATCCCTTCTATAACTTGATGATGTTCCCTTATCCTTCGGCTGAAGGGCTTCACGTCGGCAATATGTATGCTTTCACCGGAACGGATATCTATGGGCGTTTTAAGAGAATGTCCGGCTTTGATGTTTTTGAACCGATCGGTTTGGACGGTTTTGGAATCCATTCGGAGAACTACGCCATGAAGAAGGGCGTCCATCCGATGAAGCAAGCGAAGGTCGCGGAAAAGAACTTCTACAACCAGCTTAAGATGATCGGCAATGGTTTCGCCTGGGAAGAAAGGTTGGAGACCTATAACCCGGAATACTATAAGTTTACCCAGTGGATCTTCACCTCTCTCTTTAATGCCGGATTGGCTTATAGGAAGAATGCGCCGGTCAACTGGTGTCCTTCTTGTAAGACGGTTTTGTCTGATGAACAGGTTATCGCTGGAAGATGTGAGAGATGCGACAGTGAGGTTTCCAAGAAAGAGCTTAATCAGTGGTTCTTCAGGATCACCAAATATGCTCCCAAGCTTTTAAAGAACTTGGACAAGCTTGATTGGTCGGAAAAGGTGAAGACCGCCCAGAGAAATTGGATCGGCGAATCAAAGGGAACCCAGATCAAGTTCTCCTTGGATACCGGAACCGAAAAAGAATTGTCGGTTGAAGTCTTTACTACTAGGCCCGATACGATCATGGGTGTCAGCTTTATGGTTGTCGCCCCGGAAAGCGAGACCTTAAAAGAGCTCCTGAATTATGTTCAGAACAGGGAAGATGTCGAGCAATATATCTTCGAAGCTAAGAACAAGCCGGAGGTTGAGCGTATTGCCGATGATAAGGAAAAGACCGGTATCGTCTTAAAAGGCGTTAAGGCGATCAACCCTGCGAACGGGATGCCTATCCCTCTTTATGTCGCCGATTATGTCCTCTCCGGGTATGGAACCGGATTTGTCATGGGCGTTCCCGCTTATGACGAAAGGGATTTGGCCTTTGCCGAGAAATACGATTTGCCGATATTGAATGCTCCCCTCATTGATAGGGACAAGGCCATTAAGCAAGTTAACGGAAAAGAGGTGACTCAATACCGTCTTCGCGACTGGTGTGTTTCCCGTCAGCGATATTGGGGCGCTCCCATTCCTTTGGTCTATTGCGAGCATTGCGCCGAGAAGGTCAAGAAAGCCAAGGGTGCGGAAAGAAAACAATATTCGGCTGGTGAGTTGGAGAACCCCGGTTGGTTCGCCGTCAAGGAGAAGGATCTCCCCGTCGAGCTTCCTTTCGTTAAGGAATTCCGTCCGGAGGGGGCTGGCACTTCACCGCTCGCAGCTGTTAAAAAATTCTACACCGCCAAATGTCCCAAATGCGGGAAGGAGGCGAGAAGGGAAACCGATGTCTGCGATACTTTCCTTGATTCGTCTTGGTATTTCCTTCGCTATCCGTCAGTCAAGAGCAAAAAAGTTGCTTTCGATTCGAAAACGACCGCCAAGTGGTTGCCGGTCAACATGTATCTTGGAGGAGCCGAGCACTCCGTTCTTCACTTGCTTTATTCGCGTTTCGTGACCATGGTTCTCAAGGACTTGAAGCTTGTCAATTTTGACGAACCCTTCACCAAGTTCAGAGCTCATGGCCTTGTTATCAAGGACGGCAAGAAAATGTCCAAGTCTAAAGGCAACGTCGTCAATCCTGATGATTACATCAAGCAATTCGGTGCCGATGTCCTTCGTATGACTCTTATGTTCATGGGGCCGCTCGAAGACGGTGGGGACTTCAGGGACGCTGGAGTTGTCGGTATCGTCCGCTTCTTGAATCGCGTTTGGAATTTCGGAACCTCGTTTAACTTCAGTAATGGTGAATTGTCGCAATGGATGCACAAGACCATCAAGGAGGTCACCGAGGATTTGGAAAACTTGAAATACAATACAGCCATCTCCGAGCTCATGGTCGCCATCAATAATTTCTATGACAAGCCGGATGAGGTCAGTAAAAAAGACCGCGATGCGTTCTTAAAACTTTTGGCTCCCTTGGCTCCGTTCATCACCGAAGAGCTTTGGAGCGTTGTCGGAAACAAGGGATCGATTCACAGGGCTTCTTGGCCGGAATACGACAAGAAGGCCTTGAAGGAAGAAAACTTCGATTTGGTTATCCAAATTAACGGCAAGGTAAGGCACACTATTCGCGCCAAGCGTGGCATTTCCGAGGAGAAAGCCCTCAAGCTGGCTTTAGCCGAGGAGAAGGTTAATCAATTCCTGGAAGGGGAAACGATAAAGAAAGTCTTTTTCGTCCCTGATAGGTTGATAAATCTGGTAATTTAGCTTAAACTCGTCTTTGCAGACTACCTGTAAAGGCGAGTTTTTTGTCTCTTGACGGAAAACAGCGAATGTGTTATAATACTAGAAACAAATGAAAGACAAGCGAGTCTTAATTTTAATAGCAGTTTCGGCCATTTTTTTTGGCTTTTTGTCGTTAGCTTATAGAACGGCTTCTTCGCTTGCAACCATTTCCTTGGCTAGCATTAATGATGCCGGGATCAATACCGCTGATTTCACCAAAGACAGACGCGGCCTTCCGGAAAGAGTGACTGGCGTCAGGGTAGACTCTTCTGATTGCGAGGTTGATTTATTCTGGAATGGAATCACCGGTGCCAGGGGATACAGGATTTATAAAGGAGATTCTGTCGGCGCGGAGACTATCTACTCCGGCTCCAACGGCATCCAATTTACCGATACCAACGTCAAATGCGGCAAAAAATATTCATATCGCATTTCGGCGATCAATAACAAAGGCGAGGGCTTGAAGTCCTCTCCGGTGCAGATTGTCCCCGAGGAATAATAAAGAGGCTTAAACCTCTTTATTTTTTTTGAAAACCTGTTTATAATACGTAAGTATTAACTTAAACCGCGGGCCTATAGTATAGCGGTAGAACGCCTCCATGGCATGGAGGAGGTCGGAGTTCGACTCTCCGTAGGTCCACAGACTTTTTCTAAGTCCGCTAAGGAGGCGTGACAGAGCGGTCGAATGTGCCTGTCTTGAAAACAGGTATACCCAAAAGGTATCAGAGGTTCGAATCCTCTCGCCTCCGCCAACTAAAATAGCAAATAAAAACACTCCTCATGATGGGGTGTTTTTTTGACGCATCTTCATTTTGCAATATAATGGGATTCATGAAGAAGTATTCGTTGATCTTTGGTATCATTTTCCTTTTCTCCGCTTCGACCGCCTCCGCCGCAACCGTGAAGGTTTCGGGTTGGATTCCCTGGTGGCAGGCGAGCGCCGGTATCGTGAGCGCCAAGAAACATCTCTCGGAGCTCGATACGGTCCATCCCTTCGCCTTTGAAGTCGATAAGAATGGCGCGCTTATTGAGAAGACATCGCTTAGCGGCAGTAATTGGCAACAATTCTTCGCTGACGCTAGGAAAAATAATATTGCGATTGTCCCGACAATTAATTGGTCGGATGGGGCGCAAATCCATACTATATTAAGCGATACGACCAAAAGGAATGCCCACATCCAAAATATCGTCAACATGGTTTCAAATGGCGGCTATGCCGGTGTCGATATCGATTACGAACAGAAGCTCGCGGAAACGAATCCTTATTTCTCCATCTTTCTTAAAGACCTGAAAACGGCGCTCTCGGGAAAGACCCTCTCATGCGCCATCGAGGCGCGCACCCCGCCAGCCGATCTTGCCAAAGGCGGCCTCAAGACTCCGCAGTACGCGAACGATTATGCGGTGATTGGCAAGACTTGTGATGTGGTTGAGCTGATGGCTTATGATCAGCAGCGAATCGACGTGACTTTGAATACCGCTCGCAAAGGCGAGCCGTATATTCCCGTTGCCGACAGCGCCTGGGTTGAGAAGGTGCTCAAACTCGCCATCAAAGAAATCCCCACCTCAAAGCTTATGCTCGCCGTGCCGACCTATGGTCGTGAATGGACGCTTACGGTTGCGCCTGAATGGTATAAGGCCTACGCTCCCGTACAAACGCTCAATATGCCGAATATCGAGATGCTCGCGAGGAAATATAATCTTACCGCCGGGAAAAACAAGGCGGGGGAGATGAGCTTCAGTTATTTCCCGTCGAACTCTCCGTATTCGGTCTTGAATCAACTCGCGACTCCGCCAGGTACCCGTCAAGGATTCGAAGCCGCCGCCAAAGCGCTCCTTTTTGCGACTTATGCCAAAACCGAGGTCCCGGTAAATATCGTTTGGTATCCTGACCCTAATATCCTTATGAACGCGAAGAATCTGGCCAAGAAATATAACCTTCGCGGCGTTTCCATCTTCAAGATTGACGGCGACGAGCGCGTCTGGTAGCGCGCCAGAAACATCTTGGCGTATAATGATTATATGGATGAAGAAATTAAGAAACAGCTCGATCATCAGGACGAGCTGCTGAATAAGATTTTTATATCGACCGAAAAGACCCGCAAATATTTCTTGGCGAGCCTTATCATAACGGTCGTGATGATCTTTTTGCCGCTAATTGGGCTTCTCTTTGCCATTCCGCAATTCTTGAAGATGTATTCCGGTCTGAGCGGTTTTGGTCTATAACCTGATTGCCAAATGAAATTCGCCCGGAGGGGCGAATTTTTATTTGATTCATCGCTTAATTCGGCTTTGACTAACGCTCGGGAATCTTTTATTATATGGAACATATTAACCATGGGCCGTTAGCTTAGTTGGTAGCGGATAAACAGGTTTATCCATTTGCTTTCATTTTTAAATATATGGGCCGGTAGCTTAGTTGGCAGAGCGCCACATTTGCAATGTGGAGGTCGTGGGTTCGACTCCCATCCGGTCCACCGATACGGGCTCATATATTTAAAAATTGAAACCATGTGGAGGTCAGCGGTTCGACTCCGCTACGGTCCACTGATACGGGCTCATATATTTAAAAATTGAAACCATGTGGAGGTCAGCGGTTCGACTCCGCTACGGTCCACAAAAAAACAGCGAGTTAGTCTCGCTGTTTTTATTATTTTTTTTCTCTCCAATAGGGAAGGGTCGCCATGTTTGAAACGGTCAGGTTTTCCGCCTCTTCTCTCGAGGCGCCGGTAGCTTCCATAAAATATTTTACTCCGCCTTCTTTGATCTCGTCGTAAGAACCGACGGTTCCGGTTTCTTGGCTTTGGCAATAGACGCAGAAACCATTGCTGAATTTAGAAACTTCATCGGGGTTTTCCAAGGGCATTCCGCAAGCTTGGCAGGTATTTGTGTTTTCCATTTCCATAATCTTGCCATAAAATTTTCCGGTTGTCATTGCGAATAAACGAGGTTTCGACGGGAGGCTCTTTGTGTTATCATTAGTCTAATAGTTATGAGGTCAAACAGGGCTTTTACGCTTATAGAACTTTTGATTGTTATCGGCATCATTGCCATTATGAGCTCAATCGGCGTTGGGTATTATTTTGGCTACTATAAGCAGACCGTCCTTAGGTCCCAGGCTGACAAGATCAGCTCTTTCCTTTACCTTGTCCAACAGAAATCGATCGGCCAGGAGGGCAGGACTAACTGGGGCGTCCATTTTGAGAATCCTTCTACTGGCACTCCTTACTACGCCTCCTTCCAGGGGACTTCGTACTCGACTCCGGTAGAAAAGTTTTATCTCGATGGTTCTTTGACATACGAATATCCGGCAAGCGGCCAGAGCTTGGACGTGGTCTTCAGCAAGATTACCGGCAGGACTTACGATAATCAGTATAAGAAAATATATCTTAAGAATACGAGCGGGGAAGGAGATAGGTCTATTCGGGTGACGCCAATCGGGGTCATTGCCGTTGATGATGGAGAAGTGGCCTGGTGGAAGCTTGATGAGGGCAGCGGCACCTTGGCCGTCGATAATACTGTCTTTCGCTCCAACGCTTCTTTTGTCGGCGCTCCGACCTGGTCTCCAATAGCCGATTGCCGCGGCGAAAGCCAGTGTCTGACTTTCTCTGCCGGCAACTACCTCTCCGTCGGCAATGCCGTTCCCTTGAGGATCACCGGCAACCAGACGATCATGATGTGGCTTTATCCGACAAGCTTCGCCTCCCGCCGAAATCCGTATAATAAGGCCTATGGCGGCGAGGGGACGATTACCCAGGAAACCAGCGGTTCCTTGAGTTATTATTACGGCACTTATGGCGGCGACGGTGGCTCCTATCAAGGGTTTGGCAGCACTCCGATCACGATCAATACCTGGTCCCACGTGGCTATCGTGAGGGATCTGACCAATATGAAACTTTACTGGTATATAAACGGCAAGCAGGTCTCTATGACGAACGCTACTTATTCGGCGGCGGTCAGCGGCACCAACAGCGTTTACATCGGTCACGGCTATGCCGGCGATTATGTTGGCAGGATTGACGATGTCAGAGTTTACGACCGGGCCCTGACAGGGGCTGAGATCAAGAAGATTTACGAGCAGACAAGACAATAATTTTTTATCCAATGACATTAGCTGATTATTTTTTTATTTTTGGCGCCAAATATCTTTTTTTGCTGGCGCCGGCGGTCGCTTCCATCTGGTTGCTTAGGTTGCCTAAGGACCAGAAAAGGAAAGTCGCCGCTTTCGGGTTGATTGCCTTGCCCGCGATTTATGTTGCGGCTAAGATCGGGTCAGCTCTCTATTTTGATCCGCGTCCTTTCGTGGTCGGCGGCTTTTCCCCACTCATTCCCCATAAGGCCGATAACGGCTTTCCCTCGGATCATACTTTGATCACCGCCGCCATTGCCTCGGTTGTTTACTATTTCAATAAGAATGTTTCGACAGCCATTTGGTGGCTCGCGGTCATGGTCGGGATCTCCCGGGTCTATGCCGGAGTCCATCATCCGGTCGATATCCTGGGGAGCCTGGCGATTGCCGCTATCGTTTCCTGGGCGGTTTGGCTCGTTTTCGAAAAGTTCTATAAGAAAGGTAAGAATACCCCTTAAATCCGGGGTATTTGTCTTTCTGACGGGAATATGGTACAATTCCAACGTAAGTATAAAAACTCTATTCGTGACGTGTGTTCTTTTATGTACTAGTTCGTCAACAAAATGAGGAAACGGTTGGCTTACGCAAAAAAAGTAAAAAAAATAAATGAATAAACTTTACGTTGGAGGACTTCCTTATTCCACTAGGGATAACGATCTCGCTTCTGAGTTTTCCGCTGCCGGAAATGTTGTCTCTGCTGTTATCATCATGGACAAGATGTCTGGACGCTCAAAGGGTTTTGGATTCGTTGAATTCGCTACCAAAGAGGAAGCTGACAAAGCTATTGAAATGTTTAACGGAAAGGATTTCGGAGGACGCACCATCATTGTTAATGAGGCTCGCCCTATGCAATCCCGCTAAGCAATAATAAAACACCCCATAATTGGGGTGTTTTCTGTTGGGCGGAGAGTAGAGGATTCGAACCTCTGAGGGGATTTCTCCCCAAGCGCATTTCGAGTGCGCCGCACTAGACCTCTATGCGAACTCTCCTTGTTATCTTAGGAGTATCTTAGTCTTTTTTCTGGTAAAAATCAAAAAAAATATTCAAATAGACATTTGAATATATTTATCTTTGATGATAGAATAGGGGACATGGAACAAGTAAAAAATATTGATGTCTCAAATTTTGATGCCGAAGTCTTGGCGTCAGACGTCCCTGTTTTGGTTGATTTCTGGGCGCCTTGGTGCGGTCCTTGCCGAATGATGGCTCCCATCTTGGATATGCTCGCCGAGGGTTCGGAAGGCAAATTCAAGGTAATGAAGGTTGACGTGGAAAATCCTGTTAACGCTCCGCTCGCAATCAAGTACCAAATCGCGAGTATTCCTAACATGAAGCTCTTCAAGGGCGGCGCGGTTGCCGATGAGTTTATTGGGGTGACTGATCTCAAGACCTTGCAGGCGGCAATCAAGGAGGATCTTGATGACTAAGAAAGAGCTCGCGGAAACCTTGAAGCTCATCGGCGAGGAAAACAGGCTCTATATCATCTGTGAGCTTCTTAAGAACAAGAGGCTCAACGTCACGGAAATCTCGTCGAAGGTCGATGTCTCCATCGCCACCGCTTCCCATCATTTGAAGGCTTTGGAAAAAGGAGGCGTCCTTCTTTCTGTCAAATCGGGCAAGGAGGTTTATTATTCCTTGGCAGACCTGGAGATGATGTCTGAGCTCAGGGATTTGATTTGCAAAAACACGAAGATCTAAAAACGCCTTGCGGCGTTTTTTGTTTTTTCGCTTTTGCGATGACGATAGTTGTTGTATAATTTTATCAATGAAAAAACAAAGAGGAATAAAAGGTTTTACTCTTGTTGAGCTTTTGATCTATACGGCCATCTTTACCATGACCGCCGGACTTTTGACGAGTATCTTGATTATGATCAGCAATATCCAAACAAAGGAAAACGCATCATTCGAGGTTACCCGTCAGTTGCAATTCATTACCCAGACCGTCCAGTATGCCATTCGCGATTCGGCGGTCGTTGAAAAGGTATATGAAGGAAATGATCCGGCTATTGCCTGTACCCAATTTTGCTCCGTCCTTCTCCGTGAGTCCGATCCGACTCTTGATCCTACCATAATCACTTCCGATGCCGGAGGGGTCTATATCCAAGAAGGCGCCAATCCGAAGGTTCCTCTGACCTCGACCAAGGTGAGGGTATCAGGCCTGACTTTCAAAAAGACGGATAACCCTGGCGGCATGTCCACGACGGCAGTCAGCCTTTCCATTGTTTATGACGGAGGCACTCCGGAACTTACCTTTTCCAAATCCCTGACCTCTGCCATCGCCCACGTCCAGGCCGCCACCTTCGATTCCGAACTCCTGCCTGACACTGATGCCGCAAGAGGGATAGGTAGCTCGACTTTGAGATGGAAGGATGCGACCTTGTCGAATGGGATTACGATTGTCGGCCCTGAAGCCGTCGGAGATTCGGCTAACATCACGATGAGAATGGGAACGGCTCACGGCTCAAGCAATATAAGCCAATATTATGCTTCCGGCACTCCCGACAAATATGGTGCCCATATGGATGTCGGCGGCACGCCTTTGCTTTATTTGGAAGCTGACAGCGGCACCGCGACCAGGAGATCATATCTTTTGAATAGTAACTTAGGAATCGGGACGGCGAACCCGACATCTCCACTTAATGTGTACAACAATACGGTCTGGACTTCTTATGCCGATAACGAGTACCCTGCTATCTTTAGAACCAATAGCTATGTTGGCATAAAGGTCAAAGCCGATGGTAATGGCTACGCGCCGGCTTCCGTTGTATTGGAATCAACACAAGGGACATCAAGAGGTCAGGGTATATATTATTCTAATTCTACTACAAGCAATCTATGGTTTTCTGGAACGCCTTATACCAGTTCAAATGATAGGTATATTGTGGCTTATAAGAGTTCGGCAACTTTTACAGGTGATGTTGCTCAAACTGGCAATGCCTTAATGACAGTTCTAACAAACGGGAATGTCGGTATAGGTATGGTTCCGACCTACAAGCTTGATGTTACTGGGGATCTGAGAATCACCGGCACGCCCTATAGAGCCGGTGGGGATATCGCTTGGACCGTCCCTTCTGACGCTAGGTTGAAGAATATCAAAGGCGATTATACTTCCGGTCTCAAGGAAATCTTAGCCCTGACTCCGGTCCGTTATACCTATAAGGAGAATAAGGAAATGGAGCTTCGCTCCGACAAGGAATATGTCGGTATTATCGCCCAGGAAGCCCAGAAGGTAATCCCGGAATCAGTTTCGACCGATAGTCGCAATGGCTATCTGACTCTTAATACCACCCCGATCTTTTGGAGCATTATCAATGCCATTAAGGATCTGAATAAGTCCGATGATGATTTGAGGGCTCAGATAAAGAGTCAGCAAGAGCAGATAAACGCCCTTGAGGCCCGGCTTAAGTCCTTGGAGAACAGGTAGTCCTCCACTTTTTGCCAAAATCAATTTATGATACAATAAAAACCATATGAGAGACTTAGTAACACCACGAGAGCCGTATTTTCAATCACAACATTCAAATATGAATAAAAAATCAAATCTTACAACTACCGTTGCGATTTTGTTATCCCTTGCCATTTTAGGGGCCGCCGCCTGCTTTGTCATTGGTTATGCCTACAGGCCTTACGTTGCCGTTTATCTTTCAACCGGTGATATCTACTACGGAAAGTTGTCTTATTTCCCGACCTTGAAACTTATCAACCCTTGGTTTATCCAAAAGACCCAAGACGGTCAGCTCGCTTTATCCAGATTCTCTGACGCTGTCTGGAAACCTGAGAGCGAGATCGTTATCGCCAGGGATAAGGTTGTCTTTATCGCCAAGCTTGATAAGACCAGTCCGGTCATTGATGCTATTGATGGAAAGCAATCCGCCGTCCAGCAACAGCAGCAGGGTCAGCAGACTCAGCCCCAACAGCAGGTCCAGCAACCGGTTCAACAGAACCAGCCAGGAACTAACGATGGCGTTTCCAATCCGACTAAGGACACTACCACCAACACCAATCAGCCTAAAAGAAATTAATAAAACACCCTTAAGGGTGTTTTATTTTGCTCTGGCAAAAACGAGGTAATCGATCTTTCTGACTCCGGCGCTTCTCAATATCCTTGCCGCCTCATTCATAGTCGCTCCGCTGGTTCGGATATCATCAACTAAGATGACTTTTTCGGGAATCTGGCTTTGGCTGTCGATCGCGAATGCCCCTCTGATGTTTTCCATTCTCTCGGCGTCGCTCTCAAGCAGGCTTTGGGGTGTGGTCATTCTTGTTCTTTTCAAGATTGCTAAGACGGGGATCTTCAATTCCTTGCCTATCCTTCCGGCTAATAATTCTGCCTGGTTAAAACCCCTGGCTCTGAGCTTCCTCGGGTGAAGGGGGACCGGAACGATAGCTGCCCCAGGAATTGATTCTTCCAACCCGCTGGTTCTTATATGTGCCGTCATGAATCGCGCCATGGGAGCCGCCGCTGATCTGTCACAGTCATATTTCAATCTTTTAATGAAGCCGGCTGAGACATCATCGTAGTCAAAGGGTGAATAAACCAGCACTCCGCCACTTTTCTCGGGATTTTTCTTGATGATGATTGCCGAGAGGCATTTTCCACAGAGATGGTCATCTCTCTCATTATCCAGCAATATCTGATTGCAGGAAATGCAAAAGGTGGGGAATAGGGAATCGAGAATGAAATTTAATAAAAACATTTCTTGTTTTTCGATGTTTCTGTTATAATTAACATTAATTATGCTTGAAGTTCTTGGTAAAAAAAATATCCTGGGAGTTGATATCGGGACCGTCTCTATCAAAGTTGCCGAATTGCAATCAGCCGGAGAGGGGAATTTCTTGCTTACCAATTATGGGATTGCCGAATCGACCGAATATCTTGATCGTTCCAACAGTGTCATTCAAAGCAGCTCTTTTAAGATTGATGAATCATCCGCGGTGGATATGCTCTCCTTCCTTATCAAGAAGGGGGATTTCAAGACCAAGGACTGTTGCGCTGCCGTTCCCGGATTCACTTCTTTTACTTCGTTGCTCGAACTTCCGGTTATGTCCGATGCGGAATTAGCCCAGGCCATCCCTTTCCAGGCTCGCTCGCTTGTCCCTCTTCCCATTTCCGATGTGACTATCGACTGGATGCCGATCGGCACCTTTGAAGATGAGAAGGGAAACAAAAAGCAGCAGATATTCATGGTTTCCGTTCCTAACGAGACCATCCATACTTACCACAGCATCTTCAAAAAATCCGGACTTAATTTAAAGATGTTGGAAATTGAAGGCATGAGTTTGGCCAGAGCCCTGTCTAACAAAGGGGATGGCAATATCCTCGTCATTGATATAGGCGCCTTATCAACCTTGATAACTGTCGTATCCAATGGTTCGCTTAAATATTCGACCCAAACCGATTTTGCCGGCAGTTCGCTGACACAGGCTCTCATCAAAGGCTTGGGTATCTCCTCAAAAAGAGCGGAAATACTAAAGAAACAAAGAGGGCTCTCCGGTATGACGGGCGAATACGGATTATCCACTTTAATGCAGCCTTTTCTGGATGTTATAATTAATGAAGCAAGAAGAGTCGGGGATATCTTTGAGAAAAAATATAATCAAAAGATCGAAAAGGTTCTTCTGACCGGCGGTGGCGCCGACCTTGTCGGTATCGATGTCTATATAGCCAAGGCCCTATCTCTCAAAACCGAGAAAGGGAACGGCATGGAAAAGATCAAATTCCCGGCGATTGTCGCTCCGATAGCGTCTTGGATAGGTACTCGCTTTGCCGTAGCCTTGGGCGCAGGATTAAAAATATTTTATTAAATAACAAATTATGGATGGAGAATTAAACAAAATTTTAGGGGGATCCGGAGGTTCTCTATACCGGCCGGAAGAAAAACCAGTCTTTACCTGGGGAATCTTGTCGGTTTCAGGGGTAGCTTTCGGTATCGTCTTTTTGATCTATGCCGGCCTAGCCTTCGGCTATAAATCTCTCTTGAATAACTCTATCGCCGACATCGAGGCGAAGACCAAGGAGATTTCCGCCCAAAGGCAACAGGACGCGGCTGCTAACCAATTCACCTCCGGCTTCATCGACCTCTATTCCCAAGCGACCAACGCCAAGAAACTATTGGCCGCTCACACCTCCTTCCAACCCGTTTTCGATTTTTTGGAGAACACTACCCGCCCCGATGTTTACTATAAGACTATTCAGGTAAGCAAAGATGATAATCTTGTTTCGGTGACCGGGATCGCCAAGGATTATTCCGCCTTCTCGAATCAGATGGCTATCTTTAACGCCTCTCCTTTGGTCACCGGGACGAGTGTCATGGGCGTAGTTGAAAACGAGGAGGGTATTCCTTTCGATATCAGGATCGCCGTCGTTCCCGAAATGTTCAAATATAGCGTTTTGCAGCCCTCGATGGCCGGATCGACCGATGCCTCTCAGAACCAGGTGGGAAGCGCTGGATCGTCCCAAAACCAAACAAACCAATAATAACTGACTTTATGCTCGAAACATTAAAAGATTCAACAAAAAGACTATATAGCTCTATATTGGCCCTTACCCTGATTTCAGGGAGCTTTTACGTCTTCTTTACAATGGTTGTCCCGGAGTATCAAGCCGACCAGGAATTGAGATCCAAGAAAGCCAGCGAAGAGAAGGTCCTTGCGGAATTTCAAAAAGCTCTTGAAGAAACCAACAGGCTTAAGGCTACTTATAGCAGCGTCGAGCAATTTAAAAGCCAGCTTAACCAGTTTTTACCCATAAGGGAAGAATTACCCCCGATCATCAACCAGTCTTACGGCTTAGCCTCCCTCAACAATATCACCTTATCCGGAATCGACTTCCAGGTAAAACCCTCTGGAGAATCGATCAATAAGAAAGTTATCGTCCGTCCGAACTCAAAGGTAACCATTACCGTCAGGAGTTCTGGGAAGTACGATGATCTTAAGCGTTATATCTCGGACTTGGAAACCAATTTGAGACTTTTTGATCTGGAATCAATCAATGTCAGCGGTGGAGGCAAGAAGGATTCTCCTCTTGAAGCTTCGATTTCCTTTGATGCTTATTATCAACCAAAGAGCGTGATCGACAATACGAAAGCCTCGGGGGCTCAGGATCAGTCCCAATCTCAATAATCATATGGCCATCATAGTTAAAGAAGAAAAAAAATCTAATATCTTGAAGTTCGTTTTGCCCGGTATTATTACGGCCCTGATCGGCACCGGGGTTTACTTTACTTTCTTCTCCGCTGCGCCCCTTATCGCTAATATCTCGACTCCGGAGGGTTATGATGAGTTGGAAAAAATATCCAAGCTCAAGATCGATGTTAATGGGATTGTTGAATCTCCAGTCTGGAAGAGCCTTAAGGTCAGGGAAAATATCGTACAAGTAGATACGAGTGTTCCCGAAAAGCGCACCAACCCGATGGAACCGTTAATCGTAAAGTCTCAAGCTCCGGTAGTGACCAAACCGGCGACAAGATAAAAAACAAATAACAAAATGGACGCTAGAAAACTTGCAGAAGAATTAATAAAAAAAGGCGCCATCTCGGATGAGTTGGCCCAGAGGATTATCAATGAGGCGGCGGCAAGAGCTTACCCCTTTGAGAAGCTTTTGTATGAAAAAAGGCTTATTGATGAGGTCGCTGTCGCTAATGCCAAATCGGCAATCTTGGGCATCCCTTATCAGAAGATAGACCCGACGACAGTCTCAGACGATGTCCTTAAGCTTATCCCCGTTGAAACGGCACAATCTTATGGCATTGTGCCGATTAGCGTCACTAAGGATATGGCAATCGTCGGCATGGTTAATCCGGACAATGTCGAAGCCCAGGAAGCGCTTAAGTTCCTGGCTCAACAGAATAAGATCTCTCTCGGAGTCTATATCATTACCCCGACTGATTTTGAGCTTATCATGCGCCGCTATGTTCCTTTTGAAAAAGAAATCCAGCAAGCATTGAAAGCTATCAATATCAAGGTCTTGGGGCAGACGACCGTCGGTCAGAAAGTTGTCTCCTTGGATGAAGAGAAGGCTTCAGCTGATGAAGCGCCGGTCATTAAGATCGTCTCCTCGATTCTCCGTGCTGCTGTCGACCAGAAGGCATCCGATATTCACATAGAACCCCAAAGAGGGAGACTCAGGATCCGTTTTCGTTTGGATGGAAACCTGAAAGAAATCCAATCTTTGCCGATAGAGCTTTGCGCTGCGATTACCGCTCGCGTCAAAGTCTTGGCCGATCTTAAGATCGATGAGACTCGTATCCCTCAAGACGGAAGGTTCAGAACTATTATCTTTGGACGTGATGTCGATTATCGTGTCGCCACCCTGCCTACTCCTCTCGGAGAGAAGGTGGTTATCCGTGTTTTGGATCCGCTTTCGACCGTCAAAAATCTCTCCGATTTGGGACTCGTCGGCCAGAACGCCGAGTGGATCCAGGAAGCCCTAGATAAACCGTTCGGGATGGTCTTGGTCACCGGTCCTACGGGATCTGGTAAGACGACCACCTTGTATGCTTTCTTGCAACAATTGAACACCGAGGACGTCAATATCATGAGCATGGAAGATCCGGTTGAATATTTCGTTGATGGGGTAAACCAGTCTCAGATGAAACCGGAAATCGGCTATACTTTCGCCGCCGGTTTGAGACAGGCTCTGCGTCAAGATCCGGATATCATCATGGTCGGTGAGATCCGCGATGGTGAGACGGCTTCTCTGGCTGTCCAGGCGGCTCTGACCGGTCACACGGTCCTATCAACCTTGCATACCAATAATGCCGCCGGTGTTATTCCGAGATTGGTTGATATGAAGGTTGCGCCTTATCTCTTGCCTCCGGCTTTGTCTATTATGATTGCCCAACGTCTCACAAGGAGGCTTTGCCCGAAGTGCAAGCATCCGGTTCCTGCGACGCCGGAACAAACCAGGATCATTGAGGAAACCTTGAAGGATATGGCTTCGCGCGTTCGCGAAACCGCTTCTCAAAAGACAGCGCCTTTCCAAGTTTGGGAGGCTCCGGGTTGCGACTTCTGCAAGGGCAAAGGAACCAAGGGAAGAATGGCAATCTATGAATCGATGAAGATGACCCGCGAGCTCGAAGACGTCATAGTCAAGGAGCCGTCCGAAGGTAAGGTGAGAGATGAAGGAAAAAGACAGGGTATGGTCACCTTAAGGCAGGATGGAATCTTGAAAGTTCTGGATGGATCGATCGGCATCGAAGAAGTTCTGCGCGAGACGGAAGCTGTCGAGCCGGAAGAGACTGAAACTCAATCATCATAATGATCAATTATCAGGAAAAACTAAATCAACTTTTGCAGCTTACCGCCAGGCAAGGCGCTTCCGATTTGCACATCGCTGTCGGCCGTCGCCCCACCGTCAGGATTGATGGCTCGCTCATCAGCTTGCAGCAGGAGCCGATCTTATCGCCAGAAGATGCCCAGGGGTTATCGCTCGCGCTTTTGACTCCGGATCAGAAGGAAAAGCTTTTGAAATTCGGCGATGTCGATTTTACCTACGCTTATGAAGATAAGGCCCGCTTCAGGACTAATGTCTACTTCCAGAGAGGATTTTTGGCTGCCGCTCTTCGCTTGATTCCAGCTGGGATTAAGAGTACGGAAGACCTCAGGCTTCCACCAGTAATGCACGAGTTCTCAAAGCTCTCCCAGGGATTTGTCCTGGTGGTGGGACCTGCCGGTCAGGGTAAATCAACTACCTTGGCGGCTTTGATTGATGAGATCAATCATAAAAGGATGGATCACATCATCACCGTTGAGGATCCTATTGAATATCTTTTTATCCAGGATAAATCGATCATCTCCCAAAGGGAGGTCTCGACCGATTCTCCGGATTTTCACAGGGCTTTGCGCGCTATTCTGCGTCAGGACCCGGATGTCTTGATGATCGGTGAAATGCGTGACCAGGAATCAATCGCGACCGCTATGACTGCCGCGGAAACCGGTCACTTGGTCTTCTCGACTTTGCATACCAATTCCGCTGCTCAGACCATCGACCGTATCGTCGATTCTTTCCCGGCGGAACAGCAAGACCAGGCTGCTTCTCAGCTTGCGGCCACGCTCGTCGGGATTATCTCCCAGCGTTTGGTTCCGAGGATCGGTGGAGGCCGCGTTCCTGCTTGTGAAATCATGATCGCAAACCCCGCCGTCAAGAATCTGATCAGAGAGAAGAAATTCTTTCAGATCGATTTGGTCATAGAGACGAGTCTTCAGGAGGGAATGATAACCTTGAACCGCTCTCTGGCTGAACTTGTCGTCAGGAAGGAGATTGCCGTAGAGACCGCAGAAACCTATTCGCTCAATCCGGGCGAACTGAGACTGTTGCTTGATAGAATGAGATAAAAATCGCCCTTGTGGGCGATTTTCTTTATTTCGGTTTTTTGATTGCGCTTCAGG
>JAJYME010000001.1 GCA_021787205.1 bacterium
TCCCTTCCTTGTCTCATGAGTTCAAGAGGATTCAGAACGACAACCGTGGCGGAACCCAAGATAGCAATGATAGCGATGACGATGAGAAGCTCTATTAAGGTGAAGGCCCGGATGCGAGACATTATGATGATTATAATAAATAATAACCCATTATAAAAATAAGACGGTTATGCCTTATAATAAAAATATGAACAATCAAGAATTGGCAAAGGTTTTTTCCGAAATTGCGCAATATCTTGAAATGGAGGAAATACCTTTTAAGCCGCAGGCATATGAAAAGGTGTCGGAAACGCTTGGCACGATGTCTCAAGATATTTCCGATGTTTACAAGCAAGGAGGTTTAGGGGCGGTAGAAGAGATTCCGGGAGTGGGGGAAAACATAGCCAAAAAAATCGAGGAGTATCTGAAGACCGGCAAGGTTTCTTTGTTAGAGGAATACAAGAAGAAAATACCGATAGACATCAACAACCTCTCGAAGATAGAAGGGCTTGGCCCGAAAAGAATGAAAAGATTGTACGATGAGCTTGGAATAAGGACAATAAACGATCTCGACGAGGCTATCAAAGAACAGAAAATAAGAGATCTCACGGGATTTGGGGAGAAATCTGAGGACCAGATATCGATAGCACTCGATTTTTTTAAGAGTCATCACGGGCGCTTTATTCTGGGGTTTGCTTATGACGAGATCCAATCTCTTAAGAATAGAGTCGGTGCCATTCCTGGAGTGCGACAAGCTGAAATTGCCGGCTCGGCAAGGAGAATGAAGGAAACGATAGGCGATTTGGATATTTTGGTCATGGTCGATAATGCGGCGGCGAAAAAGACAATCGACGGAATTGTCCAAGCCTTTTCCAGCCTTCCTGAAGTAAGGCATATTTACGCCTCTGGGGAGTCAAAGGTCTCGGTAAGGCTTGAAAGCGGATATGATGCCGACTTGAGAATATTCAAAAGGGACGAGTATGCTGCCGGTCTGCTTTATTTCACCGGAAGTAAGGAGCATAATATCTGGCTCAGGAAGTTGGCGATTGAGAACGGGATGAAGCTCAACGAATACGGTCTTTTTTCAAAATCCAGCCAGACGGCGATTATTGCCAAGACGGAAAAGGGAATCTATCGCCAACTTGGTCTGCCCTATTTTCCTCCGGAGACCAGAGAGAGGTTTGTGAGCGAAAAGGGTTTAGAGAATCGGGAGAGACTCGATGATCTTATAGACTATGGCGACTTAAAAGGCGACCTGCAGATACAAACCTCCTGGTCAGATGGCCAGAATAGCATCGAGGAGTGCGCCAATCAGGCAATCGAGATGGGTTATGAATACATATTGATAACCGATCATAGCAAAAGGTTGGGGGTGGCTCACGGGCTAGATGCTCGGCGGGCGCGGGACCAATGGAGGGAAATTGACAAAATTAACGATAAGATGTCGAGGGAGGGTAAGAAAATCCGCATTTTAAAAGGAATTGAGTGCGATATCCTAAGAGACGGATCTCTTGACTTGCCTGATAAAATATTGCAAGAACTTGACTTAGTCGGCGTTTCGGTGCATTCTTATTTTAATTTACCGCTTGCCGAACAGACGAAAAGAATTGAAAAAGCGATGGAAAACAAACACGTTGACATCGTCTTTCATCCGACGGCGAGACAAATCAACCGAAGGGAAGAGATAAACCTCGATATCCCACTCATAATCAAAAGAGCAAAAGAAACAGGGACGGCGCTTGAAATCGACTCATTTCCAGACAGACTGGATTTGAGGGACGACTATATCTATCAAGCTGCCAAAGAGGGTGTAAAATTGGTAATTGACTCGGATTCGCATTCGATCGACCATTTCAGATATATAAGATTCGGAATAGCGCAAGCAAGGCGAGGACTCGCTTTGAAGAAGAATGTGTTAAATACGCAATCGGTAGATGATTGCTTAAAAACGTTGCAGAAATAAGTGAACGTTTTGGCAATTGAATGCTTGAGAACCAGGCATTCGCATAACAAAAAACAAAAACTTAATGAAAAAAGAATTTTCAGCCGGATTGATTGTTTACAGACAAACTGATCAAGGCCCCAAATTCCTTTTATTGTATCACGGAGGCAGGTATTGGAACTTTCCCAAAGGCCACATCGAATACAAGAGGGATCTGGAGGGTCAGACGGTAACGACTTCCGTCGGTGAAGACGACGCTAGCCAGTCAGACGAATGGAATGTCAGGGAAACCAGCAAGGAGACTGCCTTGAGGGAAACCTACGAGGAAGCCGGAATACCCCCAGAGAAACTTGATATCAAGAAAGGTTTCAGGGCGGTAGAAAAATTTTACTTTTACAGGAATAAAGAAAAAGTTTTTAAGGTGGTCATTTTCTATCTCGCGGAAACAAGCGAGAGAAACGTCAAGATCTCAGATGAACATGACGGTTTTGGATGGTTTTCAAACAAGGATGCCAAATATATCCTTTCCAACTATAAGGACAGCCAGAAACTTTTGAAAAGCGTCAACGATTTTATCAAGCAAAGTTCGGAATCGGTTCAAACCAACGATCCCCGAGAGTCGCTCGATAAGTTGTTGAAATTGGAAAAGTATAGAAGACAAGAACCGAACAATCAGAAAAAACCGGAAACCGGTTCCCCAAAGGATCGTAACAGACAGAGGAGAAATTACTTCAAGAACAAGAAACAAGACAACAGAAGACAAGGAGGCTCAACCTATTATTAC
The DNA here is from genome assembly GCA_021787205.1 of bacterium. GTDB lineage: Bacteria > Patescibacteriota > Minisyncoccia > UBA6257 > Colwellbacteraceae > JAJYME01. Next base: position 2,706 of record JAJYME010000001.1, read on the forward strand.
AAGAAGAAAGGGGAGGGTTATGACATCTTCTGATAAATAAAAAAACGACTGGATTCCAGTCGTTTTTTTATTTATTTGACAGCAGAAACAAGTTTTTTCCAAGCCTCAGGTTGCTTTACAGCCATCATAGCCAAGACCTTGCGATCAAGCTGGATGTTGTCCTTATGAAGCTTGCCAATGAAAGTGGAATAATTCAATCCCTCTTCTCTCAAAGCGGCATTGAGCTTAACATTCCAAAGGGAACGATATTCTCTCTTCTTTTCTTTTCTTCCTCTCCAGGCATGTTGCCAAGCGTGGATTAAGGCTTCTTTGGCGAGCCTTTCTTTTGATTTTCTGCCCCAACGAAATCCTTTAGTATAGCTAAGGACGGCTTTTCTTTTTTTGTTGGCGATTGTTCCTCTTTTTACTCTAGTCATTTGTTTTTATTTATGTATTAAAGGTGAGCTTTCAAAGTCTTTACATCGACGAAGTCTACAGAGACATGACTTCTCAAGCTTCTAATGCTTTTGGCATCCTTCTTCGCTTTGAAATGGGAAAGACCCATCTTTCTGCGGATAAGTTTGCCGTTTTTGGTTATCTTTATTCTTTTTGAATAAGTTTTTGTAGTTTTTTTCGGCATTTTATTTATCGTTTTTGTCTATTTGAACACTGAGTCCATTCCCGGCCGGCTTTATGGCGCTTGTAACTTTGTAGTTGAAACCGATAAGCGTCAAGAACTCCTCCATCTTTTTGGCGGCGTAGTCCTTATTTGCTTTTTCTCGGCCCCTCAACCTCATTACAATCTCAACCTTATGTCCTTCTGATAAGAATTCTTCAATCTGGCGTATGCGGATCAGGAGGTCATTTCTGGCAGACTGAAGTCCGATTTTGATCTGCTTGAGCTCCTTAGTCTTGGTCTGAGCTTGCTGCTGGCGCTTCAATTCCTTTTCTTTTTGGTAGCGGAATTTGTCATAACTCTCGATTTTTACAATCGGAGGGACGACACCAGAGGCAATTTCGATCAAATCAAGGTCTTTTTCGGCAGCGAGTTTAAGAGCTTCTTTAGTAGGGAGAACACCGATATTCTTACCGGTTTCGTCTACAACTCTGACCTCGCGGGCGAGAATTTCCTCATTTTTCTTATAGGCAAAAGTTTTTTTAGTTTTGTTCTGTGTCTTTTTTATGTAAAAAATATAATAGTTTTTTGGGAAAAAGTCAAAGGTCAGGCATGAAAAAGCCCCGCACAAGGATGGCGAGGCTTAGACCTGAGGGTAACGTGTAACTAAAGATGAAATGATGTTTTTGGCGTAGCTTAGGGTATTCTTATGAATATGTGAAACTTCTGGTATCGTTTTTTACTGCTGCTTTCGGGCTTTGAGGCGCCAGAATCCAACTTTGAACGCTGGACATTCCTTTAATCCAAGTCCAAGAAAAAACGATCCGCTGAGGTGTTTCCTATGAAAGCTGCTAGTTTATTTCGCGTGACCACGATGAGTGTCGCATCAGTGGTTGTTTTGTCTAGAATTACGCTAATAAAGCTGGTTTTTACGCGCTACCAATGGAATCCTTTCGGATTCGCAATATGCGGTTATTAATGAATCTGAATTCATTATAACAAGACGGCACCTTGGTCGCAAGCAGGGAGAAGGGTGTAAAAGTGAATAAGCTGTGGATAATTCAAACCCCGCGGTCGGCGGGGTTTGAATCTTTAGATAAATGACTTGATTCTGTCGGTAAATTCCTTCAGGCCTAATCCTTTTTGGATAAAGTCGAGAGCGCCCATCTCCTGGGCATATTTCTTGTCAGTGGCAATAGCATCGGGGTCGCCGAAAGCGGAAAGGAAGATTACCTTGATATCCTTAGTTTCCGGGTTGCTTTTTATCTGATGGGTAGCCTCGACGCCATCCATTTCAGGCATTTTGACATCCATTATGACGAGGTCCGGCTTCTTTGAGGCGGCAAATTCGATAGCTTCCTTGCCATTTGTGGCCACGGAAACGTCATAGCCCGCATCCTGGAGCTCTCTAGCGTAGATGTCGATCATCGCTGGTTCGTCATCAACGATCAAGATTTTTTTGTTTTCCATATTGATATCATTATTATACATTATTTGGAGAAGGGAAGTAAGAGAGTGAAGACCGAGCCCTTGTCGATAACGCTGCTTTCAAGATAGAGCCTGCCGTTCATGTTTTCAGCCAGCATCTTCGAAATAAACAGACCCATCCCGCTCCCATACTCCTTGCTTTTAAGGAAATCCTTGTGAACCGATCGGAACTTTTGGAAAATCGTCTCTCTCATATCTTCGGGAACGCCAATACCGGTATCGATGAAGTTGATTTTTACGAAACTTTCGAAAAAGGAAGTCTGGATAGTCAGCCCTCCGGTTTTGGTATATTGGATGGCGTTGGCGATAAGATTGAAGATGATTTCCCTGGTTCTTGCCTTATCAGCACGGACATTAACACTTCTTTTAATGAAATTAGTTTTAAGATACAAGCTTTTGCTTTCAGCTTTCACGCCCAGATCCGCCATAACATCGGAAATCAAATCATTAATGTCGAAAATTTCTATATTGAAGGCCATAGCCTCATCCTCTAATCTTCCGACATCAAGGAAAGAATTGACGATGTCCAGCATCCTGATAGAACTGTCATGAATGTGATTTATCATAAGGTTGACTTCAGCATCGATCTCGATCGGCAACTTTTTCATGATACGCTCAGCGGCCCCTCTTATGATGGTAAGCGGAGTCCTCATCTCATGGGAGGCAATAGCGATGAAGTCCCTTTTTGCTTCTTCCAGCTCCTTTCTTTCAGTGATGTCCTCCACAATCAAAAGCAACTTCTCAACCTTAGTCTTGTCCTCGGAGAAGATGGGCGATCCCCAATAACGGCGGTAGGTCTTCTTGTTGGCGGTATGAGATACATAAGGGGTCTCGATATTGAATGGTTCTCCAGCCAGTCCCTTTTTAAAATATTTGTCTAATCCGGAGGCTTGATAACTCGAGATCGACAAAGCGTTCAAACCGATGACTTCCGAGGGACTTTTAGCTCCAGCCAAAAGGGTCATCTTCTGGTTGAAGGTGTCAATGATCCCTTTCTGATCGATGGTATATATTCCAAGGGGGGACTCTTTGACTATGGCTGAGTAAACATTAAGTTCGTTTGTCAGCTCCTCGCTTCTTTTCTTGAATATCAAAAGGAAGGAGGCGATGACCGACATGCTGACTATGCTCGCAAAACTTACCTTGATGACGCGGAGAGTAAACCAGAGCGAGCTGAATCCCGAGGTATCAAAATAGATTTCCAAGATTCCATTGAAGCCGGTTTTCTCAGAATGGAAAGGGGATTTGACTACAAAAACCGATTTTCCGCCAAAAAGATTCTGGTATGATCCAAGGGGCGACAACCAAGATGAATGGGTAATGTTGTCCGCTATTCTTTCACAGGGGGCGGCTTCAACCTTGTAGTCGCTGAATGTCCTGGTCCAAATGACATTGCAAGAATAATCGGTAATGTTGGCAGTTATTATTTTTTCCGGCATCACCGTGTTGTCAAAGAGTTGGTTTAGGGAGGCGTCATTTGCTTTCATTATTTCCAGGTCGGTCGAACTGACATTGATCATCTCCGGGATGTTCCGGGCAATATTATTAACTGATCCCTCCGTTATTCTTTTAAAGGAATACAGATCTGCTTGATAATTGAAAAAAATAATGACTAGGACTCCAACAGCTGACGACAACAACAATCTTTTTATTTCTTTCGCTGAAAGGAAAGAAGTTTTCATTAGTTTTTATTATAGAATATTTTGGAAAAATAAAATAACCGCCAGAAAAAAATGATAGAAGTTCAATTCTCCCATACAAAAACCCGCTCTTACAAGCAGGTTGTTTGTGGAGATGGCGAGAAATTTCACGTCGCGACAATCGCTCCCGCGAAACCCCCGGTTTCGCGAACTTCCAACACGGGGAAATATTTATCATATTTCCCCGACCCCTTTCAACGTTCAATTCTCCCATACAAAAACCCGCTCTTACGAGCAGGTTGTTTGTGGAGATGGCGAGAATTGAACTCGCGTGCAAAATGAATTTAAATCAATCACTACAAGTTTGTTCGGGTTTTAAGAAATGCGATCGGATCCACCCGACGGGACGATGACCGCATTTTATCTCTCAAATTTTTTTGCTTTCGCGAGAGAGGCGAGAAGCATACGTCCCGAGTTATTATACTTTAGCCGAATTTCGGGAATTTATCGGAAAAGCATCGGTCAAATAATGTGCTTAGGCGAAAGCCGGAACACGGACCGAACGCGCAAAAATATTGTTGGCGTTTATTGTTTTTAAAAATTTTAAGGAGGTTTTTAGCTCCACTTGCGATTGGGTTTAATCCATCTCGTCGATGCCTAGCATCCCCAATAGGCACATTGTACCACAAAATCACATTTATGGCAAATGGAAATGCTTACTTTCTGATATAATTTGTTCTTATATGCAGAAGGAGAAAATCAAATCAACTATTATCTGGATCATTGCTTCCATTGCTATCTTAACTTTCGTCTTCGGGGCGATGCTTGTGATCGACAAGGCGTCGAAAACCAATCCAGGAACATCGGATTATAACAATATCAGCGTTTTGGAAAATAGATTGTTGCCGGTGGATGGATCTGACCACATAAGAGGCAATGAGAATGCCAAGATAACGGTAATCGAATACAGTGATTTCGAGTGCCCGGCTTGTGTTGCCGCCGCGCCAGTAGTAAAGGAGTTGATCTCAAGCTATGAAGGCAAGGTCAGATTCGTCTCGAGGAGTTTCCCTTTGCCTCAGCACAAACTCGCGCGCTTGGCATCATATGCGGCGGAGGCGGCGGGATTGCAGGGCAAATTTTATGAGATGAGCGACGTCTTGAACGAACAAAAGAACGAATGGTCTGCAGAGAAGGACCCGACCGGAAAGTTCAAGGAATACGCAAACGGAATCGGTCTCGATGTATCAAGATTTGAAGCCGATATTAATTCCAAAGCGGTGAAAGACAAAGTGGCAAGGGATGAACAGAATGCTTACGATATGCAGTTGTTCCAGACACCCAGTTTCTTCATCGACGGAAAGTTCGTCATAGATATCGGAGAGATGAAAACGCTTTTAGATCAAAAGACCCAATAATAAAATAAAAATACGGCAGAGGTGCCGTATTTTTATTTTATCTTCTTACCAATCTCTCGCGAGATCTCTCTTCGCTTGATCGCTTCCCGCTTGTCGTGGTTTTTTCTCGGCTTTGCGAGACCTAACTCGATTTTTATTTTTCTGTTTTTTTCATAAGCGGACAAGGGAATCAGGACAAGTCTTTCGGCTTCCATTCTTCTGATCAAATCCGTCAGCTCTTTTTTTGAAACAAGAATTTTGCGTGATCGGGAGGGATGGTATTCAGTGGTGAGATTTGCTGCCTGGTAGGGTGGGATTTCGGAATTCAAAAGCCAGAGTTCTCCATTCTGGATGACGCCATAAGAACCAACTAAAACCATCCGTCCGAGGCGGACGGATTTTGCTTCATGACCAAAAAGCTCTATGCCGGCCTCGATGGTCTCGATGATTTCATAATCAAAGCGAGCCTTCTTATTAGTGGAAAAAGTTGGCATTTTCGGGTAATATTCTACCAAATGATAACACAAATAGCCAAATTACTTGAGAAGATAACAGGTGAGGCCGATGTTAAGGTGACTATTCCCGAGAACATGGCTTTTGGTCATTATACGACCAACATAGCCTTAGTTGCGGCAAAGAAGCTTGGCGTGAGTCCGCGTGAAGCGGCGGAAAAAATCAAAAACGAAATCTTGGAAAAAGGGGGAACGAGATTCCAGAAAATCGAGATTGCGGGACCTGGTTTTCTGAACTTTTATCTCTCGAAAGATGCCCTTCAGGAGGAGTTGGACAAGATAGTTGAGGCGGGGGACAAATACGGAAACAACGAGATCGGATCTGGCAAGACGGTCGTGATTGATTACTCGGCGCCAAACATTGCCAAGCCTATGTCCATCGGACACCTGCGCTCGACCGTTATCGGGGACGCCTTAGCCAGAATGTTGCGCACCCAAGGATACCAAGTAATCGGCGACAACCATTTGGGAGATTGGGGAACCCAGTTTGGAAAGTTGATTTATGCCTGGAAAAATTGGAGAGATGAGATGGAATTTGTAAAAAATCCGATCAAACACCTGGTCGAGCTTTACGTGCGTTTCCATAAGGAAGCTGAAAATGATGAGGCGCTTGAGGATATAGCCAGAGAAGAAACCGCCAAATTGCAGAAGGGCGATGAGGAGAATAGGAAGCTGTGGAAGATGATGGTTGACGAGAGCATGAAAGAGTTCAATAAGCTTTATGACAGGATGGGGGTGAAGATAGACAAGGCTTACGGAGAGAGCTTTTATGAACCGATGCTTGATGAAATCGTAAGAATCGCCCTCGACAACGGAATTGCCCGGGTCGAAGACGGGGCGATAAAGATTTTCTTTGATTGGTGCGAGAAGGAGTTGCCGCCATCGGTTTTGCAGAAAAAAGACGGTTCACATCTTTATATGACAACCGATCTCGCCACGATAAAGTTCAGGACGCAGACTTACCATCCCGCCAAGATACTTTATGTGGTGGCCAACGAGCAAGCGCTTCATTTCGAAGAAGTTTTTGAAGCGGCGAGAAAGCTCAAGCTCTCCGATGAAGGAACCGAATTGACACATATAAAGTTTGGCATGATGTTGGGCGAAAGCGGAAAAAAGTTCTCGACCAGAAAAGGCGAATTCATCACTCTCGAAGAATTGATAAATAAGGCGGTAGAGGAAGCAAGAGCCATCAATGAAGAATCGGCGGAGAAGGTGGGAATCGGCGCTGTAAAATATTATGATCTCTCCCATCAGAGGATGAGTGACATTGTCTTCAATTGGGATGCGGTCTTGGATATGAGAGGAAACTCATCTCCATATATCCAATACACCTATGCGCGTTTTGCCAATATCTTGAACAAAGCCGGCGAATCTCAAGGAAAGACGGACCTGGATATCTTGTCGACCGACAGCGAAAAAAGAGTTGTCGATCTCTTGATCCACTATCCTGACGTCTTGGCCTTTGCCTCCGGATCATACGAACCCAATCATATTACCGATTATCTTTTCAAGTTGGCCAATGCGGCTAATGCTTTCTATGAGAACTGCCAAATTATCAATGCGGAAGAGAAGTTGAGGGCTGAGAGATTAAAGCTGGCGAAGATGATTATGACGGTCATCAAGAACGGGTTGAATGTTTTAGGAATAGAAGTTATGGAGAGAATGTAAAAAACGGGGAAACCCGTTTTTTGGTTGAAAACAAAACAAAAATCGGGTATAGTCAAGAAACTTTATGAATAGCGGTTTCTGGAAAAAACTGGAAAAACCCTTCTCAGTCTTGGCGCCAATGGCGGGAGTCACCGACTTTGCCTTCAGGCAGATATTAGCTGAGATCGCGAAGCCCGACGTCATTTATACGGAAATGGTGACTACTGAAGGGTTGTATGCGAAGGGTGAGGCTGAATATGCCTTGCAGATGAAATACGGAGAGAATGAGCGCCTGATTGTGGCGCAGATTTTTGGTTCTGATCCGAAGAAGATAGAAGCGGCGGCAAGGATAGCTGAAGAGAGGGGCTTTGACGGAGTGGACATAAACATGGGTTGTCCCCAGGACATTGTCGTCCGCCAAGGTGCCGGTGCCGGCCTTATAAGGACGCCCGAGTTGGCTAAGGAAATAATCCAGGCGGCTAAGGGGGCGGTTAAGAACATTCCCGTTTCGGTGAAGACCAGGACCGGATTCAAAAGCCACGAGGAGTTTCGCGGCTGGATAAGTTCTATCGCGACAGAAGCTCCGGCGGCGATTACAATCCATGGCCGAACCAGGGAGATGAAAGGAAGGGGGGCGGCGGATTGGGAAATGATAAGATCAGCGGGGGAAGTGATAAGAGAAATCAATAAGGAAATCATAATCCTTGGAAATGGAGACATCAGGAATATCGAGGACGGAGAGAAAAAAGCGGGCGAATATGGAATGGATGGATTCATGATCGGTCGGGCAGCGATAGGAAACCCCTGGTCTTTTTCCAGGCACAACCCTTCCATCGAGGAAAAATTGACCACGATGTCCCGCCATATGAAGATCTATCACGAGACTTTTGGAGATGCCAGCTTTGATCGTCTGAAAACTCACTTTTCAGAGTATCTTTCCGGTTTCCCAGGAGCCAAGGATTTAAGGGAAAGGGTGATGCTTGTGAAATCTCCGAGGGAGGTTGAGGAAATCCTGGCTTCTTTTAAGGTATAAACATAATCAACTCCACATTTCTCAAACGCGCTAATGATGATATAATTTTTAAATAATGACAGCGAGACCAGTAAAAATTAAAAAGTCTCCGGAAAAAAGGAAAGGGAAAAAACCTGATAACCTGATCATAGTCAAAGATGAGACTGAGGAAAAAATTATGGCAGAAAGGCCAGCTATTGAAACAGCGGAGGAGAAACAAAGACGGGCAGAAGAAAAATATAAGGCGAGCGTCAACTACATCCTGTCTGTCAGCAATGAAAAAATTGACGACATCCCGCACAAATGGAAGGTGATCATCATCGTTTCTTTAGTGATCGCCTTGATCCTGATAACTTTTTTCAGATTGAGAAGTCTGGTTGACGGATTCAGGCAATCGGCCAACACGGTGACTAATGTCCAAGACGATGTCAAAGGGTACGCAGCTGATCCAAACAGGACCACCAATGAGCTTATTACCCAGATCCGCAACGCGGCAGCGACTGCCCAATCCCAAAACGGCAGCAATGATCTTTCGAAAATCGTCGACCCATTTGACCTGGAAAACTCAACCTTAGTCATTAACGGCGAGACAGTGAAATTCAGTTCTGGTGTCGGAACGCTGGAGGGAAAGACTGCCGCTATAGAAAAGATGATGTACAAAGGGGACTTTAACGGTGACGGGAATGATGACATCGCTTTCGTTGTCTCAATAAAGGATAAGGATTCGGTCAGCTGGTATCTGGCGGCCATATTAGGAGGAGAGTCGAGAACGGTAGTCCCGGCAGCGAAGATCGGGACCGATTATCCGATAATAACCGGCATAATGGGCGGGGAGAAGAAAAGCCAGGTATTCGTGGCGGAGACCGCTTGGAAAGAGCAGCAGACAAAAATAAGGACTTACACCATCACGGACAGAGAAATAAAAGAAAACTAAACAAAATACCTACCCCCCAGGTAGGTATTTTGTTTTTGGCGTCGTTGGGATATAATGAACCCATATTTATGACTATCAGAAAAATCTTAAAACTACTTTCGGTAGTTTCAATTTTCAACGTTTTGACGGTCGCTTCAGCAAGGGCGGTTTGTCCGGTTTGCGCGGTAGCGGTCGGAGCGGGCTTGGCTATATCAGAATCCTTGGGAATATCTGACGCTGTCTCAGGGACTTGGTTCGGAGCTCTTTTGATGTCGGTGACTCTCTGGACTGTCGACTGGCTGGCAAAAAAGGATTACGGCAAGAGAGTGGTCAACACTATCCTGTCTTTGATCTTTTATTATGGCACGACCTTATGGTGGATGTTCGAGACGAATAAAATCGGAAGGATAAACAATCATCTTAACCTCTTCGGTTTCAACTTTGATAAATTGCTCTTCGGTCTCATAATCGGATCGATTATGCTTGTGGTCGGCGACAGGATCTATATAACACTAAAGGAGAGGAACGGAGGGAAGGCTCACTTCCCATTTGAGAAGGTGGCTATTCCTTTTGGTCTAGTGCTCTTAAGTTCCGGCATCATATTCCTTTTGGTGGGTTAATAAAAAAAATAAAATCATGGAACAAGACAAAAAAATTGAAGAATTCGTAAAAAAGATAAGCGATAGCAAAAAGGGACAGCTCGACCTGTCTTCTGATGAAGATCTCTCCATAGCGGTAATGAACCTGATCTCCATTGAAGAACATTTTTTCTTTACGGCGGAAAAAACGGGCAAGGACGAATATTTTGACCTCTTGAGACAAACCAGAGAGATGAGAAAGGACTTGCTCAAGAAGCTGATAAAAGAGTATGAGGGCGAGGTTTGGTGCATCTCCAAACATTTGTTGGCGGCTTCGATGAGGTTGATGGAGGTGGGGACAAAACAAATGGGAATGGGCAACGAAGCGGAGGCGAAGGATTTGTTCGGAAAGTCTTATGAGCTTTATTCGCTATTTTGGGCCCTCAATCTTAAGATGGTAAAGGTAGGAGAGGTGAGAAGCATCGCTGAGGAGTCATTATTAAGAACCGAGGAGGAGAGGCATTTGGCCTCTGCGGGCAATCACGATGACTCAAGCCAGACCTCTACTCCAAGCCCTGAGAAAGTTAAGAAGGGATTCGGAAGTTTTGGAGAATTGGTTAAGAGGGTGATTGATTGCTGTATTGAATAGCTTACTAAAAAAACGGCAGCAAGTATTGCCGTTTTTTGTTTTTTCTGCTAATTTATTGGATGTAGGGGCTATAGTTTAATGGTAGAACAGCGGTCTCCAAAACCGCTGATCAGGGTTCGATTCCTTGTAGCCCCGCATTGAATAAATCTTGTTAATTGGGATAACATATGATATATTCAAAGAACGCGGGATTAGTATAGTGGCAGTACGCGACCTTGCCAAGGTCATGGCGCCAGTTCGATTCTGGTATCCCGCTCCAACAAAAAACGCAATACAAAAAGACATCCCGAGGGATGTCTTTTTCATTATTTAACAAACAAAGCATAAAACATGGCGATAGCGGCGGCGGCCATACAAATGAACGTCAGCCAAACAAAGATATTTGAAAGGGTCCCGCTTCGATATTCACCCATTATCTTTTTATCGTTGGCGATTTTGCCAATTATGAAGATGAGGGGAACAGCGACGACTCCGTTGATAACCGCGGTGATAACCAGCGCTTTTACCGGATCGATGCCGATGAAATTTATCATAAGCCCTATGAGGGTGGCTATCGTGATTACGCCATAAAACCCATGGGCCTTTTTGAGTTTGTAATTCAAACTAGCTCTCCAATCGAACGCCTCGGAAACGGCGTATGAAGCGGAGGCCGAAAGAACCGGGATAGCCAAAAGACCAAGGCCGATGATGCCGACGGTAAAAATCAACTTGGCGATCAATCCGGCATTGGGAAAAGTATTAACTAATGGTTCCAGAGCCCTGGCGGCGTCAGCTGAGGTGTTGATATTCACGACTCCATTTGCATGAAGAGTGGTGGCGGTAGTGACGATGATCGCCCAAGAGACGATATTTGACGAAAGCATACCGGCAAAATTATCCCACCTCATCTCTCTTATCTGACGCCAGCTTACCTTGGGTCTCCCTCCTTTTACAAGAAACCCCTTTTCCTTTTCTTCCTCGACTTCTTCATTCGCTTCCCAAAAGAACATATAGGGAGAGATAGTCGTTCCAATAACTCCGGTTATAAGGAACAGGAAAGCAAAGCTGAACTCAAAGTGGGGAACAAAGGTGGCCTTAACCACCTCAAGCCACGGGACGTTGATAATGAAGACGGCAATCAGATAAGAAAGTAAGGAAATGGCGAGCCATTTCAAGATCCTGGAATAAACCTTATAAGAAGTGAATATTTCCAAGGTCAGGATGAGCGCCGTAAAGAATAGGGCCAGGATTGCAAAGGGAATAGGAATGATCAGCCTGGCGGCAGCGGCCATGGCGCCTATGTCCGCACCGATATTAATGGTATTGGCAATAAGGACCAAAGAGACGACTGCTAACACTACCTTTCGATCATAATGTTCCTTAATGTTGGCAACGATGCCCTTGCCAGTGACTTCGCCTATTCGAGCGCAAGCTTCTTGAATGGCGGTCATAAGCGGCAGGGTAAATAAGACTACCCAAAGTTGTCCGTAACCGAACTGGGCACCTGTTTGAGAGTAGGTAGCGATGCCTGACGGGTCATCATCGGCCGCTCCGGTTATAACTCCAGGTCCGAGAATCTTCAAGAACTTTTTAAAAACGTTCTTCTTCGCTGGTTTTTCTGTCATGTGATTTTAGGCTTAATTGTAGCATAACTTTCGTTTAGCCGGCGATTGACTTTAGGTCGACTTTGTTTTAATTTTAGGAAAGAATCTTAAATAGTTGAAAGGAGTGGAAGTATGATCAGTCAGGCAATGATTGACGTAGCGCGGAAGCTTTATTACTTTTTGCGTATGGAGGAAATGTCGAGATTTGTCCCCTGGGACGCGATCGACTTGGTGACCAGCATTCCTGCTGGGTCCGCCGGCTCCCTCGAGCTCTTGAAGAGGGTCTCAACCAACGTCAGGGTCGTTATCGACAACAACAAGGACGCTGGCAGCGCAAGGTCCGTGTCGGACTATACGGTTTATGACGGCCGGCCTGGACTTTCGGTGGCCGAGCTCTTGTCTGCCATCCAGAAGAAGCCGGACTACATCGTTTCGCTTCGAGGGGCTGTTCTTGAGATCGCTGACTATACGACGGTCTCGGATGGCGCTTACCGGGCGGAGCTCCTGGCGGCCTTCAGGCGAAAGCCCAGCAAGACCTGTCCGAACGGGGGCCCGTGTCTTTCGACTTGCGGCTGTTCCGGAAAATAGAACATTTAAAGGGCGCTCTTTCAAGGGCGTCCTTTTTCATTTATCATTTGAGTATGATATAACACCTCCTAAAATTTCCAGGCATTTTTCGTGCCGTAATTGCAACAAAGAAAATTAACATGGATAAGAAAATAAAAAATCTAATCAAAAAAGAAACAAGAAGACAGAACGAAACAATCGATTTGATTGCTTCGGAGAATATCGCTTCGGGCGATATAATGGAAATTTTAGGAACGCCTCTTGTGAATAAGTATTCTGAGGGTTATCCCACAAGAAGATATTATCCCGGAAATGAGGTTTGCGATGAGATCGAGAACTTGGCTAGGGAATACGCTCTCAAGGCCTTTGGTCTTGATGACGCTGAGTGGGGAGTCAATGTCCAGCCATATTCTGGCTCTCCCGCCAACTTGGCGATCCTATTCGCCCTTGCGAAACCAAGAGAAAAAATAATGGGTATGAAACTGGCTTTCGGCGGGCACCTGACCCACGGACACTCCGTTTCAGCGACGGGAACATTCTGGAAGCCGGTCCAGTATGAGACAGATAAGAAGACCGGTTTGATTGACTATGGGAAGATAAGGGCGCAAGCCATAAAACAGAAGCCGAAAGTTATCATTTCCGGAGCGACAGCATATCCTCGCCAGATTGATTTTGAGAAATTTGGAAAGATCGCTGATGAAGTCGGCGCGTATCATGTGGCTGATATTTCCCATATTGCCGGGTTGGTCGCGGGAGGGGAGCATATGCCTCCATTTCCTTACGCTGATGCGGTAATGACGACAACTCACAAATCATTGAGAGGGCCGCGAGGCGCGGTAATCTTTGGAAGAAAGGAGAAAGCTCATGATTCAGAACAAACAATAATCGAATTGATCAACAAGGCCGTTTTCCCTGGACTGCAAGGAGGTCCGCACAATAACCAGACGGCGGCAATAGCCCAGGCTTTTTATGAGGTCCTGACACCCGGGTTCAAACGTTATGCCAAACAAATCATCAAGAACGCCAGCTGTCTGGCAGAAGAACTGAAGCGAAGGGGATTCGAACTGATAGGTGGTGGAACCGACAATCATCTGATTCTGATGAATGTAAAAGCCATCGGTCTTAGCGGAATGGAGGCGGAGAAAAGATTGGAGAAAAACGGAGTCATAGCCAACAGGAACAGTATCCCGGGAGACGAATCGCCATTCAAGCCGAACGGCTTGAGACTCGGGGTGCCGGCGGTGACCACTAGAGGTTTCAAAGAAAAGGAGATGAAAGAAATTGCCGAAATCTTTGAGGCTGTTTTGATCCGAAACGAAAACGTCACAAAAGAAGTAAAAAGATTAACGAGAGAATTCCCAATATCAAATGATAAAAATTGATGGTAAGAAAATCGCCGAAGACGTCTTAAGAAGAGTCGCTGAAAAGACTACCGCCCAACAGAATGGAAAGTTGGTAATCATCTTGGTCGGCGACGATCCGGCCTCAAGAATCTTTACCGAGAAGAAAGTCTTAATCGCCAAAGAGCTGATGATTCCATCAGAATTATTGGTAATGCCTAAGAGCGTATCTGAAGAAGAACTGATCAAAAAAGTGAAGTGTCTTGGGGAGGACGGCGCCGTTTCAAGCATCATCGTTCAGCTGCCGCTGCCGGAGGGGATAAGCAAGGAGAATGTGATCGCCTCAATACCCGCAAACAAAGACATCGATAATCTGAAAGGAGGTTCCGTCGTTTTGGAACCGGCGGTGGAAGTCTTAAGGGAGATAGTTGGCATTTATAACCTTCAGCTCCCTGACCTGAAAGTCTCCATCGTAGGCCGAGGAATGTTGATCGGGAGGCCGATTTTCAATTATTTGAAAGATAAAGTGAAATCAATCGATTTGATCGGAAAGGATGACGACAGGGAATCGATAAAAACGGCGGATCTTATCGTGACTGGCGTTGGAAAGAACGGGGTATTGAAAACATCAGAGCTGAAGGAGGGGGCAGTCGTTATTGATTTTGGAACTTCAATGAGCGAGAAAGGAAAGCTTGTCGGAGATTTGTTGATTGATAGGGAAATCGAAGGACTGTATACTCCGACTCCAGGAGGAACCGGTCCGATATTGATCGCTAAGTTATTTGAGAATTATTTAAAGTTATCGATATAAAAAAACGAGAGGTAATCCTCTCGTTTTTTATTTGGTCATACTCCCTCCTTCTATTATAATATTCTCATAATGTCTCGCATCCGGGCCTTCACCTTAATAGAACTTCTCATCGTCATCGCTATCATTGCTATCTTGGGTTCCGCCACGGTTGTTGTTCTGAATCCTCTTGAACTCATGAGACAAGGAAGGGATGGGACGAGGATCAATGATACCCAAAACATCGAGAAAGCCCTCAAGCTCACTTTGTTCAATAACCCTACTCTCCTCGATTCCTTGTCTCCGACCAATATCTACCTCTCCTTGCCTTCGGGTTCTTGTCCTTCCAATCCTCCCACCGGTTATGCCTATGTCTGCAATGCCGCTTCGGCTAACCTGACCAAAATTGATGGCACTGGTTGGATTCCTCTGTCTCTCCAAAACATTGCTTCCCTGCCGACTGATCCTAATTCCAATCCTAATTTCTATTATGCCTTTGTGGCAGACCCCGTCAGCAAAACCTATGTCATCACTTCTCTTTTGGAGTCGGAGAAACAGCTCAAGGCGGCTGCTTCCAAGGATGGAGGAACGGATCCTGGAAGATTTGAAAAAGGAAGCGTCTCCCTATGGAGTGGGGCTTCGGGATTGGTGGGGTACTGGCCGATGGACGGTATTGTCGGATCTGTAGTTAATGGACAGACTAACGGTTTTCAAGATTTGTCTGGTAATGGGCGCAACGGTACAGCGACGAATGCAAACGGAACTGGGATGAATTTTGTTGTCGGTAAAATTAGCAATGCGGTTCAATTTGATGGGGTTGATGATGCAATCACAAGCTCGTATATCCCAAATATAGGTTCGAACAGATTAACAATAAGCGCCTGGATCAGTCCTAATGGATCGGGAACTTATGAAATATCGAATCAAGGTCAATGGGACGGCGGACCGTGGACTGGGTGGAGATTTCAATTATCATCTAACGCACTCAATTTAAAACTAGGGGACGGAACTTCAACTACCTATGCCTACAGTGCTGGAAATATTCAATCTGGAGTCTGGCAATTAGTAACAGCCACTTGGGACGGAAGTTATATAAGAATCTATCAAAATGGAACAGAAGTTGGAAACATTTCAAAATCATTAACTTATTCCGGAAATACAGATACTTATAACATTGGAAAATATGCAGGAAGCGCTTATTTTTTTAATGGTTACATTGATGATGAAAGAGTGTATAATCGCGCTTTAACAGCGGATGAAATAAAGGCGATATATAACGCCCAAAAATAAAAACACCTCTTGAGAGGTGTTTTTATTTTATTCCATTGAAGATTCTTCTTTGACGTCAGATACGGTGTCGGAGGCGTTATCATCTCCAGCTTCATCAAGAGCTTTCAAGGTAAGGCTCTTAATCTCTTCAAGAAGTTTGGGATTGGATTTAAGGGTTGCTTTCGCAGCTTCAGCGCCAACTCCGAGTTTCTCTTCTTTGTAGAACAGAGTATTTCCAGTCTTGCGGATGATTCCTTGTTTCAGGGCAACGTTTAAGACATCGCCTTCAAACGAAATGCCTTCAGTGAACATGATGTCGAATTCGGCGGACTTGAATGGGGGAGCGATCTTATTCTTGACCACTTTGGCTTTTACCCTGTTGCCGACGACGTCTTCGCCTTTCTTTATCTGGGCGATGCGTCTGATGTCGATGCGAACCGAGGAGAAGAATTTAAGAGCGCGGCCTCCGGGAGTAGTTGTCGGGTCGCCATATCCCATGCTTCCGATCTTATCGCGAAGTTGGTTTATGAAGACGAGCATAGTTTTTGTCTTATAGGCAGTGGCGGTTATCTTTCTCATCGCCTGTCCCAACATCCTAGCTTGAAGTCCGATGAACTGGTCTCCCATTTCCCCCTCGATTTCAGCTTTAGGAGTCAGGGCAGCAACGGAGTCGATGATAACGACATCGATAATGCCTGACTTGACCAGAGACTCCATGATGTTCAAGGCATCTTCACCGCAATCGGGCTGAGAGAGGATAAGCTCGTTCAGCTTAACCCCGATTCTCTTAGCTCTTTCCGGATCCAGAGAGTGTTCGGCATCAATAAAGGCAGCCTTTCCTCCTTTCTTTTGAGCTTCAGCAATGATCTGAAGTCCGAGGGTCGATTTTCCGGACATTTCGGGACCGAAGATTTCGATAATTCTGCCGCGAGGAAGTCCGCCAGCGCCTAAGGCCATATCAAGACTGAAAGAACCGGTGGAAATAGTTTCAATGTTTTTCTTCCTCTCTTCGCCCAGAGTCATTACTGATTCCTCACCAAATTTGTCTCTAATTTCGGCAATTAAAGCTTCGAGTTCGGGTTGGCTCTGCTTCTTATCTTTTTTCATATCGTTATCATTATACTAGAATTTCAAGTGAGAGCAAAAAAGAAATATGGGGCGTCAATTTTCGCTGGAGTCGGGAACTTCGCAGGCGAGATAATCAGAAGAAAAAGACAGGAACTTTACACTTTCCTATTCTTGTGTCGTTAGACGAGAACAATAAAAAACAGCCGGTTCGGCTGTTTTTTATTGTTCGATAGACGGATCGGAAGAGGCGGTGTCATTCTTTGATCCGGTTTCGGTTTGGCCTTCTTTTTTATCTTTAGTTCCGGTATCGGTTGAAGATTTCTCAGAACCGGATTTTTCGATTGCCGGTTCGGCGGCGACGGGGGCGGTGTAGAATATTTTCCTGGTTATGTCCGTTTCTTTGCCTAGGAATCTTTGGACCTTGATCTCAAAGGTGTTTATTCCGTCATTCAAGGAGACTTCTTTGGAAAAGAAACCCTTATAATCTACGGGAATCGGTTCGTTATTGATAAAGACCGAGTCTTTCTTATCTGCCTGGCCTTCGATGATGAAGGCCATATCTTTAACAGTAAGGTAATCCTGGTCTTCAACTGACTCCGGAATATTAACCGTTATTTCCGGGGTTCTGGAGGCGATGGACCAATGGATAATAAAGGAAGTTAGGACGACCAATCCGGCCAGGATGGCTAAGATTCCTTTTTTTGATTTTACGACTACGAACTTATTTCCGGGCAGTCGATCGTTTTTTCCTGAAGTTTTAAGTTCAAGTTGGGCGTAGGCATTTTGCAGCTCGTTCGGATCAGCTTCCAGAATCTCGGCAATCTTGAAGAGATAGCCTCGGACATAGGGAGCAGCCGGGAGGGCCTTAAAGTCGTTGGCCAGCAGAGCGGAGATGTATCTTTTGTTGATATTTGTGGATTCTGTCAGTTTTTCGAGGGAAAAACCCCTGGTTTCCATAAGCTCAGTGATTATTTCCCCGAGATTTGATCCATTCATGTTATTCATCTTCTTCTTCCATATTCTGCCCCGAAGTTTGATTTATGTAAACCTCCCTTGGCTTAGCGCCGTCTCCGGGGCCGATAATGCCCTTGGATTCCATAATATCAAGCAATCTGGCAGCCCTGGCGTAACCGACTTTCAGGCGACGCTGGAGAAGCGAGGCTGAGGCCTTGCCGGCTTCCTTGACGACTTCGACGGCGTCTTGGAGCAAGTCATCGCTGTCGTCATCGTCATTGCCGGTCGGGGAGCTCAAGATTCCTTCCAATTCAGTCGGTTCGGTAACGGACGAATCCTCAATTTCAACTTCGTTGTTTTCTCTGATGAAATCAACGACTGCTTTAATCTCGTCGTCGGTAACATATCCTCCTTGGATACGTCTCGGTTTTGAATTGTCAGCCGAGACGAAAAGCATATCTCCTCCTCCGAGCAGTTTCTCGGCGCCAGTAGAATCCAAGATGGTGCGGGAGTCGATCTGGCTCGCCACCTGTAAGGCGATTCTGGTGGTAATGTTGGCTTTGATGAGACCGGTGATAACTTCAACGGAAGGTCTTTGAGTTGAAAGGACTAAATGGATTCCAGTAGCGCGAGCCATCTGGGCCAAACGGACGATTGAGCCTTCAACTTCTCTTCCGTAGGTGGCCATCAGATCCGCCATCTCATCAATTACGATAACTATATAAGGAAGCTGATCCTCCTTGTTCTTTTCGTTGTAGCTTTTGATTTCTCTGAAGCCGGCTTTCATAAGGACGTCATAGCGGCGATCCATTTCGCTGATTGCCCAACGGAGGGCGGAAACCGCCTTCTTATTTTCAGTGATGACTGGAGCGATAAGATGAGGGATTCCTTTATAGACTGAAAGCTCGACTCTTTTCGGATCGACGAAGATGAACTTCAGGGTCTCCGGTGAGTTCTTATAAAGAAGGGAGACGATAATCGAGTGGATCGTGGCTGATTTTCCCGAACCGGTAGCGCCGGCAACCAACATATGGGGCATCTTGGCGATACTGGGGAAAATCGGCTCTCCGGCAATGCCTCTTCCGAGAGCAAAGCCGAGGGTGCCGGAAGCGGTAAACTCGGGGTAATTCAAAAGGTTTCCGAGGCGAACGATAGCCGGCGTCTTATTAGGAACTTCGATACCAACGGCAGGTTTTCCTGGAATCGGAGCTTCAATACGCAATGGATGGGCGGCGAGGGCGAGTGACAGATCCTGGTTAAGGGCGGTAATGCGGGACAGTTTTATTCCTTCTTGCGGTTTCAAGGTATAGCGGGTCACCTTTGGTCCGATGGTTATTTCTCCCATTTCAACCGGGATGCCGAATGATTCCAAGGTGTGCTGGATAATATTAGCGTTGGCTCTCAAGTCTCCAACCGAAGGTTTCTCAACATCCGTTTTCAAGAGGTCTATCGCCGGCGGGATGTAATTCTTAAACGATTGTTTTCTCTCCGGCTTTCTTTCTATCTTTTCACCAAGATCAGCTTCTTTGATACTCAGATTCTGGCCAACCTGTTTCTTATCCTTCTTTTGCTGTTCTTCCTCTTCAACTAATTTTTTAAGGTTGACGACTTCTCCGCCCATGACAACTTCCGGTTCTTTGTTTCCTTCTTTAATTCTCACGGGAGCGGTTTCAACTTCCTCCTCTTCGTCTTCCATCGCCTCATCCTTTCGGAAGCGGATCTTAAGCGGGATATTGACGATCAGGATGACGCCCGTGACGATGATGGCGGAATTAATAATAAGGGCGGCATAAAATCCGAAGGGGACTTCAATCATCCCAAAGAAGTTGCCGATAACGCCTCCTGATTTTGGCGAGAGAATATCAAGCGCCGAGAGGGCAGATGCGAGAAATAGGAGCCCTCCAACAACCACATTCGTCATCAGTCTCTTTTTATCAGCCATAAGGAGAGAGGCGCCGATCGCAAGGAGGATGGCTGGGATAAGGTAGTAGCCGACGCCCAGAAGATAAGTGAATCCGTTAAACAGGACGTCTCCTACTGGCCCGGCTTTCTTAAATGACGCCAAGCCGAAGATGATGCTTATAACGATCAAGACAATTCCTAAAATGCTTCTTTTGATATCAGGTTCGATCTCGGGTATGACTCTAATTTTTATTTTTTGAGGCTCGGGTTTCTTTTTTGGCATTAAAGTAAAAAAATCTTGTATTTATCCCGTCATTATAACACCCTATATAAAATAGGTAAAAACCTTTTTTGGTATTTTATCCCGTTTTTTGCTATCATTAAAAAACATCAATGGAGAAAAAAATAACTTTTTCGGAAATATGGAAAGAGGCAAAAACCCTTTTCAAAAAGAATTACTTGAAAGTCGTTCCTTTTATGCTTTTTATCATCTTAATGTCGATGGTAAGCGTCATACCGGTTTCTTTCTTTGGGGGATCAATCCTCGTGAAGAACGCTTTTGACGTCATCTTGTCTCTGATTCTTGGGCCAATCTTATCCCTTTCGACGGTCTATGCCATGATGAAGGGAACTTCGGTCAAGGAGTCGTTAACCCATATCTTAAAAAACTGGAAAGGAGCTTTTAAGACGACTTATTTGGTCGCCGGCATAATCTATTCGTTTATAGTCATCCTTCTCTCAGTTGCCGCTCTTGCGGTTATCAGCTCGGCTCTGGGCGTACTTGGAACCTTGATAACGGTCTTGGTGGGAATCGCCGCTTTTGTTTTTATGATTATCATGTCATTCCGTTATGCCTTTGCCATCTATCTTTGGGTCGACAAGAAGATCGAAGGATTCAAGGCGTTGGCAGCCAGCAGGGAATTGACTAAGGGGAAAATGGGTAAAGTGATCGGTTATCTCCTTTTGCTTTATCTCATCTTGGCGTCGATTATTCTCTTAAGCTCCTTTGCCGCTGCTGCTTTGGCGGTGATAGCGGGAGGCAGGATTTTGGCAGCGGTTCTTGTTGGCTTGATATTCCTCGGCTTCGTCCTTTTTGTCGCTCCTTTCGCGGTAGCCTTCATGGTTTCCCTCTATAAGGGGATATTGTCTTTGAGCGAGACCGATCTCTCCGAGGCTAAGATAAAGCCATTGGAAAAGATTGCCGCCGTTTTCGGTTTGATAGTCTTCATTATCATTATGGGGGTTTCGATATTTATTCCCGATAACAACCAGGAAAGACAGGAGCCCGTCAATCCTGGAGCAACCTCTTCCGTCTTGGAAGGAGACTTCAGCCAGACGGATGAATCCCTGAATCTGGGTGGCGGACAAAATTAAGAGACAACAAAATAAAATAAAAACTGCCCGTCGGGGCAGTTTTTATTTTAGGTCAAAATTAATTATAATTAGGTCAAATGGATAATATTGAAATCAGCATGGAAGGAAGGAGCGGAAAAAACGATGAGCGTTTGGAAAAATTGACAATCCTGCCTTCAATTTCTGCAATATACAGAAAAACCTTCGATGTGTACAAAAAGAATATAACCAGAGATTTGCTCGTCATACTGACGGCATTCTTCGCGATTTTTATAATTGCTCTGATTTCTACGATCTTGCCGGAAGGACTCCAGGCCGCAGGCGGAACTTTGTTTATAATTTCTGTCTTTTTAGGCTACCAGATCTTCAAGTTGGCTTTTGCCAGAAGCCTTGCTGAGAACAAGGGAATCACAGAGTCTTACGTTTTTGCCTTAAGGCATCTTCCTCATTATCTTCTTTCCAATTTTTACGCGTTTTTAACCATCCTCGGAAGCTCCCCTTTGATTCTCCCCGCCGTACATTTCTATCACTCATATTTTTTGACGGCATATGCCGTTGCCGCTGAAGGCCAGAAGAGAGCGGCTCCCGCCATAAGAAGCAGGGAGTATGTTTCCGGTTATTGGTGGGAATCTTTTGGAGCCAGGATCACGGCCCTCGTTTCCATTTTTATGATCTTGGGGGTAGCGGACGCG
Source organism: bacterium (assembly GCA_021787205.1). Lineage (GTDB taxonomy): Bacteria > Patescibacteriota > Minisyncoccia > UBA6257 > Colwellbacteraceae > JAJYME01. The sequence continues at coordinate 24,649 of JAJYME010000001.1, forward strand.
ATTATCGGAAAATTCGAAACTGTTTCTACGATCGTCTTTTCCGTCATTATCTTTGCCTTTGTCATCCCTTATCTTTTGACGCTTGAATATGTCTTATATCAAGAACTGAAGGATAAAAAACCGGATTTGAAAGGAAAAGAAACAAGGAAGCAAGCCTATCTTGCTCCCAATATATTCGGAATACTGGGGGCGATAATGCTTTTGGCATTTACGGTCTTTGTAATCACAAAAGCGCCGGCGATGTTCTCAGTCTATCTCTCCAATCTAGCGGCCTTGCTTACAGCTTTTGTTTTTTAAACCATAAACTCATATTATATAACAATGGTATTTCATATCGGTTCCGATCATAGAGGATATGACCTCAAGGAAAAATTAAAAGGATATCTTAAAGACAGCGGTTATGAGGTGGTTGATGACGGCCCGATGGCGTTGGATCCAAATGACGATTATCCAAAGTATGCCTCGGTCGTGGCCACCCAAGTTTCGGCGGATACCTACGGACAGACAAAAGGCATTCTTATCTGCGGTTCCGGCGCCGGGGTCTGCGTTGTCGCCAATAAATTTCCCGGGATAAGGGCTGGGCTTATCTCCGTTCCAGACCAGGCTTATGCGGCTAAGGAGGACGATGACATAAACATCTTATGTCTAGCATCCGAGTTCACCGATCTTCAGACGGCCAAGATGATAATCGCTTCATGGATCCAGACTCCTTTTTCGAACGAAGAGAAGGACAAGAGAAGATTGCGAGAGATAGCAGAAATAGAATCATCTCAAAAACAGGGTTAATCCCTGTTTTTTTATTTTCCAGTCGTGCTAAAATAAAGGCGTGAGAATTATTCCTGTTATTAATTCGACGGATTTTGAAACAGTCAAAAGAAGAATACTGCTTGCCGACGGTTTTCTAAAAAATGAGGACCGCCATCTTCATCTGGACATCTCCGATGGCAAGTTCACACCCGTCTATTCCTTGATTGATCCTGCCGCTTTGAAACTGTTCTTGGTAAAAATGAATATAGATCTCAGATTCTCAGTTCATTTGATGGTTAAGAATCCAGAAAGCCATCTTGATCAGTGGATCGCTTTCGGTGCCAGGAAAATCGTTTTGCCTCTGGAGGCTTTATTTGACCCGTTCAGAGTGGCGACAATTTGCAAAAGCAGGGGAGTAATTCCGGTTCTTTCTATCACACCCGATACCCCAGTTGATGAATTAGTAAGAAGCGCCAGGGGATATAATAACTTTCAGATTTTAGCCGTGAACCCAGGGTATTCCGGCCAGGAATTCAAGGAGAGCTCGATTTCAAAGATAAAGGCGCTACAAAAAGAGCTTCCCCAGGGAATAATCGAAGTCGACGGAGGGATAAATGAAAAGACGATTTTAGAGATAAAGGAAACAGGGGCGGAAATTGTCGATGTCGGACATTATATCTTTTCCGACGTTAATCCGGCCGACAGGTTCAATCATTTAAAAAAAATAATAAACAACAAATAAAATGCGGGAACTAACTCAGGAAAAAATTGCATTTATAAAAAATATCGCCAACGATGTCCGCGAGGAGGTGATAAAGATGTTGGCTGAAGCCGGATCCGGGCATTCTGCCGGTCCGCTCGGCATGGCGGATATCTTCGCGGCAATGTATTTCCATATCTTAAATCATGATCCGAAGGATCCCCTTTGGGAGGACCGGGATCGCCTGGTGCTTTCAAATGGCCATATCTGTCCTGTCCTGTATGCGACTCTGGCCTTTGCTGGCTATATGCCGTTGAAGGAGCTCAAAACCTTGAGAAAATTGAATTCAAGACTTCAGGGTCATCCCCACAGGGCTTCAACCCCAGGCGTAGAAACGACATCTGGCCCGTTAGGATCCGGATTGTCACAATCGATAGGGATAGCCCTTTCGGCAAAACTGGATAATAAGAAATATCAAACATATTGTCTTATGTCCGATGGCGAGCATAACGAAGGTAATACCTGGGAGGCGATAATGTTTGCCGGAAAGATGAAGCTCAACAACGTAACGGCAATAATAGACAGGAATAATATCCAGATCGATGGCTTTACCGAGAACGTGATGCCGATAGAGCCCTTAAGAGATAAGTACGAAGCTTTTAATTGGCATGTTTTGGAAATTGACGGCCACAACATTTATGAAATAATCGCCGCAGCAACAGAGGCGAAGGCAATTTACGAGAAACCAACCGTCATAATAGCCCACACGATTCCCGGGAGGGGAGTAAGCTTCATGGAGAAGAACTATCTTTGGCACGGAAAACCGCCAACGATCCAGGAGGCAAAAGTCGCGCTCGATGAACTCAAAAAATTCCGAACAAAATGATAAACCCATCAGCAAAACTGAATAAAAAGGTCCTCACTCAGAAGCCGGAAATGACGCCGATAAGAAACGGATTTGGCTCAGCTATCACGCAACTGGGAGAAAAGAACAAAAACGTAGTTGTCTTATCAGCTGATCTGACAGAATCAACCAGAGCTGAGGACTTCTCCAAAAAGTTTCCCGAAAGATTCTTCTCCGTTGGTGTCGCAGAGCAAAATTTGATTACGATGGCTTCCGGTTTTGGCGTCAGCGGCAAGATCCCTTTTGCTTGTTCGTACGCCGTATTTTCTCCGGGAAGAAACTGGGAGCAGATAAGAACGACAGTCGCTTACAATAATTCCAATGTAAAAATAGCCGGTCATCATGCAGGGCTTGTGACCGGGCCGGATGGCGCGACTCATCAGGCGATTGAGGATATCGCGACAATGAGGGCGATGCCTAATATGAGGATCTTTGTCCCGTGTGATGCGGTTGAGGCAGAAAAAATGACCATCGCCGCCGCAAAAATCTACGGCCCGATTTATCTTCGTTTTTCAAGAAACGAGACGCCGGTCATAACCACCAAGGAGACCCCTCTCAATCCCGACAAAGCCGAGATATTTTACGATTCGTCACTTAAGAAAAGCCGAAAAACGAAGAAGGGATCGGTTCTTCTGGTCGCTTGCGGGCATATGGTTTATGACGCCCTCCTGGCAGCTAAAGAACTTGAAGAGAAGGATATAGCGTCAGTCGTGCTTAATATGCACACGATAAAACCGCTAGATGAAAAGACCCTGATTGAATGCGCTAGGAGATGCGATGGCGTGATAACAGCAGAGGATCATAATATCATCGGAGGATTAGGAGGCGCGGTGGCCGAGGCTTTGGCGAAAAAATTGCCGAAGAGAATGGAATTGATCGGAACAAAAGATGTCTTTGGCGAATCGGGCGAGACGGATGAGCTTAAGCGAAAATATGAAATAGACAGCAAAGCTATAGTAAAAGCCGCTGAGAAAATGATAAAAGAGACAAAGAGAAAGACCGCCGAATAAGATGTGAATAAAAAGTGTTCTTTCTTTCTTGTAAAATGATATAATAGATTCATGGGAATCTTAGATTTTGAAGCTCCTGAGGAATTGAAAAAAAAGGAGGAGGAGCAAAAAAAGAGCGAGAAAAAAAATACGACGGCATGGATTCTGACAATAACCGCGATAGCTATAGTGCTTTTGATAGCAGTAATCGGATCGATATACTACTTCAAATTCATCAACAGACAATTAGGCGATAAGATCGGAGTGACGAAGGGAGGAAATGACGCGGTAACGGATATCATTTATAAAACGATAACCAGCAAGGAACCGGAAAAGATTTATCCTCCAGAGCCGACAGGTGTGACAGCCTATGTGACGACCGATAATATCGAATCCAATAAACTGAGTTCTTGTGTAGTGGTTGCGGAAAAATATTGCGAAGGGCTTAAGCTTGCAACGATTATAGCAAGTGGCGCGTCCATTCCTGTCGCTAACCTTCCGGAGGGAACAAAGATTTATGCTCCCTTCGATGGCAACATCACCATCGGAACCGCCGAAATTGCCGGAACAAAAGT
>JAJYME010000010.1 GCA_021787205.1 bacterium
CTGACCAAAATTGATGGCACTGGTTGGATTCCTTTGTCTCTTCAAAACATTGCTTCCCTGCCGACCGATCCTAATTCCAATCCTAATTTCTATTATGCCTTTGTGGCCGACCCCGTCAGCAAGACCTATGTCGTCACTTCTCTTTTGGAGTCGGAGAAACAGCTCAAGGCGGCCGCTTCCAAATCAGGAGGTTATGATCCTTCGAGATTCGAGAAGGGCAGCGTTTCCCTCTGGGACAAGGCTAATGGGCTGGTGGGCTATTGGAGCTTCGATGGAACCGGGAGTATTGCAAACGGTCAGACAACCGGGCTTCAGGATTTATCCGGGAACAATAACAACGGGATAGCCGGAAACGCAAACGGCACAGGCATGGGCTTTATCGAAGGAAAGATCGGCAACGGCTTGCAACTCGACGGAGTTGATGACTACGTCACCGTCTCAAATACGCCAACGCTTAACGGCCTGTCCGTCGCCACTGTCGGAGCCTGGGTAAAACCAAGTTCCAATATGTATATCTTTCAGCACGGATCGAGTTATAACGTCAACGGTTATATAAACACCTTTGAGATCACCTCCTCTGGAGCTGTCTATGTCGATATTGAAGACGCCTCCACCCTGGCGCACGTCAGCGCCTATTCCCCGACAAATACGGTACCGATGAACTCCTGGAGCTATGTGGTGACGGTTGTTAGAAGTAATACCTTTGAATTTTACGTTAACGGGAGCAAGGTCCTTACTAGCTCAACCTTCAACGGCATGTATCCTCTGGCCTCCTGTGTCGACCTGACTAGAAATATCGGAAGGTATTATTATAACTCCACGACCGCGGTCAATTATTCTTTAGGAATCATCGACGACCTTAAGATTTATAACCGCGCCCTGACAGCTGATGAGATCCTGTCATCATACAATGCTCAAAAATAAAAAACGGCTCAATGCCGTTTTTTTATTGCGTTATAGTCTTTGGTGAATGATCAGCGAGAGCCTGACCTTCTTTTGTCCTGTGAATATGGATAATATCCGCTGTCATCGTTATCACTGCTGCCGAAGCTAGCGAGAATATACCGATGAAGTTGAAAACGATGTGAAATCCATAAGTCTGGACCAAGACTCCGCCAATGGCTGCTGAGATTGCCGTCGCGATGCCAATCGTCGTGTTATCCAGCGACCAATAAAGAGCCGATCTCTCCTTGTTAATATGATGAGAAAATATTCCCGACCAAGCCGCTGCGTAAAAAGACATTCCCAAAGCATAGAAGGCTTGATAAACGAATAGCTGATTGACATTAGTAATGAAATTAAGCCAAAACGCCGAGGCTGAAACCATCAATATTCCCGTTATCAACACATAAAAATCGTCTTTTTCTCCCTTTTTCTTGTCTATCATCAAGGCCACCGGCACCTGAGTCAACGATCTCACCGTCCAATAGATGGCCGAAAGCATTCCCACCGTAACGATACTCGCTCCGGTTATATGCTCGACGACAAATACTGGCATTAGAGGAGAAAGAAGACCCCATCCGCCAAAGAGAAGAAGGTCGCCGAATAAGAAGTTCCTTGTGACTTTGTCTATGTCTATTTTCATTTTTTCAATTTGTTTCTGGTTTTTGTTATTAAACTCTTTCTTGATTGCTCGGCTTCACCGACTTCGGCAAAACTGACCTCCGATCCGCCGCGAGCTTCGACTAATTCTATTCCTGCATCCAGATATTCCCTTGCCCCCGCCGGTAAGTTTTTCTCGTTTTCTCTCGCTAAGACGACCGCTCGTTTCAGGGCAGAGACGGTTATCATCAAATCGTATTTCTTTTCCTCAACAGACGCGATGTATGAAAGATACATCAACGCCTCCTCTTCGGATATTTCTCTGACTTCTATTTCTGAAAATCTCTTGAACCAGCCAGTCTTTTTTATAACGGGCATTGCCTCCGGCGTGTCAGAAAGTATGATTCCGGCGCCGCCGTCTGACGCCAACCCCTCAATCATTGCCGAGAAAGCTTTTCCACCTTCGATATCTATCATTGAAGAGATGTTTGGAATGTAAAAGATTATTTTTTTATGCTTCCTCGCCTCTCTGGAGAATTGTTCCATTCTTGAGGCCATTTCTTTTTGGTCGGCGGCAAAAAAATCCTTTATCGAAACCCTGTAGATTCTTCTCCTGTTCCCAAAAGGCATCTGATCGGAGATCATCGAATATGCAAGATTATTGACGATTGAGCTTCTGCCCGATCCCGCCTGACCCACAAGGATAGCTCCGGTATTGGTGGCCGCCAACATTCTCTCTCTTAAGGAAGAGGCTTCACGATTGTGGCCTATCATAAAACCAGCCTCGGTTGTCTTCACCTCTTCCGTTATATCCGTAAGAAAACTTTTTGATATTCTTAATCTGAAGGGGGCAAGGATCGCATTGAAGATCCTGTTTCCGGAAGTAAAACGATCGGCAAAATACTTTATTTTCCCAGAAAAGACGCTGTCATTTACCCTCTCAAATATCTCCGCCGAGCGCAAATCCTCTTTTCTGATTCCAAACATCTTAAATATTTCCCGGGCCCTCTTTTCCCCATTCTCCAGTATCGCCAAAAAAATATCAAAAACCGTTATCTCCTTCTCGCCAAAAGCCAACGCTTCATTAGCAGCGGCAATCAAGACCTTGTTGAAGACTGAATCATCACGCCTTTCTTTTTCTTCATCCTCAAACTCAGACGATTCATAAATCTTGTCTCCAAACTCATCAAAAGAGACATCTAATCGCTCGAAGGTTCTTCTTATTTCTGGAAGATCTATGGCGTAAAGCATAAACCCCAGAGAGAAGTCTTCATCAAATTCCCGTTCCTTAGCCCTGAGATTCCTTAGGTCACTCATAAGCTTCCCGGGAATATAATCAACGACATTAGCCCCCTCGCCCGAATCGCGATCGATTTTTCTCAGATTCCTTCTGGCAAAAAAGAGTGACGAAAACCAGTAAAGTGAAATCGAAAGAATTGCTACTCCCACATAAGGAAGCCTGGGCGAATCCGAGAAGAGAAACGATAACGAAACAAAGAACATCGATACCACGATGGTGATGTAAAGCGATTTTAACAAGGTCTGAACCAAGAGGGAAACATCCGCTAATTTGTCCTTAACAAAAAATTTAATCATATTGGAGAGATTAGCCCGTTCAAGCTGATTTATAAGATTATATCAGATAAGACGACGGAATAAAAAATCCCCTTCAGGGGATTTTTTATTCCAGATGTTTCAGGTTTATTTTCTTCAACTCCTTGATTCTGTTTCTCCAATTATTGTTCTTTAATATTCCGCCGAGATGTTCGCCGCTCAAGAAATGAGGCATGATTACATAATCGGCGCCGAGTTCATAAAGCTCCTTTCCTTCCCACTCACTGTTCGCGGTCAGGATTATTTTTATTCTTGGATTTAATGCCTGAGCCTCAGAAAAAATGACCGCGTTATCCTCCGCCAAAGGAACAGTGACTATGAGGAGCTTCGCCTTTGAAATATTAGCGACCTCGAGCACATCCGCATCTGATCCGTCTCCGTTTATGATGGCGGCGCCCATCACCTCGACTCTTTGCAGCATCTTCTTGTCATAATCTATTACCACCACCTTCTCATCATCCGCCAGAAGCTCCCTTGTTATTCCCTGTCCTAAGCGATGGGCTCCGATGATGATTATGTGGTTTGTCAGCCTATCAGTTCCTGCTATCCGTTCTAACGGTTTGTATTTCGTAATCAACTTCACCGGACCTTTCAATATTTTGTACAAGGCTTCAGAGTGAGTGATAAAGAAAGAAGACATCACTATCGTAATGATCCCTACCAAGGTTACCAGCCCGACGTCATTTTTATCTAGCATGCCCGAGCTCATCCCCTTGCTCGCCAAGACCATACCGAATTCTGAAACCTGCCCGGTCATCAGTCCGGCAAAGACGGAAGTTTTTGGATCATACCCCATTCTCGCCAAGATGACGGCGGTGACAACTGGAGTCACGATTAGCACGAATAAGGATATGGCGAGAGCTGTCGGCAGAATACTTAAGACGTTGCCCTCTATTATCATTCTTGATCCCAGAAGGACAAAGAACAAGACTATGAAAAAATCTCTCAGCCATCTGATTTTGGAGCTTATCTCATAATGTTCGGCTGATTTTGCGAATGCCAACCCGGCCAAGAAGCCCCCCGCCTCGATTCCCATTCCGATCCATTTGGAAGAAACCAGGGCGGCGATCCCTATCCCCCAGGCAATGCTGAAGAGAAATATCGTTTCCGATTTTGTCCCAACCACCTTCAGAACTTTTGGCATAAACTCCGAAATAAGAATCATAAATACAAAGAACAGCGCCCCCTTCAACATTATGAAAAGAAGCGTCGGCAGGCCTGATAGGGTCATCGTTCCTCCCGAGAAACTATTAAAGCCGACCAGGGCTACGATTGCCATCAGGTCTTCCACGAGCATCAACCCGACGATAAGCTTTCCATAAACGCTCGAAATATCCCTTCTCTCTGTCAAAAATTTAACTGCTATGATGGTCGAAGAAAAAGAGAATATTAATGAAAGGAGTATTGATTTGGTGATGCCGAATCCGAGCGTTGAGAGTATCACCATCCCCAATCCCAGTGTTATGGCCGTTTGGAGAAACGAGAGGGTGATGATGTGCTTTCCAAGGTGCTTTACTTTGTCGAAATTCATTTCCATTCCCACCAAGAACAGGAGGAAGGCGATCCCGACTGAGGCCAAGACCTCTATTATTGAAGAAGACGATTCGGTTATTTTCCCGGATGCCGTGAGAAGAAATCCGGCGATGATATAACCCAAGAGAGCTGGCTGCTTCAACCACGTGCTTATTATCCCCAAAGCGGCGGCGAAGACGACAACGAGTGCTATTTCGGTGAACATTGGAATAATTATAACATCAGCTCTCTTTTATTGGAACAAAAAAACAGATGTTTACACATCTGTTTTCACAACTTTGTGGAAACGTTTGTAAAAACAAACGTTATCAGAAAAAGTTCATGACTTCCAATATCATGATCGCTGCAAAAAGGAGGATGAGAAAAATATCGGTCAGATTGTTTTTCTTAATTGCCTTTCTGTAAATCAAGACTACCAGGATACTTTCTATTGATATGAATATGCCGCCCCCGAGAGAAACGAGCTTGATAAAATCAGTAAAACCGAAAAGGTATATCGCCATCGGCATTATTACTGTGGCGGCTGTAGCCATGCCAAATCCTATCTTAAAATCGTTCTTCAGGATTCCCCTTATCTCCAATCCTAAGAAAATATAAGAAGTGATGAGTGTCAGCACTCCTAAGATGCCTATGACCAAGTTGGCGCCAAAAGGAAGCAATGTTATTCCGCTCACTGAGTCGACGCTGACGCCGCTTCCCGATAACCTCAGGACTCCATAAACAAAAAGAACATAACATATCGCCGGAATCGCCGTACCTAAGACCATGCTCTTTAAGAAAAGCCGTTTCGATTTTTCGGTATCGTTGAATTTATCCCAAAGGGAGGAGATGGCCGACCTGCCATACAGCGAGAAAAGCAACGGCCCGGACGCCAAACCCATCAAAGACAAAGAGGCGTCGTTGAGCCTCATGTTTCCTCCATATCGAATCCCGCTTATAAAAATAATCAAGATCGTTCCCGCGATGCCCAAGAAAGCCAGAAAATCGACAATGGCATATTTTGTAATTCCCATAAAAATGAACAGTGATCCGATCACCCAAAAAAGAAACGCTGCCATTCCGGAGCTTATTCCGGGAGCAATCAGCCTGATGAAGCTGGTAGAGAGAACCAGATAAATCAACAGGGAAAAGATCATTCCGGTCAAGACGACCGCCATGGCTGGAAACTTCCAATCGGAACCGATGTATTTTTCCACGAAGGTGCCAAACATTTTTTCATCACCCCCCTTCTCCACAACCTTTGCGTATTTTATATGTATCGCGATTGACACGATGACAAAAAATAAAAGCAAACTGATGCCCAACAAGAATCCGGTTTGGGCAAAAACGAAAGGCAGAGAAAACATGCCGGCTCCTATGATAAGCGAAGCAAGCAGACCCGCATAAAAGAAACTTTTTAAAATCCGCTTCATAAGATCTAAATTATATCACAAAAAAAGAAAAACGAACCTTGATGGTTCGTTTTTACGAAAAGTTTATTCCGGTCTTTTCTTCCTCTCTTTGTAATATCTTTATCAGTTCGCTGACCAGGTAGGCCGGATCTTTTGAAAAGACTATCTTGTCTTTCATTTCCTCCGCCCTGTATGACTTTTCTATGATTTCTCTGAAAAGCTCGTCCGTTATCCAATCACCCTCGAGTATCCCGATTGGCTTTCCATCCTCAAAAGCGATTGTGAATTCGTTGATGGTTCCCATTCTGCCGCAACCATGGATGACGGCGTCGGCCATTCTGGTGAGCAATAAGTTTCTTCCAGAATATCCGTGTCCGGTATACATTATAAGATCATGGTAATCGACTGGAAGTCTGTATCTCAGGATGTGTTCCGTCTTTGATGCCGCCGGGCTGACGCCCACGACGATCCCTCCCTCCTCCTTTGCTCCTTTGGCGGACCAGTAAGGAAAACCGGTGGTAGCGCCGTCAACGAACACCGCCCCCTGCTTTACGATTTCTCTTCCGACTTCCATCGCCGCGCCATAAGCTTCTTCTCCGCAATGGCCAGTTTCCGCGGCGCCGGAAACGCAAATTTTAAACCTCGGGAATTTATTTTTTATTTCTTTCTCCTGTAGCATTATGTTTATTTTATTTTACCCTTAATTATAACTTTTTTATATCCTTATTAAAAGCCGCCGACAAAAAAACGACGCTCGTCCCGGGATTGTCGGCTAATGCCGGAAAACCGAAAGCGGGCATCGTTTGTTGCTCTTTTTCTAGATTTCGATTGACTCGTTGCCCTCCGGGATTTCCGTATCGATTGCCAGGACGTCCCTAGCCTTCACAGCAAATACTTGGGCCGATTCGATTTCGCTCTGTACCAGATAAACCTTCTCAACCGTTTCCCTGATCGGGCTTAACCACTCAAGAAGTTTTGCTTGGTCGGCATGGGCGGAATATCCTCCGATCGATTTTATCTTGCACCTGACCAAAATGTCTTCGCCAAATATCTTTACCATCCTTTCCCCATTCAAGATCCTTCGTCCTAAGGAGTGGGATGCTTGATAGCTGATGAACAATAATGTGCTCTTGGGATCGGAAAGATATCTGTATTCATGATGGATCATTCTTCCCCCTTCTGACATCCCGCTGCCGGCAATGATCACCTTTGGCGGAGGAACATCGTTTATTTCCTTTGATTCGTTAGTTGTGAGCGTCAGGGTCAGACCGGGGAAATTAAACACCTGCTCCCCGCTTTCAAACATTTTCATCGCCGCTTCATCAAAATAAAGAGGATCGTCGGAATATTTCTTGTAAACTGAGATCAGCTTGATGGCCAATGGCGAATCAACAAATATCGGGACCCTCGGGATTCTTCTGTTCACGATCAATTGATCGATTTCGTAAAGAAGCTCTTGAGTACGCTCCATGGAGAAGGCTGGTATCATAAGGACACCGCCATCATGGACCGAGTCTTCGATCGCATCTTCCAATCTTTCCATCCTCTTTTCCGGTTCCTCGTGAAACTTATCCCCGTAAAGAGCTTCCATGACGATGACATTCGCTCCCTCCAATTTCTCGGTGTCACGAACCAACGGTGAAGCTTTGTTGCCCAAGTCTCCAGAGAAGACGATGGTTTTCATCCCTCCATCCTTTGCCGGTCCGGTCACTTTTATGAATCCCGAACCCAGTATATGGCCAGCATCAAAGTACTCAAAGGTGAACGGATCAATCTCTATTTTCTGATGATAATCGACTCCCTCGAACAATCTCATCACTCCCTCGACATCTTCAGCTGTGTAAAGCGGCTTTATGCCTTTCTTGATGGCGTCCTTTTCCAAGAGTCCTTGGGAATCGACGAGTAACTGCTCGGTCAGATCCTTTGTCGGTTTGGTCGAATAGATTTTATTCCTGAATCCGCTTCTATATAAAAAAGGAAGTCTCCCGGTATGGTCGATATGGGCGTGGGTTATGAAAACAGCATCAACGGTCTTGGTATCGTATTGGAATTTTTCGTAATTCTTTTCCTCCTCCTTACTATCCCCTTGGACCAATCCGCAATCAACAATGATCCTCACCTCCTTCCCATTTTTATCCGTTGCCTCCAGTAGGTAGTTTGCCCCGGTCACGCTCTGAGCTCCTCCAAAAAAATTTAGTTTCATATCTTTTTATTGATGTTTTAGATTATATCATAAACTCTACCTGCAGACATTTTTTCTTATTGTCAAAAACGCAAAAATGTGTTATAATCAATTCAGAAACCAAAGGCACATTAAGGAGGTGTAGAAATTGACACGCACGACCGATTGTCACGGCAAGAATGATCAACCCCAAGAAACCATCGTTGTTTTTCCCTTTAAGCTAGAGTACGGAAGCGAAGGATATGTCGTCTGGGCCGCTAGCGAGGGCCAGGCGAAATCCGTGATCTCCTCTTGGAGAAGGAGACATAATGCGTCCACCTTCTGCACATCTGCTAAAAAAATAACAGATGCAGAAATGGACCGTTATGGAGCCGCAAAGCCAGTGCACCAGCATCTGGCCGCCTATGAATTGAAAAGCGGAAGAGCGATCCACATCAAACTACAATCCTGACAGCAGAACCCTAACGCAAAAGCGGGCCCACGAGACCCGCTTTTTATTTTTTATATTTTGTTCTTATCGGCCATCGCTGATAAGACGGCTTCTTTATCGCTCCAAGGAAGAGTCTTCCCCTTAGCCATTCTGATTGCTGTTTCTGATCCCTTTCCGGTAATGACGACTACGTCATTTTCTCTCGCTTGAGCTATGGCGGCATCAATTGCCTCCTGTCTGTCGAGAATCCTGACGACCGGCTTTCCTGATTTCTCGGCCTCGTCGGCAATCGAGTTTATTATCTCCATCGGATCTTCATCCCACGGATCTTCATTGGTCACGATTACGTAGTTGCAATGTTCTCCAGCCAGCTTGCCCATCTCCGGCCTCTTCCATTTGTCTCTTCCTCCTCCGGCCGATCCCAAGACGCAAATCATCCTTCCTGAATTGTTGTTGATTTTCATGGACATGCCGAGATTCTTATAAACCTCCTCCAATGATCCAGGAGTATGGGCATAATCAACGACGACTTTATAAGGTGAGTCTTGGATTATTTCCATTCTCCCAGAGAGACCTTTGAAGTTTTCCAAGGCTTTCTGGATTATTGTGTGGTCGACTCCAAGAGCCATCCCTACCTGCTCGGCGGCAGCATAATCCGCCTGGATGAATGTCCCGGAGAAAAAATGTTTCTCATTCTCTCCTGCCGCCTTCACGAACCACTCGGCATTTTGGTCTTCCTTGTTAATGAAGAATATCTTTCTTTTCTTCGGCGACTTCGCCACATAACGGAAAAAGTCCAATTTTGCCTCGCGGTAAGCCTCGAAACTTCCGTGTGATTCTATATGCTCCGGATGGAGGTTGATGAAGACACCCGCATCCCAATCAATATATTCATGCCTGTGCTGGCAGACACCTTGGGAAGTGACTTCGATTATCGCGTATTTGGCATTGGCAAGCACTGCTCTTCTCAGAAAATCTTGGATATATCCTCTTCCGGGCATGGTGTTGCCGCTAGTGTTCTTTCTCTCCTCCTTCCCTATTCTCTCGTTAACCGAAGACAATATCGCCACCTTGTCCCCATTGGCGGTCAGGACTTCATTTATAAGTTCGCAGGTCATAGATTTTCCCTTCGTTCCCGTTACGCCTATTACAAATAGCTTCTTGCTCGGATTGCCGTTTTTCACTCCTCCCCACCAAGCGCGCAATTTATGATATATATCCTTTAGCTTTTCCATTTCCAAAAATTATACACCAATGGCCCCTTTAAAAAAACAGTCTGTTTGCGCTCAATCAAATTCGTTCTTAAGACGATATTGGAAAGCCTCCGCCAGGTGATCGACTTTTATCTCCTCCGAGAATTCCATATCGGCGACCGTTCTTGCCACTTTTAGAATCCTGTAATATCCCCTGCCGGAAATGAACGACCTGTCAAAGACGCCCCTTAAAAAATCATTCGCTTCGGAAGAGATAAGACTATGGGCATCGCATTGCTTCGAATTCATTTCGGAATTGGAGCTTATCATCATTCCCCTTTCCTTAAATCTCTTTCTTGCGAATTCTCTCGCTTGGACCACCAACCTCCTCATCTCCTCGCTCGTCTTTCCCCGGTCCGCGTCTTGCAAAGCCGACAGCTTGAGTCTCGGGACTGTTATTTGGATATCTATCCTATCCATCAACGGACCGGATATTTTTCTCTGATATCTCATAATATCCTTCGAGAGGCATTCGCATTGTTTTTCATTGTCTCCAAAATATCCGCAGGGACAGGGGTTCATGGCTGAAATCAGTTGGAACCTCGCCGGGAAAACCAACGTCTTGTTTTGTCTGGCGACCGTCACCGCTCCGTTTTCCATCGGCGTTCTTAAGCTTTCCAGTATATCTCTTCTGAACTCCGGGAGCTCATCGAGAAACAAGACGCCATTATGGGCCAAAGAAATTTCTCCCGGCTTTGGGACGCTTCCCCCTCCGATCACGGCTGCTGCCGAGGCGGTATGGTGCGGTGAACGGAAAGGTCTCTCGGTGATAAAAGGACGTCTCTCGTTCAGTTCCCCAGCCGCACTCCAATTCTTCGAGGTCTCGATTATCTCTTCCTCAATCAGATCGGGCGTTATTGATAAGAAGCATTTTGCCAATGCCGTTTTCCCCGACCCCGGAGGACCGATCATAATGACGTTATGCCCTCCGGCCGCAGCGACCATGAGCGACCTCTTAGCCGATTCATGTCCCCTTATATCATAAAAATCAAAATCACTCCGTTTTTCTCTTTCTTTCGTTTCAGGGATCCGATTCTCTATTTTCGCCCCATTCAGAAATTCCCCGACTTGATTAAGATTCGCTACTCCGATGATTTCAATGCCTTTTATCAGACTGGCCTCCCCCAAGTTTCCTTCGGGAATGACTATTCTTCTAAACCCGATTTCTTTGGCGTAAGAAACGATGTTTAGGACTCCCCTCACCGGACGCAATCCTCCGTCAAGGGAAAGTTCTCCCAGCAACAGGAAATCTTTTAAATTGATTGTCGGTTTTATTTGTCCGGATGAGATGAGATAACCGACGGCCATGGCCAGGTCGTATTGCGTCCCGGTTTTTTTGATGTCCGCCGGCGCCAGATTGACTGTTATTCTCAAATTATTACTGATTGGCGGGGTGAAGCCGCAATTTTTCAGAGCAGGATTGATTCTTTCCTTGGCCTCGTTCAAGGATTTATCCGCCAAACCGATGATATTAAAAACAGAAAGACCGACACTGATGTCGGTCTCTATGCTTATTAGTTTGGCGTCCACTCCTTCCAGCTCGGCTGAATATGCTAAAGATAGACGTTTTACCATCGCGGACTTATTCTTCTGTTTTATTTTCAAGCTTGCACTCTCTGCAAAGGCTGGATTCCGGATCGATGTCCAGGATTTCGGCTTCGATCTCGCCACCGCAAGATTGGCATACACCGTAAGTTCCATTCCCAATCCTATTCAAGGCTAGACGAACATCCTCAATTCGGGATCTGATTTCAGTCTTTATTCCCACCTGCTCATTGGCAGAGGTTGCCTCATCGGCTTCAGCTTCTGGGGAGGGACGGTCCTCGAAGTTCAAGACATCGGGCGTCTCCGCCAAATCCTTTTCTAATTCGGCCTCCAGGGCGACGAGCTTGTTTTTATATTTTTCCAATTCGATATTCGTCATATATAATTAAGTATATGATATGGGGATTATTTGGCAAGATTAAACATATGCCTGAAAATGCGGTGGTTATTGAAACTTCCGGAGGAGTCTTTTACAAAGCGACGATTTCGAAAAACACCAGGCAGGCAATCCTGACTCAGAACAAGGAAACTATTGAGCTTTTGACGGTCATGGCTGTCCGCGAAGACGCCATCGAATTATACGGATTTGCTGAAGAGAGCGAGAAAAAACTTTTCGAACTTTTGACTACTGTGAATGGCGTCGGTCCGAAGGCCGCCATGTCGATCCTCTCCTCTGGATCGTTAGGGGAAATCAGAGCTGCTATCTCCGAAGGGAAGGTGGAGGTTCTGACTAAGTCAGTCGGAGTCGGCAAGAAAACCGCTGAGCGCATCGTTATGGAGTTGAAGAACAAGGTAGTGGCAGAACTCGGTGACAAAGTCCAAAGCTGGGATGAAGATGTCTACGACGCCTTGATAAGATTGGGATATAACAAAGAACAAGTTAAGAAAGCCGTCCTTCAAATCCCTTCGGAGATTGAGGATGTTACCTCTAAAATAAGAGAGGCTTTAAAATACTTAAAATAAAAAATGCCCTCTTCAGAGAGGGTATTTTTTATTAAATCTGCTATTTCATTATTCCAAAACCGCAAGAAACGTTTTCCGGCAATTCGCCAGTGACTCCCGCCGTTCCTATTTTAGTCCCTATTTCAACCATATCCCCGACTCTTACAAAAATATCTTTCAGATGGGTATAAAACACGTTGCCAAACGATGTTTCAATCGTGACGTAGTTTCCCTTTCCTTCGTTCCAACCGTCATTCACGATTCCCGTGACTACGCCGCCGTGGCTTGAACTTATCTCCGCTCCGCAAGGAGCGATCAAGACGACTTCGCCCGGGTTGGATCCGTCAACCTCTTCAAAGTCGGGATAGTTGGAATAAATTTTTTTGTCGGAAA
This sequence comes from bacterium, assembly GCA_021787205.1. GTDB lineage: Bacteria > Patescibacteriota > Minisyncoccia > UBA6257 > Colwellbacteraceae > JAJYME01. The sequence goes on from JAJYME010000010.1 coordinate 12,826, forward strand.
TCATCTTGGGAAAGATATTTTGGACCCTATCAGCTCCGAGTTTCCTCAAACCGCCTTCCTGCCCGCCCTCTTTTGTCGCCACTTCCGACTTATTGTCTGCCGTCGGCGCCGATGCTTCTTTATTTTTGAAGGAGATCGCATAAGCGGTCACTCCCAAAATAACGATTGCGATCAAGGCCGCTGCGGCAATGACTTTTTTCATTGTCTTTAATGTATACCACTTTTACTCGTTTTTGTCCACTCCATCCTCTTTTTATTCTTTAGAAAACCGTCGGGAACAAGAACAGGCTCACTCCCCATCTTGGTCGACGCGTTCTCATTTTACATAGCTTAGTTTTTTGATTTTTTACCTTAAAGAAATTAGTATTCACTTAATGTCCATTTTCTCCGAATTGAATCCGAAACAGCTGGAAGCCGCCCGATCCTCTTCAAGCTCTCTTCTTATTACCGCCGGCGCCGGTTCGGGGAAAACTAAAACCCTGACCGCCCGGCTTCTTTGGTTTTTGGAACAAGGCGTCAGAGCCGACTCCATTATCGCCATCACCTTTACCAATAAGGCGGCAGCCGAATTAAAAGAACGTTCAAACTTAGTTCTTGAAAGAAACGGCATAACCCAGAGGCCGTACATCGGAACCTTCCATTCCTTGTCAGCAAAGTTTCTCAGGTCAGAAGCCTCAAAATTGGGTCGAACCCCCTCCTTCAGCATTTATGACGATTCCGATTCAGAGAAGACAATCAAGAACATTTTCAAGACCCTTGATATAGATAAGAATCGCTACCCCGTCTCCTCGATCAAAAACAGGATTTCCAGAATAAAAAATGAGTTGTTGGATCCGGAAGAAATCTTTAACGGGAACAAAGAGTTGGTTTCCATTTATGAAAATTACGAATCGTCCTTGGCTTCCCAAAACGCTTTTGATTTTGACGACCTGATAGCAAAACTCGCCCTGCTTTTTAAAAATGATTCAGAGACCCTTTCGAAATACACTGATCGGTTTACTCATTTTTTGATTGACGAATATCAAGACGTCAACACCTCTCAATATCTCCTGACCAAACTGCTAGCCTCGAAGACAAAGAATATTACCGTCGTCGGCGACGACCATCAAAGCATCTACAGCTTTCGTTCGGCTGACTTCAGAAACTTCTTGAACTTCGAGAAGGATTATCCGGAAGCGAAGATCATCACTCTTGATCAGAACTACCGCTCGACAAAGACAATCGTTGGCGCCGCTTCAGCTGTTGTCTCCAATAACAAGTTTCAACGCCCTAAGACTCTTTGGACGGAAAATGAGACCGGCTCCCCCATCAGGATCTCTCGCTATTATTCGGCGGAATCGGAAGCGGACAACCTGGTCAACAAAATCTATGGTAAGGATTATGGGAACATAACCATCCTCTACAGGACCAATGCCCAATCCCGCCCCATCGAATCCTCTCTCATCTTAAATCGGATTCCTTATCAGATCTTCGGCGGTCTGAAATTCTATGATCGTCGGGAAATAAAAGATATCGTTTCGGTTCTTCGCGTTACTAACAACCCTCTGGACGAAGCGGGAATAGACCGGATCTTCAAATCATTCGGCAAGATAAAAGGCCGAAAGTTGATTGAGCGGCTTCCCGAAATAAGATTGAATAAACCGAAAGATGTCATTAGTTTTATCATTAGCGAATCAGACCTGATCTTATCCCTTCAAAAAGAGAAGAACTTTGAGGAGAGATTTGAAAACGTAAAAGAGTTGGTCAGCTTCTCTGAGAACTTCGAAACCCTTGATGAGATGATCGAAAGGATTTCTCTTTTGGAAACCGCCGATTCCCCAAAGGGATCCGAAGAAAACTCCGTCAGGCTGATGACCGTCCACACTGCCAAAGGTCTTGAGTTCGAAGAAGTTTATTTGGTCGGCGTCTCTGAAGGAACCCTGCCTCACGAAAGGTCGATGATGTCTTTGGATGATCTGGAAGAGGAGCGCAGGCTCATGTATGTCGCCATGACCAGGGCTAAAAGGAAACTGAATATCAGCTTTTTTGGATCGCCGTCAAGATTCATTTCTGAGATCCCTTCAGAATTTGCCCAGTACGATAATTTTGATTTCGATTCTGATTTTATATACTTATCATAATGATTCAAGCAAAAAAATCCCTTGGACAAAACTTCTTGAAGAATGAAGTTGTTCTTCAAAAGATTGCCGACTCCCTCGACATAAAGGAGGAGGATGTCGTGGTTGAAATCGGGCCAGGATTGGGAGCCCTGACAAGATATCTTGTTTCCTCTCCAGCCAGAAAGATAATCGTCATTGAGAAGGATCGCCGTCTGATCGAAGGTCTGAACCGCGATTTCAGCGCTGAAAGATTTTCGGTTATCGAAGGCGACGCCCTTGAAGTTCTCCCGTCTCTTAAAATTGAAAAGTTCAAGCTCATCGGCAATATTCCTTACTACATCACCGGATATCTGATGAGGATTATAAGCGAACTTAAGAACAAACCCGAAGTCTCCGTCTTTGTCGTCCAGAAAGAAGTTGCTGAAAGAGCGGTTATGATGGAACCGAAAAACAATATTCTCTCGCTCTCCTTAAGTTTCTGGGCAGAACCAAAGAATTTGGGAACGATAAAGAAAGAAAATTTTTATCCGGTTCCTAAGGTTGACTCCGCTATTCTAAAATTAGTTGCCAAGGAATCGGTCGCTGACCGAACTAGCTTTTTCAAGACTCTCCATCTGCTTTTCAAGCAACCGAGAAAAACCATTCTCAACAACCTCGCTGAAGCCATTGAAAAGACTGGGGCTGAAAAAATAATTCAAGAGGCTGGATTAGAACCGACTCTTCGACCGGAAAATCTGTCTCTCTCCGATGTTAAGAAAATCTCTGGATTGATAAATTAAAACAGCCGCAAGGCTGTTTTTTAAAAAAATAAAACCCGGACTTAAAGTCCGGGAAGTCCTGAGGTTATTTTCCGTTAAGAATTTTATTTGCTAAAACGGCGATCATCTTGAGATAGAGATAAAATACCACGTAAGCCACGACTCCTAGTCCGATAGTAACCAGTATCTTCCTGGTCGTATCGACGCCGTTGAAAGTATAAATGGGATTGATGCCGCCGATGCGGATTATCCCCGTTGTTATGGTAATTGTGACGACGGTCAGGACAAGGGCTGTCTCCTCTAATCTTCTTCCTTTAAGAAACGCTCTTCCGGTTTCTATCAATCCTAGTAACAGGTAGATGGCGGCATATCCAAAAACTATCGCCAGCAACAGCTTTACCAAAGCATCCATTCAAAACACCTCCTTAAAAAATTGTTTAGGTTTCTGATTGGAGATTAAAACAATTTCGTTTTTTTGTCAACCAATATCTCTTTTCTCCTCCCAGTCCCGTCTCCGGCTGAGCGGTCTCTGGCAATCATTGAAAAAAATTAATTTTGCTTTTGAGTTTTTTGCGCCTTTGGACTAAGATTAAAGGTATCATGAAACGATTTTTAGAGACGTTCTTTGTCTTATTTACCTGTTTCTTTGTAAGCTTTGTTCCCCCGCTTACGAATATTGCTAAAGCACAGGAGATAGACACCTCGCATCAAGTCGCCGGGTTGTTTGACTGGCTAACAGGAGGCACCCCGACCAAAGATGACGCAGAAAATGCCGCCGGTAAGTCCAGCCAGGGAGAAGAAGCGGTTACAAAAGCATTGGGAACCGGAAACTTGGACAAAGGATCGGTAAAAATCGGGACGAATACCTGCTCGACCGATTGGGGTGGAGCCATCTCAAGCATCTTGGGAACGATCACTTCCGGATTTGGTCTTTTGATAGCTAATATCGCCGTCAGTCTTTTGGCCAACGCGCCTTTCGTCGGCGGCGCTTTCGAACCTTTTAACGATTTTCTGGATTCTTTCAACGGCGTTTGGACAAATGCTTTGATTTGGGGAATCGTCGGCTCGTTCGCTATTTATATTGGTGTGAACTTGGTAAACCTTGCCTTGGCAATCAATTCCAGCATCGATGCCGCTACTAACCCGATCATTAAGACTGGCTTTAACATTACCTTAGGCATCACCAATATCTTCTTTATTATCATCTTGGTTGTCGTAGGTATTATGACCATTCTCCGAAGAAGCAGTTGGTCGTGGCAGAAGAGGCTCGGCAATTTGATCATTGCCATCATTCTTGTGAACTTCAGCATTTATATCGCCTCCTTGCTGATCAATGTCTCCAACGTCTTTACTGTCGCTATCGCTCAGAATTTCTGCGCTTCCGACTTGTTTGGATCACTTCATCTCGGAGCCACCTATGGCATCTTGCAAAAGGCGCTCGGAGGAAGCGCTTTCACCTCGCTCATCACCGCTCCGGCGGCGATGATTGCCGCCGCCTCCCTCACTTTGGTTGGAGCGCTGACAATTTTTGCCCTGTTTATTTTCCTGATTATCCGCTATGTCATCCTTATCCTCCTGCTTGCGATCATGCCTATCGCCTGGATCGGATTTGTCGCTCCGGACTTTAAGATACCCGGAGTTGGAAACCCTTGGCAAAAATGGTGGAGTGAATTCACAAAGTGGTTGATCGTAGGTCCAGTCATGGCCTTCTCCCTTTATCTCACCATCGCGACCCTGAAGGGACTTGGAACGGCCACCTCTTCAGTCACTAGCAGCGGCTTGGCTGGCGGATTATCCGGAGTTCTTAATATTGTTGCCGCCCTGATTATGTCCATCTTCGGTCTTTACGTCGCTGTCAAAGGCAGCGGCTTCGCCGGCGCCCTCATTGCTGGAGGTCTTGCTGCCGGCACCGGTTGGGTCGCTGGAAAAGTCGGCCAACTTGGTGAAAAGGCCGGATTCAGACAGCAGGCCAAACTCCAAGATAAAGCCGAGAGTCTTCGTAAGGACGCTGAAGCCGCCGAAAAGGCCGGTGAAGTCCAAAAAGCCCAGGCTCTGAGGATGAAAGCCGCTCTCGCTGAAAGTACCGCCAAGAAAGCTTTTGGAAGCATCGGTAAGGGTGCCACGATGGCCGCCGGAGGAGTTGTCACCGCCAAAGCCCTGGGAATCTCCGGAGTCAAGTTGCCGTCATCCGGCAGACCGACCAGTGTCCAAGGTTGGAGAGAACAGACAATGAAAGAAGCCGGCAAGAGATTTGAAGGAATGACCGATGACGAGAAGAAGAATGAGTTGAGAAAGATCAACGAAGAGATGTCGAGAGGCGTCTTTGGTGGAAGAAAGATAGAACTTCAAAATCGCTATAATGCCCTGGCTCAAGGATTTGCTGAAAAAGGCAAGCTTGATGATGATATGATGAAGAAGACTCTTAGGTCAGACTTCCAACAGCAGGCTAAGCTTATGAATAAGGAGATCAAATATGACGAGACCATTAAGAAGAAAAACGCGACAGACGTTGCTAAAACATTCGCGATGATCTCTGATGAAAAATCCAAAGAGGGATACGATTCAAAAGCTATTTCAGGGCTTCAAAGGGATATTGCCATACAACTTAGTGATAGCAAGAAACTTTCTGAACTCAATAGGCATCAAGATATCGAAACGGTTTACAATCTTAAGAGCGACATCGAAAAGAAGAAGGGCACAGGATCCTTTGAACAGTTTGAAGTTGGCATGGGAATGAAAACCGACGAGGCGGCTAAGTTATTTGAAAATCAAAAAGCTCTTAGCGCCGCTGAAACAAGTCTGTCTGCTCATAACGATAACCTGGCAAGAATGCAAACCGCCGGAGTCTCCAGAACGTCGGCTGAGTACGTCAATACCGTTAATGAAATCAACCGTCTTACTGCTGATATTTCACAGCGAGAAGCGAATATCCAGGGTGCGACAAAAGCCAATGCCGAATGGATTTCTAAACTTGATTCTAAAGATATTAAGAATCTTCCTCTTAATAAGATTTTCGGAGATGTCGGAAACTCGGAAAACAACTTGTTTGGCGGAAATCCCAATGCAACAGCAAATATGAGACAGGCTATATCAGAAGCCATAGCTAAGAATGCGCCGCAAAACATTCCTCAATTATTGAACGTCAAATCCGAAAACTACGCCGGTGCGGCACAAAGTTTGTATAAGGAGCTGTCAAACCAATTAAGCGGTTTAGCTCAAGGAACAAGCGAATATGCAGCGATCAAGTCAGCGCAGAAGAAAATTGAAAATGAAGCGCGAAGACGCGGTTTCAGTCTTTAAGATAAAAAATCCTGAGCATCACTGCTCGGGATTTTTATTTTAATCCCCGAACTCTTTTAAAATGGGGCCGCGCATAAGCAGCACTAGGGCCGGACCCGGAAAACATCCCTTACAATCACACGTGTGACTTTTATTTCATCACTTCCGATAAAGTCGTTATTTTGATAGAATGAATACAGCATTACTATGATCCAATTTCCTCAAGAACTGTTAAATTCAAAATGGGATACCCTGTCCCCTGAAATAAGAGAAATTCTCTTGTCTGATTCTTTTGATTCCAATATTGAAACTATAATTTCCAGTCTCGGTCTTTCCGAGTTTGCTGACAAAATAATCGATCTCTGCACCTACGCCGTCTACGGACTGCTTGACCAAAATGCTTTCTTTAAGGAGCTGACGGATCTTATTGGCGGACAGAAATCTCCAGACCTGGCCAAAAGACTTATTGTAGAAGTCATTATTCCGACTGTCACCCTGAAATATGAGGCTAAGGCCGAAATCAAAGTAGAAGGGGCCGCTCCCGTCATCCCGACTGGCGCCAACCCTTCACCAACCCCGACCGCCCCGGAACCGGCGCCGACCGTCGAGACCCCGAAAGAAGCCTTTGTCGATCACCCAATGCCCGTCATTGAAGCGAAACCGATAATTGAAGAAGCCCCAGCTATCTCAAAGATGGCGGCCCCGGTCATTTCAATCTCGCCCGATCCGCTGCCTATGCCCGTTATAAGCTCGGAGGCGGCTCCGATCGTTCCCTCAGAAGCTCCGACCTCGTCAGACTCCTTAGCGCCCGCGCAAACGACGGCCTCTCCGGCCAATATCGCTCCTAAATTTGAAGATGAACCCTCAAAAAATGAACCCGCTCCAACTCCTTCTGCTGCCGCACCCTTCATTATCCATGTTGAAAGAGAAAACACCGAATCGGTCTCGGAGACAAAGGCCAACCTGAATCTGTCGCCAGTCCGCCCCGTCTTTTATGAAGATAAGGAGACAGGAGAGGATTCCGCCCCTAAAGCGGCTTTTGTAAAATTGCAATTCTCCGCCCCGACTACTAACCATACTGTCGGCGACAAGCTTAAGGAATCAAAGGATATCTCTCTCAGCGACCTCCCCGTCCAATAACCAACAACACGGCTTCTCGGCCGTGTTTTTGTTGTATTTGCCCCCCTATTTCCTTATAATAACAATTATGCAATATGAAGTTCCGCAGTTTGAAACGGAAGCTAATATCTTAGGGCCATTCAATTTGGTCCAGTTCATCATAGCCTCCGGAGTCGGAATTTCGCTCCTGTTCCTGTGGAACATCCTGGAAATGTGGCTCTGGCTCCTTGTCACTATCATTTTTGGCGGTAGCACTATCGCCTTCTTGTTCGGAAGGGTGAGAGGGAGAAAGATGACTACCTTTTTCCCTATGGCTTTGAATTATTTGTGGCAACCCAAGAAATACATTTACAAGAAGCCGGAAACAGTCGTTGTCGGCCTTAAGAACATCAGCGTCCCAGCAGCCGTGAAACCGATCGAAATCAAACCGGAGCGCATAAAGACCCGTGTTGCCACTCCTGAAACCATCTCCCCTTATGCTCTAACCGAAAGACAACCGCTTCCAGCCGAGAAAAAGGTAATTATTACGCCTAAAGTCACCCAGATCGAACCTAAGCAAGAGACTTCCCTTCTTAGGGATTTGATGAATAAGATCACTACCACCACCGCCCCCATTCCTCAAAGAGAGACCTCGATAAAAAGAGCGGAGATTACTCAGAAGGAAGGAGAATATGAAGTTCTTGAAAACATTATGGGTGAAAAAGAAATCGCTAAGAGGGTTGATTATCGCATCTAAAAATTAGACTGGAGGGAACCTCCTTCCGTTCTGGAAAGAAGTTGGTTCAACCATCACTGACTTAAAAAACCGCCTCAAATGCGGTTTTTTAAGTGTTTACACATTTTGTTTTCACACTTTGGTAAACGTTTACACATTTGTTATAATTACTTTTATGGAAGAATTGGGCAACACAACCGCGCCGAAAGAAGCACCCGCTCAGGCACCACAAAATCAGGAGCCTGTCGGATCGACAGATATCTTTGTCGGCGTTAAGGAGATTAAGAATGGAACTATTTTCCTGAAGGGAGGTGGGATGAGAAAAATCGTTATGACCTCCGGAATCAACCTTGATCTTAAAACCGAAGAGGAACAATCAGGAACTTTTTCCCAGTTTCAAAACCTTCTGAACTCATTGGATTTTTCCGTCCAACTTCTAGTCCATTCCCGAAGAATGGCAATCAAGGAGTACTTGGAAAAGATGAGAAAGAGGGCCGAACAAGAAGAGCATCCCTTGGTCTACACCCAATTCATGGAGTACATCAACTTCGTTGAGCATTTTGTCGCTGAGAACGCGGTTATGGAAAAGACCTTCTTCATCGCCGTTCCCTTCGACTCCGGCCCAATATCCCTGGACAATGGCGTTCCCGGGATAAAAAAGCCGGGTCAGACTAAAGAAGAGCAGGAAATCTCCTCGTCTGACTATCTGAAATACGCTGAGAAGATAAATCACCGAACCGAGCAGATTCTGCAAGGATTAAGCCAGATAGGGTTGAGAGCGATTACTCTTGGAGATGCCGAGCTAAAAGAATTCATTCGTAATTTTTATAATCCGCGTTCGGTTGAGAACATCCTGACGAACACCAACGAACCAATCGCACCCAAGAAAGTAGAATTATTCGAGGACTATATAAAAGTCAACGATAAGTTCATCAAGACCTTTTATATTTCCAATTATCCCAAGTTCTTATCCACTGGTTGGCTCGAAGGCTTGGTTAACTCCCCCGATATTTTCGATATTTCCATCCACTTCTCTCCGGTCGACACCACTATTGCTTTAAAGAACCTTATGAAGAAGGTCGGCCAACTGACTGCCAGTATCAACGAGAGGCAGGAAAAGGGATTGATCCGCGACCCGGCATTGGAAACCGCCCTTCAGGACACGGAAAACTTGAGGGATACCCTGCAACAATCAAGAGAAAAACTCTTCTCGATCGGCCTTTATATCACGATTTATGCCGATACCCTCGACGAATTAAAGACTTTTGAATCAAGGGTTTCAACCTTCTTTACTAGAATGTTAGCCTCGGCCCAAGCTCCTATGTTTGAGCAAATCCCGGCTTTCAATTCGGTTATCCCCCTCGTCAGGGATGAGATCGGTTCGACCACTACTCTGAATACTTCCCCCGCCTGCACCTTCTTCCCCTTCATCTCCCCCGACCTGACCTCAGATGAAGGCATTATTTACGGTCTGAACATTCATAACAACTCCTTAGTCATCTTTGATCGCTTTAAGTTGGAAAACCATAATTCAGTCATCTTCGCCAGATCCGGATCGGGTAAGTCCTATACCGCCAAGCTTGAAGTCTTGCGTTCAATGATGATGGGTTGCGATATCCTGATCATAGACCCTGAGAACGAATATCAGACCCTGTCCGAATCCGTCAACGGATCTTCAATTAAGATTTCACTGACCTCAAAGGACAGCATAAATCCGTTTGATATTCCTCCGGTTCCGGAGGGTGAGGATGAAAACGAAGTTTTAAGATCCCACATCGCTAACTTGGCCGGACTTATAAAAGTCATGGTTGGAGCCCTTTCTCCCGCTGAAGAAGCTATCCTTGATCGCGCTTTGAACGAGACTTATGCCGCTAGGGATATTGCTCCGGGCCGCGATTACTCTAAGGCCGTCCCTCCCCTTCTTCAAGATTTGGAAACCGTTCTCCAGAATATGGAAGGTGGAAAGAGTATTGCTGACAGGCTTTATCGTTTTACCAAAGGAAGCTATGCCGGTTTTATAAACAGGTACTCTAGCGTCAGTGTCGATAACCGCCTCGTCGTTTTTTCGATCAGGGATTTGGAAGAAGAATTGAGACCAATCGCCATGTATATGATTCTGAACTATGTTTGGAACATTACCCGATCGAAATTAAAGAAAAGGATCCTTGTTGTCGATGAGGCCTGGCTCATGATGAAATATCCGGAGTCGGCTGCTTTTCTCTTTAATCTTGTCCGCCGCGCCAGAAAATATTATTTAGGGATAACAACTATCACCCAGGATGTTGAAGACTTCTTGAAATCAGAATATGGTCGCCCGGTCATAACCAACTCCGCCTTGCAGCTTCTTTTGAAACAATCATCGGCGACCATTGATACGGTTGCTAAAGCTTTCAATCTCACCTCAGTCGAAAAGAACTATTTGGTTGAGGCTTCTGTCGGACAAGGCTTGATTATTGTGGGAACCAAGCATGTTGGCGCCCAGATCGTCGCCTCCCCATTCGAACACAGCATTATTACCACCAAGCCTGAAGAAGTCTTGGCGAGACGAGAAGCTTTGGAACAAATGGCCGAAGAAAACAAAGAAAACCGAGAAAAATAAAAATAATCCCGCCTTCGGGATTATTTTTTTGCGAGTTGTGTTTATTTTAGCTACAATTAAGCGGAAACAATGATGAGCTTTTTAATACCAATCGCCCTCGCCGAAACCGAAAACTCCGGAATCCTTCAAGGATTGGATCAGGTAATTCCGGGAGGCTTCTCTAATATCTTTACCTTTGGGCTGCAGATAGGGCTCGCCATTGCCTTTTGTACCATCGTTTATGCTGGCATCCTCTTCATAACTGCCGGAGACAACCCCTCAAAACAAAAGGAGGCTAAAGCCTGGATCGTTGCCGCCTTAGAGGGGCTGATAATCCTCGCCAGCGCCTATATTCTTTTGAATGTCTTGAATCCAAAACTCACAAACGTGAAAGATGTTGAAATTGAATTCTTAAAATATGAGGAACAACAACCGCTGCCGACCGGAGGGATAATCCCCGTTAGCAATATTCCTGACGCCGACAAAGGGTACTTTGTTAATAAGCCTCTTTCAGGCTACGTCGTCTCAAGCGCTTTCGGAATGAGGAAACTCTCGGATGACGCCGCCTGCCGACTTCATACCGGGATCGACTTTGTGCCGACGGGAAGCAAGAATGATCCGGTTTACGCTACCGCCAACGGTACTATCATTCACGCCTCCGTCGCCGGAGGATATGGAAACCTGATCCAAATTCAAGACGATAAGGGTTACATTTACTATTTCGCCCATCTGATCCAGATGGACTACCCCGTCGGAACCAAGGTTGTTGCCGGCCAAAAGATCGGCAACGTCGGAAACACCGGTCATAGCTTCGGTGAACACCTTCATTATGAGATCCGCACCAAAGACGACGCCGTCTTAAATATCAACTCAGCTATGGGCGTCGGCTACCCGGTGGGAGACAGTGAGAATTATTGTTATAATTCTGGTTCTCGTTATTAAATGGTATAATTAAAACAATGGATCAAGACGCAATCAAAATTCAAGAAAGCATCAAACAGGGATTTGACCAAATCATTCCCGGCGGAGGCTTTTCAAATATTCTTAACTTTGGGCTTCAATTAGGTCTGGCCATCGCCTTTGTCACCTGTGTTTATGCTGGCTACCTTTATATTACTTCAGCCGGTAACCCAAGCAAGCAGAAAGAAGCGATGGAGTGGTTGAAAGCGGCCGTAATCGGGATCCTGATTATCGCCGGCGGGATTATCATCATTAATACCCTAAACCCCTCTCTTATTGGAAAATAAAAAAAACACCCTGCCTTCAGGGTGTTTTTTTTAATCGATGTATTTTACCACCACTCGGCGAGAAGATCCCTCCCCAGTGCTTTCCGTTTTCAAATCCGGTCTCTCGGATATTTCATTATGAACCAGTCTTCTCTCGTAAGAGTTCATCGGGGGCAAAGCGACATCAGATCTGGTCACCGACGCCTTCTTCGCCGCCGCCCTGGCTAATTCGATAATCATTTTTTCCTTGTCAGCGTGGTAATTATTCAAATCAACCGTGATCGGTCCCTCATCATATTTCTTAGCTATCAGCTTCAGGATCTTATCAAAACTATCCAGAAGCATTGGGACTTGTTTCTGAGTCACCGCCTCATCCCTTATGGTAATAAGTACCTTCTTCCCCTCTTCATCAAAAGATATCGAAGATTCCTTGAATTTGAAGTAGGCTAAGAGATTATTTGTTTGTTCCTTTAAGTTCTTCATTTTTAATGCTTCTATTGCAAACCAATTGTTGGATTATGGAAAAAACGCTGCCGACAATCAGATAGATCGAGACCGCGGCTGGAAAATACCAAGCGAACGGAAGGATAATCAATACTCCCACGATAGCCATCATATTATTCATCTTCTGCTGCTTTATATCATCTTTCGGGATATTAGATCCGATTTTTGATTGGAGGAATTGAAAGATTATCACAAGGGCTATAAGAAGGACGCTCCTTTCGGTTATGTTGATCGATCCCAGAAAGTTTATATTGACCGTCTCGGGTTTTACGACGAAAGAATAAAGTAATCCATTAAAGCCGGTCTTGATTCCTTCGGTGCAAGCTTTAAACAAGGCAAACATTATTGGAATCTGGACTATCATGAATAAGAATGGGTACATCGGATTGATGTTGTATTTCTTATATAACTTCATCAATTCCTCTCCTTGGGCCTTTTGGTCATCCTTGTATTTTTTTTGGATTTCCGTTATCTCCGGCTTCATTTTGATAGTCATCGCTTGCTGATGGAACATTTTATGGAAGAACGGATAGAGTATAAACCTTATGATGATCGTAAGGATTATTATAGCGATTCCCAAATCATGAACGGCGATCGTGTTGTACAAATAAATCATCAGGTTGGCGATCGGTCTGTAAAATAGAGTATTAAACATTTATTGTTTCTAGGATTTTATTTAGGTCTGATTCGAATATATCTTTATTATCGCTTTTTATAGCCCCTGTCGTCAAAACAATTATCAAAAAATCATAAGCTTTGTCTTTTTTTGTCAAATAAGCTTTGTTTCTTTCTAAGAATCTGAAGATGTCTCTTTTAACTTTATTTCTTTCTGTCGCCTTATGGGAGTATTTCTTTGAGACTAATACGGCAAAACGATTTTCCTTAAGATCGCTTTGTTTTCTTTTAATACTTAAAAAACGACCCTTTAATAAAGGGCCGAATTCTCTGTTATTAATAGACTTTAGCCGGTTTTTTGCCGGGAGCATCTTTTAAACTGTTAATTTGTTTCTTCCCTTAGCGCGACGTCTCGCGATAACACGGCGACCTCCTTTTGTAGCTTTTCTTGCGAGAAATCCATGGGTCCTTGCTCTTTTCTTTTTCTTGGGATTATAAGTGGGTTTCATGTCTTATATTATTGCCTATTTATATCATAAAAAACGGCATTTAGTCAACTTTTTATTATTTTTTTATCCACTTATCAACAAGTTATCCACAACTATGGAAAACATTTTTTTGATTTTTGTCAAAAAGCTTAAAAAATCGTTTTAACCGCATTAAATATGCCTTATTTTATGTGTATTCTTTACAAAAAACAATTTTTTTTCTCAAAATGTCAAATAACCGGAATGCAAAATATTGCAAGACTGTGGATAACTTTCAAAACTCGTATACAATATAGGTATGACCTTTGACGAACTTTGGTTTAAGACCCTTGGAGAAATGGAAATTAAGATCGGTCGACCGGCATTTCTCACCTGGCTTAAAAACTCCAAACTGACAGAAAATAGAAACGGGGATGTGACTATCGCCCTACCCAATCACTTCGCCAAAGAATGGGTAGAAACAAAATATGGGAAAATAATCTTAGGAATCCTAAGATCGGAAGACAGCTCAATTGTGAGAGTTATATATATTGTAGACGCCTCCCTCTCTACCCCTTCGGTTAAAAAAGATATTACCCAAAAACAACCGGAGACAAAACAATTGATTTTTAACGAATTCAAAAGTGATCCCGAATCCGGACTTAATACCAAATACAGTCTCAATTCTTTTGTTGTCGGAGGATCAAACGAATTAGCCTTTGCCGCCGCCACCTCAATTATTGATGCCGTTGGTAAAAAATATAATCCTTTTTTCATCTATGGTGGCACCGGGCTTGGGAAGACTCACCTTATCCAAGCGATGGGAAATGAAATCCATAAGAAGTATGAAAAGAAACATAAGGTAAAGTATGTCACCTCTGAGAAATTCACCAATGACGTCATTTGGGCGATCAAAAATAAAAGAATTGATGACATTAAAAACACTTATAGGAATATTGATGTCTTGATAATTGATGATATCCAATTTATTGGAGGCAAGGAAAAGACTGAAGAAGAGTTCTTCCACACTTTTAATGCCTTGTATGATAACAATAAGCAAATCATCATTTCTTCAGATCGCCCTCCAAAAGCTATCCCTATTCTGGAAGACAGGTTAAGATCTCGTTTTGAAGGAGGGATGATCGTTGATATCGGCTTTCCCGATTATGAAACCAGGATGGCTATCATAAAAACCAAGCTTCAGGAACAAAATGAGACTTTGGATGATGAGATTATTGATATCATCGCCCGTCGAGTCCAACGAAATATAAGGGAATTGGAAGGAATCCTGACCAAGATAATCTTCCAAAGGAACCATAATCCTAAGTTTTCGATCGGTTATGTCGAGAAAATAATGGAAGAAGTTTCTGCGCAGGCTGTTAATAATCTTTCTCCAGCTCTGGTCATAAAGGCAGTCTCCGAGTTTTATGAGATTCCGGCCGACGACCTTATCGGAAAGGGAAGAAAGAAGGAAATTGTCGAACCTCGCCAGATAGTCATGTATCTGATGAGAGAGGTTTTGAATATGTCATATCCTTATATCGCCGAAAAGCTTGGCAAGAGGGATCATACGACCGCGATTTATGCTTATGAAAAAATAACCAGGGAAATAAACGAAAATCCAGCGTTAAACCAAAAGGTTTCAATGATAAAGGATTTGATGAATAAATAAAAAGTTATACACAGAAAGACGTGCATAACTGTTGGATATTTCATAAAAAATATCGGATAACTCTGTGTATTACTCACTATTATTGACAGTTGTTCACAAAAAAAAGAAACTTTTGCACACCGAAGATAAAAGTTATCAACATCTTTTTAAAACGTAAAATCTTTTATTTATCAACCTTATTCTAACTTATCCACCGTTTCCACACCCCTTACTATAAAAACAAATCTAAAAAATAAAAAAATATTAATGAAGTTAGTTATCCTGAAAAACAATTTAAAAAACGCTTTGGATTCCGTAAGTCATACCATTGGTGACAATATAGGTCTTCCTATATTAAAAAATATTCTCATTAAGGCAGAGAATGGAATTATCACAATCAGTTCGACTAACTTGGAAACCGCTATTGTAAAAACTGTTGCTGGTAAGATTATGGAAGAAGGCTCTTTTACCGTCCCCTTTTCCTTGTTTAATTCGATTATCAGTAATATCCAGAATGAGAGGATTGACCTCGAGAAGAAAGATTTGTCAATGAAGATTAAGACC
>JAJYME010000006.1 GCA_021787205.1 bacterium
TCCCTATCCTTCTTTTACAAGATTTATAAGGTTGATTACGTCCATTGCTGTCGCGTTATTCTCATTCACCAGGAAGTTGGCATGCTTTAACGATATGCAGGCGCCACCGATGCAAACCCCTTTCATTCCGGCGCCCTCTATCAGATAACCGACCGGTATGATCGGGAAGGGGTCGTCTTTAATGACAAATTTTTTTTCTCTTCGTCGCTCAAGCCTCTCGCGTCGACATTCTTGAAGGTGCTTCCGGCGCAAGGCTTGTCGAGCGGATGACGATCTTTCCTTTGTTGCATATGGCTTTCTGCTATCTCGTTTGCCCTTCCGGTTTCATCTTTCTCCAGACCGATCTCCGCCTCCAAGATCATCTCCTTCCCATTCTGTTTGAAAATACTGTTCCTATAGCCGAAATCACAATCCTTATTCTCCCTTTTGATCACCTCACCGGTCTCGAGGTTTATTGAGGTGACGCTCAGGACTGAATCCTTCATTTCTCCGCCATAAGCGCCCGCATTGCCTCTTATGGCGCCACCGACAGAACCGGGAACCCCATAAGCCCATTCCAATCCGGCGAGATTGCCCTCCAACGTCTTTCTGACTGTCAGGGTCAGGTTCTCTCCCGATTTTACAATCAGTTTTTGTCCGGATATATCCGCCCCCTTGAGTTCATTCTTGATTACTAATCCGTCATATCCTTCATCCGAGAAGAGAAGGTTTGTCCCGCCGCCCAGGATGAAAAACTTCAATCCCTCGGCCTTTGCAAAATCAATTGCCTCCTTTACTTCTTCTATCGTTCTCGCGATAACAAAATATTTGGCCGGACCGCCGATCTTATAGCTCGAATATTCTGCCAGCCTGACGTCATTTAAGATATTCATTTTGATTCTAATTCGTGATAGTTAAAATTGTTTATGAAGCCGTCGATATCATCCGGTTTCGAGAGCTTCTTGTTCGGAAATGACTGCTCGACATCCTTTGCTGCCAATTCCAATTGGTCTTTTGACATCGCGGAATACACCGCCTCCATTTTGATCGTGACGACATCTTTCATCTCGCTTGTTTTCACGAAGCGGTAAACCATATTCTCACCAATCGCGTCCATCGAATCAAAGCGAAGTTTCGACAAGTCGAAGTTTTGGAATTCCTCTAAGGTCATCGTCGCTTCATAAGCGTCGTAAATGCCGTATTGATAAACGGTCAGATGCCCATCCGTCTCAAGGATTTTTTCCGGAGCGAAAGAGCTCCATAATAATTCCTTGGTCTTCATGATATTCTTATCGTTGACGGTGATATATGCGTGGGGGTTGCTGCTCAGATGTTCCACCACAAAATCCATTTCCAACGGGAAATCCACCGCAATAAAAAGATCTTTCATCTTTTCAATCGCATCTATGAAGGGAACCTTTATCCTGAATATCTGCAATCTCGATCTCCTGTTTATTATGTCCGTTATCAGATGGAACAATCCATAAAGTATTATCACAAAGAAAGAGACGATCGCCGGTGTCAAAGAATAATTCATTAATTGAATTATACATCAAATTATCGCGTCCGCGTAGAACCCCTTTTGCAAAAATAAAAACAACATATCATCCTGATATGTTGTTTTGATGGTGTCTTATTTTTTTTCATAATGCAAGGCGATTTCAGCTGCCGCCAATTCCGCTTCCTGCTTTGATTGTCCTTTTCCTTTGGCAATCAATTCGTCGTCAAAATAAACTCCGGCGACGAACGTCTTTGAGTGTTCCGGACCGGTCTCGTCCAAGATCTTATAAGTGGGAGTGAGTTTAAGCTCGCTCTGCACTTTTTCTTGGAGAAGGCTTTTAGCATCCTTGACCCCCTTTCTTATCACGTCGTCGGTCTTGCTCAAGACGAATTTCTTGATGAAACGTTCTGCCGCCTCATATCCTTGGTCGAGATAGATGGCGCCGATAAATGCCTCGAAGGCATCGGCGGCCGTCGCCTCCGAGATCTGCCCTCCGATTCTCTCTCCTTTTGAAACCTTCAAAGCCTTCGCCAGGCCTATCCCTTCGGAAAGCGAAGCCAGCATCTTGGTGTTCACGAGCGCCGCCCTGATTTGGGTCAGCTCTCCCTCCTCCAAGGTCGGATGGTTCTTGAAAAGATAAATGGTAGTTATGAGTTCCAAGACCGCGTCCCCCAAAAATTCAAATCTTTCGTTGTTCGGAAAATTCCAATCCTGATTTTCGTTAAGGTATGACTTATGCGTCAGGGCCTCTTTTAAGATATTCTGATTTTTAAAAACTATTCCCAGTTCCGCCTGAAAAGTATTTATATTCATTTTGCTTGATTAGCATCCTTCTTAGGATCAAAAAACATGTCTTTATACGGTTCTCCAAGCTCTTTGTAAATAGAACCGAGGATTCCGTTTATGAATTTCGAGGATGTCTGTCCTCCAAAACCTTTTGATAATTCGATTGCTTCATTCATCGCCACTCTCGGAGGAACTTCCTGCGGGTTGGAGAAGATAAGTTCATAGATTCCGATTCGCAAGACATTCCTGTCTACGATCGCCATCTTGTCGACAGTCCAATCGTTGGCCGCTTTATTGATGATCGCATCCAGCTTATCCGCTTCGGCGACGACGCCAAGAGCTATTCTTCTTGTCAATTCTTTTTCATCCAATTCGGGGGCGAACTCCTTGATGTTTCTTTCTACGATTTCGTTGATATTTTCTTTTTTCCCCATGAAATCCCATTCGTAAAGGGATTGGAGGGCTATTGAACGTGCTATGTGACGAGCTGCCATTGTTTTAATTTATTGAGATCTTGTTTTTAATATTTGGGGTCATTATAACATAAAAATCAAAAGAGTGCCTATTTCGGCACCCTTTAATCAAACGAAAATACCCTTTCGCAACCTTAGTCTTAAAGAGCTTATTCGTAATGTCCGCAAGAGGGACAAGCGCGATGACCGAGCACAGGGCTGCCGCATTTTTTGCAGACAGAAATATTAGTGGCCTTTTTGGCCAAATGCGCTCTTCGTCTGCCAACTTTAGATTTTGAGTGATGTTTTACTGGAGGTGGCATATTTCCTTATTAATTTAATTACTAAACAAGTATACCTTAATTCAGCCTTTCCGTCAAATCACTTTCTTCAAGAAAGTCTGGCGATGAATGCCAGGAATGGCTCCGTTTTCCCTTATCGCTTTGACATGGGCCCGGGTACCGTAACCCTTATGGGCGGCGAACCCATATGCCGGATATTTTCTGACCAGCTTTGTCATTTTCTCGTCTCTCCAGACCTTGGCGACGATAGACGCCAACATCACTTCCTTGTAATTCGCATCCGCCTTGATCGCCGTTTTTATCCCTATGCTTCTCCTCCTTCCAAGCGCTTCCTGGCTTCTCTTATTCTTAAGATACAAGCCGCCATCAAGGGTGACTTCAATCTCGCAGTCCGCCTCCAACCTCTTGGTTAATTTGTTGAAAGCCCTATAGGCCGCAAGTGAAGCTGCCGCCGAGATATTGATCTCGTCTATCTTCTCCGCCGGCAAGGAACAAACTTCATAAGAGATTCCTTCTTTTATTTTGACATATGCCGCCCATCTCTCCCTTTGGATCTCCGTCATCTTTTTAGAATCGTTAAACTCACCCTCGATCATCCAGACATCGCTGTCATAAGGAATGGCTACCGCCGCCACCGCCACCGGCCCGGCAAGGCAACCTCGCCCGACCTCGTCTATCCCTATATAATATTTTTTCCTTTCTTTTGACTCCATAACAAATCGTATATTTCTATTACATTTGACCTTTATCATATTTATCTCCTTCACTAAGCTGCAATGGGGTAATTTAAAAACTTTGGCAAATTTTCTATGTTGAAACAATATATCTTTCCCCGATGCATATCGGAGGCAGTTTGGATTGGTTCGCGCGAAGCACGACAAACTGCCGAGATCTGAGCGGATTCGCCCCGCTGGAGGGCGAAGACCGTGTCAATCGGGAAAGATATATTGTTTCAATTTGCTAGATTCTCGCCTGTTTTGTAATGACACTTTGGCGTTTTAGTCAAGAATGACAAACGGGCATATTTTCAATATAATAATACCATTATGCGATTTGTTCACCTTCATGTCCATTCCCATTATTCCCTCCTGGACGGACTGTCAAAAATCCCGAATTTAATCAATCGCGTTAAAGAGCTCGGTATGGATTCCATCGCCTTGACCGACCACGGCAACATGTACGGCGCCGTCGAGTTCTTTAAGACCGCCAAGAAGGCCGGCATCAAGCCAATCACCGGCTGCGAGCTTTATGTTGCCAACCGTTCGAGGCACTCCAAGGACGCCAAGGTGGATAATATCCGCTATCACCTGACTATCCTCGCCAAGAATGAGACCGGCTATAAGAATCTTACCCAGCTTGTCACTAAGGCGAATCTCGAAGGCTTTTATTACAAGCCGCGCGTCGATCGCGAGCTCCTGGAACAGCATCACGAAGGCCTCATCTGTCTCTCGGGTTGCTTCGGCGGTGAAGTTGCCAGACATTTGAAACTGGGAAGATATAAGGAAGCATTGGAAGCGGCCAGATGGTATCAATCTGTTTTCGGCGAAGATTATTACATCGAGATCCAACCGCACGATCAAGATTTGTGGGATGGATTGATCAGGATCGCCAAAGAATTGGGCTTGAAAATCGTTGGCGCCCAGGATTCCCACTACCTGATGGCGGAAGATTCCGTCGTTCATGAAGTCCTGCTCGCTATCCAGACCGGCAAACCGGACGGCGAAGGCAAGAAACTCTCAATGGGCGAATTCAACCTCTCCCTCCGCTCCGCAGAAGAAATGGCTGAGATTTTCAAAGATTATCCGGAAGCCATCGAATCGACTGGCGAGATTGCCGACAAATGCAATTTTGAATTCGAGCTCGGGAAAAACCATTTGCCTATCTATGAGATTCCAGAGGGCGAAACTATGGAATCCCATATGAGGAAGATGGTCTATGAGAAACTGCCCCAGAGAGTGAAGGATATCACCCCTGAAGTCAACGAAAGATTGGAATATGAGCTCTCCATCATCGAGAAGATGGGATTCGCTGGTTATTTCCTTATCGTCCAGGACTATATCAACTGGGCTAAGGATCACGGCATCTTGGTGGGCCCCGGAAGAGGTTCGGCCGCCGGAAGTTTAGTCGTCTACGTCTTGGGAATCACCGAAGTCAATCCTTTGGAACACGATCTCCTTTTCGAAAGGTTCTTGAACCCGGACAGATACTCGATGCCTGATATCGACTCCGACTTTGCCGACTCCCGCCGTGATGAAGTCATCGGTTATGTCAAACAAAAATACGGCGAAGACCACGTGGCTCAGATTATCACTTTCGGAACCATGGCTGCCAGGATGGCTGTCAGAGACGCCGGACGCGCCCTTGGCTATCCGTATGACTTCGTCGACAAAATCGCCAAGCTCGTCCCCTTCGAACCCAATGCCAGCAAATCAGAAAGCGCCCTTAAGAAATATCTGGAGAGCACTCCCGAGCTCAGGGAAGCCTACGACGGCGACGATAATGTCAAAAGGATTATCGATGTCGCTTCGAATCTGGAAGGGGTCGCGAGACATGCCTCTGTCCACGCTTGCGGAACGCTTATCACCGATAAGCCGCTAGTCGAATATATGCCTCTCCAAAAATCCCCTCAGGATGAGAACGCGATCATCACCCAATTTGAAGGCCACTCTTGCGAGGATATCGGAATCTTAAAGATGGACTTCTTGGGTCTGAAGACTCTGACCATCATCGAAGATTCGGTTCGCTTGATTAAGGAACTGTATGATATCAAGCTCAACGTCGGAGAATTGGAATTCTTGGATCACGAGACTTACCAATTGATCCGCAACGGTGAAAACGTCGGTGTCTTCCAGTTTGAAGGCGCCGGAATGACGAGATGGCTGATGGCGATGAAAGCAGACAACTTCAACGACCTTGTCGCCATGGTTGCCCTCTTCCGCCCGGGCCCGATGGAATTCATTCCTCAGTATATTGAGAGAAAGCACGGACGCGAAGAAGTCACCTATCTCCACCCGAAAATGGAACCGATCTTAAAATCCACTTTCGGCGTCATGGTCTATCAGGAACAGTTGATGCAGATCTCAAGAGAACTTGCCGGTTTTACCATGGGTGAAGCGGATGTCTTGAGAAAGGCGGTAGGAAAAAAGATCAAAGCGCTCCTGGATGAGCAAGTAAACAAGTTCATCGACGGCGTCGAGAAGACCATCGGCGACAGGAAGCTCGGAGAGGACATCTGGCACCAAGTCGAACCGTTCGCAAGATACGGTTTCAACAAATCGCATTCCGTCTGCTACGCCCTCTTAGGATATTGGACCGCTTACCTTAAAGCTCATTATCCCAGGGAATTTATGACTGCCCTTCTTAATTCCGATTCAGGCGATGTCGAACGCCTTGCCGTCCTGATGAATGACTGCAAGAGACAGAAGATCGAAGTCCTGCCTCCGGACATCAATAAGAGTTATGTCACTTTTACTCCTGAGGCTGAGCGCAATATTCGTTTCGGTCTCTCGGCCGTCAAGAATCTCGGCGCCGCCATTACCCAAGCAATCATCGAAGAAAGGACGAAGAACGGCCCCTTTAAGAATTTAGAGGACTTGATTATGAGGGTTTCCCATAAGGACTTGAATAAAAAGTCCCTTGAAGCCCTGACAAAATCCGGCGCTATCGATTGCCTTGGTCTTTCAAGAGGCAAGATCCTCTTCAACCTGGAATCAATCGTAAAAACCATCGCCGCTTACAGAAAAGCGGAGACGAGCGCCCAGAATTCCCTCTTCGGGGGAATCACCAACATCAATCTTAATCTGAAAGAATGCACCGATGTCGCGAGAAACCAAAAAATGCAGTGGGAGAAAGAATTGGTCGGCCTCTTCTTGTCCGACCATCCTCTCAAGGATTTCAAGCACAACGGTTTCGGCACCATTCCCATCAAGAACGCAAAAGCGAAACCTGACGGCGACCGGATAAAGACCGTCGGCCTCATCAATCAGATTTCGAAGATAATGACCAAAGCCGGCCAACCGATGCTATTTGTAAAAATAGAAGACTTGGCCGATAATATTGAAATATTGATATTTAAGGACACCATCGAAGAGACGACAAAATCCGATCCGAATATCTGGACGGAAAACAATCTCATCGAAATAAAAGGACGAATATCGAAAAAAGATAACGATATCAAATTAATATGCCTAGAAGCAAAGCAAATATAAATAAGGATTTGGATAAAGCGAGGCACTCCCTCGCCCATATCCTGGCGGCGGCCGTAAAACGCAAGTTTCCCAAAGCCAAACTCGGCATCGGACCGACGATTGATAACGGCTTTTACTACGACTTCGAGATAAAGAATCTTACCGAAGACAAGTTCGCCGAGCTCGAGGCTGCCATGAAAGAGTTGATTTCCCAGAACCTCAAGTTCAAGAAAGAGGAAATCACTTCCCAAAAAGCCAAGAAGCTCTTTGCTGATGAACCTTTCAAGCTCGACCTTATCGAGGGATTAAAGAAGGAAAAGAAGGCCATCACCGTTTACCACTGCGTGAACAAAGCCGGCGAAATCGTCTTTACCGATCTTTGTGCCGGCCCCCACATTTCTTCAACCGACAAGATCAACGCTGAAGCCTTTAAGCTCCAAAAGATCGCCGGTGCCTATTGGAAAGGCGATGAGAAGAATAAGATGCTCACCCGCATCTACGCTCTCGCTTTTGAAACAAAAGAACAGTTGGATAATCATTTGAATTTCTTGGCGGAAGCGGAAAGACGCGACCACAGGAAACTCGGAAAGGAACTGGATCTCTTTATCTTCTCCGACCTTATCGGCCCCGGACTCCCGGTTTATACCGCCAAGGGCGCGGCTATCCGCTCGGAAATCCAAAACTTCTCCAGAGAACTTAACCGTTCGATCGGATTCGAAGAGGTGCATACTCCGAACATGAACAAAGCCGACCTTTTCAAGGTCTCCGGACATTATGACAAGTATAAGGAAGACATGTTCCATGTCTGCTCCAATTACACCAAGGAGGAATACTTCTTGAAGCCGATGAACTGCCCTCAACACACCCAAGTCTACGCCTCAAAGATCAGAAGCTATCGAGACTTGCCGGTGAGGATCGCTGATTTTGCCAACCTTTACCGCGATGAACGCCCTGGAGAATTGTCCGGGTTGACCCGTCTCAGAGCCTTTGCCCAAGACGATGGTCACAGCTTCTGCCGTGAAGATCAAATCAAGGACGAATTCAACAACGTCTTGGATGTGGTCAAAAAGGCTTTGAAGACTTACGGACTCGAGAATACCAAAATCCGTCTTTCTCTTTGGGACCCGAAGAAAAAAGAAAAATATTTGGGTGACCCGAAAGTCTGGAAAAAATCCCAAGCCATCCTTGAGGAAATCTTAATCGAGAAGAAGGTTGATTATTTCAAAGGAATCGGAGAAGCTGCCATCTACGGACCGAAAATGGATATCATGGCTTATGATACCTTAGGCCGAGAATGGCAAATCTCAACCATCCAACTTGATTTCATTATGCCCGCACGATTCAATCTCAAATATACCGATGCTGATGGCAAGGAAAAGACTCCGGTCATGATCCACAGGGCTATCGTCGGTTCCGCCGAAAGATTCATGGCTCTCTTGATCGAACACTATGCTGGCATCTTCCCAACCTGGCTCTCCCCTGTCCAAGTAGCCGTCTTGCCGGTCGGAGAAAATCACCTCTCTTACGCCAAGGAGATCACCGAGGCTTTGAAGCTTAACAATGTCAGGGTTGAGATTATGGAGAACGAAACCCTGGGCAAGAGGATTCGCGAAGCCGAGATGAAAAAGATTCCCTACATTCTGGTTGTCGGAGAAAAAGAAAAAACCGATGGCACCGTCTCCGTCCGCAAACGCGGCGAAGGAGATAAGGGCGCTATTTCCCAGAGTGATTTCATTAACTCTATCAAAGAAGAAATAAAAAACAGAGCCTAAGCTCTGTTTTTTGGTCTTTAGTAAATTGATAAACAAAAATCCCGCATACGTATGCGGGATTCGTAGAATGGTAATCTAATAAACCGGATTCTGTAGCCTCGGTCGGTTTACACCGATCAAGGTAGTGATAATTTATCTAGGCATGTGATTGCTCACTAGCTCGAGCGACTCTCCCTCTTGATTAGGAACTCATCGTTCCCCAAAAGGGCGCGGTCTTGCACCCGGCAAGGATTTAGCCGTTTCACTTCCGCTTTGTTATCCCTATTGCGGAATTAGGCCGGTCTACGTTGGGATGGGGCCTTCCTCTGATTTTCATCATCGGACGTCACTGTTCGCACCTCTATTATACTCTTACGTAAGAATATAACGGCGGTCGTTAGCCGTTGCTTTTTATCTGCCTCTTAGGCAAGATGGTGTCCGGATTTTCCTCACTCGCCCAAACGTTGGGCAAGCGCTATCACTTGGATTACCAACAGGAATCATAGCATAAATGATAAAATTTGGCAACCCCATTAGCTAATCAAAAAGCGCTTTCCTTGTGGGAAAAGCGCTCCTTTTCTAGTCCTTGTCCTCTGTTTTAAAGCTCGTATTTGAACTTTCCCGGCCCCCAGGGCAATTTGATTGGTTTTCCGTCATAGGGGATGTTGAAGCTGGCCGCTCCGACATGGCCTCCCCCGCCAAACTTAACGGCAATCTTTTGGGCATCGGCCTTGCCGACCGCTCTGATGGAAATCTTTATCTTGCCTGATTTCACGCACCAGACTATTCCCAGCCCTCCGGCCGCTGTCGCCAGGATATTGCCGATCTCCGAGACTAACACCGGAGAATTGACCGCCAGGGCATTCTTGCCCAAGATTTTTACTGGCTCAGCAGACTGGATGATATTCCTGATCATCTCATTCTCTCCTCTTAAGATTATGTTTCCTTCTTTGATGATTTCCGTTCTTGTCTTTGCCGTCTCCAGTTTCTTGGCAAAAGCGCTCCATTTCTTGAAGTCAAATTCAAGGGTATTTAGCGTTGCCAGGACCGGAATGGCGTCCTTTATCTTGTTCTTCCAGATATCCCTGTCCTCTACATAAGAGACGATCTTAGGTACTTTCGAGGTTCCGAAGAAGTATTGCCAGGCCAAGGCGGCGCCGGAATGCTTCACGTCGTAGAGATACTCGTCGGAAATCTTGATGGCCTCCTTTTGGCTGATGTGGTGATCGATAACCACCAATTTGGAAGCAACCTTCTTGATCTTCTCCATGACATCGGCGTTATAGCAGAAATCGATCATGTAGATCTCTTTTCCTGCCAGGTTTTTCGGCATCGGTGTCTGATGGACCAGGGGAATATATTCAGCCTTAGATCCAAAATAAAGACTGGCTATCCAGGCGGAAGTGAATCCGTCCAGGCATTGCTTATGATAAAGGACAGCTATCTTCTTTTCCTTTTTTGATCCGCTCTGACTTTTAGAAGCCGTCGAAGGGGTCTTTTTTTTCGTTTTGGTTTTTGTCATTTTTTTCTTTATTGGTTGATCTTCAAGGCCTGAAGCGCTGGCAGTTTCTTGCCTGAGAGAAAATCCAGCATCGCTCCCCCGCCGGTCGAGACAAATGAGAATTTATTAGCTGAGCCGATCTTTTGGATGATATCCGTCGTCTCTCCCCCTCCAACGACTGAAAAAGCATTCGACTCGGCAATCGCCTCAGCGATTATTCTGCTGCCTTTGGCAAACTTTGCTTTCTCAAACAATCCCATCGGTCCGGCCCATAAGAGGGTCTTCGCCTTCCTTATTTCCTCTATGAAGAGCTCTTCGGTATTCGGGCCGATATCCAATATCCTGTCCCCTTGGACCCTGAAATCGATCGGCGCCAGTATCTTCTTTGATTTTATCAATGTCTTTAAGAGATCTGCTTCTTCCAGGCCGATTGAATCTTTGACATCTATTCCTTGGGCCGTTAGGGCTGCGTTCCCGGGTCCTCCGCCCAGAAGGATCTTATCTGCCAACGGCAGAAGTTTCTTTATCACACCCAACTTGTCAGAAACCTTGGCTCCGCCGATTACGACGACATAAGGATGCTTCGTCGCCTTCATCAGTTTCGAAAGATTCTTGATCTCCGCCTTTAACAATTCTCCGGCAACCGACGGCAGATATTTGGTAATTCCGACGTTAGAAGCGCTTTTGCGATGGGCCGTGGCAAAATCATCATTTACGAATATATCGCCTAAGGAAGCCAGGAATTTGGCGAATTGAGGGGCATTCTCCGCCTCCCCTTCAAAGAAACGCATGTTTTCCAAAAGATAAATTCCCTTTTCACTGACCGCCTCTTTGATCTTCTCCTTTTCCATCGACGGGACAAAGACGATCTTTGCCCCCGACACCTCCGCTAACGCTTCAGCGATCTTCTTCATGCTGAGCGGCTTCTCATACCCTTTTGGTCTTCCTCTATGGCCGAGAATGATTACCCTCTCATACTTTCCCTTCAAGGAAGTTATGGATTTGGCCGCCGTCTTGATTCGAAGCGACGACTTTATCTCCCTGTCCGTGACATCGAGATTTACCCTCAAAATTGCCGTCTTGTTTTTCATTGGCTCTAATTATAACAAATTTTTCACCCATAATATATAAAACCGGAAACAAAACAAAAAACCCGCTTTTGCAGCGGGTCTTTTGTTTTTTGGATTAAACTCTCCTCTTCTTGCGAGTAGCAATGAAGTAAAGGACAGCGGCCAATACGAGCAAGACAAGGACGACAGTAAAGATATTGCCGCCGATTCCGCTCAAGAAGGCGAATCCGGTCAAAGCAGTGGCAGCTTTTACCGCAACGGAATTGAAAGCGTTGACGGTCTGAAGCTTGCTGGCTTCATCATAGTATTCCAAGAATGAATTGAAAGAGATAGTGCTTCCAGCTTCAACAGTCTTCTTCACCTTAACGGTGATTTCGACGTTGGCCTGATCATTTCCAGAAATGTTTCCCAGATTGAACTTAAGTTCTGATCCCTCCTGTGAAGAAGGAGTGACGCTCGAAGAGACGAATTCTACTTCGGAAGGAAGGGAAACCTTAAGGGTGGCGTCTTTGGCCTTCTTATCTCCGGTATTGCGATAAGTCAAGGTCAATTTAAGCTCATCCCCGGCTGAAACTTCATCTTTGGAGACAAAGGAATCAAGGATAATGCCTGAGTTTACGTTCTCATCAGATTTAAGGTTGTTCTCGGTATCCGATGATGAGCTTCCGGTTCCTGAGTACTTCTTGATTGAAGTAGGCTTGTAGGAAGTATTGGAAGCGTTATACGCGGCAAAAGTGGGAGTGGTAAAGGTCTTGATCGAACCATAGGAAGTTCCGTTCGGATTCTGGGCGACTACACGATAATAGTAAGTCGTTCCGGAAGTCAGACCGGTGATTCCATAAGCTCTCTCGTACCAAAAGGTATCAGGCGATACGGACATTAACATCGTCTTGCCATTCCAAAGCGAAACAGCTGAAGAAGTGCCGTATTCGAACCAATAATTAGTCGATCCGCCATTGGCATTGATCTTGCCTACGACAACAGCGCCATTAGGAGTCAAATATCTTACTCCGACAGTTTCAACGGTCGGCTGACCATATCCTCTGACTGAGGGATAGCCTTTTCCAGTGGTGAAACTCTTAGTCTCGCCGTGGTAAAGGTTCGAACCGTTCTTTGAAGTCAAACGATAGTAATAAGTGGTGTAGGCAGCCAAGTTGTCAATAGTGGAAGTAATATCATATCTTCCGTTGCCAACCTTGCGATCTCCGAAGGTGTTGCTGAAATTCGAATTGGTAGTTCCGTATTCGAACCAGACCTCGGTCAATCCGTTTGAATCAACCATACCGTTAAAAGTAACGGTTGTGCCGTTTACCGAAGAAGCCTCATAGGTGTAAGGAGTGGAGCTTCCGTAGGAATCTTGGGTGTTGATGTTTCCGCCATTGCCTCCGGTGCTTCCGCCATTACCTCCATTTCCGCCGTTACCTCCGGTGCCGGGGGTAGTCGGAGTTCCCGAACCGGTATTTCCCGGGTTAGTGGGAGAGGTGGGAGTTCCTCCGTTAGTCGGAGTTCCGTAAGCATAGTCGCTGGTTGAAGAAGTAGGAGTTCCAGTGCTTCCGGTCTGAGTTCCTGAACCGTAATTAGTGGTCGAAGAAGTCGTGCCGGTAGTGGAAGTCGAGGAAGTCGTGCTTCCAGTATTTCCTCCTCCGTAATAAGCGGCCGAAGCTAAGTTAGTCTGAGCGCCGACAACGGTTAAAATCGCCAAGACCAAGCTGATTTTCTTAAAGAAATTTTTCATATCTTTTATGTTGACAATTATAACATACTTATTGCATCCTGTCAATAATATTTATCCTTATCAATGTCTGATAGTATGCAGTTTTTCCGTTAGCGTGTCAAAAGAAAAAGCGCCGCTCAGAGAGCGTCGCTTTTGGATAAAAGAACGAAAACAGAATCAGTCGGTCCGGAACCACTTGTCGACGGTGTAGGTGTAATCGCTCAACTCCGAGCGATTAACGTCAGTCATCCCGTACTCCCCCGCAACTCCTTCGATGTGGAGCTTAAAGAGAGTTCCGTTGGATCTCGGGAAGGTCGGGGTCGTATCATAGGAACTTGTCGTTCCGATGAGATAGATGCGGCTGACGGAGCTGTTTAAAGCTGCCTGCTCAATCCACACCCGACGGTTAGCCGGCTGGACGCCAAGGCTTCCGAGAGTCAGCTTGACGTACGTGTTGTTGTCCGTGTTTTGCCAAGTGGCAATATCGAACAGCGACACGGCGTGCGCAACCTGGGAAGACCCGGGGTTGCTGGTTTTAAAGCTGCGGACTCCGCTGTAATCGGATCCGTTGTTAGAACTGGCGACGACGCGATAGTAGTAGGTCGTGTTTGCAGATAAGTTGTTGACTCCGAGAAAGAGCGTATCGGTGTTGTTTGCCGAGACGGTCGACTTCGAAATCGAAGACGACAGATTGCCGGAAGACGTTCCGTATTCTACCCAGACTTGCGCCTGGGAAGATCCGGCCTTGGCCACGGTTTTGATAGTGATGCTATTGGTGGCAAGGCCTTGCTCGTCAACGGAGACGATGCTCGGGGCGATCTTCTTGGCAGCTTCTTCAGCTGCTTTCTTTTCCGCCTCGGCTTTCTTCTGAGCTTCCTCTGCCTTCTTCTGGGCTTCCTCCGCCGCCTTTCTGGCCGCTTCGGACTCATTCGCCTTCTTCAAGGCTTCTTCGGCAGCCTTTTTGGCTGCTGCAGCCTCGGCTTCAGCGGCCTTGACCGCTGAGTCGTCGACTACCTTTTGGATATTAGTCTGAGGCTGGCTTGAACCGGGTGTTGCAGTCTGGGTCGCGGCAGGTTTGCTACTGTTAAACGATCCGCTGATCCAATGGAACGCGGTGCTGCCGACACGGATGATTCCGTATCCGGCTCCCAAAGCAATCGCCACGATCAAGAGGACCAACATGATCCTCCAAAGTCCCAATGCTATCTTCTTCATCAATCAATCTCTCCTTCCAATCATTCATCAATGTTCGACAAGGCCTAGAGGGGTTAGCTGAAAACGCCGGGGTTCCAGAGTTTTTCAAAGAATCCCTTCTTGGGCGGCTGAGTCTGCTGGGTCTGCTGCTGTCCGGCTCCGCCGGGGTTCTGTTGCCCTTGCGGATTCGGATTCGGGTTGGTAGGCGGAGCGGGCTGGCTCGGAGGAGTGGTCACAGGACCGGGGCTGCCTCCTTGAGAGCCGGGATTAACCCGCTGCTGCCGCTGGCCGTTAGGCTGGGGCTGTCCGGCTCCGCCGGGGTTCTGTTGCCCTTGCGGATTCGGATTGGTAGCGGGTTGCTGGCTGCTGGGGTTGGCGTTGCGGTTTTCGCGTTTCGGCATGATGGCGGTCACGAGCTTGTTGTCATCGGTAACGGAAACGACCACGATGGGGTCTCCCTTTTCGATGAGCTTCTTCAAGCCCTTAACGCCACGGGCTACGCCCTGAATCATGGCCGAGGGGAGGATTCCTCCCTGGGTCGAAACCTCGACAGTAAAAATGCTGTCGTCTTCTTCCACGCTCGTCAAAATGACGAGCGCTTGATTGCCGAGAACCTCAAGCAGCTGCTTCAAACCTTGCAGATCCTTCTCAAACTTGTTACTCATATCACAGATCTCCTCTCAATCTCTCAAATTTTTTGGTGTCCAGACGGGGTTGCTTACCCCTTGCAGCCCTTCGTTGTACCCCAACAAAGGCAAGGGTTATATGAACAGCGCATCCGCTGGACAACAAAATTAACAATCTCAGGTGTTACTTCCAAATCTATGCGAAACGAGCGAACTCGATATAAGGTGTTAAGCTTTTCTACAAACGATTCTGTTTTTGAAATATTCAGTTATGAAGGTTCGTAGAAAAGCAAAAATCAACTTTTCTATGCCCCTTATTATAGCATTAAAGCCCCACTTTTGTCAAGTGAGGCTTTAATCTTTTGTATGTGAATTTATACTAATGAAAAGGCGGCTAATGAAAGAATAGTGGATAAAGCAACTAGGATTACCAATACTTTCATAAAGCGTTCAGCGGTTTTCTTTGAGATCATTTTTTCTTTTTAACAGATTTTTTGACTTTTGAAAATGGAGACTTCTTAGGCTTCAGCGCCGGCTTGGCTTGTTTTTTTGCAAGAGCCTTTTTCGGTTTTAGGGTGACTGTTTTCTTCGTTTCCGTCTTTTTCTTTGTTGTCCCTCTCTTCACCTCCTTAGCCGGCTTCGTTTTTGCCGGAACTTCTTTGTGAACTACGGGATAGATATCGCCATTCAAGTTGTTCATGATCTTTATGATCTTGGCGATCTTCTCAGAGACCAAAGACGCCCCGCCGACAAGCAACCCGTCTATTTCCGGCTGGTTCAGGAAATCAGAACAGTTGTTCTCGTCGACTGATCCTCCGTATAAGACATTCACCCCAAAAAGACCTAGCGATTCGGCAGTCGATTTTATCAGCTTGGCGCGCTCATTGATATCAGTCGGATTCGGAGTCTCCCCTGTGCCTATTGCCCAGATCGGCTCATAAGCGACCGTAATCTTTCCCGATCTTTTAGGAGGAATGCCGGACAGAGAATTAATGACGTCTCTTCTTATGGTCCTGCCGGCCATCATTGTTCCTTCCTCTCTCTCCCTTTGACTCTCGCCGATGCAAATGATAACTGACAAACCGAAATCAAGGGCCGCTTTTGCTTTCTGGACGATCAGTTCGTCAGTCTCTCCGAAGTAAATCCTTCTCTCCGAATGACCAAGAATCACGCTTTTCACTCCGGCTTTGACAAGCTGTCTCGAAGAGACCTCACCGGTAAAGGCGCCGTTGTCCAGGAAAGCGTCTTGAGCCCCGAGCTGCGCATAGGTCAGCTCTTTTCCAAGGTGTAAAAAAAGATACGGAGCGGCAATGACGACGTTCTTTTTGTCGGAGATTCCAAAAAGCTTTTGCGCTTCCTGGGAACTCTCCGGATTGCACTTCCAATTTGCGACAATAATTTTCGGTTTCATATTTGTTTATCAGTCTTTTTTAATAATCCTGTTGTTATAATACCATTCGAAGACATCTTTGGCGATTGGAACGGCGTTCAACCCTCCCTCCTTGGCGTTCTCCACCAAGACCAGGACGCAAACTTCCTTGGGCGCGTTTTCTTCTGCGGTTATTTTCTCCTTTGGCACCGAATTGTAATTCGCGCATCCGACAAAGAAGGCGTTGGTCTTTTTGTTGTTTTGGATCTGGGCGCTTCCCGTCTTCCCGTAAACATCGAAGGGCAGACTGTCCAAAAGATGGGCCGTGCCGTAGTCCTTGGTGACCGCGTCTCTCATTCCGATTTTTGCCTCGGCGATATAACTCGCCAGATTCGTATCATCTTTGAGCACCTGTTTGTCTTTGAAAGACAAGTGAGGGGTATAGACGGTTCCGCCATTGTAAATGGCTGAAATGGCCGAAATAAGGGAAATAGGGGTCACTACCATATCGCCCTGGCCGATCGAAGTGATGTAGGTATCGCCTATCGTCCAATCGATCCCGGTTCTCTTTTTCTTAGCTTCCGGAGTCGGGATTATCCCGACATTTTCAGAAGAAAGCTCTATCCCTGTTTTTGTATCCAATCCGAACAAAGAATAATATTTCCCCAGCCTTTCGATTCCTAATCCTTTGACTACCCCACCCCATCCTTTGAATAGGTCGGGGTTTTGGAGCAAGCCTCCTCCGGCTGCATAAAAATAAATGTTTGATGATCTCGCGATCGCAGAGTGAAGATCAACCCAACCGTGGGCCTTCCAGTCGACAAAACGAGTCGGATTGTCCGGATTGTACTTGTTGGGGATGTACATTTTTCCGGCCGAGTATACCTCATCATCGACTCTCATTACCTTCTCCGCCAGGACACCCGTAGCCACGATCGGCTTGATTGTCGATCCTGGAGAGTAAAGCCCTGAGATGGCGCGGTTCAGGAGCGGATGGTTTTCATCGATCATCGACTTAGCGATATCTGAAGATGAGAATGAGGGCGCGGATACCAGCGCCAAGACCTCGCCATCGGTTGGATCAAGGGCTATTCCGACCGCTCCTGGACCGGATCCGATCCGCTTCATCAAATCAAGCAAGGATTGATAGAACTCATTTGTCAGACCGGCATCAACTGTCGTTTGCAAATCGTCGCCTTTTTTCGGCTCGCTGAAATTTCTCTGACCCAACTCTTTGCCCAAGGAGTTCCTGTAAGAGATTATCTTTCCGCTCTCGCCCCTAAGGGTCTCGTCAAAAAGATATTCCAGATTGGTCTTGCCGACGGTGTCTGACGGGGTGATCTTCTTTGAACTAAGATCTTCCTTTGTGGGAAGTCCGGTATATCCGACCACGTGGGCAAAGGGCGGCTCAAAAACTCGCTTCACATCCGTCCTCACTGAAAGTGAAGACAGGTTTAATGACTCTATGCTTATGGCTTCTTGTTTTGTCAGGTCTTTCTTTAGAAGGATCCCGTCTGAAGAAGCTCCGAACTTTGAAACGATTTCCGAAAACTCGGATTCGGTCATATTTATTAAGGGCAGCGCCTTTAAGACGGCCGGAGCTTCATTATTGGACACGGCTGACGAAGGATAGAAATAAACGGAAAGCGCCGCCTCGTTCTTGACGATAGGAGTCCCGTACCTGTCTCTTATTATTCCACGCTCAGCCGGGGTAATGATTACCCGATTGACATTGGATTCCGCTCTCGAAACATAGTAATCGTGTTTTATAAGAGAAAGATAAGCGACTCTTCCGATAACGATAAGGACAATGACCCCAAAGAACGCAGCCAAGAAGCCAAAACTGCGTTTTTCAAGAGGACGCTCTACCCCGAATGCTTGCATATATTCCAGAGTGAATTCGTCAAAATCAAGGTTGTACTTTCTTCCGTGTTTCATTTCGGGTTTGTTTTTTATCTGGCAATAAGGGAAACCAGGAACGATAAAAAGGAGAATAAGGCGAGCGATAGTATTATCGCCGAAGCCAGGTTTATTCTCTTATCAAAAGGCATCTTCACAAAAACAGCCGCTCCAATCGCGGCTGAGATAATGAAAGCAATATTTGCCAAATCAACGCCGGGATAGAATTTTAAAAGCAGGGCAGCGATGATTATTGGAATGATTTTATATTCAGGCTTCCTGATATAGGTCGTGATGATCACGACTGCGATGAGCGTCGCCGTGCCGAGATTGAAGAGCCAATGCAGGCTATTTAATAACGACTGAAACATCTCTTAAAGTTTTTAGGTCCAATATCGACTCTATTCCGGCAGTTTTGAGCAATTCCCCATTCATACTCTTCGTCTTGCCCAATCCCAATCCGTATGGATAATCGGCCGCCGCTGAGACGACTAATTCGCAACAAGGGAGGGCATCTTTGGTGTCTATCATCTGCAAGCTCGGTTCCAACCCGCCGACATAAAGGGCGTCTATTTCATTCTTCCCGATTCTCACCGGAAGTTTGAACGTCCTGTCAAAGATGGTCTGGACGGAGCTGGTATTCTTAAAAACTTTCACCACCCTTCCTACAAGGAGATTGTCGGAAACGACGATATCGCCCTCCTTCACTCCGTTTCCTGAGCCGATATTGATTGTTACTTGGGATCTGTCTGAAAAGGGATAAGAGGAGAAGACTTTCGCCTTGATCGAATTATGCTTCTCCTCGGAAAGGGAGATAGCCGCTACTGACTTCAACCTCATATTCTCGACTTCCAGCTGTTTGTTCTTTTCTCTCAGCAAGTCTAACTCGCTCACTCCACTGACCTTGTCGGCCACATAGGCAAAGACGACGCCTTTTCCGGCGATAAACCATTCGCCGGAAAGGACAACATAAAGCAAAAGGGATAAGATTAGCGGAACAATCGTTTTCTTCATTTTTTTGATTCCAAATGATTTGTCTGAATTCTAACAAAATTTCTCAAAAATATAAAGAGAACGACACAAAAACAAAAATAAGTAAACACCTCCCTGCCTTCCCTGAACCTTTACCAGGCTCCAAGCATAAGGTATTTACTTATTTTATTGATGCTATGCCGTTTATAAGGTGACTTCCCTCGGTCTCGCCTGGCTGGCCAGCATCCTTTCATACTTGTCAAAATCCTCAACGATATCTCCCAAGCCCCTGATAACACAGGTTTGCGGCTCAGCGATAAGATTAGTTTTGACGGTTGTTTCCTTTTCGATATGGCGTTCTATGCCACGAAGCAAAGAGCCGCCCCCCGAGAGATAGATTCCCTTCTCGAGAATATCTCCGACAAGTTCCGGCGGACATTCTTCTATGAGACCTCTCGCCGCATCAGCAATCGTTTTCAATGACTTCGTGATTGCCAATCGGACATGGGAGTTTTTAACCATTACCTCCTTCGGCAATCCGGAGCTCAAGTCTCTTCCGCGGATAGTCATCTCAAGCTTTTCATCAACGGTGATGGCCGAACCGATCCTGATCTTTATCTCTTCCGCCGTCGGTTCTCCAATCGCCAGATGAAACTCATCTTTGATGTATTTGATGATATCCTCGTTCATTTTGTCTCCGGCAACCTTCAAGCTCCTCGAAGTGACTGAACCGCCGACGGAGATTATTGCCATTTCGGTCGTTCCTCCTCCGATGTTTATGATCATATTTGCCGTCGGTTCGTTTATCGGCAAGTTTGCTCCCAGAGCTGCGGCGATAGGAATCTCAACAAGATACACCTTGGAAACTCCGGCCGAGAGAAGGACGTCCTCAGCCGATTTGCGCTCGACTTCGGTCATGTTTGAAGGAACTGCCAGGACCGCCAGACCGCATCTTGAGAAAAAT
This sequence comes from bacterium, assembly GCA_021787205.1. GTDB lineage: Bacteria > Patescibacteriota > Minisyncoccia > UBA6257 > Colwellbacteraceae > JAJYME01. The sequence continues at coordinate 20,268 of JAJYME010000006.1, forward strand.
CCGTTTTTGAGTTTCTCTAGGTGGTGCTTCATTATCTCCCCGGTCATTTCAAAATCGGAAACGACTCCTCCCTGGATGGGACGGACAACGGTGATATGCTGCGGAGAACGGTCTAACATCCTCTTCGCTTCCGCTCCCACGGCTACGATTTGCCCAGTCTTGTTGTTGATGGCGATAATCGTAGGTTCGGAGACGATGATTCCGGAACCCTTCAGATAAACCAAGGTATTGACCGTTCCCAAATCGACTCCTATTTGATAATTAAAGTTTTCGAATATCTTCATAATTCAGTATTTCAAGTTCTTCTTTTGCTCGGCGCTTTACTTCTATTTTATCACCAAGTTTCTCACTGACAACCAGACGGATCGGAAGCCCTAAGAGGTCCGCATCGGCGAACTTCTCTCCAGCGGAGACATCCCTGTCATCATAAAGGACGGACATCCCCTCTCCCGTCATCTTCTCATACAACTCTTGTCCAAGACCCCTCTTTGTCTCAATCAGGTGGAATTTGAACGGCGCCACGCCTTCAGGCAAGATTATACCCTTATCATCATGGCTAGCCTCGACGATTGCTCCTAAGAGACGTGAGACGCCAATTCCGTAACAACCCATGATTGCCTCTTTGGTTTCCCCATTCTGGTCCTTGAATTTCATTTCGAAAGCCTTTGAGAATTTGGTTCCAAGCTTGAATATGTTTCCTACTTCCGCCGCCTTTATCGGCTGCAGATTCTTCTCGCCGCAAACGGGACAAGTATTTTGTTCTTCATAAATCTCGTCATTGACGGCAACGTGGCATTTCTCGCACAAATGGATCAGGTCTTCTCCAGCATCGGTTATCATCTGGAATTCATGAGAATATTTGGCGAAAGTCCCTCCGGACGCATAGGTCAAGACTGTCTTGTCGCCAATTCCCAATTCCTGGAAAACGGCCGTGTAGGCCTTGGTCATCTTTTCGTAATAATCATCCAAGTCTTCCTGGTTGGTGTGGAAGGAATAGAGATCTTTCATATAAAATTCCCTTCCTCTCATCAATCCCGATTTGGCTCTCTTCTCATCCCTGAATTTCCATTGGAATTGGAATACGGAAATGGGCAAGTCCCTGTATGAAGAAACGTTGGCTTTCACAAGCGGAGTGACTATCTCTTCATGGGTAGGACCCAGGACATAATCAGTTCTTGAGTAAAAGCTGGTGAAGCGGAACAGGACATCGAGCGTATCATACCTTCCGGTCACTTCCCAAGCAGACTTTGGATGAAGGGCACTCATATAGATCTCCGATCCTCCGGCGGCAACCATGTGCTTTCTGATGATGTTTTCGATATTCTTTAGAGCCATCAAACCCAAGGGAAGATAGCTATAAACTCCAGCCATGATCTTGTAGACATAGCCGGCGCGCAAAAGGAGCTTGGCATTCAACGATTCCTCATCCTGCGGATTGAACTTTTGGGTTTTTGAAAAAAGTGATGATTGTTTCATGTTTATTTTTTGATTAGGTTGACGACGTCTTTGGCCGTTGCCAAAAACATCAGCGCCAAAAGGATAAAGAACCCTAAAGTATTTATTATCCCGACCACTTTCTGACTCAAAGGGCGTTTTTGGATCTTCTCTATTGCCAGGAATAAAAGATGTCCGCCATCAAGAGCCGGAAAGGGCAGGAAGTTGATCACGAACAAGTTGACGGAAACCACAGCCAGAAGCTGCAGAAAATAAACCGCCCCCATGCTTTCCGCCACCGATACGGCGCGGAACACCGCCACCGGACCAGAGGCTCCGGAAAAATCAACGGATGTAAACATGTGGATCAAGGCCTGGATGATGTAAGAAACGGTTTCGGTCGTTCTCATAAATCCTTCTCCAATCGCGGAGAAGAAGGGTTGCTTCTCAATCCCGCCCTCTTGCAGGGCCACTCCGATTTTTGCCTTGCCGGTCTCATCGATTCTTGGGGTGACTCTTGCTGTTATATCTTTCCCTTCGCGCGAAAGATTCAAGGATATCTCCTTGTCGGGATTTCGTCCGATATATTCAGTCAGCTCCTTGATAGTCTCAAAATCACGGACCGAGTCATAACTCTTTATCCCGGCCGCTGCCGCCGGAGATCCCGGCAAGACCGCTTCGACATAGACCGTCTGTTTTATCCCGATCAAGAAGATGATCGAGAAAGCGACCCAGGCAATCAAGAAATTCATGAATATCCCGGCGACAAAGACGACAAGTCTCTTCCAAGCCGGCGGCAAGCGATGCATATCCTCGCCTTCTCCAGGAACCAACCCTTTTACTTTTACAAATCCTCCGAAAGGAATGGCATTTATGGAGTATATCGTTCCTTTTATCTTCTTGCCGAATATCCTCGGGGGTAAACCAAAACCGAACTCTTCAACTTCAAAACCCGCCTTTTTGGCGGCGATAAAGTGACCGAATTCATGTCCTAAGATTAGGATCGCAAAGAAAAAAAGAATTAACAGGCCTGTTAAAAGCATAATGTTATTGGTTGAGTTCTTCTATTTTTTGGGCAACGAGAGAATCCACTTCCGCATTAAACTTATCAACGATCTTTTGCAAACCGTCTTTGGCTCGGAACTTCTCATCCTCATCGGCGATGGCATTTACCGCCTTTATATATTTGTCCCTGTTGGACCTCATCTTGATGCGGTTCTCCTCGGCAATTGATTTTACGAGTTTTATAAGCTCGTCTTTTCTTTCAATGGTCAGTTCTGGCATTGTGAGGCGGACTCCCGTTGAATCGGCGACGATTCCCAATCCCAGATTCTCCGATTCGATAGCCTTGGTAATGGCCGGAATCGCGGCCTTATCCCAAGGGGTAACGATGATATCGCGAGGGGCTTGGATGGAGAGGCTGGCCACCTGGTTAAGCTCCAAGTTGGTCCCCATATAATCTACCTTCACGCGCTCGACCAGCCTTGTCGTCGGCCTGTTTGAGCGGATTTTCATGTATTCTTCCTTGAGCCACGAGATAATTCCCGCGGTCATTTGTTCCATTTCTTTTAAAGGATCCATGGTGTTGATTTTAATTGAAGTTTTTTATTTAAGTTGAATTGTTTTGAAAGATAATAACGATGAAGCGATTCTTTCAGGTTCTGATAACTCTTTTCCTCCGAGTTATATAGGTCAAGCAGTGATTTCAATATGAACTTGTCATACTCCGCCTCCGTTTCGAATTTAAGATCTTTTGGAGCTTTGATCTTTTGCCAGTCTTCGGACAAGATAGCCTTCGCCAGTCCCGGCCGGCCGAGAGAAATTCTCGCCAGGCTTTCCGCTTCCTTTTCCGGAAGTTTGCATTCCTCAATCAGCCAGCTTCTCATTATTTCCATCTGGACTCTTGGAAAGTATATTTTCCTGAGCCTCGAAGCGAGGGTCGGCAAGATTGACTCCGATGAATTCACCGTCAAGATGATCAAGGAATGGATTGGCGGCTCCTCAGTTATCTTCAAGAAGGCGTTTTGGGCCTCCCTTGTCATATTTTCCGCGTCACGGACGATGACCGTCCTATAATCGGAAGCTACCGGAACGACGGCTAAGAAGTTTTTTATCTCTCTTATCTCATCGATTCCGATCGTATTCCTTTCCGGGTCAGGACTGATTATGAAAGCATCGGACAAAACCGAAGGATTCTTCTCTAAGGAATTCGCCAGCTCAAGAGCAAAGGCGAACTTCCCTGTCATCGGTTCTCCGAAGAACAGATAACTGCCCCCGAGAGTTCCCGACTCCCTCATTTTTGTTATGATTGCTTTTTCTTTTTCCCGACCTATTAACATTTTATTTTAAAAATTATACAGATGACGCAAACACTCTCGCAGCGTTATCTGCAGCGATTCGGCCCGGTCGGCGCCACGGGCGACGCGAATCGCGAAGCCATTCGAGTGAGCGCCGGCTCACGAGATTAGCGAGAGAGTTGTTTGCGTTGTTTGTAATTCGCTCGTAATTAGAATTTATTAAGCAAAGTTTTCTTATAAACATCCAAATGATTCAAGATCATGCTCGAACCCTTGGCGACGCACATTATCGCTTCCGGAGCGGTATACGCTTCCACTCCCAGGATGCGCTTCAGGAAATCAGCGATGTTTCTGAGGTTGGCTCCTCCGCCGGAAACTATCACTCCTTTTTCCATTACGTCCGCCACTAACTCTGGCGGTGTCTGGTTGAAGACTCCTTGGATGCTCGAAGCGATTTCCAAAAGCAGTGGATTCAAAGCTTCGGCGATCTCGTTCGAATTGATGGTGATGTCTTTTGGAAGACCCGTCGTCAGGTCTCTTCCGCGAATTTCGAATTCGATCTTATTCTTCATCGGAATTGCCGAACCGGCGTTTATCTTCGCCAACTCCGCGGTCTGCTCTCCAATGGATAGGGAATACTTCTTCTTGATGTATTCTATGATCGCATTGTCGAACTTGTTTCCGGCAACTCTAAGAGAAGACCAGCAAACGACGGAACCTAGGGCGATTACAGCCACCTCAGAAGTTCCTCCGCCGATGTTAACAATCATATTTCCAGAAGACGAGTTGATCGGGATTCCAGCGCCTAAGGCAGCCATTAATGGTTCCTTGACGATATAGGCGGTCTTAGCTCCTGCTTCTTCCGCCGCTTGGACGATAGCGCGTCTTTCGGTTGCCGTAATTCCAGCCGGACCGGAGACAACCACATCAGGACGCCAGATATTAAATGTGCCAATAGCCTTTCTGATAAAATAGGTCAGCATTGCTCGAGTGATATAATAGTCGGCAATGACGCCATCCTTAAGCGGACGGTAAGCGGCGATGTCTCCGGGCGTGCGACCAACCATTTCTTTCGCCTCCCTTCCGACAGCCAAAACTTTGTTAGTTGATAAATCAAGCGCAACGATTGTTGGTTCATTGATTATGAAACCCTTGTCCGGAGTGTAGACCACGGTATTTGTCGTTCCCAAATCAATCCCTATCTGACGCGTAAACATAATTAATATATTAACATAAAATACCCCAAAGTCTAACCCGCTTTGATTGACAAAACGCCCTAAATTCATTATTGGAAATATCTAAAATTAAAGCGAAAAATGGCCGCCCCTCCCCTCTCTTCATGATCCGCTAAAAACTAAAAGAACCCGACGGTTAACGTCGGGTTCTTTATATGTTTAAGAATTTTATGCCTTTCATCCCTCACATGAAAAACTTCAATTCTATGTCCTCTATTATAGCATATATACCAAAAAAGCAAAAGGTTTCTTAGGTCAAAATGACCGGTCCGGATTTGCTGATGCTGATCGTATGTTCAAAATGGGCCGCAATCGATCCGTCTTCAGTCGCGTATGATCCATCAGAAAGAGAAACGATTTCCCCCTCCCCCAAGGCGAACATCGGTTCGATCGCCAAGACCATTCCTTCTCTCAGTTTCATTCCGGTTTTCGGATTGCCGAAGTTCCAAACGAAAGGATCTTCATGGACAGCTAATCCGACGCCGTGTCCGGAGAGTCCTTCAGCGATCGAAAGCTTGAACTTGTTCGCCGTTTTCTCTATTGCCCAACCGATGTCCCCAAGGCTATTTCCGATTATAGAAACCTTGATTGCCTCTTCCAAAGCGATTTTCGTTCCGTCAATCAATCTCTTTATCTCCTTCGGCATTTCTTTTTCATCCCCGACGAATACCGTCGTAGCCGAATCGGAAAAATAACCGTCGAGATTGACCCCAAGATCAAGCTTCAAGACATCGTGAGCGCGCAAAACGTAATCCCTAGGTATTCCGTGGACAACGATATTGTTTACTGAGGCGCAAATCGAAGCCGGATAAGGCTCACTTGCTCCTTCCGGCCTATAATGGAGAAAGGAAGGGACTCCACCCTCGTCAGTGATCAGGTCGTATGCCAGCTTGTCCAAAAAAGAGAGTTTTACCCCTTCCTTGGCTGCCTTCTGAAGTCGCCCCAAAGCCCTGTTGAGAATCGCCCCGGAGGCGGCGATACCCTCGATCTGCTCCTCGGTTTTTATTAGATTTTTATTCGTATTTTTACTCAATTTGCAACTTAATAACCAAACCTTTGTGTGGTAGCAAATTACCACAATATCCAGTAAATATCAATTTATTTAAAAAAGCATCATATATCTTCATAGCGGCTTTTGAGGCATTTTGGCACGGTCCGACAAAGTCGGCAAAATGCCGAAACCTCGGAGGATGTCGCTGGACGTCCGAGAATGAGCGAGAAGATATATGATGCTTATAAAGGCCTACTTGTTAAATTCCTTCCACACCTTCATCACCTCCTTGTGAATATTCTTAGGCGTATTCATCGCATCGATTTTTACCACCTTGACGCCCATCTTTTTCATTCTCTGGACTATGGGTAAAGTGAGCCGCTTATATTCCTGGCAACGGATCCTGATTGTCTTCGGCTCATCCAGTCCCGGTCTCCCTCGAAGGGAATTTCTCTTGACTGATTCTGCGACCGGAATATTGAACCAGATGACGATCATATTCTCCAACCCGTAATACTTTTCAAGCAAGGCTACCGTCCCTTTTTTTCCATTCATGCCAAAAGCCTCTCGAGGAGTCCTCGGACTGCCGGAAAAAATCAACCCGTGACCGACTCGGGAAAAATCCTTGATAGGGTCATCGATGATTGAGATTACCCATTCCGGGGAGCAAAGCTTCCCGCTCATGAAGAGCTTTCGTTGTTTTTGGACGATCGGTTTTTTAAGAGCCTCGGGGTCGTTGATTATCTTTTCGATATGAGTCCCCGTATCGAATTGGGAGAACTTGTCCGTGCCGACCGTCTCCAAGAACAACTTCGCCTGAGTCCCCTTTCCCGATCCTGGCGGGCCATAAAAGATTACCGCCTTAGGAATATCCTTTCTTTTTATCTTAGTCTCCTTCTCCGCCTTCGTTTCCTTTTTGGCAGTTTTAACTGAAGTCGTCTTTTTCATTTTTTTATTATCTTGATTATATCACAAAATAAAAAATAAAGGCGGAAGCCCCGCCCTTATTTCCAGTTTATTTGACATACCAGCGCATCACGAATTGTCCGGCGTCGCTGCTCGAACAAGAAGTGTTGTAATAGAGCGCCCCGTTGTACCCAGTCCACTTAAAAACCCAATCTAGCTTGAGTCCGGTCATATCGGTGGCGCTGCAGCAAGGATTTGCCCAAACGCCATCAGCCCAGTTACACATTCCAAAACTGGTATAAGAACCGCCGTATGGAGGATTGTAGTAGCCCGTCGAACCGCCGCCGATGCTGGAACACTGGAGAATGCTCGTCGTCCTGTGCAACAAGGTGGTCACATTATTATAGGGTATCTTTACCGAAGTGATATCATATTGTTTCACGTTGACGCTGCAGCTTGTTCCGTAACCGGTTCCGACAACATCCGATCCGTTCCAGGCAGCCGTCCCTTTATTAACGACAATGCTTGCCAGATTGGCATTAAGCGCCGTCCAACCGCCACCATCCGAAACCATATCGCAATCGACGGCAATGATCGGTTCTATGCCGGTTCCGTCAACGTCTATCCAATATTGGCCGCTCGCCGCCTGGGAGTATTTCGTCTTGATATCGAGACAACTTGTCCCTTTAGCTACATTGGGGGCGACTGTCAGTGAGTTCCCCATCTCAAAGACGGCTCCATTATCTCCCCCGTCCTTAGCTGCCGAATCAAAGAATTTCGCCGATTCCACCGCCGCGTCAATCTCAAAGCCTCCGGCGGCCGCCGCATAAACATAATAGGATCCGGTCGAACCATCGTTCTTAGGATCGATTGGTAAGACCGAAACCGGCGATCCTCCTTTTATATTTCTGAAATCTGTCGGCATCCAGCCCGTACCGTCAATCTTGCGGAGATTTGCGGTTGTCACGCATCTGTAAGTCCATCCTGAAGGCAGGGCCGGCAGGCCGGTTATGTTGGCGCAGGTCGCGGATGTATCCGGGATGGAGATATAGGCGACATTGGCCGCCCCAAGGGAGGTGGCGGGACTGTCGGCGATCAAAAGCATTGTCGCATCATCGATTGATTTGATGTCTGTCTTCCTGCTTGAATCCCTTGATTGGGCTAAAAGTTCCGTCGGATTGAGGACTAAGACCGTTGCCGACCCCAAAACGGCGACGATCGCAATCACTATAAGAAGTTCTATTAAAGTGAAAGCCCGAATACGAGACATTATGAGAAATATTTTAACAAAAAAGAGCCTGATACAAAAACAGCCCGAGTGTCTTTCGACACTCGGACGGTTTTTGTTTGAAATATTTCGTTTTCAAATCTAAGCTGATTCGTATTCGCTGACTTTAAGCTGTGATTCGATTTGTTGCATTGAATCCAAGGCAACGGAAACGACAATTAAAAGCGTCGTTCCTCCGAAGGTGAAATTCTGCTTGGTTATCACCTGGGTGACAATCGGCAGGATTGCCAATACCGCCAGGAATAAGGCGCCGAAGAAAGTTGTCTTTCCGGTGATGTTCCCGAGATAGTTGGCGGTCGGATCTCCAGGACGGATTCCGGGGACGAATCCACCGGAGTGTTGGAGATTTTTCGAAATTTCATTCGAATCGAAAACAACGGCTGTATAGAAGTAAGTAAAGGCAAAGACAAGGACGAAATAAATGGCGCCGTAAATGAGCTGATTGCTCATAAATGTCTTGACGGCCCCGTTTATCGCTTGGATGCCCGGAATCGAAGTCAGGGAGAGGAACGCCAGAACCATTTGCGGCAGCGACAAAAGCGCAATCGCAAAGATTATCGGAATGACTCCCGCCTGAGTTACCTTGATAGGCAAATAACTGTCGACTCCCGCCATTACTCTTCCGCCCCTTATCCTTTTCGGATAAGTGACAGGAATCCTCCTTTCGCCGGAGCTGATGAATACCACTCCGCCGACGATCAGGACGATCAAAACGGCGAAGACGGCAAAGACATCAATGCCTAAGGCCCCATCTGAAAGCTTTGAAAAAGCACTCATGATCTGGTTAGGCAATCCGGCGACGATACCGGCGAAGATGACGAGAGAAACACCGTTTCCGATCTTTTTCTCGTCAATCAATTCGCCGACCCACAAAAGGATCATTGTTCCGGCTGTGGCAACTGCAATGTTGATCCACAAATCCGGAGACAAGAGACCCATTTTAGGAATAACTTGTTGGGCAGCGAGGAGTTTTATGTAACTGAACGTCTGGATTACAGCCAAAGGAATAGTGATCAATCGGCTGATCCTGTTGAATTTGGCGCGTCCAGCCGAACCGTCTTCATAATACATTTCCTTGAGTGATGGGAAAATCATAGTCAAGAGCTGCATTATGATGGTTGCGGTGATATAAGGGCCTACGCCCAACATCGCCACGGAAATTTTATCCAAACTTCCGCCGGAAAAAACGCTCCAGAAACCCAACATTTGGTTGTTGGCATAAAACGCCTTCAAAGCTTCGACGTTTACGTTAGGCAGGACGACTGCCGCAAGCAAACGGAAGAATACGAGAAGGCCCAAGACCACTAGGATCTTGTTCCTTAACTCTGTCGAACGAAATATTCTCAAAAAGCGTTTAAGCATGCTTTCCTCTTAATTTTGGCAAGCGCTGAATCATATCTCTTTCAGCAGGGCGGATACGATGACCCGAACGGGACTTCTGTCCCTTCTGGCCTTTACCTGAAGTTGTACCACGCTTTCCGCCGCGACCGACGCGCTGTGCGTCTTTATTTTCGTGAATTGCTCTAATTTCGTGAAGTTGCATAATGAGATTACTTTACGGATTTAAGCTGCTTTAAGGCGGCGACGGTAGCCATAGCATTGGTTAATTTGTTCTTGGTTCCTCCAAGGCACTTTGCAGTGACATCTTTTACTCCTGCGAGCAAAAGAACGGAACGAACAGCTCCACCAGCCATAAGTCCGTGTCCGGGTTTAGCCGGGCGGATAATGACTTGGGCGGCAGAGAACTTGGCTTTTGTCTCGTGAGTGATAGTTCCCTCTACGATCTTAAAGGTGACAAGTTTCTTCTTGGCAGCGGTCTTTGCCTTGGAAACAGCTGACTGGACGTCAGCCCCCTTAGCAACACCGACACCGATGGTTCCTTTTCCATCTCCGATTACAACAGTAGCTCGGAAGCGGAAGCGCTTTCCACCGGCGACGACACGAGTGACGCGGCGAAGGTCAAGAACAGATTCATTGAATCCATCTCTTTCTTTTTCGACTTCCTTTCTGAAAGGACGTCCACCTCTTCTGTCTCCGCCTTGAGAGCGGAATCCTCCCTCACGCTTTTCTCCAGGCTTGAAAGGACGGCGAGGTCCGCCAAATGAAGGGCGGGTTCCCTCTTGTCCTTGAGGACGAGGAGTGAACGGTCGGGAGCCTGCTGGTCTGGGCGTAAACGGCCTAGATCCGGCAGGACGAGAACCTTGTTGTCCGGCAGGACGAGGAGTGAAAGGACGGGAGCCTGCTGGTCTGGGCGTAAACGGCCTAGATCCGGCAGGTCTCGCGCCAGCGGGTCTTGCGCCAGCCGGTTTAGCGCCGGTGGGACGAGGAGACGAAGCTGGTTTGGTTGATTGTACTTTTTGTTCTTCCATTTCCTTATATGTTGATGCCGGAATTTCTTAAGGCTTCGGCTACACCTTTTACTCTGCCGTGATAACGATAGCTTCCTCTGTCAAAAACCATAGCGGCAACGCCCGCCTCCTTGGCTTTTTTCGCGAGAAGTTCGCCTACAAGCATCGACTTTTCGACCTTAGTTCCCTTTTTTTCTATTTCGTGAGTGGAAGCGGAAAGAATGGTCTTTCCCAACTCGTCATTTATAAGCTGAGCATAAATGTGTTGGTTGGAGCGGAAAATTGAAAGTCTGGGGCGTTCCGCGGTTCCGAAAAGCTTGGCTCTTGTGCGCTTCGCTCTTCTCTCGGCTCTAATATTGTTTTTTATTATTTTATTCATTGCCTTTAACTATTATTTTCCAGCGACCTTCTTACCGGCCTTTCTTCTGATTACCTCGTCAGAGTAAGCAATACCGGATCCCTTATAAGGTTCAGGTTTGCGAACGGCGCGGATGGTAGCAGCGAAAGCTCCGACTTGTTCTTTGTTCATTCCAGAAACTTTGACGACGTTCTTATCAACCGCAACTTTCAATCCCTCAGGGATTTCAAGATTGACAGGATGAGAATATCCGACAGTCAAGGTTAAAGTGTTTCCAGAAACGGCAGCGCGATAACCGACTCCTTGGATCGTGAGATCCCTTGAGAAATCAGTTTCGACTCCCGATACGGCGTTCTGAGTCAAAGCTCTCATAGTTCCCCAATTGGCGCGAGTCTGTCTCTCTTCGTTTAAAGCGACGAAAGAAAGCTCATTTCCTTCCATTTTGGGGGAAATACCCTTCAAAACGGGAACTTGGATAGTTCCATTTTTTCCGGTGACGGAAACAGTCTTGTCTGAGATTTCAACTTTGACTGAGGCCGGGACGATTATTATTTTCTTACCTACCTTAGACATATTACCAAATTTCAAATAAGAGTTCTCCGCCGACCTTTTGTTTCTTAGCTTCCCTTTCAGTCATGACTCCTTTCGGAGTGGTCAAGAAATAATTTCCGTATCCTTGCTTTGAAAGACGGATATCCCTGTAACCCTTATAGATCCTCTGGGAAGGCTTGCTCACGATGCGAAGATCGGAAATCGCAGGGACTTCCCCTTCGTACTTGAGCTCAATATCGATTATTTTCTTAATGCTTCTGCCTTTCTTTTCAGCCGAAGCGATATACCCGGATTTGACGAGAGCGTCTACTATTTCCATATCAAACTGAGCATATGGAACCTTAACCCTCTTTTTTCCTGCGAGAATCGCGTTCTTAATCCTGGTTAACATATTAATATACATACGCGTAAGTTTTTACCAAGAAGCTTTTTTTACACCCGGGATAAGGCCATTCGACGCAAGTTCCCTGAAGCAAATTCTGCAGATACCGAAGTCGCGCATATATCCATGCTTACGACCGCACTTGAAACAACGGTTAACTGATTTAACCTCATGCTTTTGTTTTTTTCTCGCTCTCGCGATTACTGATGTTTTAGCCATAAGTATATATTAGTCGACTAACGGTAATCCTTTTTCGCGATAGAAGGCGATGGCCTCTTCGCGATCCCTGATATTCGACACAAGGGTAATCTCCAAGCCAAAGTTATACTTTGAGGCTTCGGGATTGATTTCAGGGAAGACAGATTGATCTTTGAATCCGATGGAAATGTTTCCATTTCTATCGATGTGTTTTGCAGAGATTCCTTTGAAATCTCTGACACGAGGCAAAACGGCAGAACCAAGTTTGGTTAAGAAATCATTCATTCTTCTACCACGAAGTGAAGCGACGATTCCGACAGCTTCTCCTTCTCTAACCTTGAATCCTGCAACGGACTTTTTTGCTCTGGTGATAGCCGGAGTCTGTCCAACGATTGAAGCAAACTCCTTGACGATCTCAGGCAAAACTTTGTCCTCAAATTGAGCGTTTTGCAATCGCATCTTACCAAGGCCGCTTGAGACGACAATCTTTTGGAGCGTCGGGCTTTTGGATTGTGCTTTGTTTTTTGACATTTAAATTAAATATTTAGAAAGAGCCTCCGCACTTTTTGCAGACTCTTTTTTTCTTGTCGCCTTCCGTAACGGATCCGACGCGGGTCGGTTTGCTGCATAATGGGCAAACGATCATCGCGTTTGAAGCGTTAAGAGGGGCGGCAACGGAAACGATTTGTCCGGTTTCTCCCATCTTTTTGGGCTTGACGGCGCGCTTCATAATGTTCAATCCCTCAACCACGATGCGGTTTTCTTTCGGATTGACTGAAGCGACCTTACCGCTTTTCCCGGAATCCTTTCCCTTAGTTATTAAAACTTTGTCTCCTTTTTTGATATTCATATTAGTATTAGACAATGTCTTCCGCCAAAGAAACGATCTTTTCAAATCCTTTTTCTTTGAGTTCTTTGGGGATTGGCCCGAAGATGCGGGTTCCGACCGGTTCTTTCTTGGGATTCAAGATGACGGCGGCATTATCATCGAAACGGACATAAAGTCCTCCCTTACGACGCATATTCTGCTTCGTGCGGACGATGACAGCTTTGACGACATCTTTCTTCTTAACCGACTTTCTCGGTTCAGCAACTTGGACGGAAGCAACGATGATATCGCCAACGCGGGCATATCTTCTCTTTGAACCTCCCAAGATGCGGAAACAACGAATGGTTTTGGCTCCTGAGTTGTCGGCAACTCTTAAAATTGATCTTTCCTGTATCATAGGTCTGAATTATTTTTCGATCTTGCCGGAAACCTTGAATCTCTTATCTTTCGAAAGAGGGCGGGTTTCTTCGATTACAACTTTATCGCCGACCTTGTATTCGTTATTTTCATCATGCGCTTTGAAGCGCTTTGAAACGTAGAAATACTTTTGGTACTTCTCGTTTTTGATATGGCGTTTGACTTCGACAACGACGGTTTTATCCATCTTGTCAGAGACGACGACGCCTTCTAACTTTCTTACTTGTTTGTCAGTTCCGGTAGTCATTTTATTTTTTAATGATTTTAGTTTTTACCGGAAGTTTATGACCGGCAAGACGGAAAGCGTTTTCAGCGGTTTGGGCTGAGACACCATCCATCTCGAAGAGGATGCGACCGGGCTTGATCGGAGCGACATAATGGTCGACCGCGCCTTTTCCGGCGCCCATTGTAACTTCAGGCGGCTTTTTGGTTATTGGTTTATCAGGGAAAATCCTGATCCAAATCTTACCTTCTCTTTTGATGAAATTGGTAAGAGTGCGACGAGCGGACTCTATTTGGGCTGAGGTGAGCCAGGCAGGTTCGAGAGCTTGGATTCCGTATGAACCGAATGCAAGATCCATTCCTCTGGTTTCAACTTCACGCTTAAGAGAACGTCCCTTCTGCATCTTTCTATGTTTTACTTTTTTAGGAATAAGCATAGCAATTATTTTTCTGATGTGTTCTCTTTCTTGTTGAAGACTTCGCCCTTGTAGATCCAAACCTTGATACCGATAGCGCCATAAGTGGTGCGAGCGGTAGCTTCGCCATAATCGATATCGGCGCGGATAGTGGTTAAAGGAAGAGATCCGGCTGATAAGGATTCGGAACGGGAGATTTCAGCTCCATCCAAACGTCCTCCAACCTTGATTCTGACTCCCTTGACGCCACGCATAGCGCTGACTTCTTCGATGTATTTCTTGACAACTCTTCTGAACTTGAAACGCTTTTCAAGATCAAAAGCGATGCTTTGAGCAGTCACCTTTGCGGAGACTTCATTTCTGGCAAGCTCGGAGACATTAAGATTGATTGAGGGAACGGGTTCTTTGATACCGTCTCTCTTTCTCATCTTGGTCATCTCTTTAATGATGGCTTTGGTGATATCTTCTATCCCCTTTCCACCTTTTCCGATGATGAGTCCCGGGCGGGCAGCCTTGATGAAAACTCTGTAAGCATTGGCAGTGCGCTCAATGTCAATATAGGCAATTCCCGCAGCGGAGATCTTATCGGTTATAACCTTGCGGATGATAACGTCCTCCTCGAGGAATTGGGCGCGCTTTTCTCTAGAATCGCTAAACCACCTGGAGCTCCAGTTCTTTAAAATTCCAATACGGAAAGAATTCGGTTTTATTTTGTGTGCCATAGTGGTTTAAACGGCTTTTCTTCTGAACATTTTCTTGGGATTCGACTTGGCTTCAGTATCAATCTTGGCTTCTTTTTTAGTTTCTGCCTTGACCTTCTTCGGCTTTATTTCCCCAGTTTCTTTTTTAGGCTTTTCGGCTTTGGGCGCTTTAGTTTCTTTGCTTTCAGCCTTTGCAGGCTTCTTGGCAAAAGCGATCTTGCCGGGAGTAAACCTTGATTTGACTCCTTCTTTTTCTTCCAAAACGATAATAACGTTGGAAAAATCTTTGTGTAATGGTGTTGCCATTCCTCTTGCGCGAGGAAGGTAGCGCTTCAAGCGGATACCTTTGTCGGCGGAGGCTTGTTTGACGACCAAGGTCTCAAGATTCAATCCTTTGACTTTGGCGTTAGCGATTGCGGAACGCAAAAGCTTTAAAACGGGCTTTGCGGCGCGTTCGCGTCTGAAAGCAAGCTGGACTTCCGCTTCTCCGGCTGGAAGGCCTGAGATAAGGTGGGTTATAGCCCTAACCTTTCTCGGAGCAACATCCAATCTGTTTAATTTTGCTCTAACTTCTGCCATTTTGATTATTTCTTAGGAGCAGCTTTAGGAGCGGCCTTTGAGGCAGCTTCCGCTTGCTTTTGCAATTTACCGCCGTGGCGAACGAACTTTCTCGTAGGAGAAAATTCACCAAGACGATGCCCGACCATTTCCTCGGTAACTCTGACGTCAATGAAATTCTTTCCATTGTGGACGGAGAATGTGACTCCAACCATTTCCGGAGAAATCTCACTGGCTCTTGACCAAGTCTTTATAGGTGTCCCATTGGACTTGGCGATTTTTTCAAGCAATCTTTGGTCAACGTAGGGACCTTTTTTAGAACTTCGGCTCATTGTTTATTTTTTCTTTTTATTTCTTCTTTCAACAATAACTACGTTCGACCATTTCTTCTTGTTTCTGGTCTTTCTTCCGCCAGTAATGTTTCCCCAAATATCCTTAGGCTTTCTGGTGCCTCTCGGCTGTCTGCCTTCACCACCACCATATGGGTGATCGACTGGGTTCATAGCTGATCCGCGGACGGTAGGACGAATGTTCATACCTCTTGCGCGTCCGGCTTTACCGATGACGACAAGGCGCCAATCGGGGTTTGAAACCTGGCCGATAGTAGCGAAGCAGTCCCAGAGAACCTTTCTGACTTCTCCAGAGGAGAGCTTGAGATAGGTGTATCCGGCGTCTTGCGCTTGGACTTTGGCGAATGATCCGGCTGAGCGGATGATTTGTCCGCCTTTTCCGGGATTCAATTCGACATTGAAAACTGATTGTCCGACAGGGATGTTTCTGAGCTTCATTCTGTTTCCAGGGGCTACTGGAGCAGTTTCGGCAGTCAAAAGGACATCACCTTTCTTGATATCAGACGGTGCCAATGCGTAACGGCGTTCTCCATCGCGATAGACAAGCTTCATGATGAAAGCTGTGCGATAGGGATCGTATTCAACGGTCTCCACTTTCGCGGGAACGTTCATTTTGTCGACGGCGACAAAGTCAACCAAACGATATGCTCGCTTGTTGCCAGCGCCTTGATGTCTCATCGTGATGCGTCCGGTATTGTTGCGACCGGCGTTCTTCGGAAGAGAAATCATAAGTCTCTTGTCAGGCTTGTCTCCGGTGAGCAGTTTTGAATACTCAGGGACGGTCATATGACGGCGAGACGGTGTAGTCGGCTTATATTTTTTCATTGATAGTTGATCCGGGCTTCAAAGACACGATGGCCTTTTTGCCCTTTTTGGTTCGAACGATATTAACGCCCAAAACTTCGACCTTTAATTCTTTTGATACGAATTTTTTGATTTCGTTTTTATTCGCCTTTAAAGGAACAGCGAAAACATATTTGTTTTGCGCTTTCAATCTCTCTGCTTTCTCGGAGACGGCGACTTTCTGTACCGGTTTGTTAGATTGCATGGTAATGATTATCGATTGCATCTACGGCGTCCTTCTCAACCAAGATGTTCTTGTATTTGAGGAGTTCGTAAACGTTTAGTGACCTTGGATCGAGAGATTTTACTTTTTCGATATTCGCAGCGGCGCGGTAAATATTCTTATTTTCCGTTCCGGGAATGATCAAAGTGCTGTTTCCTGAAAGATTGGAAACGATTTTAGCAGCTTCTTTTGTCTTCGCCTCTTTCAAAGCCAACGAGTCGACGAATTTTACTTCGCCTTCCGCGAGCTTCTTGGAAAGGATGGAGAAGATTGCAGCCTGCTTCATCTTTTGGTTTATCTTCTTAGCGTAAACAGTTTCCTTGTTAGGACCATGAGCAACACCACCACCGACCCAAATCGGTGAACGGGTTGAACCGTGTCTCGCGCGGCCTGTGCCTTTCTGGCGCCAAGGTTTCTTTCCTCCTCCGGAAACTTCGCCTCTGCCTTTGGCATGAGCGAGATTGTCTCTGTCGGAAGCGACTTGAGCGTCAAGAGCAAATTTCACGAGATCAGGATTCCACGGAGCGTTCCAAACGCGATCCGAGAGCTCAATCTTGTCTGTAGTTTTAGCCTCTATATTATATAAATTGACAGTCATTGGTTGATCTCGTTACTTTGTGTAAATTAAAACTTTCGAACCGGAACGACCGGGAAGAGAGCCTTTGATGGCAACAACCTTCTTTTCTTCGTTCCATTCGACGACCTTTAATTCTTTTAGGGTTTTTCTATCAGAGCCCATGCGGCCCGCCATTTTGCGGCCAGGGATGACACGCTGGGGGGCGGTTGGACCCAAAGATCCCGGAGCCCTCAGACGATTCTTTTGACCGTGGGAGCCAGGTCCCCCGGCAAAACCGTGGCGTTTGACGACACCCTGGAAGCCTTTTCCTTTGGAGATGCCGACAACTTTTGAGAGTATGTCGCCAGCTGCGAAGGTAACTTCCGGAGTAGTGATGGCGACCCAGGTTACTGGGACGATATCGTCACCGATGAAGATTTGATCCATCTTCATCTTTTGCCCGTTTATCGGATTAGTCATTCGTTTTTGTTTTTGTTTATCTTTGTTTTTTCATAAAAAATAACCGATAGCCCTCGGTTATTTTTTATAAGCTGTAAGCTTGTAGGCTATACAGGGTTAATAATACATTAAAATCAGGCTTATGTCTAGCCCCGAATATAGATAAAACCTTGCTTTTTCCGACCTGAAGGACACCAAAATGGAGCCTTTTGCCTTCGGTTCTTACCAGGTTGCCAACCGGGCGCCTTTTTGCGAGGCATCCGCCAAGTCCTCATAAACTCCTTTCCTTCAAGGCAAGGACCTGACGTTCCAATTAAAAAACAACCGTTTTCACGGTTGTTTTTTAAGAAAT
This sequence comes from bacterium, assembly GCA_021787205.1. Taxonomy (GTDB): domain Bacteria; phylum Patescibacteriota; class Minisyncoccia; order UBA6257; family Colwellbacteraceae; genus JAJYME01. The sequence continues at coordinate 38,183 of JAJYME010000006.1, forward strand.
TACATCATCTTGACTTCGATATCTACGCCAGCCGGCATATTGAGTTCGGACAATGATTCCATAAGCTTTTGACTCGGATTAAGAATATCAATGATGCGTTTATGGATTCTCATCTCGAACTGTTCGCGGCTGTTCTTGTAGATGAATGACGAGCGGTTGACGGTGTACTTTTTGAATTCTGTCGGAAGCGGAGACGGACCAGAAATCTGGGCGTTGGCGCGTTCCAAGACATCAACGATCTGGCGGCAAGAATTATCTATAAGCCTTTGATCGTACGATTTGATTCTTAATCTTAATTTGTCCAAAGCTTCAAAAATTATTTATTGATCTTAGTAACTGCACCGGCACCGACGGTCTTTCCGCCTTCGCGAATAGCGAAGCGCTGCTGCTCTTCAAGAGCGACAGGGGCAATAAGTTTTACCTTGATGGTAACTGTGTCTCCAGGCATGGCCATTTCCATTCCTTCCGGAAGGCTGATATCTCCAGTAACGTCAGTAGTACGGATGTAGAACTGAGGCTTGTATCCGGAGAAGATCGGGCTGTGGCGTCCACCTTCTTCCTTGCTCAAGAGGTAAACCTGAGCTTCAAATTCGGTATGAGGGGTGACGGAACCCGGCTTGGCAATAACCTGACCGCGTTCGACGTCTTCTTTCTTAACACCGCGGAGCAAAACTCCGACGTTGTCTCCAGCTTGACCTTCATCGAGCTGCTTGTTGAACATTTCAACACCAGTGATGACAGTCTTCTGAGGATCGCGAATACCGATGATTTCGGCTTCGTCGTTGACATGCATAGTTCCTCTTTCGATACGTCCGGTAACAACAGTTCCGCGACCTTCGATAGTGAAGATGTCTTCGATAGGCATAAGGAAAGGCTTGTCAGTCTCTCTCTTAGGCTCAGGGATGTATTCATCCAAAGCGTGGATGAGTTGCATGATGGGCTCCAAGGCCGGATCGTCAGCAGAAGTGGCTTCAGAGGCCTTCAAAGCGGATCCGCGGATAACCGGAGCATTGTCTCCGTCGTACTGGTACTTGGAGAGAAGCTCGCGAACTTCAGCCTCAACGAGGTCGATAAGTTCAGGATCATCAACCATGTCGCACTTGTTCAAGAAAACGACAAGCTTAGGAACACCGACCTGGTGAGCCAAAAGGATGTGCTCTCTGGTTTGAGGCATAGGACCATCAGTAGCGGCAACGACCAAGATCGCGCCATCCATCTGAGCGGCACCGGTGATCATGTTCTTGATGTAATCCGCGTGTCCGGGAGCATCAATGTGAGCATAGTGGCGCTTTTCAGATTCGTATTCTGAGTGGTGCAAAGAAATGGTGATACCACGAGCTTTTTCTTCAGGAGCGTTGTCGATTTGGTCGACAGCTTCTCTCTTTTTAGCCAATCCCTTCAAGAAAAGGGTGTTGGTGATAGCCGAGGTTAAAGTGGTCTTACCATGGTCGACGTGACCGATGGTTCCAACGTTAACGTGCGGCTTTGTTCTTTCGAATTTTTCTGCCATTTGTTTTGTTGTATTTTTTTGTTTTTAAAACGACTTAATTTTAACTTTTTTTAAGTTATATATCAATAATTTTGTCTAGGAGCGATTATTTCTTTCCGCTGATAACCTCAGCTTCAGCGCTCTTAGGCAAAGTTTCGTAATGATCGAATTCCATAGTGAACGATCCTCTACCTTGGGTCATAGATCTGAGCTTCGTCGCGTAACCGAACATTTCGGAAAGCGGGATAAAGGTATCGATGACCTTGATATTGGCGCGATCGACAATGGCGTCGATCCTTCCTCTCTTGGAGGAAACATCACCGGTGATATCACCCATGAACTCGGCCGGGGCCAGGATCTGGACCTTCATGATCGGTTCAAGGATAACAGGCTTCGCGGCACGAGCAGCATCCTGGAAGGCCATTGAAGCGGCAATCTTGAAAGCGGCTTCTGACGAGTCGACTTCGTGGTAAGAACCATCGTATAAGGCGACAGCAACGTCGACGACCGGGAATCCGGCGACGACACCTTTGGTCAAAGCTTCCTTGATACCCTTTTCAACAGCTGGAATGTATTCGCGAGGAACGACACCTCCCTTGATTTCATCGATAAATTCAAATCCTTTACCGGATTCAAGAGGAGAAAGTCTGATACGGACGTGTCCGTATTGTCCGCGACCTCCAGATTGCTTGATGTATTTGCCTTCGGCTTCGGCGGTCATCGTGACGGTTTCCTTGTAGGCAACCTGAGGACGTCCGACCTGGGCTTCAACATTAAATTCGCGCTTCATACGCTCAACCAAGACTTCGAGGTGAAGCTCACCCATACCCCAGATGATGGTTTCCCCGGTTTCGGGGTCACCAGCGACTCTGAAGGTAGGATCTTCTTCCGCCAAACGGCGAAGAGCAATACCCATCTTTTCCTGGTCTACTTTTGAAGCCGGAGAAATCTTCTGCGAGATAACCGGTTCCGGGAAAGTAATCTTTTCCAGAATGATTGGGTTATTAGGATCGCAAAGGGTATCTCCTGTGGTGGTTGATTTAAGTCCGACCAAAGCGCCGATTTGTCCAGCATGGAGTTCATCAACTTCTTCTCGAGTGTTGGCGTGCATGCGCAAAATGCGTCCGACGCGCTCAGACTCGTCTTTGGTCGCGTTTAAGATATAGCTTCCCTTGGTGATCTTTCCGGAGTAAACGCGGAAGAAAGTAAGGGAACCGACAAACGGGTCGGCGGCAATCTTGAAGGCAAGGGCCGTAAACGGCTCGTTGTCATCAGGATGTCTTTCGATTTCCGATTCATCCTTAGGATCGTGTCCCTTTACAGGCGGCAAATCCATCGGAGAAGGCAAATAATCGATAACGGCGTCCAACATGAGCTGGACTCCTTTGTTCTTATAGGCAGAACCGGTAAGAACGGGGATGATATCGAGGCTTAAAGTCGCTTTTCTCAAAGTCTTCTTCAAATCCTCGACTGAGATCTCTTTTCCTTCGAGATAATCGTTCATCAACTTTTCGTTGTTTTCAACGATTCTCTCTACGACCTCGGCGTGACGCTTTTTGGCTTCATCCAAGTATTCAGCGGGAATTTCCGCTTCAACGATCTTTTCTCCTCTATCCCCTTCAAAGTAATAGGCCTTCATTTTGATAAGGTCGATAATACCTTTAAGGTCGGACTCCAAGCCAATCGGCATTTGGATGCCAAGGGCTTTGGTAGTCAAACGGTCTTTGATCGATTGGAATGATCTGTCAAAAGAAGCGCCGGTTCGGTCAAGCTTGTTAATGAAGCAGATTCTGGGAACACCATACTCGTCGGCATAATGCCAGTTAGTTTCAGACTGAGGTTCGACGCCTGAGACACCATCAAAAACGACGACTGCGCCGTCCAAGACGCGCAAAGCGCGCTTGACTTCGACAGTGAAGTCGATGTGTCCCGGAGTATCGATCAAGTTGATGCGATGCTCATAGGCCTTGTCCCCATTTCTGTAGCTGGGAGTCCAAAAACAAGTAGTAGCCGCGGAAGTAATAGTAATTCCGCGCTCACGTTCCTGATCCATCCAGTCCATAACCGCCTCTCCTTCATGGACTTCCCCGATTTTATGGGAAACTCCAGTGTAGAAGAGAATGCGTTCGGAAGTAGTGGTCTTACCGGCATCAATGTGCGCGGTAATACCGATATTCCTGGTTTTTTCAATCGGATAGAACTTATTTTCCATAAATTAGTAAGGTTAAAGACTATCCGGCAAAGTGAGCGAAGGCGCGATTACCTTCAGCCATACGATGGATATCTTGTTTTTTCTTGATAGCCGCTCCTTCATTGTTTGAAGCAGCAAGCAGTTCATCGGCCAATTTTTCAGAGATCGCCTTACCCTTTTTAGCTCGGGCGGCGGCAATAATCCATTTAGAAGCAAGCATGAATTGACGTTCCGGACGAACCTCGCGGGGAACCTGATAGTTGGCTCCTCCAACGCGCTTCGACGTAACTTCCATCAACGGCTTAACATTCTCAATGGCTTTTTCGAAGGTCTCCAAGGCGTTTTTCTCGCCTTTTTCGATTATGTCGAAAGCGCCATAAAGATTATTCTCAGCTATTGAACGCTTTCCATCGTACATCAAGTAGTTGGTAAAGCGGCTTATAGCGATACTGTTATACTTATGATCGGGATTGATGTCCCTTTTGTAATTCTTTTTTCTTCTCATCTAGGATTGTTTATTTTGCAGCTTTAGGTCTTTTAGCTCCGTATTTGGAACGCTGCTGTTTTCTATTGGCTACACCGGTCGTGTCAAGAGTTCCACGAACGATGTGATAACGAACACCCGGCAAATCTTTAACGCGACCGCCACGGATCATGACGACGGAGTGTTCCTGAAGGTTGTGTCCGATTCCCGGAACGTAAGCAGTTACTTCCATTCCGTTAGTCAGACGAACCCTCGCGACTTTTCTTAAGGCAGAGTTTGGCTTTTTAGGGGTAGTTGTGAACACCTTTAAGCAAACTCCTCTTTTGTGTGGCGATTCAGAATCGACCGGTTTATTTTGGAGAACGTTAAAATAACGGCCAAGAGCCGGTGATTTAGACTTTTTTTCGCTTGTTTTTCGCCCCCTCTTGAGGAGCTGATTCATCGTAGGCACGATAATAATTTATCAATAATCACCCCATCTTGTCAATATTTAGCGCCTAAAATCGCCAGGCAATCCTTTTCCATATTTTAAACAAAAACAAAGCCCGTGGCTTTGTTTTGCTTTGTCGCTTAAAAAATTGTCGGAATAATACTCACAAGAAGCTTGAATAATACCTGGACCGGGTAAGAAACATTGACGAAAAGAAGCAAGATTAAGACGCCAATAATGCCATATTGCTCGAATAAGACTCTCTGCCTCAGAGTCAGGAAGGGATAAAGGAATTTGGAGCCATCAAGCGGCGGGATCGGCAGAAGGTTGAAGACCATGAGCGACAAATTGACGTAAGCGGCCAGATAAGCGAATTCTCTGCCTGGAATGAAGGAAAACAAGCCATAAGCCAAGATGATGATAAAAGCGACGGAGAAGTTTGCTATCGGTCCGGCTGCCGCTACCTTTATCTCATCCCTTACTCCCCCTTTAAGATTGTTCGGATTATAAGGGACCGGGCGCATCCAACCAAAGTAGGTTCCGGAAGTCAGAATTAGCGTCAAAGGGATGATTATGCTTCCGAAGATGTCCAGATGGGCTAAAGGGTTCAAGGTAAGTCTCCCAAGCCTCTTTGCGGTCTCATCCCCGCATTCATTGGCTATGAAAGCATGCGAATACTCGTGAATGGTGGCGGAAACCACAATAACAACAAACAAGAAGATTTTCGTAAAGATAGGATCCATTATTGGCTTAATGATATACCAAAAGGAAGAATCTTCCTATTCTCTACCCAACCAGTTTCCGGACCCGATGCCCGGTACTAGGCACCCCTAATCAGGAACCGGTAGCCATTCCTTGCCAAAATGGGTAATTCGTTATAACATATAGCAATGCGTCAGTGTGAAATCTGCGGGAAGGGATCAATAGTCCGCGGACAAAGAATTAAGCTCCGCGGTAATTACAACCCGACGCCCAAATCAAGAAAGCAACCAAATCTCCAACCAACTAGAATCTTAGGTAGAAAAGTTGAAGCTTGCACCAAGTGCATCAAAAGCTTGAACAGAATGAGAACGGAAATCAATACCGCCAAAGTTGCTTAAAAGACATAGATGGGCAACTAAAGTTGTCCATCTTTTATTACGGGCTGTAGTATAACGGCAGTATATACCCTTGGGGTGGGTACGACCCGGGTTCAATTCCCGGCAGCCCGACATAATAAATAATCCCTACCGTAAGGTGGGGGTTATTTTTATTCATAAGGGCCGGGAATTGAAAAGGGATGGGGTCGGAAGGGAGACGAAGGTATCCCTTCCGTATTGGAAGCTCGCGAAACGGAAGTTTCGCGGGAGCGAGCCGCGCCTCGCGACGTGAAATAGCGAAGCGTCCCGGCAGCCCGACATAATAAATAATCCCTACCGTAAGGTGGGGGTTATTTTTATTCATAAGGGCCGGGAATTGGAGACATAAAAAGCCGCGTTATATACAACGCGGCTTTTCTAACCCGACTTTAAGTTAGACTCCCGGCTAATGCCAGATTGGCAGTCCTCAATTTTAACCCACGGGTTAAAAAAATGTTGGATAGCCTTAAAAAATTATTTGATCCGGAATCTAACTTGTCGGATAATTTTATTATATATGACTGTTAAGAACAGTAAATATCAAAAAATAAAAGACTTTTTTCAGACTTGACACTCATTCACTTCCTAAGACCTAAAATGATTTTTAACGCAAGAGGACTTATTCACAATCAGCATAAAAAAACAGCAACTTAAAGCTGCTGTTTTCATATTTGACTTCTATTCCAAGATTCCATCGAGATTGACATCATACAAAAGCGATTCGGAAATAAGCTTATAAGCAATCAACTCGTTCTCCGAGAACCAAAGCATAATTTCCTTCTCCGCCTCTTCAACCGATCCGGAAGCATGGACAATATTTCTAACCGCCCTGCTGTCAGTATCTGCCAAGATGTAAGAGTCGATAGTCAAATCCCCCCTGATGGTTCCGACATCAGATGAAGCCGGCTCAGTGCTGCCGACAATCTTCCTGGTCGTTGTGACTGCTCCGACTCCTTGCCAAACCATGGCAACGACCGGTCCGGCTGTAAAGTACTTGATCAAACCGTCCAGGACTCTCTTTCCAGCTTCTTCCGGATTTTTATTCGGGGCCTCTAAGCCCTTCTTCTCATAAGCAGAAATAGCCTTATTGCCGACTTTGACCAACCATTCTGGATCGATCAAGTAATGCTTGTTTACCAATTCGCTGGTCGGAACGATCATCTTGATGGCAATCAACTTCAAACCGACTCTCTCAAATCGGGAGATTATCTCTCCTATCAAAGCCCTTTGGACTCCCTCTGGCTTTACTACCACTAATGTTTTTTCCTTCTTGATATCCATAGTAAATGAATTATATCACAATATTATTTTTGAATCTTTAAATGAAGCTCCTTTAACTGCTTCTCTTCCACTTCCGCCGGAGCGGACATCATGAAATCCCTGCCATCTCCCGTCTTCGGGAAGGCCATTACCTCTCTGATATTCGGTTCGTTTTCCAAAATCATCATCAAACGGTCAAAGCCGAAAGCTAATCCGCCGTGTGGCGGGGTGCCATAATCAAAGGCTTCAAGCATATGCCCGAAGTTGTTTGATATCCTCTCCTCGGCATAACCCATGATTTCAAAAACCTTTCTCAGCGCCGCCGATTGGTGATTCCTGATAGATCCGCCTCCTATTTCGAAACCGTTCAAGACGATATCGTATTGGGTAGTCAAGATTTCCGGAATGTTTTTCTTATTCATCAAATCTTCCATGAACTCTGGCTTAGCTGCAGAAAACGGGTTGTGAGTGAAAGTCCATCCCCCTTCATCGGCTTTCTCGAAAAACGGGAAATCAATGACCCAGCAGAAAGCCAAAAGGTTTGGATCTTCCTTGTTCTCCCTGATATCCGGCCTGTCGGTTCCATACTTTTCCATCGCCTCCTTATAAGTGATCTTCGGGAAGGGCATTTGTTGGATTTTCTTTTGGGGATAAACCTCTTGGACGAATTTGATAAGAGCGCCTTCAATCATCTCCATGACATCCTCCCTGTTCACAAAGCTCATTTCGAGGTCGAGCTGGGTAAACTCCGGTTGTCTGTCGCCTCTAGTATCTTCATCTCTGAAACACTTGGCGAATTGATAATATCTCTCGAGTCCAGCCGCCATCAGAAGCTGCTTGTATTGCTGGGGAGATTGGGGCAGGGCGTAAAAATTGCCCGGATAAACTCTTGAAGGCACAAGATAATCGCGCGCTCCCTCCGGAGTTGATTTGGTTAGGACCGGGGTTTCCACTTCGGTGAAATCATTTGCCGCCAAAAAATCTCGGAAGAACTTGAAGGTCTTTGCCCTGTTCCTCATATTCTTGGCCATTCTCGGACGTCTGAGGTCGAGATAGCGGTATTTCATCCTGATATCCTCATTTATATCCTTTCCATCAGTCGTGACGTCGATCGGAGGAGTAAGAGACTCATTTAAGATTTCCAACCCTTCGACCTGCATCTCCACCGTTCCGGTGACGATTTCCTCATTGACCATCGAAGCCGGTCTCTCGGAAATCTTGCCGGTAAGCTTCACCACCCATTCGTTACGCAAGTTCTTGGCAAGCTCGTAGACGGAATTGTCTCCGTCTTTCTTGGGGAAGAAAACGGTCTGAATGATCCCGGTTCGGTCGCGAAGGTCGATGAAAATCAACTTACCGTGATCGCGTCTGGAATCAACCCAGCCCATTACCTCTACCGTCTCCCCTATTTTTTTTACTGTATCCTTGATTAAGGTACGCATTTTTTATTTTTTATTATTAACCTTTTGTTACTAAAAACGCCCTCACACACTCAAAAAAATGAGTATGTAAGGGCGAGTGAAAGTTTCGCGGTACCACCTTACTTTCCATAAGCTTTTAATTACAAGGCAATCTTTCTTATGGCTTTATCGAAGCGTTAACGGGCTTCTCCCGTGAAGTTCTACTCTCCCAAAGGATTTCTTCTTCAAGCTCGGCTGTGTTGGCAGCGTCACGGCTTATTGGTTGATTTATACCATAAATCAATAAAACCCGCAAATTCCCTATTTCTCTAACTGGATATCCCCCTCATAATCCGTCCTTCTGATCTTGGCTCCGGCAAGAATCAATCTCTGCAGCGTCTCTTTTGCCGGATGTCCGTAGAAATTCTTTCCGACAGAGATTATCGCGAGCTCCGGCCGCACGTATTTGAGTAACCTGTCCCCAGTTGAGGACTTTGCTCCATGATGGGCCACCTTCAAAATATCAGCTCTCAAAAGCTTTCCGTATTTTCGCATCAGCTTCTCTTCTGCCTTTTGGCTTATATCCGCCGCAAACAATATCCTCTTGGGCTTGGCAATCGCGAAAATCACGATGGAATTGTCATTATCACCCTTAAGCTTCATCCTGATGTCCGGAGATAGGATTTCCAACTGCTCTTCACCAAAATCGATCTTTGTTCCGGAGGTGACCGCCGTTACCCTTGTCCCTCTAGCCCTCGCGATATTCATTGCCTCGAATAATTCATAAGGCATTGAAGTCGTATCGGGGTAAGTTTTTCCATCAGCAGAAGGAAAGACTAAGGCGCCTATTTCATATCTCTTGGCAATTTCCAAAGCTCCGCCGGAGTGGTCTTTGTCATAATGGCTTATAAAGACGACATCGAGATATTTCCTTCTGCCCAAATACTCTCCGATCTTCCTGACAATTCCTCCTTCCGGCCCGGTATCAACGAGATAAATATGACTCCCCGATTGGGATAGCGCCGCATCTCCTTGCCCGACATCCATAAAGACATATCTCTTGGGAGTTGGGGCAATCATAAGAGCTGATACCGCATTAAAGAATATCAGCAAAATAAGCAATGGTTTTGATTTCATAATGTAAAAGGATATTTGCGACAAAAGAGACGAACCAAGAAACGATTCCCAACTTATCTCCGATAAGCGAGGTCAGAAAAACGAATAAGTAAGTGATGGGGATAAGGGAGATTATTGCCAGATTGGCGATGAGCCCGATCGGGGCCACGGTTATGCCGTTCCAGAGGATCACCGGTGTGACCGCCAGTTGGGCGGAGACGGTTTCTGAAAAGCCCATTTTGTTGATTATTTTTCCGACGGAAATCTTGTCGACTGCTTTTGAAATTCCCCCAGAAAAGGTCGCAAGGCCTAGGATTGCCGCAAAGGAGAGTTGGAAACCCAGATCGCCGGAAACCCCCGGGTCAAAAAGGCTCATTGTGAAAGCGGAGAAGGCAAGCGCGTTTCTAAGCGAATACTTCTTTCCAAAGAACGCGGCTAAAATAAAAACCGATCCCATTATCACCGACCGCAAAAGAGAGGCGGAATATCCGGCCAATAACCAAAGTATCAAAATCAATATGATTGAGAAAAACAAGGCTGAACGCCGCTTTAAGAATATCCCCAGTATTGAGATCGAGACCGTCATTAAAATCATCACGTTCCAACCGGAGAGAGCGACGATATGGCTTGTCCCCGTCTTTCTTAAATCATCCTTGAATTCCTTGGAAAATCCGGAAGTGTCACCCAGAAGCAAACCGTTGGCCAGTGCCGCCTCAGACGCCGGCAGCGACCTCCCTATGTTTTCAAAGAGCCAATCTCGGACAGTCTCAACTAGCAATCCCGTTTTGTTTTTTGAGTGCTCGACTAATGTGATCTTTTGCTTGTTAAGATACGCCCCGGCGCTCCTAATCTGGTAAACAACTCCCTCGATTCTGACCCTATCACCGATATGAAAATCCCCTCCATCAGTCAAGATATTAAAGTCACCCTTATCTGTCCTGACCTTAACCAGGATATAAGACGGAGAATTATGAATAAAATCCTTGATTGTACCGATTGCCTTTATTTTCTCCCCGACTAAAAAAACCGCCCGGTAATTGGCTTGATGGATCCAGGCATAGCCGGAAAAGACCGCCAAAGAAATGAAAATGATGCCAATGACTTCCCTGAAGACCTTTTCTTGGAAAATAAGAAATGACCCGATCATAATTGCCGCCAAAGAAAAAGCCGCCCAATGCAAATTGAAGTTAACCAGGCTCATCCCTATAAAACCAAAGAGGAAGAACACAAAGACGGCATCATATGCCACCAACTTTCCCCGCTTCAAAGACGGCAATATTTTTGAAAAATCAAAAAGACGCATCGTGTTTATCAATGCGCCTCTTTGTGCGTCTTAATACCTTATATTATACTATGACCCCGCCGCCCACCATCTCTCCTTGCTCGCTGTAAAAAACGGCTGATTGCCCTTTGGCAATGAATTTCTGCGGCTCTTTGAAATCAAGTCGCCAATTCTTCTCGCCTTGGATTAATGTTGCCGGGAAAAGGGGTTGACGATAACGGACTCGCGCCATCACTTCAATTGGTCTGTTTGGAATCTCCTTCGAGGTGAAGTTTATCTCTGCCAGGTTGACTCCTTCCGAGAATAAGGCCGGATTATCACCTCCCTCCGCCACTATCAAGGAATTCGTCTTGATATCCTTATCAATCACATATCTTGCGATTGTTGGCTCATTCCCCTTCTTTCCCGTCACCACCTTTACTCCCAGATGTCTCTGACCGATGGTATAGAATGATAATCCTTCGTGCTCACCGATTACCCTTCCCTCCGTCGTGACAATCGGACCGGGATCGGTCTGGATATAAGCCTTCAAGAAATCTCTCATAGAGACGTCTCCTAAGAAGCAGATTCCCTGGGAATCTTTCTTGTTAGCCGTCGGCAAATGGGCAAATGAAGCAAAGGTCCTAATTTCAGACTTTTGATAAGGACCGACTGGAAAAAGGGATCTGTTTATCTGGTCTTGGGATAAGGTCCATAAAAAATATGTCTGGTCCTTATTCAGGTCGTTGGCGATAAATAGCTTGCTGTTTCCTCCAGACTGTTTTTGAAGGACATAGTGACCGGTCGCAATGTAGTCCGCCCCCATCTCCATTGCCTTTCTCATGAAGAGTCCGAATTTTATTTCCTTGTTGCACATAACGTCGGGATTGGGGGTGATCCCGTTCTTATAACTGGAAATCATGTAGTCCACGACTGCCCTTTTATATTCTTCTTCCATGTTCCAGACGTAGAAAGGAATTTTCAAGACTTCTGCCGAGCGTCTGGCATATTCCGCGTCTATGTCTCCGCAACCATCGACATTGTAGCCTCGGATATGGACACCGATAACCTCATACCCGGCGCGAAGCAAAAGCAAAGCCGCGACTGAAGAATCAACTCCGCCGCTCAATCCAACAAAAACTTTTTGTCTCCCGTTCTGAATCATTTTATAAGCAAAAGGGCCCGCGATTGCGAGCCCGCATTGATGCCAATTATTCTTCGGCTTTGGGTAAGATGATAATCATCCGTTCGCCAGCAACTTTCGGGTTATTCACTTCCCTGCGCTCCTCGCCCTTGGCTTCCATGTCCAGGACAATCTTAAGCCAGGGGTTCGCTTCGGTAATCTCAAGAGTCTGGATCCGGTCGGCCGGGTCAGGCTCCTCGGGGCAGTAAAAGGTTACCGTCCGAACAGCCACGCACTTCTGGCCGATCTCGATGGCAATCCTCATTACCTCCTGCTCATGGATGCTCAGAGTCATCTCCAAGATTTTTTCATTCGTCCCTTCGCTACTCATACAACAAACACTCTCCTTCTTCGAAAAATATTTGGCTTTAAAGAGCCAGTATCCCGAATTCCTTTGGGATGTCTAATCATATTAACACATATTTCAAATTTAGTCAAAATAAAACCGCCTTTTGGGCGGTTTTATTGGTTTAGATATTCTTTGAGGTGGAAATACGCTCAACATAAGTATTGGTTTCCGTATTTACCTTGATGACATCCCCTTCGTTAATGAACAAAGGCACGGTCACTTTGGCTCCACCCTCGACGGTGACAAGCTTGTCTCCGCCCTGGGCAGTATTGCCCTTTAAGGCTGGGGGCGCTTCCGTCACCATCAAATCCATCTTGACCGGAAGAGTAATCTTAATCGGTTCGTCGGATATGGTGAGGATATTGACCGGGGTATTAGCTTTAAGATATTTTCCGGCATCTCCGATCAGCGTTTCGCTCAAAGAAAAGCGAGTCTTCGGATTTCCCGGTTCTTGGAACCAATATTCCCCACGGTTTGCGTAAAGGAAAGTGAATTCCTTTCTGGAATACTCCGCTTCCTCGATGTGGTCGGATGCCTGCCAGGTTCGGTCGACAACCTTTCCGGTTTTGAGTTGCTTCATCCTGGTCGTCACCGTCGCCTTTCTCTGTTGCATTCTCATGAATTCAACGTCAACGATTTCGTACGGTTCATTGTTCCAGATGATGATCATCCCTTTTTTAAGTTCGGTATATGAAATCATAGTTATTTTTCAGTTTGTTCTTCTTCGGTTATCGGACTGCCCGTGTGATTGATCGAATCCACTTTTTTGGATTCGGCGGACTCCTCTTTCGATTTTAAGAGATCCGATAGGGCGTCTCTTAAATCATGAAGTTCTTCTTCGGTCTTTTCCTTTTTAACCGGTTTCAAAATGTCCTTGGGAGAAACCTCGTTTCTTCTTACTGCCCGGGACTCAACCGATTCTTTGGTTTCCCACTTCTCGGCGACTTGTTTCTCAACAGTCGCTCTGGGCAAAGTGTAATTTCTCCTTGAGTTCTCGATTATGAGATCAGTAAAGGTCTCCTCGGGAGCTCTTAAGAAGGGCATATTTTGGGCTGAAAACGGACGCGAAGCGACACCGTCTATCATCAACTTGAGATAAACGTTGTGCTTGGCCGTATTTACCAGGTCTTCAGCGGTGATTTCCGGAGAGAATTCTTTCTCCAAGCTCTCCGCGTCCTCCGCTCCGACCCTGAAAGCGACAATCGTTCCTACGTTACCGAAGACGGCGCCGCGGACAGAGTCGCTTAATTGTTCGATATATTGGTGGGCCAAGATCAGTGACAGATGGTATTTTCTGGCTTCTGACAAAATGACCGCGAAAGAATCGGTTGAGAAGTTTTGGAACTCGTCGATATACAAGAAGAAGTCCTTGCGGTCTTTCTCCTGGATATCGATTCTGGACATCGCCGCTTGTTGCAACGTCGTGATAAGCATTGCTCCCAACAAGGCGGAATTGTCCTCTCCGACCCTTCCGTGCGAAAGGTTGGCAATAAAGATCTTCTCAGAGTCCATGATCTCCCTCATGTTGATGGAAGATTTGGGTTGCCCGATTATATTCCTGATCAAAGGGTTGGCAATGAATTGCCCGACTTTGTTCTGGATGGCCGCCACCGCTTCTGCGGCGTAGCGGTCAGAGTATTTTCCAAATTCGTTTACCCAGAAGTTCTTGACCATCGGGTCTTCGATCCGGCTGACGATGTCATTTCTGAATTTCTCGTCAGAGAAAAGTTTCATGACATCGAGCAAGGTCGTTCCCGGAAATTCGATCAAGGCCAAAAGGGCGTTGTTCAAGATATATTCCATTCTGGCCGACCAGGCGTCAACCCAGATTTTCTTGAAGACTCCCATGATCCCGGAAGCCACCAAGTGGCTCCTGGATTTGTCGGTGACCTCAAGAGGATTGAATCCTATCGGGTAATCGATATCGGACGGATTGAAGTAGACTACGTCTTGGATTCTTTCCGCCGGGACGAAATCAAGCATCTTTTCGGCAAATTGCCCGTGAGGGTCAATAAGTCCCACTCCTCGGCCGGAACGGATATCGTCTACTATCATGTTCTCCATCATAGTAGTCTTTCCCGTACCAGTCTTACCGATCAAATACATATGGCGCCTACGGTCGTCGGTCTTGATTCCGAAGGTGGTAAGCTTGTTTCTGAAAGTTGTTTGTCCAAAAAAATTGATATCGCTCATATGTTATTTTATTCGATTGGCAGGTTGACTGGAGGAGGCGTCTTCTTGGTCTCAACGGGAGCCAAGCCAGAGGCCTGTGATTTGCGATTGACTGGAGGATGGAAAAGGGTCGCTAGCTCCTCCGCGTTCAAGATGAACGGTTCCGGAAGGTTCTTTTTATATTTTATTTCCAGGAACTCGATCTTGAAAAGATTCATGAAAGATACTCTCAGATTGTCGAACATATCCTCGACATTGCTGTAAGGATAGATCGTCCTCGCCTTGTAGTATCTGTACATCGTGTGTTTCCTCTGATCCAAGATCTCCTTTTTTCTGAAGAAGCGGCTCGGCTTGGTAAAGGTCGGGCCAGGTCTCAGGAAGTTAAGATGTTGGGTGTTAAATTGCTGGAAAGAAGACATCATTGCCGGGAAGTTAGTCTTGTCAAAAGACGCTTTCTTGTCGATGTAAATCATCCTGATGGATGTCTTGAAGGCTGATTTGCTCGCTTTCCTGTCGATGTTCCTTAAAACTTCGATATCAACCGGACTCAACTGTTCGTCTTTCTTGGCTTCTGGCTTTGCAGGCGCTTCCCATTCGGGGTGCGTTATTGCCGCCATCATCAAATTCTTCCCGAATTCGGCTGAAGTTCCGGCGATACTCTCAAGAGCTCCTTTCTTCGCCTCAGCTTCCTTCTTATCCTTGAGGATTTTCTTAGTTATCTTCTTGACCGCATCCTTCAAATCTCCGGCTGAAGGAGAGATGACAATTTGGATGCACATCCTCTCCTCGCTGGACTTAAGTCCGGACATGACTTCCGAAAGATGGGAAATCGGGTCTATTTCGTACTCCTCGAATTTTCTTTCTCCAAAGAAGTATGAATATGTTTTCAGCGGATAGGCGCTATCCTTTCCCAAAATCAAGTCGGTTCCTAAGATATCGTATTCGGAGTCAGGAAGGTCAGCCGGAAAATCACTGAGATAATCATTGGCTTCGACTATTTCCGTTTCCGGATATTGGGAGAATATCGCTTTTTCGAAAAGGGTTCTGTATTTCTTATTGACGCGGATGAAGAAGCGGATTCCCTCTTTCGAGGAAACCATCTCCAGCGCGGCTGATTCTTCGAACTGACCGGCAAGATACTTCTTCTCGGGCATGATTCCGAAGCTGTAAATCTGATAAAAGGCGGAAAAGACGTTTTCCATCGCCTTAGGAAACACTTCGTTGTTTCTCGGAAACTTCAATTCCAAGAAAATCCAGTTGAATTCTTTGTCATAGAACCTTTCCTGAGCTTCATCTAACCACCAATTATGAAGGAAGGAGAACAAAAATTTTGCCAGGATGAAGGCTAGGACAAACCAGATAACAATGGAAAAAATCGGCTTTATGACACCGATTGTTTCCTTAACTATATTCCAAAAATTGACGGTAAATAAATCAAAAATATCAAAGGCAGACATTAGGATAGGTAGTTGTTATTTTCTTAACGAGTAGGTTCCGCGACCGGTCAGAACGAAGCGATCATCTTTGATGAGTTCGTTGTGGACGGTGGGAGCATGCGATCCGATCGCTTTTGCGATGTCGGAGAAATGCATGGGGACGCCGACTTTTTTAAGCAGAAGATAAGCCTTGGCGCGAACGGTTTTGGGATTGATCTCTTCCCATTCCGTAAGGCCGATATCGCCATAAGGTCCGACTCCGATCTTTTTGGAGACGGAAAGGTATGAAACGGCGACGTGCTCGTTGATCGAATGCTTCTTGATGATTTCCTTTAAGATTTCATTAAACTCCTCAGAATTCGTGATTCTGGAAATTATGTCATCGTGGAGCCTGCCCATTTTTTCTTTCGCCTCGTCAGAGTCATACCAGAAGTTGTGGTAGATCTCGTTGTTTTCCGAAAGAATCGGATATTTGATGAGTTTTAAGACAAAATGGATGCGGTTTCCGAAAGTTGAAAGATTATCTTCCGATTTCATTAAGTTATAAAAATCGGAAATAAGATAGTTATCAAGCCTTACTCCACCGACATTTTCGATGTATCTCTTGAGAAATTCGTGAATTACATTGATTTCTTCGATTGAAAAGATGTCATCCCTAATCTCAGTCATTGCCTGACTTTCAATTTGACGGACGCGCTCTCTCGTTATTTTAAAACGATTGCCAAGTTCCTGAAGAGTGGTCTGCCTGAATGAATCAACCCCGAAACGGCCTCTGATGATAGCCTGGGTGCGTTCATCCAAATTAGACCTCTCAATGAGATGATCAATGGTTTTGTTAATTTTTATCTGATCAAGGGTCATTTTTGAGGTAGTTTACAATTTTTTTCTTTTTATGTCAAGCTGGTAGGCTGCGACAAGGAGCGGGCTTGCCAGGAAGATCGAGGAATAAGTCCCGAAAAACATCCCTACAAGCATCACTATAGCGAAATAATGGACTGAAATCGGCCCAAAAACGGCTATTGCCAAGAGCGCTAACATAATTGAAAGACTGGTATTCAAGGAACGCATCACGACCTCATTAAGGCTTCTATTGACGATTCCAGGCATATCTACCCCCTTTTCCCTATGACCGGCAAGGTTCTCCCTGATCCTGTCGAAGACAACGATCGTGTCTTGAGCTGAGAATCCGGCGATGGTCAGCAAGGCGACGATGAAATTGGTATCTATTGTCATTCCGCTGAAACGGCCAAGGACGGCGGCGGCGCCGGCAGCAATGACGACATCATGCGCCAAGGCCACAATAGTGATTATTCCGTATTTCCAGGATGGAACCGGGTAAGAGACTGCTTTGAAAGTAATGGTGATATAAATCGCCATGACTGCGAGGACAGCCACTATCAACATCATCGACTTGTTTTTGAGCTCATTCGAAATGGAGGGAGTGGTAAGCCCGAAGTCGAGCTCTTTGAAATTGCCAAACTTTGCTTTCAAAGAATCGGCGTATTGAGCTTTTTGCTCATCGGTCATCATCGGCATCACGATAGAATAAGAGTTGCTGGCAGAATCATAAGAGACAATCGGATCTTCGATTTTCAAGTCGTTCTTCAGATAAGCGCTAAGATCCCTTTCCGAAGCCGGAACTTCGATCTGCCATGATGAACCGCTCTTAAAATCGATTCCGGGCTTAAGGCCGAAGATGGCGAGGGCGGCGATAGAGACGCTTACAAAGATAACGGATAAAAGGATAAATATGGTTTTATGTTTGATAAACTGAAATTTCATGGTTTTTATTCTTATTTTGAAGCGACTCTTGTTTTCCTTCTATAAATCGTTCGCAGAATATTCCTGGTGACGGTATAGGTCAGGATTAAGTTGATGGCCATGCCGACGAGCAAGGTGAGGGCAAATCCCTTCACGAAGCTTGAGGAGAAGAAATAAAGCATCAAGGCGATAATCATCGTGCTGACGTTTGAATCTCTTATCGAAACCCAAGCGTGTCTGAAGCCGTTCTCGATGGCGGCATATCTTGAGGCCCCTTTCTTTTCTTCTTCCTTAGCTCTTTCAAAAATCAGGATGCTAGCATCAACCGCCGAGCCGATAGAAAGGATGAATCCGGTGATTCCGGCCAATGACATGGTGAATCCCGGTGTGATCTTGAATATGGCAAGGGTGGTTATTATGTAAAATATCAAGGCTAAAGCGGAAGCGATTCCTGAGACGCCGTACATGATGACCATGAAGACGATGATAAGAATCGTGCCGACGCATCCAGCGATCATTATTTTAAGCAAAGAATCGGACGCTGCTGTGGCATTGACGGTTCTGCGGGATTCGAGTGAAATCGGGGCGCCAAGGGCTCCGGCGTTGAATCTCTCCGCCAGCTGTTTGGCTGACTCGATCGTTATTCCCTGTCCCGAGATTTGGGCTTTTCCGCCAGCAATTTTCTCATTGACGATGGGAGCGCTGATTATATTGTCATCCAAAAAGATCGCCAGCGGCTTTCCGACATTTCTTTCGGTAAGCTTTTCAAAAATCTTTGCCCCCTCTTCATTGAACTCGATATTGACTTGAGGTGATGAGAATCCTTGGTTGGCATAACCCCAGGTGGCTGATTTTACATATCTTCCGGTGAGCTCGGTCGGAGCGCAAGCCAGGAGATCTCCCTGATTAGTCTTTAATGTCTGACAGTTTTCACGGAACTCAAGCGTGGGCGTGTCTCCGATTTCTTTTACTGCTTTCTCGACATCTTTGATTCCGGCCAACTCAACCAGGATCTGTCTTTGGTTTCCCTTCTCAATTATGCGGACTCTCGGTTCGGAAACTCCGTAAAGATTAACACGTTTTTCAATGACATCTTTCAAACCGTTAGTCACCGCTGCATAATCCTGCGGCTTTACGTTTGAGAGATCGACGTTATAAACCAGTGACGATCCTCCGACTAGATCCAAACCAAGTTTCCAATTGGAATACCGGTTGAAAAATAAATCTGGAGACTTTTGATTGCCGTAAAGGATTTCTCCCGGTTTTGGCAAAACGAACGTCGCGCCTAAAAGGAATACTAGCAAGGCGGTGATTAGAAATAACGCTTTGTGTTTCATTGTTGTATTTGACTTTAACTGTACTAATATTGCAATTATTTTGAGGTTTTAGCAAGCCCCGAAAATCGCCGTATTTATTGTCAGAATTGACGAAAAAAAGAGCCAAAAAATAAAAACATCACAATGAGATGTGATGTTTGTTGTCTTGTCCGCTCGGGAGGGCTCGAACCTCCAACTTACTGCTTAAAAGGCAGCTACTCTACCATTGAGTTACGAGCGGATAAGAGCCGGCGCTTTTAAGGGCGCGGCGCTTACACAATATTGTCCCTATATAATACTACTATATTTCGCTTCTTTCAAGTAATTCCTTCAATTGCTTATCCGGTT
This sequence comes from bacterium, assembly GCA_021787205.1. Taxonomy (GTDB): domain Bacteria; phylum Patescibacteriota; class Minisyncoccia; order UBA6257; family Colwellbacteraceae; genus JAJYME01. Next base: position 57,497 of record JAJYME010000006.1, read on the forward strand.
TCTTGGGAGATTTGATATCAAAAAGGATGAACAAGTCTGCCGAAGGCACAACCCCCTCGCCCTTGACCTTCACCTCTTTTCTCAGGCTGTCTCCTGGCTCTACGGCCACCGAAACGGTTTTCCCTGAGATAGTCTTGATGTCTATCTTGTTGCCAAGAACGAAGTCCTTGAGAGAGATCTCCTTGCTCATCACGAGATCGTCTCCCCTTCGCGTAAATACCTTGTGAGGGGCCATCTTGATCCTGATATAAAGATCACCGGGTCTGCCACCGTGTCTCGCTGCCTCCCCCTCTCCGGCAAACCTGATGACATTGCCGTCATTGACGCCCTTCGGAAGCTTTATCTCGACCGTCTTCTCGCTCATGATCCTTCCCTCTCCGGAACACTTCTTGCAATTCTCATTCGGTATCTCGCCTCTGCCATTGCAGGTCTTGCAGGTAACAACCGTTTGGAAGGCTCCCAATATGGTTCTTTTGACCTCTTTTACCCTTCCGTCACCATTGCAGACAGCGCACTTTTTCACTCCCTTCTCCTTGTTGTAGCCACTGCCGGAACACTCCGGACACTTTACCTTGGTCCTGAAACTTATCGGAATCTTCCTCTCTTCCCTCACATCCTCAAGCTGGACAGTGACAGAAACCTCGACGTCATTTCCTCTTTCTTCTCTCGGCGCTCCGCCGGCCGCTGAAAAAACCGTTTCAAATATATCGCCCAAGTCACCGAATCCCCCTTGGAATCCTCCTTGGAATCCGCCGAAGTTGGAAAAATCAAAAGACGAAGGATCGAATCCTCCGAATCCGCCCGCATTTCCGTCCGCTGTTCCGAAACGGTCATACTGGGCTCGCTTTTGCTTATCTGACAAGACCTGGTAAGCCTCGTTTATCTCCTTGAATTTTTCGGCATTTCCAGTTGGCTTGTCGGGATGATACTCATGGGCTTTCTTTCTATAAGCCTTCTTTATTTCATCATCCGACGCCCCTTTTTCAACGCCTAAGACCGAATAGTAATCTTTCATCAGCTAATTAATAATTTCAATAAAGAAATCTTATTTGCAAACTAGGCAAAAATCAACCCTATGATTCTTTCCGTCTTAAAGATTAATCACCTCCTTATCTCTGGGCTCATAAGTCCTTTTGACAAACTTGGATATGACAAGCAATTCGAAAATAGCCGTACCCAGCACCGTTACCGCAAAAGCGATCAAGGGACTGATGGTTGAGATGGTTAAGAATACCAGGACCGCCAAGCCGATTGAAATATAAGTAGGATCGATCTGCTTCAAAAATTCGGAGATCTTAGTCTTAGTCACATCTTCAATTTCAGAAACCACCGTCTTATCTCCCTCGATCTTGACTCCATAACTCTCCTCGACTTGTTTGATTGACTTCATCACCGCTTTTTCCAAAGTGTCGTTCTTGATCTTTTCGGAAAGATTGTCGAATCCGGTTATCGTCTTTCTCGCTGTCTCCAAGGCGGCATTCTCAAAAAAATCCCCAACCTTCGTTTGGGCGGTAAAAGACGGATAGTAAAACCTAAGCACGCTAACGGATGTCTTGCCGGCCGTCTGGGACAGATAGTCGGCAATCCTCCCCGCTGGATTTGATCCAAACCCGTAAAACAAGGCTAAGAAAAGGGCCAAGCCGGTCACTGATTTTCCAACTACCGACTTTGCCACATCGTTAAAGTTTATCTTGATCGTATTCTCAGCTGAGTTGTTTCCCGCCATCTGGCCAAGAAAAAAGAAAATTGAGGAAACGATAAAAGTTCCGAACATGACGGAATACCCAAGGCCCTGGTCAACATAATAGGCCACCCCGCAAAGCGTTATCGAATACGCTACTGAAACCAGGAGCATCCTCGTCCATCCGAGGTCAAACATTGATTGGATGACAAGAAGCACCAAAAAGATCATCGAACCGATCAATGTCTGGAGATAATTCCCGCTGACAAAAGAAAAAGCCGCAAAGCCCGCCATAATGGCGGTTGCGGCTATGAAAAACAGGCTCTTAATTAGAATTCGTAGATTCTGAACCACTATCCTCTCGGGTTTGTTCTCCTCTACCGGGCTCATTTGTATTTGCATTGGCGTTGTCTTTATTGTACATAATTTCGCCAATCTTTTGAAGCTCGGTCGACAATGCTTCGAATTTCGATTCTATGTTTTTTTCGTCATCGCCCTTCAAGGCGTCACGAAGATCGGTAATCTTGTTTTCGATGGAAACCCTAAGCTCAGAAGACACTTTTTCTCCGGCGTCCTTAAGGGACTTCTCGGCGGTATAGATCAGGTTTTCTGCCATATTTCTCTTTTCTGCCAGATCTCTGATCTTCTTGTCGGCTTCGGCCGCTTCGGCCGCCTCCTTCTTCAAGCGCTCGATTTCATCCTTGGACAATGAGGTTTTGGCCTCGATCCTGACTGATTGTGACTTTCCGGTCGCCTTATCGGCGGCTTTGACGTTCAAAATTCCGTTGGCGTCAATGTCAAAAGTGACTTCGACTTGCGGGACTCCTCTCGGTGATGGCGGGATTCCCTCTAGGACGAACTTGGCCAAGGTTTTGTTATCGGCAGCTCTCGCTCTCTCTCCCTGGGTAATATGGATTTCAACTGACGTCTGGTTGTCCGAGGCGGTGGAGAATATTTGCGACTTCGCAAAAGGAATGGTCGTATTCTTCTCAATCATCGGAGTGGCGATCCCACCCATTGTTTCAATCGAAAGGGTCAAAGGAGTGACATCGAGCAACAAGACGTCTTTGACATCTCCTTGGAAGATTCCTCCCTGGACAGCTGCTCCTAAAGCGACAACTTCGTCAGGATTGATTCCCCTGTGGGGATCCTTTCCAAAAATGCTTTTGACGGATTCCTGGATGGCTGGCATCCTGGTCTGTCCTCCGACCAAAATGACTTCGTCGATATCCGAGATCTGAAGCCCGGCTTCCTTGACGGTCGCCTTAGTCAGCTCTCCGGCTCTTCCGATCAGATCCGCAACAAGCTCCTCGAGCTTGGAACGGGTAATTTTCATCTCCAAGTGTTTCGGACCTTCAGCGATATAAGGAAGATTGACGGTGGTCTCGACAGCGGACGAAAGTTCATGCTTGGCGCGCTCGACCGCTTCCTTCAAACGTTGTAAAGCGAGTGAATCCTTGGAAAGGTCGACTCCTTCGGTCCTTTTATATTCGGCAATGACGTATTCCTGGAGTTTTGTATCCAAGTCGTCTCCACCCAAATGGGTGTCGCCTCCGGTTGAAAGGACTTTGACATCTCCTCCCAATGAATCGAAATCGACTTCCAAGACGGAAACGTCAAAAGTTCCTCCTCCAAAATCATAAACGACGATTTGTTCGTTCTTTTGCTTGTTCAATCCGTAAGCTAAAGCGGCAGCCGTCGGTTCGTTGATGATTCTTTTGACGGTCAATCCGGCGATTTCTCCGGCGTTCTTAGTCGCTTGTCTTTGGGCATCGTCAAAGTAGGCCGGGACGGTAATGACCGCTTCGGTGACTTTCTCGCCCAAGCGCATCTCGGCATCCGCCTTAAGCTTGGCCAAGACCATGGCGGAAATTTCTTCCGGAGCATGCCATTTGTCTCCTAACTTTATCTCGACACCGCCGTTTGCCGACTCTCTGATGTCATATGGCAACAAGGCTTTGTCCTTCTGGACTTCCGCGTCGGTCCATTTGCGTCCGATAAGACGCTTGACCGAAAACAGAGTATCCTTCGGGTTGGTGACCGCTTGGCGTTTAGCCAAAAGGCCGACCAGTCTCTCATTTGTTTTTGAAAGCGCGACGATGGAAGGAGTTGTTCTCGCTCCCTCGGCGTTTTCAATAATAGCTGGTGATCCATCGGATCCGACAACCGCCACGGCGGAATTAGTCGTTCCAAGATCGATTCCTATTACTTTTCCCATAGTTACATATAATAATGAATTTATTTACAAAATTAAAGAGCTTGAAAATAAACAAAATAAGCATCACTCTCGCAGCGTTGTCTGCAATATTTTGGCACGGTCGGCATAAAATGCCGCAAAATACGAAGCCATTCAAGCAAATCGCTGGATTTGCTTGATCAGCGAGAGAGTGATGCTTATTTTTGTATATTTCTAATTTTCTTTTCCTTTGGAAACGACGACTCTTGCGGGACGAATTAACTTTCCGTCAAGCATATAACCGCGCTCGATTTCATCAACGACGGTATTCTCCGGCAAATCAGAGGGGACGGAAGCGATCGCTTCATGCAATTCAGGATTGAACTGGTCTCCTTTTGTCGAATTGATTTTTTCCAAGCCCTTTTTCTTAAGAGCGTCCTCAAGCTGGGTCTTGATCATCTGGACCCCCTTCAACAATTCAGGATCGGCGTTCTTCGATAAGGAAATCAGCGACAAATCGAAACTGTCGAGGACGGGTATCAATCCGCCGATGAAATCATAGGCATTCATGCGAGAGAAATCCCTCAGCCTGTTTGATTCCTCGTTCTTGTAATTGATGAACTCCGCCTTTGCCCTCTTCCATCCGTCGAGGTACTCATCCTTCTCTTTCATCAAAGCTTCAAGCTCTGTTTTCTTTATCGAGACCACCTCTTCATTATTTTGTTCCGATGTGGTTTCTTTGTTCTCTTCCTCCATAGTTTTTATTGTTTGGTTTTAATACGCCTATTCTAACCAATAAAAAAAGAAAAGTCATCCCTTTTTCGGGATGACTGGTTCGGCTAGGCGCCGCAGGAAAGATCTTCCAAACTGATCCTTCTCCTTGCATTCTCTTTCTTTCTGTTCATGACGGTGGCTTTGATTTCCTCCTTCGCCAGCTCGGCTTCCAGTCTCTCCTTAACACCAGGCGCTTGCGATTGTGGCAGCGTCAGCTGGTGTCTGAGATCCGCAATCCTCTGTTCTATCTTGCCGGCGGCCCTGAGCAGCCTTGCATAATACATGGCGCTATAAAAGGCGTTATACCCTTCTCCTCCCTGAGTCGGGACTTTCTGCATGCGAACACCCCCATTCACAAAACCAATTGGATCTGCTTTCAAATTACAACTTTTCAGGTCTCTAGTCAATTATTTCTCCACCGAAAATCCACATCTTCTTCACTTTGCCGCCAAGTCAAAACCTGGTTATAATCAACTTATGCTAAAGATCCTAAATACCCTTTCGGGAGGAAAAGAAGAGTTTAAACCGATATCCGATAAAGTTGTTGGGATCTATTCCTGCGGACCGACAGTCTATGGCAGGGCCCATATCGGCAACATGCGCTCTTATGTTTTTGCCGATATTTTGCACAAAACGCTTGAATACCTCGGCTATAGGGTTGAGCACGTGATCAACATTACCGATGTCGGACATTTGGTCAGCGACGAAAACGAAGGCGAGGATAAGATGGAGAAAGGCGCCAGACTGGCGGGCAAATCGCCGTTTGATATCGCAAGGGAATACGAGAACCTCTTTTGGAACGATCTTCGCGAGCTTAATATCGAGAAGGATGAGTTTTGGAAGACTCCTAGGGCGACCGAACACATCAAAGAACAACTGGGGATGATCAAAACCCTGACCGAGAAGGGCTTCACCTACGAAACCTCGGATGGGATTTATTTTGACACTTCCAAATTCAAGGATTACGGCAAGCTCTCGAAACAGAACCTGGAAGAAAAGTTGTCCGGCGCCAGAGTTGAGGCGAAGGGTGAAAAAAAGAACCCGACCGACTTCGCCCTTTGGAAGTTCTGCGTCGGGGAAAATTCCGACCATATCATGAGGTGGGACTTTGAGGCTAATGATTTGCACGAAGCGCCCCGTCTATCAGAAGAGGAAAATCGAGCGAAAAAGATCGGTTTTCCGGGATGGCATATCGAATGTTCGGCTATGAGCACCAAGTACCTGGGCGAAAGGTTTGATATCCACACTGGCGGCATCGACCACATCCCCGTCCATCATGAGAACGAAATCGCCCAATCCGAAGCCGTTTTTGGCCACCCCTTCGTCAATTATTGGATGCATAACGAATTTGTCCTGGTCGATAATGGCAAGATGTCCAAGTCCTTGGGAAACGTTTACACTTTGGACGATCTTAAGGAAAAGTTTGACGTCTCGCCTCTCGCCTTCCGTTATCTCTGCCTTCTTACCCATTATCGCACTCCCCTGAACTTCACCAAGGAAGCAATCGAAGCCGCCGGAATCGGACTGTTCAATCTCAGACATCAAGTCCTCTTGTTGGCCAATGAGGATGGCGTTAATGACCTTCACCTGGAAGCTGTCAAAAAATACCAAAAAGAATTTGCCGACAATATTGAGAATGATCTCAATACCGCCGAAGCTCTGGGAACCTTATACGGAGCCCTGGCTGACAATACCCTTTCCGCCAAAGAAAAACTGTCTCTTTGCGTCGAATTCGATAAGGTCCTCGATCTTGACCCGACCAACCTTATAAAATCTGCTGATGACCCCAAAGTCACGACCTTGATGCAGCAGAGAGAGGAATACCGAAAATCAAGGCAGTTTGACAAAGCGGATGAAATGAGGCTTGAGCTTGAAAAAATGGGCTATATAGTAGAAGATACAGCCAAAGGGACGATAGTATATAAAAGAATGGAATAATGAATACAAACGATCTGCGTGTTCCTCCGCAAGACATTGAGGCAGAACAATCTGTTTTAGGCGCCATCATGACCGAACCCGACGCCATAAGTCAGATTGCCGATACCTTAGCCGAGGAAGATTTTTATGACAGACGACACGGGATAATCTATGGCGCGATGCTTAAGCTTTGGGAAAGCCGCTCTCCGATAGACATCCTGACCGTCTCCTCCGAACTTAAGAAGGGAGACTTGATCAACTCCATCGGCGGCACCACCTACTTGGCCGATTTGGTCAATATGGTGCCCTCGGCTGCCCACATCGCCCACTATGCCTCTATCGTCAAAGAGAAAAGGATCTTGAGGGAACTCATCTCCACTTCGAGCTCGATTACCGAGAGCGCCATGGACCAGTCCGACGATTTGGAAATCCTGCTTGATACTATCGAGCAAAAAGTCTTTTCCATCACCAACCAATCTGCCACCAGAAAATTTGTCTACGTTCCTGATGAAATCCCGAAGGCTATCGAAAGAATGGAGAAGATGGGACAGCACGACGGCAGCATGCGCGGCGTCCCGACCGGATTCCATAAGCTCGACAATCTCCTCTCCGGTTTCCAAAAATCAGATCTGATCATTCTTGGAGCCAGACCGTCATTCGGTAAGACCTCCTTGGCGCTAGACATTGCAAGACACGTCGGCACCAAAGCCGGCAAGGGAGTTGGCATCTTCTCTCTCGAAATGAGCCGCGACCAAATCATTGACCGCATGATCTCAGCCGAATCGAAAGTCAGCCTTTGGAAGCTCCGCACCGGCAATGTCAAAGACCCGGTCGAGTTCGAACTTTTGCAAGGCGCTTTAGACAAGCTTTCCCGAGCCCCGATTTATATCGATGATACCCCCTCTCCAAATATTTTGGAGATCCGCAGGATGGCTAGAAGGCTGCAGGCCGAACAAAAAGACCTGGCTCTGATCGTCATCGACTATCTCCAGCTCATCATGCCCCGCAAGAACTCTGACAACCCGGTCCAGCAAATCACCGAAATCTCCAGAGGTTTGAAATCGATTGCTCGTGAGGTCAATGTTCCGATCCTGGCTCTGTCTCAGCTTTCTCGCGGTGTCGAACAAAGAGACAATAAGGTTCCCAAGCTTTCTGACTTGAGAGACTCCGGATCAATTGAACAGGATGCGGACGTTGTCATGTTCTTGCATCCGGCCTGGAAGTACAATTCATCGGTTGACACCCCTGAAGAGGAGTACATCACCGAAATCCACGTTGCCAAGCACAGAAACGGCCCCTTGGGCGTTATCCCGCTGAAGTTTGACCGCGATTCCGCCAGCTTCCAAAATATCGACAATACTTACGATGAAGACTCCCAATTCAATTAGAAATCTTGCCGATTCTCTGGCAAAGCTCCCCGGAATAGGTCCGAGACAGGCTTTCCGCATCGCCTACTTCTTGGCCGGCAAGGGTAAGGACAACGTCCTCCCTATGGCCAAGAACCTGGCGGAGATAGTCAAGCTAAAAACTTGCTCCAAGTGTTTCTCTTCCTACGAGGAAGAATCGAAGCTTTGCCCGATTTGTTCTGACTCACGTCGCAATTCGGGAATCATCGCCATCGTTGAGAAGGAAACGGATGTCGCCTCCATCGAATCAGCCGGAAATTACACCGGGATTTATTTCATCATTGGCGAGATTAAGAAAACTGGCGGTTTGAATCCGGAAGAAAGAAGAAGGTTGGATAGCTTCAAAGAAAATCTTCAAAGGGATTATCCGGAAGGCGCCGAAGAAATCATAATAGGTTTTAATAATACCGCTTATGGCGATATTGGCCGAAGCCTGATCTTGAAAGAACTCAAGCCCTACGCTAAAAAAATAACCTCTTTGGGAAGAGGTATCCCCACCGGCGGCGAAGTCGAATTTGCTGATCCGGAAACTTTGGCCGAAGCCTTGAAGGGAAGAAATTAAATTTCAAATAAAAAAACCGCCAAAAGGCGGGTTTTTTATTTTTTTCTTAGATGTTGGTTATTTCAACTTCTGTGAAATATTGGCGGTGGGTTTTTTTCTTGTCAAAGCGGTTCTTTGAGTGGAATTTGAAAACGATCTTTTTGTCGTCTCTTCCGTTCTTCAAGACTTTAGCTTCAACTTTGGCGCCCTCTACATAGGGCTTTCCGATTTCAACTCCGGACTCCTTTTCACGGAAAAGGACTTTGTCAAAAGTGACAGTTTTGCCTTCTTCAACTTCGAGCTTTTCAACTCTTAATTTTTCTCCGAGAGTGGCAATATATTGCTTTCCGCCTGTTTCTATAACAGCAAACATGATATGGATATTACCATAATGTCCTGAAAAATGCAACCTTCATAAAGACAGTAAAAACGGCTGCCAGATTCAAAAAGACCAGGATGTAGGCTAAGAGCCGGTCGCGATAGAAAAGGTAGCTGGCGATAAAAAAATTAAATCCGATGAGGGCTAGGGTGCCTGCAGAAAGCTTCAAAATGGCCGCCTTGCCCCATTCCGAGCTTCCGACGATATAATAGCCGTCCGGAGCTAAAAGGGCCAAAATAGCCGCGAAAAGAACCAAGGCCAGGCTAAGAATCAAAGCCGTGGAATATAATGGATGCTTTTTGATGAAAAACACGCAGCCCCAAGGGAAATCGAATCCCTGTTTTCAGGATGAGAACCTGACGTCCTAGGCCACTAGACGATGGGGCCAAAATCAATATTAGGGATTATACATAAAAATCCAAGCAAGAGCAATAATGAAAAATTGTTTTTCATTACACATAAAAATCCGCCAGCTTAAAGAGATTGGCGGATTTATTTTTTGCTTTTGGACTTTGAAGCCGACGTCTCCCTCGTCTTTGTCTGGCTATTAAGTCTCGCTGAAGATTTTGGGAACTTTACCTTCTTCGCGATGTCAGTCGTCAGCTTGATGAATCCCGGGAATCTTATCGGCTCCCTTATTTCCTTTTGAGTTTTGGAATAGATCTTCCCCCTCTTCACAACCAAAAAACACCTGGTCAGTTGGACGGATAATTCTTTGACGGCATGCGCGGCAGCAACAATCTTTGTCTCATATCCGCCGCTATACCTCCTGAAGGAGGTGATTACGTAAATCTGGGGATCGAATTCGATCTTTCCGTGTTGTCTTATCCTTTTTGAGAGGTCGATGTCTTGCCCCCAATTTATTTCAGTGTTGAATCCTCCGACTAAGTCGTAAATCTCCTTCTTGACTGCCATATTGACGCAAGGAAGAAGAGTTGGCGCCACCTTCTTATAGATCCTGAAGACAAATTGCTTCATAAAAAAGTTTATGGCGACGTCGGCATCGTAAAAAAGATAAGGTCCGCCTATGGCATACAGGTTCTTGTCTTCTTCGAATTTCTTATTTATCTTCTCGATCCAGTCAACCGGCAACTCCGTATCGGCATCGGTGAAGACCAAGATCTCCCCCGTCGCTTCCGAAACCCCTTTGCGCAAGGCATAGGAAATTCCCTTCTGAGGCTCATCAACCACCCTCACCCCATAACTCTCCGCCACCTCTTTGGTATTGTCGGTCGAGGCGTTATTGGAAACGATTATTTCCAAAAAGCCTTTGTAATTCTGGCGCTTAAGCGATTCAAGGCATCTTCCTATGTATTTTTCCTCGTTGTAAGCAGGAATGACGACTGAAAATCTGTACATATGTTTCTTTATCTCGAATTATACAACAAAAAAACGGATAAATATATCCGTTAATTTGAAAGCCATCTGCCATACTGACGAACCAGCAGGTCCCTGGCCATCTCCGGCTCCGCCATCAAAGAATAGGTTATTTTTTCCATTCTGGCGGATTGCGATCCCTTTATCAATATCAGGTCGTTCGGACCGGCGACTGAAGGAATGTATTTTTGAGCCTCGATCAGATTGCTGAATTTTTTTATTTTCTTGTCATCCATTCCCGCCGCGATCGCTCCTTCGGCGATCTTGTAGGATTTCTCCCCGACCAAGAACAGAAGGTCGATCTTTTTCTCAGCTAACGATTTTCCAACCTCCCTATGGACCTCGTCAGCTAGGCTTCCCAATTCGGCCATATGGCCGAGGACGGCAATCTTCCTATCAAGCTTGGTTTCAGCCAAAGCCTCGATAGCTCCGAACATCGCCGCCGGAGAGGCGTTATAGGTATCATCGATCAACCATGACCCCCTGATGCCTTTTATGATATTGGCCCTTCCCGGGAGTGACTTGAAGCCCTGCAAGGCTTCCTTGGCGGCGAAAATATCGAAACCAAGAATCTCCGCTACTGCGATCGCCGAAGCAAAGGCATAGCTTTGAGCCTTCCCCAAGACTCCGGCAAGCTTTATCGGCAAAATCTTGTTTTCCGAAACCAGCTTGAAAGAGATTCCTTTAGGTACTCCTCTCTCGATATCATTCTCAAAATCATTGATGCAGACATCCGATGACTTGTAAAATCCGAAGGAGACCGTCACCGCCTTAGTCTCTTTCCCGAGGAACTTGGTAAACTCGTCATCCGCATTGATGACGGCAAAATCGTTCTCCGAGAGACATCTTATCAATTTCGATTTTTCCCTAACCACCTCCGTTGGCGAAGCATAGTATTCGACATGGACCGGATATTTGGATATTCCCGAAATTACCGAAATATGAGGCTTGGCGATATTTATCAGATAATCAAGGTCTCCCGGCTTGTCGGCCGCGTATTCCAGGACCAATATCTCCGGATAATCGGTTTTTAACAATATTGTCTTGATCCCGGTCAACACCACCTTGATCCAAAACAATTTTCCAGAAACTTGTTTGAAGTCACCGATGATCGCCAAGGGGAATCCCAATTCGTTGTTGAAATTACCGTAAGCAGTTCGGCTCTTCTTGAATTTGGAGACAACCGCATAGATCGCCTCCTTGGCAGAACTCTTGCCATAACTGCCGGTAATCCCTACAATCGTCGGATTATATTTTTTTATTATTTTTACTGAAAGACTCCTTAAAGTCCTCTCTAGCAGTTTAATGAGCGCTTGTTTCATTTTCGATTCTGTCTGGGACTACGTTATAATATACCAACAAAAATTCGGCTAATTCGCGGAAGGCGGGGACTATTGTCTGCCCTGCCAAGGGCGCGCCCTCCGGTTCATCCATTCTTAGAAGTATCGAGAACTTAGGGTCTGAGGCCGGCGCGAAACCGATATAAGTATTGATGACGTCCTCCGTATATCGTCCGTTCTTCGGAACCAATGCCGTTCCCGTCTTTCCCGCCACTGAGTAATTCTTTATGTGGGCGATTCTAGCCTTATCGACGGCGGAAATCATTATTTTCTTAACGGTTTCAGCTGATTCCTTGGTGATTGGTTGGCCCAACTCCTCTTCTTTCGTTCCAGCGATTATGAATGGTTTCATCATTATGCCTCCGTTTGCTACCGCGTTAACCGCCGTCAGCATCCTAAGGGGCGTAACGGAAACTCCATGGCCAAAAGAAGCCGTAGCGAAATTTACCGGTACCGCGTTCTTTTCAAGCCCGGAGATGTCTCCCCTGACCTCGCCAGGCAATCCGGCGACATCAAGCTTCTTATCAAAGCCAAACTTCTTGATATAGCCGAGGAAAGTCTGACCTCCCATCTGCTGTTCCATAAAGATGGTTCCGGTATTGATTGATTGTTCGATGACCTCAGCCATCGTTAAGGTGCCGTGCGCCTTGTTATCCCAGTTCTTGATCGTCCTGCCGTTGATGGTGGCCGACCCGGAATCATAATAAGTCGTGCTCGGTGTAAATGAGTGGGAGTCAATTCCTGCCGAAACTGTCACAATCTTGAATACCGAACCCGGCTCATATGTCGTCTGGACAGTCCTGTTAAGATAGTTGGCCATTTCCGATTTGCCATAATCGTTCGGATCATAAGTCGGAGTGCTTGCCATTGCCAGTATTTTCCCTGTCTTTGGCTCCATTACGATTACCTGCCCTTCCTTGGCCTTGAACTTAGTCACCAGATTGGTAAGGATTTTCTCGGATTGGGCTTGGACGGTTGGATCGATTGTCAGGTTTATATCTTCTCCGACTCCAGTCACATCATTCTTTCCGCTAAGCTCATCATCGTAAAAAGCCTCAAGCCCATACTTGCCCTCGCCCTCCTTGGAGACAAAACCGAGCACTTGGCTCGCGAGCGTTCCGAAAGGATAAAACCTCCTTTTGTCGTTCGATATATAGATCCCCTTCATATTCCAAGAATCGATTTCGGTGACGACGCTTTCCGGAACATTCTTCGCCAATTCCTCATACTGTCTCTTCGGGTTAGATATCTTGGCATAGATCTCGTCAGCGTTGTCCGTGCCCAAAACTAAGGCGATGTTACTGGATAGCTCCTTCAAGTCCCGACCCTCTCTTGCGAGAGCCTCCGGGTTGGCCGCCAGATTCGGATACTCCTTGTTTGAAGCTGCCGGAATCAAAGTGTTGTTCTTGTCGGTAAAGTTGATTACTCCGCGAACCAGGTTTTTTGTCAGATCTCCGGTCGAAGCATTAGCATTTGAAGCGATGCTGCGTTCGATTTGAAGGCTATAGAGATGGACTCCCAAGCCGCCATATAAAACCAAAAAGAAGCCGATCGCCAAAACGAAGCGATAGCTTTCTTTTAACCTTGCTGCAAAATAACCGACTGTTTTTGTGATCAAGTTATAAAGACTTCTTGAGTTACATCGAGGCAAAAACCCATCTTGGGTTCTTTTCCTCAACCAGACCTTTTTCAGTGGCAACTTGAGACGCGCGATTCGGATCGATCGCATAAAAGAGTTTGCTCTTTATTTCGGTGTTCCTGGCGTTCTCCTCATCGATTTTTTGCTCAATCTGCGCTATTTCATATTTTATCCCGGTATAGTTCGCATAGCAAATGGCGACGGGGATGAACGTCGAAAGCACAAGAGTGCCGGTTATCACTGAAACGGCTATTGCATTTCTTCTCTTTCTTTCGTTGTTAGGCCTTATTAAAAGTGTCATGGTTTATTTTATTATTTAGCTCTTTGTGCGACCCTGATTTTTGCGGATCGGGCGCGTGGGTTTTGTTTTTGTTCTTCGTAAGAAACTGGGATCGGCTTTTTGGTCAGGATCTCGATTTCACCTGCCTTGTTCAAAGCCTTGAATTTTTCCTTTACCTCCCTGTCTTCAAGCGACTGGAAAGTGATTATGACCGCCCTTCCTCCTGGGGCCAGTATCTCAGGCAAGTCATCGAGCACCTTTCTTAGATGTTCTATTTCCTTATTGGCAAAGATTCTGAATGCCAGAAAAGTCCTGGTCGCGGGGTTGATCCTTCCTCCTTCATATTTTTGAGGCAGGGTAGATTTTATTATCTCCACCAGTTCCCCGGTGGTCTCTATCTTTTTCTTCCTTTCGGCTTTCCAGATGGCTTCAGCGATCTTTCTTGAATATCGCTCTCCCGAATAGTTATAGATTACGTCCGCTATCTCCTGTTTGGACATCTGCCTCAAGAGATTCTTCAACGGCTCTTCATTGTCAGAGTATGTCATTAAGAGCGGCTCGTCTTTCTGGAAGCTGAATCCCCTGCCTTCTTCAAGTTGCAAGGAGGAGAACCCGAGGTCAAGGAGGATCCCGTCAGCCTTAGGCAGCTTCTTCGATTCTAATGTTTCCCTGATTTCCGAATAATTGGCAAAGGCGGCGTGGGTCTTTATGCCTTTCGGCTTGAATGCCTGCGCCCGCTTATAAGCCGTCTCATCCCTGTCTACCAAAAGCATCATTCCATCCCCTTGCAGGGCCTCAGCAATCATCCCCGAGTGTCCGCCGCCGCCGAAAGTCCCGTCAATGATGAATTCTCCCGGTTGGACTGAGAGATATTCCATTACTTCCTTCGGCATTACTGAGATATGTCCTTGTTGTTTTTCGGTATTGTCGTGTGTCATATTCCCAAATCAGTCATTTGTTCCGCGATTCTGTCCGACTCAGCTTCGGTTCTTGTCTTGTATTCATCCCAAGACTTCGAATCCCAAATTTCAATCCTGCTGTAAACTCCGGCCAGAACGATGTTCTTCTCCAAGCCGGCATACTTTCGCAAATAGTCCGGTATCAATATCCTTCCTTGCGAATCTATCTCGCATTCCGAGGCGCCGGAAAGCATCAGTCTTGAAAAAGCTCTGGCGTTAGAGGCTGTCATCGGCAACGCAGAAATCTTCTGCGCCAAAATCTCCCATTCCTCGCCGGTAAATACAAAAAGACAGCGGTCAAGTCCGCGTGTAACGACCGCGCCGGAAGATAAACTGTTTCTGAACTTTGCGGGAATCGCCAATCTTCCTTTGGCATCAAGGTTGTGCTCGTATTCGCCGATAAACATCTCCACTTTTCCCCACTTTTACCCACCTATACTCTTAATTGTACTTATTTTGGTCTCAGCGTCAAAGCGAGTTATGCACAGGTAATAAAAAAGACCCGTTTTCACGAGTCTTTTGATTTCTATTAAATCTCCCCCTTCTTTATCTTTTGACGGATATTGGCGACATAAGCGTTGAAGAAATGAAGATTGTGATAGCTTAAGAGCCTGAGACCCAGGATTTCCCTGGCTTTGATCAGATGTGTCAGATAACCCCTGGTAAAATTTTGGCAGACGTAGCAATCGCAGTTCTTATCAAGAGGCAGCTTTGAAGTCAGAAGCTTGGTCTTCTTGAAATCGATCTTGCCATGGGAAGTAAAAGCCGATCCGTGTCTGGCGTAGTGAGTCGGGACAGTGCAGTCGAAGGTATCGACTCCCGCCTTGATTACTTTCTCCATATCTTCCAAGAATCCGATTCCCAAAAGATGTCTCGGCTTTCTCTCATCAAGCTCCGCGTTGACCCACTTGATCATATTGACCATCTCCTTCTTATCTCCGCCGAACTCTCCTCCGATTCCGAACCCGGCAAAATCTAATGAATTGGCATACTTGGCCGATTCGATTCTCAGATCCTTATATCTTCCGCCTTGGACGATTCCATATAGAGCCTGATCGGTCTTTTTGACATCAAGCGATTTCTTGATCCAGCGTTTGGTTCTCTCTAAAGCGTCTTTGGTATAATCGTAAGTCGCGGTCGGCGAGGTGCATTCGTCAAAGGAAAACATGATATCCGCTCCGATATTCTCCTGAATCCGGATCGATTCCTTAGGACCCATAAAGATCTTGCTTCCATCGAGATAAGAACGGAACTCAACCCCGTCCTCGGTAATCTTCACGTTTTTTGGTTGGTCGCCCTTCTTGATCAGCTCCTTGGCATCGATGTTTATCTTCCCGACATGGTAATCCCTGCCGAAACCGAGAGAGAAGACCTGAAAGCCGCCGGAATCGGTCATTATCGGCCGATGCAGCTTCATAAAGTTATGGATCTGGCCTTGCTTTTTGACAATAGCGTCTCCGGGCTTCAAGTGGAGATGGTAGGTATTGGCTATCATCATCTGGGTGCCGGTATCCTCAACCTCCTGGGCCGTCAGCGTCTTAACCGTTGCCTGGGTTCCAACCGCCACGAAAGCCGGAGTCTGGACCTCGCCATGGGGAGTCTTTATGACACCCAGCCTCGCGTTTGATTTCTTCGATTTTTTAAGAATCTTATACTCGATCATTTATTCCATAAAGCCTACTAGAAACCAAGCCAAAAGTAAAACTTGGTTTGTAAATCAAAACACCCCCCGAGGGAGTGTTTTGATCATTATTATTGATGTTTGAAATATTCTTCAAGAGGCGGGACAATCTGCTTCTTTCGAGACATCAATCCCGGGATATAGATAGACCTCTTTCCTTCCGGAATGGAGACTCCGAAAGCTTTCTCGACTATCGTTTTGTCTCCTGAGAAGAAGAGCTCGCTTCCCTCGTTGACGATATCAGTCGCGGCGAAGAAGACGATTCTGTGTCCATCTTTCTGCATTATGCCGTCAAGATAAGAAACGATATCGTTATATTTCTCTACCAGCTCGCTCATATCGACGACTTCCGTCTGACCGATGCCGACTGAATTTCCAGCCATATCAAAATCCTTGTAATCAGCCTTGACGATCTGTTCGATTGTCTTGTCTTTCAATGAGGCATTAGCCTTCTTCACCTCAAGACCAAAAGCCTGGATATCGGTTATTCCGGCAATCTTTGCCAGGTTCCCGGCAATCAACTTGTCTTCGTCGGTCGTCGTCGGTGATTTGAAGATTACCGTATCGGATAAGAGCGCTCCGAGCAAGGCTCCGGCCAGATTGGGATTGTTTTCCAACTGTCCGATATAGAGCTTGCCGATGATTGAGGCGGTCGAGCCGACCGGTTCAAAGTGAAGGTATACCGGCTTTGATGTCGAAAACTGGATCTTATGGTGATCGATGACCCCCACGATCTCGGCATTTTCTATTCCGTCCACGATCTGGGTCTGCTCGTTATGATCGACCAAAAAGACCTTGTTTCCGGAAATGTCGGTCACGAGCTCCGGAACCGGCAGGTTGAATCTATTCAAGACGAATTCAGTCTCCTTGTTCAACTCCCCCGCCCTTGCCGCCTTGCATCTCATGAGCTCAGCGAGAGCGACGGCGGAAACAACGGAATCGGTATCCGGGGATTTATGACCTATTACTATTACTTTTTCCATTTTGTTATTGTCTCTTATATTACATTAAATTGCCTTTCTTTCAAACGCTGTTAGAACCTGAGATACTTGTACCAGTATTCGTAAAGCTTGGCCGTTGAGACGATATCCCTGGCGTTGTATTCGGCTATTTCCAAGCACCTGCCGTCGCGGAACATCTGATGGACCGCCGCGCCGTCGACATCTTCTGTCTTCGGACTCTCGATTCCAAAAGCGTGACACCAGAGATTCAAAGAGCCCCTATACCTGGCCGCGCCGTAAAAAGAAAGCTGGTCAAAAAGATCGACATGCCGCATTTCGTATTTTTGGGAAGATATGTATCTGTTTGAAAGCAGATCCTTCGAGGGACGGATGCCGTGGATCGCCGAGCGGATCATGACATAGGGCGCGTCAAACATTCTTGAATTGAATCCGACAAGCTCGTCCACTCCGCGAATCAGCTCCCAGAACTTGAGAAGGATATCCTTCTCGCTCATCGAGATGTACTTGATCCCCTCCTTCTCCTCGTTGTAAACCTTGTCCTTGGATTGGAAATAAACGGCCCCTTTCTTGTTGTCCGGGTCGTATACGCCCAAGGCGACGATTTCGCCGGTGGCCGGAGAAAAACCTAACTCGTCTTTCTTCTGTTGGAGGATGGTCTCGAAATCTTCTCCGTTCAATGAGGCTAATTCTTTGGCTTCAGCCTCCAATTTCTTTTTTGTTATCAAATCGACTTCCTCGTAAGGCATTGAGGTCGTCTCGAGGTCAAATACTAATTTTGGCATGTTGTTTTTGTTTTTTCTTTTTATTTGTTCTTTTCTTTGAAATATTTGCGTCCGAGAAGCTTGTCAGGAAGATAGGTTTGCTCGATCGGGCCGTCATAATCAGGATTATATTTATAACCCTTGCTGTAGCCGATCTCCTTCATCAATTTTGTTGGCGCGTTTCGCAAGTGAAGCGGCACTGGCAAGTCTGGTTGGGATTTAACATCCGCCATTGCCTCGTTGAACGCCTTGTAGACCGCAATCGACTTCGGACACTTCGCCATATAGACGACCGCCTGCGCCAGATTCACTCCGCATTCCGGCATCCCGATAAATCGGGCGGCATCATAAGCGGCCAAAGCTTGGGTCAAAGCCGCCGGATTGGCTAGGCCTATATCCTCGGAGGCGAACCTGATAACCCTTCTCGCGATATAGAGAGGATCTTCTCCGGCCGCCAGCATCCTTGTGAGCCAATAGATCGAAGCGTCAGCATCGGAACCTCTCATCGATTTATGAAGGGCTGAGATAAGATTATAATGACCCTCGCCATTCTTATCATAAATAAAATGGGATTTCTGAAATGCCTCTTTGGCCCTTTCAAGGTCTATGACTAACTCGCCCTTCTCGTTCTCCTTGTAAGACTTCACGGCGAATTCCAGGGAATTCAAAGCGGTTCTTGCGTCGCCATTGGCGGACATTGAAAGGAATCCGATAGCGTCTTCATCTATTCTTATCTTGAAGTTTCCCAAACCTTTCTTTTTGTCCTCCACCGCCCGAAGTATTATATTCTTGACGCTGTCTTCCTCAAGGGAGTTAAAAACGAAGACCTTGCATCGTGACAATAACGCCGAGTTGACCTCAAAGCTGGGATTCTCCGTCGTCGCCCCGATCAAGGTGATGGTCCCGTTTTCAACAAACGGCAAGAAAGCATCTTGTTGGGATTTATTAAACCTGTGAATCTCGTCGACAAAAAGGATCGTTCTCTGTCCGGTGGCTATGTTCCTCTTGCTGGCTTCCTCGATTATCTCACGAACTTCTTTGACCCCTCCGGCTACTGCCGAGAATTGGACAAAGACACTTTCGGTCGTTTCGGCAATGATCCTTGCCAAGGTCGTCTTGCCGCAGCCTGGAGGACCCCAGAAGATCATCGAAGGAATATCGTCCCTCTCTATCGCCAGGCGTAAGATCTTCCCGTCCCCGATAATATCGAATTGACCCTCAAAATCAGCCAATGTTTTTGGCCTCATTCTTTCGGAAAGCGGTACTAGTTTTGAGTCGTCAAAAAGGCCCATCGATTTACCGTTATGATAACCCATTTGCCATAAAAATGAAAAAGCCGGACTTGACAGTCCGGCTTATTTTTTGCGTTCGTGATTGGATATGCTGCAGCACTCTTACGCGATCGTATGACGCGATCTTTGGATGCACTTCAATATATTCGCGGGAGATTCTCCGCAGCGAAGCCTCTCGGTGTATTCGAGGACAGAAAGGAATGAGCCAATCTGGTTGTCAGTGTTCGTGGCCACCATAAGGATCAACGCCCTTCCCTCCGGAGCCAGATCGAGCGGATAGACAAGACGCTCAAGAAACGACACCCCGTCGATTCCGTAGAGCCCCGCTATCTGACAAGCCGCTTGAGGTACTGGATTTGACCTTCCGATAATCGATTTCAGCTGCCTTCTTTGCTCATCCGTGACATTTTTTCCGTATAGCATGTTGGCAAGCGCATCAACTTCATTTCTCTGATGTCTCACCATGAGATCACACCCCTTTTCAAATTATTGGAACGATGGATTCTGATTAAAGATTACTCCCCTTGGCTCCCCAAAGTCAAATAAGGCTCTCAGAACCCGTTCCTCCTGGCAACTCCCTCCGCTTCCTCCGGGCCGAATAATTCCAGCTCTTTCTTAAAGAAGCCGCCGCAAGATTCATATTTGGAACAATCGAGGCACATCGGGATATAAGCCTTGTGAACATCCTGATAAACATCGCCCTCCTTCTTATACTTTCCGTCCACTCCTTTCACGTTCCATAACTCCATTTTTGATTTGGTGTCAAAGAAAAATACATGCTTAGGAAGCTCTTGGGGCAGATAACATCGGGGAAAATTAAAAATGCTGACATTAGCAACCCCCATAAATACAGGAACGGTCTCGAGAAGCGATTGCTCTTTTTCCCTTGGAGAAACACAAAGCTCCTCATAAATATCCTTAGCCCTTCCATCGGGAATCAGATCGGAAATGGCCCAAAAGGAAACTCTGATATCAAGAAGCAGCTCCCCTATCTTATGAAATGTCTGGTGATTGAACCGGTTCATGACCGAAGCAACCGAGACCGTCGCTCCCGTCGCTAACAAGTTCTTTATGCCTTGGACGCCCTCCTCAAAAGATCCTTTCGCATCGGTCATTTTCTCGTGCGTTTCAGCATCATGCCCGTGGACGGCGATTGTCGCATAGTTCAACCCGGCGCCAACCAAGGCATCGGAATATTCCTTGTTCGCCAACCTCCTGCCGTTAGTGCTGATCCCTATCTGTTTGTAGCCGCACTCCTTGGCAAACTTTATCAAATCAATCACCCCCTCTCTCACCGTCGGTTCGCCTCCGGTAAACTCGATATGGCGGTGATCAGGAGCGTTTTTCCTGATTTGTTCCTTCGCCTCTTCAAAAGTCAGCTCCTCCGCCCTGTCCGCACCCGAATGAACACTGCACATAACGCAGCGGTTGTTGCACTTGTTTGCCCACCTTATGATCGTGACTGCATTCTCATTCATATTTATAAAATTAGCATATTCTCATTGACCTGTCATTGATAAACTTACCGCTTCCTCTCAATTTGTAACTTCAATTATCCCGTTTACCATACCCATCCAGCACGAGAAGCGGTATCTTCCTGGCGTCGGAGCTACAAATTCCTTGATAACCGTCTTATTCAACGGTAGATCGACCTCGCCATTCCAAAGACTAGGCGAGATTATGGCATTGGCGCATCCGGCGCCAAATTCGTTCGTTATCTCGAACCTGACTTTTGAGCCGGTCTTTACGGTCAGCTTGTTGGGCGAGAAACCGTATTCAGTTACCCTCATCCTGATCGTCTCCTCCTCTCCAACCGGATTTTGGGCAAAGTCTCCCGCCTTTGCTTTCCTTATTAAAAGGTCAGCCTGAGAATAAATATTCCAAACTGAAAAAGCGATAATCAAAACGGCAACCGCCTTTGAGATAATTCCAAGCAACTTTCCGGTTCCGCTTATCTTTTGTCCGAATATAGAAATCAGGAAAAGCGGTATCAAGGTTCCTAAAGCGAAAAAGGTCATTATAAGGAGCCCCTTTATCGGGCTTCCTGATCGCAAAGCAAACATCTGAGCGGCAAAGGTAAATCCGCAAGGAACGAAGAAGCTGAAAGCCCCGATTGCCGCCGGCTCGAAACGGCTTATTTTGCCATCCTCAACCAAGGAGAATTTATTCCTGAACAGTCTTATCCCCGGGAAAGGGATATTCACCCCCAAGATATTCAGTCCAGATACAAGAATCATGATTGAGACAATGATCGTAAGATATGACGATATGGCTGGAATTCTGGAAACATAACCCCCAAGAACTCCTAAGACTCCACCGCCGACCATAAAACCCAAGACCCTTCCCAAACTGAAATAGGCCGCGGGAACGGCGGCAGACTGGTCTTTAAAAATCCTGGCCCATCGGGCGGAAACTGAAATCAATAATCCTCCAACCAAAGCTGCGCAAGTCGAGAATCCGGCTAAAATCCCGAATCCGAAAAAAGACGCCAGGGAGCTGTCTGAGGTGACACTGGCGAAAGATTTAAGCTTTGGATAGGCTACTATCGCCGCGATTATTGTCGCCGCCATCAAGATATATAAAGCCGCTTTTCTTCCCATCTCCCCCTCCGCTGGCTTTTCTTCGGCAAAACGATATTCGACGTCCTCGAATATTTGGTTGAGAGCTTTTGAGTCTATCTCGCTGTCATTCTCCTCGATTGTCAGGATTTGGTCATCGAGAGAAACATTGGCTGACTCGACTCCCTTCATTTTCTTGACCCGTTCCTCGATCAGTATTCCGCAAGAGGAACAATGCATTCCCGAAACATAAAATATTTTTTTATTCATCCGGCTATTTGGCCTCCTTGATTACCATTTGGGCGACTTTTATTATCTCTTCCGCCATCTCCTTTTGCCTCTTGACGTTCTTTGATTCCACCGCATCTTTGAAACAAGTATTCAAATGATTCTCCATCAACTGCCTATGGGCCGATCTCAAGAGTCCGATTACCGCCAGATTCTGCTGCATGATATCGACGCAATACTCTCCATTTTCCAACATCTCGATTATCTTGTCGGTTGAGCTCCTCGCTTTTTTGAAAGTTGTGATTATCTTATCGCTGTGACATTTTTTCATACCTACCACCTAGGTTACTATATTCTCAAAGACACTTCAAATTATCCCTGCGAGGTCGCCTTTCTCAACAAAAAAACCACGGAGATATCCCGTGGTTTTGATGATCGTTTTAAATCGGATTGCTGACGCGACAACAAAGCATGTAACCGGAGGCAAGCGCCGTTCCTGACCAGGTATAAAACCCGGCAGGGCAAGATGTCGTCGTTCCGGACGAATAGGAAACCAATCTGCAAGTATCGGTGTTTCCCGAAGTGTCCGAAGTGACAAATTGTCTCCATGGTTGCCAAGTGCCGGTTCCTCCTACCTGTGTAGGATTACCTGATCTAATCCAATAGGAATTGGCGTTATAGCTGAAGTAGATCTGACCAATAGTATCGCTCGCTCCATAGGCGACTAACAGCTGACCGTAGTCCGAGGCTCCGGTTGGCTTGTTGGTCAGGGTCGTGTCGACTCTGTAAGTTCCCGGAGAAACGAGGTTATTAAGGTCAACGCTGCTGCCAGCCGATCTCGAAAGCATCGTTCCGGTAAGACCGGCGCCAGAACCGTAAAAAGTGGTCGCCCTGGCGTTTCCGACGACATCGAGAGGCATGCCCGGGGTTGATGTCCCGATACCGACGCTGCCGGAGATGATGGCGCCTTTTGTGGGGGCTGCCGCTCCGCCATAACCGATAGTCAGACCTCCATCGCTTCCGAGGGGACCGGTATTAGTCCAGACACCCTTGGCATTATAAGTCCTGACCCAGGTCGTATCCTGCATGAACCATCCGCCGCCATAGGTCTGGCTATACCAACCGTTGGTACCGTCAGTCCTGACCCAACCGGTGGCGTGGATATCTCCCGCCACATCAAGCTTATAGGCAGGAGCGGTATTCCCGATACCGACATTACCCGCTGAGTCAATTCTCAGCCTGTTCGTTCCATTGGTGTAAAGATCGGTGATTCCATGGGTATAGGTAGTCCCGTTCTTGCTCGTCTGACCGATAGATAAGACTCCCGCCGCCGACCCCGTCGTTCCTGCCGAATAAGAGATGGAGGCGCTTCTGTCCCAGCTGAGAGAATCAGCCAAAACGATTTGTTGCCCCGTGCCTCCGATCAGCCAAAGGGTGCTGCCGTTATTGTAGCTCTTGATCGTGTATTGGGTTTGACCCGCGGTGTCCGCAACTTTTATGTCGCCGCCGTTTACAACCAAGTTTGACGGAAAGGTATAGATTCCGCCGCCTGTATTGGCGCCAAAAGTGCCGGAAGAAACGTTGGCAGCGGTAATCGTTCCTGATAGCGGTCCGGAAAAGGCAGTCGCCTTTACCGTTCCATTGACTTCAAGTTCTACCGTTGGCGCTGTCGTTTTGATTCCAACGTTTCCAGAAGAATTTATCGCAATCGGAGTCGAGTAAGTCGAAAAATCTCCCGCCGCGGCAGTGTTCATATCAATTCTCAACCCTCCGCCGTCGGAAGGAATCCTCCACAAGCCTACCGGCAAAGTCTGGTCGGTTTCTCTTATGGTAATGGGAACGGAAGTCGTATCCAATCTTATTCCTCCACTAGTATCGGCTATGATCAGCTTCCTCCAGGATCCCCAAGTAGCCGCCGAGCCGAATCTTGTCCACATATTGCTGTTATCGGTATAACCTAGCTGCATCGCTTGTCCGCCGGAGAAATCAGTCGTGCTTCCATAGGATCTGAAGGTCAGCACACCGTGATAAGTTCCTCCGTCGGCCAGCCCGTCGGTCGAATTTACCCTGAAATCAGCGTAAAGACCGGCATTTCTGTCTTGAGGAAGATGGTTCGTCGATCTTGAATCCAGAGAATAGATGGAGTTCGTTGAAGAAGAAGATTTGGAAGGAGTATAGCCATTATAAGATCCGGTGACAGTTAAGTTGGCCGGGAAGGTATAGTTCCCTCCTCCCGTGTTCGCGCCAAAGGAACCGGCGGAAACGTTAGCCGAAGAAATGGATCCAGATAAAGGTCCAGCGAAGGCCGTAGCTGTAACCGTTCCGTTGACATCCAATGCGGTCGTAGGAACCTTGGCGATACCGACATTGCCGGCCGCAGTCACAGTAATTCTAGTAACACCGTTAGTATCAATGTATAAGTCGTTAGCTCCTATGGTTCCGAAATAAGCCGGAGTTCCGAAATACAATTCATTCGGGTCCATGGCCAAGGTCGTCCCGATTCTCAAAGAGCCATTAGCCAAGGTAGCCCGACCTATCGTACTGCCTGTTCCCGCGATGTATACGTCGCCTGAAACATCCAGCTTTTCAGCCGGGTTGGTATTGCCGATTCCGACATTGCCGGTTGACTTGAGATAAACGACATTGGCAGGCGTCGAAGCTTCAATGTAGATTGAGCCCGCTCCGCCAGTCGGATTTACAGTAGGATTCGAAAAAGCCAGGGAGGTATTTGCAAAAAACAAAAACGACGCCATCGCAAAGATCGGTAAGGAAAAGATCGCGGCTTTAGAAAATCTTTTATTCATGATTTTGTTTGAACCCATTTATTAATTAATTATACCATAAAAAAATAACGCCATGAACGGCGTTATCCACAATATGTATCTTTTTTAGGCATTAAGGTCGGCCAACAACGCTTCGAGATTCAATCCGTAAGTCTTCGCCACCGCCCCGAGTTCCAAATACTGCAACTCGAATCCAAACATCGAGCAGCTGATGCAGGGCACGCCGTGCATTATGAGCACCTCAGCCTTCCCCGCCGACATTACATCTGCCAACAAAGTTTTCTCCGTGAATTTTGCCATTGTTTTTATTTTCCTTCCGTATATTCTAACATTATTTTTCCGTCAAATCCCCCTCTTTTCACCCGCTTGCTGTCTTTGGCGGCTTTTACCTCTTCATCAGAGATCTCATAAGCCTTCAGCATCGCCTCCAGCACCTCAAAAACATCAGCCGCTTCCTCGATTATTTCACCTCTCGTTCCAGCAAGGCCCAGCTCTCTCGCCTCCTCGGATATCTTTTCCATCAAGGCCCTTTCGTATTCCTCTGTTTCCATGACCCTGGTATGGGGAATATCGCCGTTAGCGGCGATTATCTCAGGAATCCTGTCTCTCACTAACTTATTGAATTCTTTTCTTATCACGTGGGTATTACTGGACATCAAACAAATTTCTTTTCAATAAAGAAATTTCATAAAACCTCTCGGTTTTATGGGAATCCTATACGGGGAAAACCGCAATGCATTTTTCCCCGACCCCCTTTCGGTTCGAGTCCTTTTTTATTTTTATTTTATCATATTTTATTCTATCGCGCTTGTGGGTATTACTGGACTCGAACCAGTGACCTTTGCAATGTGAATGCAACGCTCTAACCAACTGAGCTAAACACCCGATACGGCAATGATAACATTACTGAAAAAGAGGCGCAACCGCGCCTCTTTTTCTTATTCTCAAGTCTTGCCGATAATTAAACCGGCATAATAATTTAACTTAATATTAGAATTTAATTTTACTTTCTGGAAATTTGGGTAATATCAAGGAATTTTTATGAGATGTGCAAATGCACTTCGAATAAAAACGACATAGAGATTTCCCAAATTTACGAAAGAAAAGTTAAATTACTGTAATTCGACGACAGCGCCGGCTCCTTCGAGAGAAGCTTTAAGGGCTTCGGCGTCTTCCTTCTTCAAACCTTCCTTGACAACTTTAGGAGCTCCGTCAACGATGTCCTTGGCTTCTTTAAGTCCCAAGCCAGTGGCTTCGCGGACAACCTTGATAACGTTGATCTTCTGATCTCCAGAAGACTTCAAGAGAACGTTCCAAGCAGTCTTTTCTTCCGCAGCGGCAGCGCCGGCAGCGGCAGGAGCAGCCATAGCAGCGGCTGAAACTCCGAATTTTTCTTCAAGAGCCTTTACGAGCTCAGCGAGCTCAGCAACAGAGAGGCCCTCGATTTTTGAGATGATATCTGCAAATTTTTCCATAGTTTTATTTTTGAATTAATTAGATGTTTTGCTTCGACCTTTCGCTCAAAACATACAAGAATGAGCGAATAGGAGCGGCGACCATACCGACGACCTGGGAGATGAGAACATCTCTTGAAGGAAGTTTTCCGAGCATGGAAACCTCGTTGGCATCCAAGAATCTCTTGGCAACGAGATCGTATCCGCCTAAGATTTTCGCTTCTTTGAATTTATAAGCGAGAGCGGCGACCGGCTGGACATCCTCTTTAGAGAAGACGGTGGCAACCTGGGCGTCAAAGACTTCAGGATTGAAATCGATTCCCGCCTTTTCAAAGGCGACGCGGAGAAGACGCTTTTTGATGACTGAAACCTCACCAAGGGAACGAGCTTCCCTTCTGAAGGCATTCATGTTCATCGCCGTCACTCCGGAAAAGTCGACAAAGACGATTGAATTGACATTCTTGATGTGATCAACCTCTCTATCAACGATCTGATTTTTTTGTGCTTTATTTAACATACTTTGAGTGGTATATCCGACCTTTCGCACCGCTTTGAAATTAAAAGCGGACCGCATATTGATGCAGGTCCGCAAAAAACTCATATAAATAAGTCCTCAGGAGGCCGTAAACGTTTACATTCTTTCGAATACCCCCTTTCTGCGGATGCTTAAGTAATATACCACGGAAGGAGTTTAAAGTCAAAGATACCTCTCGCCGATGATAAGCGGCAAAAGATTGAATCCCAGGAACTTTTTTATCTTGAATTTGTCTGGGGTGAGCTTGTCCGCCACGATGAGATAATCGTTCTTAGGAATGACCATCCTTCCCCCGATTTTTAACACTTGTTTCCAGTTCTCAGGAATCTGAGAAACCGTCGCTCCCGAAATTATCTTGTCATAAGTTCCCTCATTTACGCCGTAAGCGTCTTCGTTAACAAAGGTTATCGGCAGATGGTTGAGAGCCGCCCTTAAGATGTTCTCCTTGGCGAAGTCAAAGACTCCTTCCCTTGTTTCGTAAGAAACGACCTTGCCGTCCTCACCGACAAGGTGACCCATGACCGAAGTCAACCAGCCGCTGCCGCTGCCGATCTCTAAGACATTATCCCCCCTCTCGATCATTAGAAGCTCGAGCATCATCGCCGAAGTCGTCGGTTGGGAAATCGTCTGTGAAAGTCTTATCGGGAGCGGATAATCCTCATACGCCAGTCCGGCCGCATCGTCATCCACAAAGAATTTTCTATCCGTCGCCAAAAAAGCATCGATTATATCCGGGGATTTAAGGTGTTTCTTGGAGACCATCCAATTCACCAAATCTTTATGGGTGGCAAAATTATTCATTGTTATTAATTGTTTGTTTGCGGCTGAGTTTCGACGTTCAAGTTGTCTTGAGGAGCCTTCGGTGTCGGATTATCAAGAACAAAACTGTTAATGACGACATCTCCCGCCTCGGTAATACTATAGGTAAAAGTGGCGGATTGGGCAATATGGCCATCTTCATATGAGACCGCCTCCTTGTTGTCTCCGATAAAAGCTAACTGGGTCACGTAATACTTCCCTCCCAAGACTTCCTTTTCTGGGGAAAGGCTGGAAATATTTTCCCTTATGTAAGCCGCCACCTTGCTCTCGATATCCGCATTTTCATTGATAGTTGGCGCTCCGCCGACGGGCGCCCCGCAGACGATCTCATTTATCTTCCAAAGGACTCCGAATCTTTTAAGGTTAACGACTGTCTCAATCGAGTTTCCTGCGTTCCATCTCTCCGTCACCACATAAGTGGCGACATCGTCATTTCTTTCCTTCCAATTGACTTGGTAGGAGGACGGCTTTTCTAAAGAGCATAAAACCGGATCAGTCGCGGCCGCATTCTCCGCTGAGGTCGCCGCCGTTTGGGCAATGACGTTAATCAGATTGTCCGACAGATATTTATTGTTCTTATAAACTCCGTCGCTTAACGGATTGGACGACGATATCCATTGGGAATAAAAGTTTTCTACCACCCTTCCCGGGTTGTCGGTAACCATCCTGAGAGCTGTAAAGGCCAGAACTAAAACAATAACTACAAAAACAGAAAAAATAATTGTTTTTGATTGGTTTGTCATAGGTCCATTATACCATCCCTGACGGTCGCGCGAATAGTGAATAAAAAAAACCGCCCGAAAACGGACAGTTCTTTGCTTATCTTTTACCCGACTCCTTATGAGTGGTGTGTTCGCGGCAAGTAGAACAAAACTTGGAAAGAGAGATCTTTCTTTCGGTCTTTTTCTTGTTCTTTCTGGTAAAATAATTGACGTTACCGCAAGTGGCGCATTTAAGCCTGATTAAATTTTCGGAATACTTTGACTTCGCCATGGTATTTAAATAACTCTAATAATTTACCAAAAAACCGCCGATAAGTCAATATAACTAAAAACAACCCCTTGCGAGGTTGTTTTCTTGTGCACGGGGAAGGATTCGCCTCTCAGTCGCCTCCATGAGGGCATATCAGCGCTTCAAGGCTCACCTCCTTCGCTCCGCTCCGTCCAGTGTTCGAATCCTTCAGTTGGACATCGTGCGCAATAAAAAACAACCCCTTACGAGGTTGTTTTCTTGTGCACGGGGAAGGATTCGCCTCTCAGTCGCCTCCATGAGGGCATATCAGCGCTTCAAGGCTCACCTCCTTCGCTCCGCTCCGTCCGGTGTTCGAATCCTTCAGTTGGACATCGTGCGCAATAAAAAACAACCCCTTACGAGGTTGTTTTCTTGTGCACGGGGAAGGATTCGAACCTTCGTAGCCGAAAGGCGACAGATTTACAGTCTGTTGTAATTGACCGCTCTACCACCCGTGCATATCAGGCTGCTTAATGACGAACCCGTAAATCAATTTAATCATATTTCTGCCATAAAAGCAAAAATATTGGAGCCATCGAAGGGATTTGAACCCCCAACCTACGCTTTACAAAAGCGGTGCTCTACCGTTGAGCTACGATGGCCTTTTGTTTGAGCCGGAAGCGAGAATCGGACTCACGACCTCTTTCTTACCAAGAAAGCGTTCTGCCACTGAACTATTCCGGCTTATTTACCAATAAATTATAGATTATCTTTCAAAAGATTTCAATATGCCTATCAGTCGGCAGAAACCGGTAATTACCGCTCTCCCCCATCGCCGTAAGTGTTCGGCTGCTGATGATCTGACGGCAATAAAAAGACCGGTCCGCTTATTGCGAATCGGTCTTTTCCGGCAAGGCTTTTGGCGCGGTTTCTTTCTTATTGAAACTGCGAAGCTTGTCCGATATTGCGTTGTCGATTTTCATCACGAAGACTTTGAGTTTCCTCAGAGTCTTGTGCAAGAAAACATTTATTGCGGCATCAATTTTTTCGAGAGGAAGGATTGCGGATTTCTCACCCAACTTTCTCTCCCGGCGGGCCGCCATCGATTCATCCTCTACTCTTGGCAAAGCGCGAGCCAGAATCAGAACCATGGCACCTAAGCTGACAAAAATGATTACCTCTAATAAAAGACTATAATTCATAACGGCAGAATCTCCCGATCTGGATGTTCTCACCGGTTTTGGCGATGACACCCTTCACAAGATTTTCAACGGTCATATTCTGGTCTTTGATAAAAGCTTGGCTCAAGAGCTCTTCGACGTTTGACGGATCCATCGCTGCGATTTGCAAAGCGATCTCCTTGCCGAGATTCTTGAATTCGTCGTTTCTGGCGACAAAGTCAGTCTCGCAGCGAAGCTCGAGCAAAACAGCAATGCGTTCTCCGTGAATATAAGTAGTGAAACCTCCAGCACCAGTAACGCGTTCGGCTTTTTTATCGGCCTTGGCGATACCCTTCTCGCGAATGACTTCAACCGCTTTGTCGAAGTCTCCATTGGCTTCTTCCAAAGCGCGCTTGGCATCCATCATTCCTGCGCCGGTCATGTCTCTTAATTTTTTTACGTCTTCAGCGGTCATTGATTTGTATATTGGTTATTTGGTTTGCGGTTCCTCTCTTTTAACCTCAGGCCTGGCTTTGGGGGCTTCCTTTTGGACGGGAGCCGCGACAACCTTGATCAAAGAATCGTTAAGGTTGTTCAAAACCCATTGAACTGAAGATTCCAAACGGTTGTTGGAAGGAATGGCATAGTTGACATAAGTCGGATCGGTGTCGGTATTGATAAGGGCAACGATCGGGATGTTAAGCTCCTTAGCTTCGCGGGCAGCAGTGTCGTTATCTTTGATATCCAAGATAAGCATAGCTCCAGGAAGTTCGGTGACTTTGGAAATACCCTCGAAGAGGTTCTTCATCTTCTCGAGTTTCTTCTCGATCAAGACTCTTTCTTTCTTGGTGTATTTGTTCAAAGCGCCAGTTTCCCTGTCTGAGACAAGCTTGTTGTAGTGCTTGATGCGCTCGCTGATAGCCTTGAAGTTGGTCAAGGTTCCTCCGAGCCAGCGTTCGTTGACGTAAGGGCAGCCGGTTTTTTCGGCGATTTCCTTGACGGCATTTTTAGCGGCAGGAGTAGTTCCGACCAAGAGAACAGACTTTCCGGAAGCGGAAACGTTCTTCAAAAATTCTCTAGCCTCGGCAAGTTTCTTAACGGAAGATTCCAAGTTGATGATTTCAACTCCGGAGCGGGTAGTATAGATGTACGGCTTCATCTTAGGATGAGTCTTTGACTTGTTAAGTCCGTACAGTAAGCCATTTTCGGCCATTTCCTGAACAAGCAAAACTTCCTCCGCTCCGAGGTTTTGCTCTTCGTTCTTTATTTCTTTTATTTCTTCTTGAACAGTAGTCGTCATATCAAAAAATATGAGTCAATTTAAGCAGAAAAATGGGAAAAAGTCAATTAATTGGCTTTTTCCGCGTTTTCCGCCGGCAAATCAACGCGGCCAAGTTCGATCACTTCTCCGTTTGCCATTTTATACTTCTCTTCGACATAGTGAGTCGGCGCTTCCAGGAAGTCATCCGGCTTGTGGGTATACATCTTTATGGAGATTACACCGCCCTCTCCGATAACAACCTCTCTGACTCTGACCGTATCGCCCAGGAATATCTTCCCGACATAGCTTAAGGTCTCGCCCGATGAGAGATAAACGGCAAGATTGCGGAAGCTCTGTCCTTGGTTCTGATCTTCGTAAGAGACAACCACCAGGTCATTCTTCCCGTCGGCATTAAGGTCTCCGGCGGCAGACAGCTCCGGCATGAGGGTTATCATGCCATCAGCCGTGACAGCCTTGCCGTCGGTAAGCTTGATTCCGTCGTATGAGATATCTTTTACAAGCGCGTATTCCTGAGGAATCACTTTTGCCTGAACTTTGTTCCCGGCGCCGTCAACGGCAGCCTTCTGATTCTTCTCTCCAGGGAATAAGAAGTATCCCAAAGCAAGAACGGCGACAATAATCAACGCCGAGGCGATATATGAAGTTTTTTTCATCGTACACTTAATTTTCCTTTACTTCCTCTTTCTTTGTCAAATCTTTATCCTTCTCATTGCGAGGCGGCTTTGCTGCCACGGCTATCTCCGTATCCTGGTTTTTCTTATCATATCCGGCTCTCCAGGCATCGATTTTCTTATGGTCGCCGGAGGTAAGCACCTTCGGCACTCTCCATTTTTTGCCCTTTTCCGGCTCGAATACTTCCGGCCTGGTATAAGACGGGAAAGATCCTCTCTCGTATTCCAAAGATTCGATTTTCCCCAGGACTCCCGGGATGAATCGCGAGACCGCTTCGATAAGGACCATTGAGGGCAATTCCCCTCCGGAGAGAACATAATCCCCGATTGAGATCTTCTCATCGGCGATATGTTTCGCTACCCTTTCGTCGACTCCCTCGTATCTTCCGGAGATTAGAACCAGCCTGTCGTATTTCAAAAGGCGCTTGATCATTTTGTCGTCCAGCTTCTTCCCTTGGGGAGAAAAAAGGATGACTCTCGACTTGTCTTTTTTCCTGGAATTGATCTTTTTGATCGCGCGGTAAATCGGCGCCACCTGAAGCACCATTCCCGGACCGCCGCCAAAAGGTCGGTCATCGACTTTGCGATGACGCTCCTCGGAGAAATCACGCAGATTCCACGCCTTCACCGAAATCAATTTGTTTTTTATCGCCCGGGCCATTATTGATTCTTGCAGATAAGAATCGAATATGTCCGGGAAGATTGTCACTATATCGAATTTCATTTTATTAATAGTATATATTATAGAAAAACAGAAATCATTAAAAAGAAAATCCCCAAAAGCCACATAGGCGTTTGGGGTTTATTTCTGCTGATTTCAGCAGGAAGCTACTCAGTGGTAGTCGGTTTGGCGCGTCCGGCCGGTTCTTCAATCTTCAAGTTCACGCGAGCGTTATTCTTAACACCAACGATTCTCAAGAGTGAGCGAATAGCCTTGGCAGTGCTGCCTTCTCTTCCGATAATCTGACCCATATCGAGCGGATTAACCTTAAGAGAGAGCAAAACACCCATCTCATCAACTTGTCTATTGACGACGACATCCTCAGGATGATCAACAATAGCTTTGACGAGACCTTCCAAAAATTCCTTATCAGAAAATGATTCCATTTCTATTTTACTTTCCTGCTTTGCTTTATCTTTATCTTTCAAATACGACCTTTATATTTCTATACCGGATTTCTTTATATAACTTTTAGCGGTCTCAGTGGGCTGAGCTCCGTTCTTTAACCAGTGGGAAATTCTTTCTTTCTTGAATTCAAATTTGTTGGTGTGGGGGTTGATCCAGCCCAAATCTTCAACAAAAGCGCCAGTTGCCTTGGAGCGAGCCTCTGCAGCAACAAGACGGAAAGAAGCTTGTCCTTTTTTCCCTACTCTTCGCAATTTTATAGCTAACATAACTTAATTCTTAACATTCTATAACAGTTGTCCTAAATAGTCAAACCGCCGCCTAAGCCTGGAACGGGCCAAAACACCCTCTTTTTGAGGCACTTTTCCCCCGTCCGCCTAAACGAATCTTATCTCCCTCCCGTCCTCTAACTTCAAGGTCGTCAGGTTCCCTCCCCTCATCCTCTCCCAATCCGCCAGATCGTATTTTTTCATAAGCTCGCTGTTTCGTTCGGCAATCTCCCTGGTTTTCTTGCAACCTTCGTAAGAACAAGTCAGATGGAAGAAGAACTTATTCCCCCCGGGAAAAGTATTCAGCCAGTAGGGCAATTCGTCGCCCTTTACCCCTAATATCGTCTCCTGCATCAGGTCATAGTTCTTATTTTTCTTCTTTTCCTCGAGCTTATGCTGTAGGTTATCGATAAAATATTGGACGCAACATTCGGGATAGTTGTAGAAACCCCCCAAGGTTCTGTTCGATTCCACCGGCTCGGTAGCATTCAGATGCAGGTCTTTTGCCTTTTCTAATATCTCCTCGTCCTTGGAAAACAAAAGATCGGTGCGATCATTGATGTAATAATGCGAGGTCTTAAGGCCGAACCCTTCAGCCATTCCAATCAAGTCCGAGAGCGATGGCCTGTTATCGAATATCTCTATCCTCCCCAATCGGCGTAAGTCCTGAGCTACCGTCAACATGTTCAATATGTTTTCGTAATTCTCCATTTCTGTTTTTATTTTATCTTTTCCAAAGTGATTTTTCGAGATCGACTCTCTCTCCCTTGAACTCCGCTCCCTCAGCCAGAAGCATCTCCTTCTTTCTCTTGACTCCCCCGTCTCCCGAATATCCGGTCAAGGAACCGTCTGCTGCCACCACCCTATGACAAGGAACGACTGGAGCATAGGGATTGGTTCGCATAAATCCGCCGACAGCCCTCGCCGCCTTGGGCTTCCCTGCGAGCCTTGCAAGCTGGCCGTAAGTGGCGACTTTGCCTTTAGGAATGCTTTTGGCGATTTTATAAACCTTGTCTCTGAAGGAATCCATTTGCCTCATTTTACCTCATATCGCAATTGTTTGCCCAGTATGCTAATATTTGCCTGATATGAATAAAGAGGAACTTCTCGAATACATAAAATCCCTCGTCGAAGAGACATCTTTGAGGAACGGCTGGGATGAGGCTTATAGGAACCATATAAGCATCGTTCCCAAGATGGCGGAAGAACTGCTTGATATCCCTCGGTTTGCCAATGCCGACAAATTCACGGTTCTAATGGGCGCCTGGCTCCATGATTTTGCTAAGATGAATTGCAATCTCGGAGAAAACCGGAAGGAGGGTGTCCTCGAAATTCATAAAGTTCACCACATCGAGGGCTATAAGCTGGCAAAAGAAGTCTTGAGCGGCAAGCTCCCGGAGGAAGAGGTGGAAAAGATCGCCCAATGCGTCTTGAGACACAGGAACCGGGAAGACTATCCGGCTACAACCGATGAAGAAATGCTGGTTGCCGCCGCCGATAGCATGAGCCATTTCAAATCCATCGTTTATCTCTTGTATTACTATTACTACCCCAATAGCCAGATCAGCGAGATGGTCACGCACCAGCTGGGAAAGGTAGAGCGGGATTGGAGAGATGTCTCCCTTATCCCCGAAGCGGCTGAGATGTGCCGTAAGGAGTATGAGGTCATAAAATCAATGCTCGAATCCAACAAATAAAACCCTCATAATAAAAACCGCCTAATCAGGCGGTTTTTAATTAAGTGCTTCTTACTTTTGTAGTTTCTGTAGATCTTGCCAAGAATATCTCACGATTTTACCACTTTGATTAACAGAAAATAAATACAATAATAATTTCTTTGCCACCTGCCAAGGTAAACGACGTAAAGCAATTTTTGCAGAGCTTTCCGGCAAGCCTATTCCAAAATAATATCTTGTTGTTCTATCTGTCTTCATTCTAGTAATTATCTGTCCCAAAGAATAAACAAAAGCTACTTCGTCAGTCTGTCTGATTCTACCTTGTCCTTTTACCTCTATTAAAAAATATCTTGAATACCTCGTATGCTTTGACTTTATATCAACACCCTTATCATGTAAATCTCCGTATTGGAAATGTCCCCATCCGTTTGCAGAAAGCCATTTTATAATAGAATTCTTTACAAAATCTTCAGTTATTATTTTTTGATTATTATTTAATTTCATCCTGACAATTTAATAATATAACCTCTTACTTGTTATGTATACAAAAACCGCCTAATCAGGCGGTTTTATTGTTTTTGAAATATGAACAAATGCTCATGCATTATTAAAAGAAAATTAGACTCTTGTGATTTTTTCACCCAAAATCCCGTTGCTTTACAGTTGAACTGTCTTTTTATTATGTCTTCTTTTAACAAAAATCCCGATTTTAAAAATCTTTCCATCACCATATAGGCTAAGGGCTGATACATTTTATTTCTCCTTGTATCGCCAATTAAAATTGCGCAAAATTTTCCGGGTTTTAAGATTCTGAATAGTTCTTTAGCCACCTTTTCCATCTCATCACAAAAAGAAGTTAAACTGTGAATATTTGATAAATCCTCTTCAATCTCTTTATTGCTATAGTTTATAATATCCGCATATGGTGGATGAGTAAGAACAAAATCTATAGAGTTGTTTTTAATTTTATTAAGACTCCTAGCATCCCATCTAAAACCTCTCTGCCAACAATTATTATCAATCGAAAATTCTAATGATTGTTTTGTTCTGTCTAAAGCTATCTGATTAATATCAGAATAAATGATATTTCTGTTCAACAACCTCGATTCAATAGCAGTAGTTCCTCCACCAATCATAGGATCAAGTAAAACATCACCTTCTTTTGAATATCTCAATATTAGGTTTCTAACAACCTCTGGCGCCCAGTTTCCTCGCCAGTCTGATTTGTGAGTCGCCCAGTTTCCTCGCCTTTCAAAGGCCCAAACGGTAGTGCACTCTAATTCAAAATCATCTGGATGTAATTTGAATTCCTTTGCCATAAAATTTATTTTACAATCTTAAACTTTTTTGCCTTCACTAGTCTTATAGAATTGTAATCATTTTTATTGGTAAACTCATATTGCCAAATTAAATATTCGTCACCACGTTTTTCAAAAAAAAGTGGAACGACTTTCTTTGATGTACGTTCAGACCATTGGCGATAAGGATAATATAGCTGACGAATTACCGTATTCTTTGTTGCTGAATTTTTTGCTTCGATTAGTACAATTTGTTCACGCCCTTCATATCCAGCATCTACTTCAGTTTGCACACTCTCTGTTTCTAGTATATTATCACCAATCTTATAGGTAAAAAACGGGGTATATTTCCTTCCACGTATTGTTAAAACAAGAGATGGATCATCCATAAAAGTACGAATTAAACTTGATGCATAAGCAAAATCAAGATGCTGCATCTCTGAATTACCTATTAAAGATGTTTCAAGCTCAAAATCAAGCTTGGTATGATAATCCTCAGGTTTCCCCTCTATATCTGGAATATCTATAAACCCTTCCCCTTTTATAATTGCATATTTTCCATTTTTAATAGGAACCAAAAAAAGATTATTCTCCACCATTACTGTAGGTAAATCTTCCCGTGAATCAATTTTACATAAAATACGAACTTCTTTCTCAGATGTGTTTTTGAAGTCCTGCACAGACGATTTAATCATCTCAGAAGAAATAATAAATGGACTCTCAGAAAATTTATGCGAGAGTATATTATAGTCTTCAAATATCTTCTGCCAAGATTTAAAGCAACTTGTTCCAGACATATCTATTGTTAATAATTTGTTATTAATACTTCAGTTATTTTCCCTCTTTTTTTTGCATCCGCATTTACCATTCTACCGGCATAAATTTTATTAATTTTAACACCGTTAATATCTTTATATAGATTATTAATAAACTCAGTGTCAGAATTAGACAACATCACAAAACACCCTTTCTTATGCAATTCAATAAAAGTATCTCTCAATTCTTTTTGTTCTTTCTCAAAAAATCCCTCTGTTGTATATGATGTAAATGATGATGTTCTATTTAATGGATAGTATGGCGGATCAAAATAGATAAAATCACCCTCTTTTGTTTCTCCTAGCACTTCCTTATAATCACGTTGTTTAATCTCAATATCTCTTAATGATTTAGAAACCTTACGAAGATTATCCACATCACAAATAAGCGGATTTACATATTTCCCATATGGAACATTGAATTTGCCTTGCTTATTTACCCTATATAATCCATTGAAACAAGTCCTATTAAGGAAAATAAACCTAGAGGCGATAGATATATTATCCATTTCCTCAGGGTTTTGAGAACGAACTTTTTGATAATACTCCTTATCGGTTTTATGTTCTTTAAGAGATTTTATTAAATCTTCAACATTTTCCTTTATAACATTATAAGTAATAACCAATTCTTTGTTTAAATCAGATAGAGTAGCTTTTTCTGGCATCAAATCAAAGAAAACGGCGCCCCCCCCAACAAACGGCTCAAAATACTTATGTTTTGTCGAATCAAACCCGTCTGGAGGATAAAGATTTAATCTTTTAAATTGCTCCAGTAATTGACGTTTTCCGCCAACCCACTTTACAAACGGTTTAGGCTTTTGTGCTATAAATTTCTCTGCCTCATCAGCATCCATTTGAGCTAATCTTCTTGCTAAAATATGATTAATATTGTGCTTATTTTGGATTTCTAAAGCAACCTCACTTTGCCTTATGGTCATTATTTAATTTTAACACTTTTCCCCCATTCTCCGAAATAGACATTATTCTAATAATATGTCAATAATAAAAACCACCCTTTTGGTGGTTTTTATTATTTAATTTATCTTATAAATTAAAAT
>JAJYME010000011.1 GCA_021787205.1 bacterium
TTCCCCATGAGCTCATCGTGAAACTCATCGATTATCTCCGGAGAATCCTTTTGGATTTCCGAGATGGCAGCAGCGACTCCTTTGGTCTCCGCAATCTTCATAACCCTTACAGTCTCGGGGTCTCTCCCGGACTCCAGACTCACTTCACCAGATCGAACTGGGGAAAGCTGGCTCTCAGGAATGGCGCCGATCTGCTCTCGCAGCTTGGCCTCCATAACTTCCGGCACATTTTGCGGCTTTTCTGTTTCCGTCATCCGCTCCGGGCCGTTCGCGATTTCATAAGACTCGTTCCCGTAATGAATTTCTTGCGGCTTCTCAAAACCAAAACCTTTGTTTTCCATAATTACACTAATTATAGTCGACTTTTATTTTAAACAAAAATAAGATAGACTAAGGTTCTTAATTCACAAAAGATGAAAGATATACTGGTATTAGACATAGAAACCAAAAACACTTTCTTTGACGTCGGCGGACAAGGAAACTTGAACCGATTGGAGATGTCCGTCGCGGTCGTTTATTCCTACAACCAAGACAAGTATATGAGCTTCTGGGAAAAGGACCTGCCAGCCCTGAACGATTTGATGAAGGACTGCGGAATGGTCGTCGGATTCAATATCGGCTATTTTGATCTCCCCGTCCTCGACAAATACTTCAACTTTTCGACCAGGGCGCTTCGCAAGGTCGACATTTTCGAAGAGATAGAGCTTAACGTCGGCAAGAGAATAAGCTTGGACTTGGTAGCCCAGACCAACCTGGGAGTTGGCAAGACCCATAGCAGCGGCCTCGAGGCCATCAGGCTCTGGAACGAAGGCGACTTGGAAGAATTGGAAAGCTATTGCCGCAACGACGTCAAGATTACCAAGGAGGTCTACGACCTGGCTTTGAAGCAGGGCTATCTCATGATTCCGGAAAAAGGCAGCGACAAACTGATAAAGGTGCCAATGAATTTCAAAGACAGGGTCCAGACGATCCTTTCGGAAAATACATTGTTCTAAATTAAAAACACGGTTTTCACCGTGTTTTATTTTTTTATGCAGCCGATATCAGGAATGGAGATCCAGGCGGCCATAGCGCCAAAGCCGGATTTGTCGATCTCAAAGGGTCTTACCTGCTCGACCGATTCCAAAAAGATCAGGAGGCAATATTTCTTATCTATATAATAACTGACGAAAACGTCCAAATATTCATCCTCCATGCCGATAGCGTTCAAATACTCTTCTGAAAGTTCCCTGACTTTCTGAGGCGTCAAGTCGGAAAATTGCCTAACTTCGGCTACTTTAGCCCGAACAGTCACCGGTTCGCCAGAATTCTTGAAATAAACCCACTCTCCCGGCTTGATTTTGTCCCAAGGAGCGCGTTTTGAGGTGTACCAGCGTGATTCTATCGTTTTCTCCCCAGAAACGATCTTATCCAGCAATTTGAAGGATTTCTTCATTATAGCCAAGTGATCCATTGGTAAAAGTATAACTTAAAACAAGAATCGCTGAAATAAGAATAATCATTCTTATTGGGTTACAAATTAAAAACCTTCGCCTCAAGCGAAGGTTTATCTGTCGGAGAGCCGGGAATTGAACCCGGGCCTCATGCTCCCAAAGCATGTATACTGCCGTTATACTACACTCCGAATTGTTATCCGCACCATAAAGATGCGGATAACCAATCTTGTATCTCCGGAAGGAATCGAACCCTCATCCGCTCCTTAGAAGGGAGCTGTTCTATCCGTTGAACTACAGAGACTTATTATTGTTTGATAATAGCACAAAAAAACGCTTTCGTCCATATATAACAGAAGATACCGGCGTTATTACGCTATTAATGGTCCCCTTGATAGGAATCGAACCCATATCTCTCCCTTAGGACGGGATTGCTCTATCCATTGAGCTACAAGGGGATGATAAAAATATAAGCCTTTGAGACTATATTTTCAACTTTATAAAAAAAAGACACCCCATTCCTTTAGGATGCCTTTGTGCCGCGAGAGGGAATTGGACCCCCGACACGACGCTCTTCAGGCGTCTGCTCTACCACTGAGCTACCGCGGCTTATATCTTCCGATATATGATAATATATCAAAATAAGCGGTTTTTTTCAAGAGCAAATAAAACCCCGCCATGAAGCGGG
The DNA here is from genome assembly GCA_021787205.1 of bacterium. GTDB lineage: Bacteria > Patescibacteriota > Minisyncoccia > UBA6257 > Colwellbacteraceae > JAJYME01. Next base: position 2,122 of record JAJYME010000011.1, read on the forward strand.
GTTTTATTTTAGAGATATTTGGAAACAAGTTTCACATGGTTGACGAGGGTTTGGACATAACCCATCTCATTGTCATACCAGGACAAGACTTTTACCAAGTTGCCATCGACGACTTTGGTCGACAAGGCGTCGATAACAGCCGGAATCTTAACACCAATAATATCTGATGAGACAAGCTGATCATTGGAAACGGCGATAATGCCTTTGTATTGTCCGTTCGAGGCATCAGTCAGAATCTGGTTGATTTCTTCCGGAGTAGTATTTCTTTTGGCTATGAAAGTGATATCAGCCAAAGAACCGGTAATATTAGGGACGCGGATGGCCAGACCATCGAACTTCCCTGCCAGTTCCGGAACGACTCTCGTAACCGCAACGGCGGCGCCAGTGGAAGAAGGGGCGACATTCTGAGCTCCGGCCCTACCACGACGGAAGTCTTTTCCTTTTGTCGGGGAATCGACAATGGTCTGGGTATTGGTATAGGCGTGAGTAGTATTAAGGCATGCCTTCTCTACACCCACAGTTTCTGAAAGGACCTTGATTACAGAAGCAATAGCATTAGTAGTACAGCTGCCGTTGGAAGTAATTTTCACATCCTTGGCATCATTCTCATTGACTCCCAAGAGAACAGTCTTCCCGAATCCACCCTCGGCATCCTTTCCGGGAGCGGTAATAACGACTCTCTTAGCGCCGGCTTTCAAATGAGCGGAAGCGGCCTCAAATGATTCAAAGACGCCAGTCGATTCAACGACAACGTCGACACCCATCGTCCCCCAAGGAAGGTTTGCCGGATCTTTTTCGCTTAAGAACTTGATAGTTCTGCCATCGACGACAAGATCGGTCCCATTAATGGAAACGGTCTTGGAGAAATAACGATAGACGGTGTCATATCGAAGAAGATAAGAAAGATTATCGATATTACCCAAATCATTTACGGCAACTATCTCAAGATCAGGATTATTGATTGCCTCCCTGAAGAAAAGGCGGCCGATGCGGCCGAAGCCGTTGATAGCAATTTTTGTCATAGTAATATTATAAATTATTTTTTATGTCTTCCAAAGCTGATGATAAGGAAGACGGTAAGACCCATAATGGCAGTGATCGTAGCATAAAGAAAAGCATAAGTACTGCCGATTTTTGTCCAAAGCATTCCACCAATAAGACCGGCGAACAGAGAAGACAGTCCGACCGTAGCGTGCAGATAGCCCTGCCCGGTAGCCAGCGATTCGCGTTTCAAGAGCTTTGAAGCAAGCGCTCTCTCAATACCGTCCGTAGCCGCGGAATAAACTCCGAACAAAACGAAAGCGACAATCAAAGAAAGAATGCTGTTTGTAAACCCTAGGATAAGATATGAAAATATAGCTGCAATAAAACCGACGGAAATAACAGCCCTTTCTCCCTTTTTATCGGACAGCTTCCCGATAGGAATAGATAATATAACAAAAGTAAGGCTATAAACGAGATACATCAGTGACGAGTATTCGACAACGGGACTGACTTCAAGCGAACGGACAATCATAAGGGTAATCGGCAACGTGCCGATGCCAAAGACGAAGATAGCTAAGAGAAATTCGGAGAAACCGGGATTTTCTTTGAAAAAGCCAAAGTTGAATTTGACCTTCATCTTGCAGTAGGGATGAGTTTTGACATCACGAATAAAGACAAAACTCAACAGAGCCAAGAGACCGACCCCAAAAGCGACAAAGAATAAGGTCTTGTAATTATTCATCGTCAAAGACAGGACGATAATGGCGGCGGCCGGTCCGGCGATGCCACCAATCGCATCCATCGCACGATGATAACCGAATGATTTTCCAACCTCCTCATCCTCGGTCGATTCGGCGATCAATGCGTCTCGGGGAGATTCCCTCATTCCCTTGCCTACCCTATCGACGATTCTGATAGCCATAAATCGTTGGAAAGTAGAAACAAAAACATAAAGAGGCCTTACGATAATCGAGATAAGATATCCCAACATGGCCCATTTTTTCCTTTTGCCAGTGCAATCAGACAACCAACCGGAAAATATTCGCAAAATACTGGAGGCGGCGTCAGCCAATCCCTCGATCAAACCGATAACAGCAGGACTAGCACCCAGAGTAATCGTCAAGAAAGCCGGCATGACAGATTGGATCATTTCATTGGAAAAGTCATTAAAAAGACTGACTAATCCCATGAAGAAAACATTTCTATTAAGTCCTAAAACCCTGTTTTCTTTCTTTTCATTAAGAGACATATATAAATTTGATTAACTATATTTTAACTTCGTCGCCGATTTTCAGACCATTTCGAGAAACAAATCCGGAATTGACCTCCAAAACATAATTCACCTCGACGGGTGAGACATAGACTTTAAGCTGGTTATCGGGAACGTTCGGTTGAGTTTCGGCATTTTCCGTAATCCCGGCGATTTTCCCGTCTTTTATCCAAATGATATCGATAGCGAATCTCATTCCCTTCATCCAGAAATAAGCTTTCTGCGGCTTCTTGAAGACAAAAAGCATACCAGAATCATCGTTTAACGAAGACTCTCCCGAGAGTCCCGTATTCTGAGCTGAATCGGTGTCAGCCACCTCCGCATAAACAGTCTTGTCACC
>JAJYME010000009.1 GCA_021787205.1 bacterium
GGAGACGAAAGTATCCCTTCCGTGTTGGAAGCTCGCGAAACGGAAGTTTCGCGGGAGCGATTATCGCGACGTGAGATAGCGAAGCGTCCCGTTTCTCGCTCCAATAATCCTCGAAAGAGGATTTTTTTATTTTGGAGCGGGAATCGAAAAGGGATGGGTCGGAAGGGAGACGAAAGTATCCCTTCCGTGTTGGAAGCTCGCGAAACGGAAGTTTCGCGGGAGCGATTATCGCGACGTGAGATAGCGAAGCGTCCCGTTTCTCGCTCCAATAATCCTCGAAAGAGGATTTTTTATTTGGGAGCGGGAATCGAAAAGGTTCCAAAAAACCACCTTCTCCGGGTGGTTTTTTGATTTCTATTATTCAAATATGGCTACTTCCTTTACTAAAAGGACTTTATCCCCCTCTTTCGAGACGACAAGCGAAAGCTTCATGTTGTCAGTCAGGGATTCCTTATCTATCTCCCTCCACAAAGTTTCTTCTCCATCCGCCGATCTTATCACTGTTTGATTCACCGTCATCATTTCATCGTCAAGAGGGAGATCCTTCTCTTCTCCATCAACGGTTTTGATTTTCAGATTATCGTCTCCGAAGCTGATGAGGTAGCCATCGACGACTTTCGCCGAGGTCTTGTTGCAGAGGGCATCAATCTTTGCCTTCATCTCTTCTTGGTTTGGATAATCCTTTTTATCTGGCAAATTTTCCATTTTTTCTTTTATGTTATTCTTATTTTCTTTATGATTCTCCGCCATCGATTCCTTGATCGCATCCTCGCTGACAAAAAATAGCAAATCATTTGTCCTACCCTTCAAGTCGTCGTCGGTAAAAACAATCTTGCCATTATCGATGACAATCCTGCCGTTGTCCTCAAGCGCTTTTATTTCCTCCGAGAAGGAAGCGAGAGGATTAACTCCAGTTCTTAAAATAATATCATTTATATCTATCGAGTTAAAGTATACGAACCTTCTGGCGAAGTCGTCAGCGACCATCTCCTCCCCGCTCAACATGTGGACAAGGAACTGGTCATCCCCGGGCTTGGGAGACACGCCTCTTTCATTTGTATAAACCACCCGGTTTCCTCCAATCTTGCTTAAAGCGAATTGTCCGACTCCCAAGATGGAGGAGGTGCCGATAAAGTCATCGGTGCAAAACCGATCTCCATCGCCAAAATCTGGGACATCCCTCTTCTTGAAAGTAAAACCGGCCCCATCCCCAAGATCATTGAAAGTCTCACCCAGTGAAGGAAACTCGTATCCATATCTACTCCCCGTCTCGACTAGTGCGTCGACGGTCTCATTGATAAGGCTCTTTTTCGATTCTCTGAATTTTTTTTCATCACCATCCCAGAAGGCCCTTAGATAAGGGTCGCTTGCCCTAAGTGGATATATGCAAACGCTGGTTGCGCCCATCTCGATTATCTTTTCAAAGCCATCAACTACGCTTTCTCTCGTGTCATTGTTAAATCCGATTATTAGATCAAGATTGATATGTCTGATTCCGGCATCTCTTGCCAAATCTACCGCCCTCCGTATGAAGTCCTCTCTTTGAAACCCCCTCTTGTTTCTCTCAAGCGTCTCTCGGTCGAAAGATTGGACCCCAAAACTGACCCTGTTTACCCCATATTTTGCCAGCATTTTCATTTTGGCTTCGGTCGCCAATATGGGATTGCCCTCGAAAGTTCTTTCACCGCTCTCTTTGAATTCGTAATTCTCCCGAAGCGCTGAAAGGACTCTCTCGATTTCAGAAGATCCTAAAATATTAGGCGTACCGCCGCCAAAATAAAAAGAAGATAATTTCCTACCCTTAAAGATATCGGCAAAGTACCCGTACTGGCGAATGATGTTATCAACATATCCCGATATGTTGTCATCCGCTCCTAATTTCTTTGAGTTATAAAGACAAAAAGAGCATTTTTCTATACAAAATGGGATATTAGTGTAAAGACTAATCTTCAAGTCCGATCCCTCTCGCTCGGAAAGATAATTCTCCCAAAGACTTTTTACCTCCTCCCCGGAGCGATTATTCGAATCTTTTTCTTTCAAGAATCTGACCACATCGCTTATCATTCTTCCAGAAAATACCCCGTTTAAGAAATCGTTATTCAGTTTTTTTCTTTCTTCGTAGTCCATTATTGATACGTTGGTATTATTTTTCTAATGACTAAAACCCTATCTGTTTCCTTTTCAATAAAAAAAGAAAGGTGAGGATCTTCGTCCGCCAACAGATCTTCAAACCCGATCTCCCGCCAAATATTCTTGTCGCCCTCGTCCCCCTCAGCCAGAATACGCTGCTCCACCATCATTAGATTTTCCGGCAATCTCACCTTTCTAACCTCTCCGTCTCTGCAACTCTTCAAAATCGCTTCGTTTCTGTCAGCCGAAACGTTCTCGATTGTCCCATCGAAGACATAAACAGACAAGGTGTCTGTTATCAAGGCTATCTTTCCATAGACACTCCTCGACGCCTCCGCCGCCTCAAGCTCCATAATTCCCGCCTGTCCGTCCACACTCAAAGAGCCTTTTCCCGCAGCGGGGACCTTGTCGCCCTCCTTATCCGGTCCTTTCCTCTCTACATAATCAAACATCTTATCTGCCAATTATAATACTTTTTCCTCAAAAAGGCTTAGGGATAAGTCGGAAATGGAAATTCGGATCCCTCTTGTCGGCCATTTGATTTACCTTAGCAAATTGAGTTTTCAATGCTAATTTGTTATACTTTTTGTCAAGACGAAAGCCGGTAAAACGGCGAAAACTCTTAAAAACAGGTCAGAATGTAACTTTTTGACTCCTAAAACGTTTCTAATGTTAGAGAACGAATTAAAACTAATAAAACAAGCTCAAGCTGGCGAATCGGAGGCTTTTGGTTCAATTTACGACTATTATCTGCCAAAAATCTATCGTTTCGTCCTTTTGAAGGTTTCTGAGAAAGAGGAGGCTGAAGATATCACCCATCAGGTATTCCTGAAGGCTTGGACCAGCCTGGACTCTTACAAGCACCGAAACCTTCCCTTTTCAAGCTGGCTCTATAAGATCGCCAAGAATGCTATCATCGACCACTATCGCCGCAACCGACTGACTTTGAATATTGAAGATGAGGAGACTAACGAAGTCCTGATAGTTAAAAATGACATTCTGAGTGAATTAGACCTTAAGTCCGACATCGCCGAAATCTATAAATGTCTGGCAGAACTTAAGAATATTGAGCAAGAAGTGGTTATGATGCGTTTTGTCGACGATCTTCCTATTAAGGAAGTCGCCGCGGCGCTCCAAAAGTCGGAAGGCGCCGTGAAGCTTATCCAGCATCGCGCCATTAACGCCCTAAAAGAGAAATTAAGCAAAAACCAATAAAGCAATGGATTCATTTGAAAAAAATCTTAAAAAACTTCAAAGCATCTCTCCTGATGCGTCTTTTGCTTACTCTTCCCGAGCCGCCATCCTCTCTACTAGGAGAGATTCGGTGAAGAAAGTTGCTTTCTTCTCGATAGTGAAGAATGTCGGTTTAAGCCTTTCGATTACCACCGCTGCCTTTGCCTTGTTGGTCGCCGTCAACTACTTGAGAGTTAATAACCCAGTCAATTCGGCTGTCGCCAGCCTTGATGAGATAGAGACTGAAAAACAGGAGATAGATCAGAATGTCCTCGCCGCCAAAGAGGAAATGAGCTCAAGCAGCTCCCTGAACAAGAAAACCTCAATGGCTTTAACGGAAGCTGCCGGCAATGGCCCTTCGCACCTGAATCCCACTATTATCAATAAAGAAATCGAGAAAATAGACAACATCGATTTCGACAAACAAGACGAAATAAAGAACCTGCTCGATAAAGCGTCGAAATAAATAATAAAAATCATGAAAAAAAATCAATTAAAACTTTATATTCTTTTCATCGCCGGAACTTTGTTATTTATTCCGATAAACGCTATGGCCGCTAATGACGCCGCTTCCTTGGAAAAAAGCGTCAACGAACTTCTGACCGCCAAAGACTCGGCCGACTCCACCCTTTCCCCCGAAGAAGAACTTGGTCACAGGAAGAATATCGTCATCTCTGCTTCCAAGCTGGCTCTTGATGAGATCAATTCTTTCAGAGACAAAATAAATGGAATCCAGGTCGTGAGTGAGGATTATAAGAATCAGAAAGCAAGCCTGCTCACTTCCTTGGACGATTTGACTGCCCATTACAACGGCGTTATGAAAACCGCCAATGATATCAATGATATCGAAAAGATAAAAGACTTAGCCGCCACTGAGAAGAAATATCGAGAAAACGAATATATTGTCGCGACTAATAAAGTTATCGAATTCATCATGGTTTTCCAGACTGAATCTTTAGTCAGATCGGCGGAAGTCAGATATGACAAGATTATGTCTAATCTTAATACTTTGGAAAAGGCCAACCTTATCTCCGCCACCTCCTACTCCAAGGAGATGAGCGACTCAAGGGAATCGATAATTGCCGCAAGATCTCTTATCGAAAAATCTAAGGCTTCACTCCTTCCTAAAAAAGAAGAAGTCGCCATCCAGGCTTTGACATTCAATAAGGTTGCCGCTCCGACTGCTGAAGAGTTGCGCGCCGCTTCGATTGTCAATCTCAAGTCAGCTTACGAGAACTTCTTAAAAATAAGCGCCTCGGTTAAAAAGACCCTGGGAAGATAACAAATAAAAAACGCCGGTTTCGGCGTTTTTTATTTGTTTGCATTATATAACCCCCTCACCTCATCGACGCTCAAAGCCCGATTATATATCCTGACGCCGTCGATCATTCCTCCGACTTGATACCCGTTTCCAGGTCCGTAATTTCCAATATAGACAGGGTTTGTATTCGACCCCAGTGCCGCCGCGCCTGTTGTTCCCTTCAGGTCGCCATTCAAATAACATTTTTGTTGTCCCGTCACCGCGTCATAAGTTCCGACCATATGATACCAGCGCCCAATCGAGAAAGAACCAAGAGAACAGTTATAGCGGGTGCCGGTCGGTCCGAAGATAGACCAAGTGCCGGATCCGGAACCGCCATAGATATAATAAGATCCTGATGTTCCCCCCGGGGCTTTATTGACCATCATCCAAGATTGGCCCAAGGAAAAATTAATCCATCCGGAAACGGTAATCGAAGCCGGCATCAAGTTGGCGTTGTTGGGAATGGCGATGTAGTCATCCGTCCCGTCCAGTTGGACCGAGTTCCCAGAGAGTCCGGTCACGAAGCTCATTCCTGACCCATTGGCATTGTAAGCCGTTCCGTCATTGACGTTGCCGGAAAAGTCCTGGAACCCGGCCGTTTGTCCGTTCGTAATCGAACCGGTGCCATCGAATTCCCAATATCCCTGAAGACCGGAAGCCGGCGTCCAGAGCGAAACGCTACCTTCCTCAAACCTGCCCGCATCAGTCCCGCCATCCTTAGCAGCGGCACTCTTTGTTTGCTTCTCCGATTCCAACAATGCCGTAACAACGTAAGTCTTAGTTGCCGGGTCAGCCACGAAAGCGTAGTAATTATTGCTGTTCCCCGTATTCGGATCATTAGGCAAGAGGGCGATATTCTGGAGGGCAATCGGAATCCAGCCGGTGCCGTCCGTCTTATTGATATTGGCGGTGGTCGCATTGCAGACATATGTGTATCCGGTTGGGGGGTTTGTGGGGCAGGATCCCGAAGGCAAGGAGAGGTAGATGTTCATCCCGGATAAGGAATCCAGGAGGGCGGGATTGCTAAACAAAGTAAAAGCGACACTTTTGCGGATATTCTCCAAATCTTGGATTCTAGTCCCGTCCCTCCCCTGTTTCATCAACTCGACCGGATTCAAAACTAAGACCGTCGCCGACCCCAAGATGGCAATGATGGCGATGACTATCAAAAGTTCTATTAGAGTGAAGGCCCGGGAGCGATTCATATGGGAAAATTATAACAAAATTGCGGGAACAGTTAAATTCGGCTATCATAGACATTATGAAAAAGCCAATTGTCGTAAGCGGATTAAAACCCACGGGAAAACTGCACCTTGGAAATTATCTTGGCGCTATAAAACAGTATATCGATTTTCAAAAAGATCCGAAAATTGATAACTTCTTTTTTATCGCCGATTATCATGCTCTGACCCAAAAATATAATGCCTCGGAGAAATATGATGAGATAATTGAGATGATTGCCGATATGCTTTCCTTAGGAATCGATCCCGAAAAAGCAACTCTTTACATTCAGTCGGATATCTTGGAAATCGCTAACGTTTCTTGGCTTTTAGGCAACGTCATTTCTGCCGGACAGCTGCAAAACATGATCGAGTTCCGGGAAAAAGTAGAGCAGGGCCAACCCGCCTCCTGCGGACTCCTAAACTATCCGATTTTGATGGCCGCCGATATTCTGGCCTTCAAGGCGTCATTCGTCCCGGTCGGCGAGGACCAGAGACAGCACGTTGAGCTTGCCAGGGATGCCGCCAGAAACTTCAACAAAAGGTTCGGTGAGACCTTCCCGGTGCCTCAGGGAATTTATGTCAAAGGATTGCGCATTAAAAGCTTGGATGATCCGAGCAAAAAGATGTCGAAGTCCCTTCCCAAAGGATGTCTTTATCTTTCCGACACCCCCGAGACCCTTAGGAAGAAAGTGAGAAGCGCCGTTACCGATTCCGGAACGGAAATCGTTTACGATCCAGAAAACAAGCCAGCCTTGGCAAACCTCCTGACCATTTATTCCGAGTTCTCCAATAGGCCGATCAAAGACATCGAGAAGGATCATAAGAATTCTTCCTATGCCGTCTTTAAGGATGCCTTGGCAGATGTCTTGATTGACGAACTCTCTGATTTCCAAGAAAGGAAGGCTGGGATAATCAAGGATAAGGAAAATTTGAGAAAGATCTTCTCCGAAGGCTCGGATAAGGCCCGGGCCATCGCCGCAGGAACATTAAAGGAAATGAAACAAAAAACAGGACTTTTCTAAAAGCCCTGTTTTTTTGTTTTTAATTTTTATCCATTCCGACCCAGACATCTATTCCCTCCTCTTTGCTCTCGGATATCATGATGACTTTGTCGGTCTTCGTGTATTCGATCCTTTGCAAAGACAGGATCTTCTTTAAGTCTTCCTCCTTTGAGCTTATGGCGAGTTGGGGCATACCGGAAGTGGAGACGTAAAGGACTCCCTTCTCTCCCGGCTTGAACCCGGACTTCTGTCTCATATCTTGGACTGAGCGGATAAACTCTCTCAAGTATCCCTCCATCCTCAGCTCGGTTGTTATTTCCGTATCAAGCTTGCCACCGTCGGCAATGGACTCATCTGCCAAGATTTCCTTGACGTTTATCTCTTCAGCCAGGACGGCTAACAATTCCGCCTTGCTTCCCAAATCCTTATTGTTTATATAAAAGGCCTTGAGCGGTTGCTTGATCTTGATTCCCGACTCCTCCCTTCTCGCGAGACCGGCGGCCGCCAGATCCCTGATTGATGACATGTCACCGATCAGATCCTTCTCCTCCGCGGAAACCTCCTCCGCTGTTGGCCAATCTTCCAAGTGAACGGATTCCTTCGCCCTCCCTTCGGAAAGGTTGAGATAAATAGCTTCCGTTATGAATGGAGAGAATGGAGCCAGAAGTTTGGCGATCTCAATAAGGCTTATTCTCATTGTCTCGGCGCAAGCTGTATAGTCGGCTTCGTTTTCAGCTCTTTGGAGTCTCGTTCTTGATCTTCTGATATACCAGTTTGAAAAGTCATCCAAAAAGGCGGTCAGCTCTCTGGTCGCGTCGGTCAATTTATAGTTCTCCATGAAGGCGGTCATCTTAGCCACCGTTTCCTTCAATCTTGCGGCAATCCATTTGTCGAGAACGGAGTATTTTACCTCGCCCTCAACCTTCAGATTTTCAGGAACATACATCCTGTAGAAATTGAATGAGTTGACGAATCGGTCTATGACCTTGGTTTTTATTTCCTGGACCCCCTTGTCTGAGAATCTGTAATCGTCTCCGATTGCGGTTGATGTCAGAAGGAAATATCTCAAAGCGTCGGCTCCAAATTTTTCGAAAACCAGTTCCGGTTCAGTGTAATTCTTCAGCTTCTTCGACAACTTCTTCCCGTCTTCCGCTAAGACCAATCCGTTCACGATAACATTTTTGAAAGCCGGATGGGACTTTCCCAATCCAATGTCAGTCCTTGTAAGGGCAGTCGCCAGAACATGCAGGGTATAGAACCAACCTCTGGTTTGGTCGAGTCCTTCGGCAATGAAATCCGCCGGAAAGATGCTCTCCACCTTTTCCTTGTTTTCAAAAGGATAATGCCATGAAGCATACGGCATGGAGCCGGATTCGAACCAACAGTCAAAGACGTGTTCTATCCTCTTCATTTCGCCGCCGCAATCGCACTTGAGCTTTATCTCGTCGATATAAGGTCTGTGGAGATTCACTCTCCCGTCCCTGTCATAGGGGAAATTGCTCCATTTGACCTCTCTCCACTCACCTGGCTCAATATATGCAGTTTCCCTCATTTCGGCCGTCTGAGTGTCATCTAGACCGTTTAAAGCGGCTTCCAGACCCCACAGAGGATCGCCGTGGCTGACAATCAGGATCTTTTTCCCGGAATATTGCTTTTCCAAGTCTTTCATGGTCTCAAGCATCCTCCTTCTTATCTGAGACATTGTCTCCCCTCCCTCAGGCGCCTTTATGAACTTCTCCGCCTGGTTGGCAAATGAATTGTTGAAATCGATTTCGTTTTTCCCGTTCCAGACACCGACATTATATTCCTGAAGTCTTTCATCAACGACGACCGGTGCTCCCGTGATTTCCGAGACTATCTCCGCCGTCATTCTGGTACGCAAAAGAGGTGAAGCAAAAATGAGATCTATTCCCGCCTTTTTAAGGGATTCGGCCGCTATTCTTACGTCCGTCTCACCCTTCTTGGTCAGTTTGTTTTCAAAAAGCTCGGGAGCGGTCGAGCAGATCTGTCTTACGTTCGCCTCCGCTTCTCCGTGACGCATTATGTAATATTTGTTCCCGGAATCCATCTTTCTCTCCATCAATTCTGACAATGATCCGATAGAGTGGAAATCGTTGCATTCCGAGCACTTCCAAACTGGAATCGGCGAACCCCAGAATCTGTTTCTGGATACCGACCAATCTCTGGCATCGGCCAACCATTTCCCGAATCTGCCCTCCTTCAAATGAGAAGGCACCCAGGTTATCTGTTCGTTATTCTGAAGAAGCTCGTTCTTTATTTTTGTAACGGCGATATACCAGGAATCGATCGGATAATAAAGCAAAGGGGTATCGCATCTCCAGCAATGAGGATAGCTATGGATTATCCTATCCGCGCGGAACAAGATGTCTTGTTCTTTAAGGTATTCGATGATGAGCGGATCCGCCTTCTTGACGAACATTCCTTTCCATGGCTCAATCGCGTCGATGAACTTTCCTCCTTCATTGACGGTCAGGATCATCGCGATGCCGTTTTTCTTGCAGGCCTCCATATCATCGACTCCGAAGAGTCCGGCTGTATGGACGATTCCCGAGCCGTCATCTAAAGTGACGAAATCGGCCGGAATCACCACGTGTGATTTTCCTTCCGGTTTTACAAAGTCGAATATTGGAGCGTATTCCGTTCCCAATAATTTTTCCCCGGAAACTGTTTCGATTATCTTATACTCCCTGTCAGAAAAAACTTTTTCTGCCAGCTCCTTGGCCAAGATTAATATTTCTTTCTTGCCTTCATTCTCGATTTCCGCTTTCACATAATTGAATTCGGGGTTAACCGCCAAAGCGACATTCGCCGTCAGCGTCCAAGGTGTCGTCGTCCAAGCCAAGAAATACTCATTCAACTTCCCCTTAACCTTGAACTTGATGAATATCGCCGGATCTTCAACATCCTTATATCCTTGGTTAACTTCAAAGTTGGAAAGCGGCGTTCCGCAGCGAGGACAATAAGGGGTGACCCTGTAATCCGTATAAACCAGCCCTTCTTCCCATAATTTGGTAAATATCCACCAGACGGATTCCATATAAGAATTATCTAGGGTTGCATATGAATTGGAATAATCCGCCCAACGTCCGAGCCTCTTCAAGGTATTCTCAAAGTTGCTGACATATCGGAAAACGGCTGATTGGCAGGATGAGTTGAACTTTTCAACGCCCAGATCAAGAATCGCCTTCTTATCCTTCAGCTCAAGCTCCTTTTCAATCAGGTTCTCAACCGGCAATCCGTGACAATCCCACCCGACTCTTCGCTCCACCTTTCTCCCCTTCATCGTCCAAAATCTGGTCACCGAGTCCTTAATCGTCGAAGCCAGGATGTGTCCATAATGAGGCAGACCGGTCGCAAACGGCGGTCCGTCATAAAAAGAATAGGGCTTGCCCTGTTCTCTCTGAGTTATTGTTTTTTGAAATACCTGAGCGCTATCCCAGAATTCCAGGACTTTTTCTTCCATCTTGGGAAGATCAACCCTTCCGTTATCGTTTTTTAGTAACATTTTTGTGTATTGAAGGCCCGAATCAGAAGGCCTTCTCTTGTTTTTTGTTATTTATCTTGTTCTTGAAAAATACCACAAAAACATCGAAAAGACAAAGAAGGGCTAATAAAATAACGCCTTCACCGGCGTTATTTTATAGAACCTAAGATTTTTAATGTCTCCCCTATCTCTCTCAAAGTCGTTTCTTCCCCAAAACTGAATCTGACACTCTCCGATGCCCTTTTCTTATTATGCATCGCCGTAATAACCTTTGAAACCTCTATGCTCCTGGCTTTGCAAGCGGAACCGGCAGAAATCATAACTCCCTCGATATCGAGCTTAGTCACCAGACTCTCCGAAGTCCTATTTTCAAAACACACGTTAAGAATATGAGGTGACGATTCTTCCAATTCCCCGTTTATCTCCGCCTCCGGAAAGATTTCCTTGATCCCCCTCCATAGGGCAATCTTTATTTCTGCCAAATGCTTTTTCTTCTTCTCCCTAGAATCCCCCGCGATCTCAAGCGCCTTTACAAATCCAGCGGCGAGAGCAATGTTTTCCGTCCCCGCTCTGAAACCGGATTCCTGGTCGCCGCCGGTAATGATAGGCTTGATTATTTTCGTCTTTGTCGATTGGGTGAACTCCTTGTTGATTGCCAAAATCCCTATTCCCTTTGGACCGCCAATCTTATGTGCCGACAAAGTAATCATATCCGCCCCTAAAGTATCGAAATCAATCTGGCTGGTTCCGAATCCTTGAACCGCATCGGTATGCAACAAGGGATAATGATGATCTTTATCGATTCGCCTTCTCATCTCCTCCCTCTTTTCCCTTACGATTTCGGCGAAAGCCTTGATTTCATTTACGCTTCCCGTCTCATTGGAAGTATGGATGATGGAGACGATTGCCGTTCTTTCCGTTATCGCTTTCCGTAAATCCTCTGGCTTCGCCTTTCCGTTTTGATAGATAGGAAGTACGGTCACCTCGATTCCCTCTTCCGACAAGGCCTCGGCGGTTTTTCTGACCGCCTCATGCTCTCCGGCAGAGATTATTATCTGAGGCGGGATCATGCTATCCCTTCTGTTTGTTTCAAAAAAACGCGCTACTGCTCCCCTGAGAGCTAAGTTATCAGCTTCGGTTGCTGTTCCGGTAAAGATAATTCCCCGAAAGTCAGTCTTCAATATTTTAGCCGCCGTTTCCCTTGAGATATCAAGTATTTTCATCGCCTCCTGGCCGAGAGAATGGACCGAGGAGGGATTGCCAAAAATCTCGAATTTTTTCGTCATCTCTTTCAAAACCGGACTTTTGAGAGGGGTTGTCGCCGCATAATCAAGATAAATTTTTCTCATTTTACCTTGATTATATGCCATTTTTGTGTTAGATTAAAGAAACGTCAGTTTTGTGTATGGTGCCTATGGTGTAATGGTCAGCACTGGAGTCTGTGGAACTCCCGGAACGGGTTCGAATCCCGTTAGGCACCCAATTGATCCTCGCAAGAGGATTGAACCGATTACTAAAAAAGAAGCGCTTCTCGCGCTTCTTTTTTAGTGTGATAATCACCTAAGTGTTTTTGTCACTCTTGGATAATCTTTATTTCTTGATTCCAAAAAGGATATTTCCGAAAAATGATTTCATATTATCGAAGGCCGACGGCCCCCTCTCCTGAAGGTCAGGAGTATAAACCTTGACTTCGACTGTCCCGTTTTGGTCGCCATTGTTATAACAGGCGTTATCTGAGTTCTCTTGATTCTTGCAGAACAATTGGTAAATCGTCGATCGGGTCGGAGAATAATAATTCGTCAATCCGAATAAGGTCTTCCAGTTGTCTCTGACTGAGGCTTTTATTTTGTTGATTGCCCCCTCTTGGGTCACAAGAGTCATATTTGATTTGTTCCATGCGGTTGAGTCGCCGCCAGCTTTGACAGATGCATTGCAAATGATCTTCGTTGTCACGGCAAGATCCGCATTGCTTGAAGTGGGAGCCGTGAGAGTAATCAAGATATCAAAGAATTGGTTCAAAAGGATCTGATAATAAGTTCCCTTGCTCTGGATATTGCCCCCAAGATATATCGACGGAGTTTCTGGCTTCTGAATATATTTCACATAATTTTCCGCCGTCCTCGGGTCAGTCACGACCGACTTGGAAGTGATGGTCAATCTGTAATCAAGGTCGGTGGCGCAATTCCACTGGACGCAACGATAACAGGTCTTCCAACAAGTCGAGCAAGTGGTGGTAGTCACCGGCGGAGTTCCGGTTGTAGTCGTCTTGCAGTCGCATGAGTATGAGCAAGAATAAGGTTCCTGCTGTGTGCAACTGGTGCAGCCGACACAAGACGAAGTATCAGAAACAGTCTTGAAAGAGCTGGCATCACAATAGGAAGAACATGAAGCGGAAGCTACCTCCTGCTTTGCCTTCCAGGTGTTTGCTGAAGAGTCACATTGGCTTGATTCGTCATAAGTAAGGTCTGACCTGGTGCAAGTGTACTGCGATCTTTGGCAAGAAGTTCCATAAGTGGTGGTCGTATTAATGGAAGGGCTGGAAACATTTCCGGAAGCCCCGGAAACTCCCGCTCTCCAGGCGGCATCACCTTTGGTAGCCGAGCATGAAATGTTAGTATTGCTCTCATTTCCTCCTCCGATGATGCTGCTGCAAGTGTTTATCGCTGATGAAGCATACCTTATCGTATTCCTTGTGTTTGAAGTATCTCCACTATTCGGGTAGCAATAATCATTCGGCGTTACGGAGACATTCAGAGCATTCCCTCCGTAGTAGACGACATTATTTGAGACCTTACTGATAGTTATTGTTTTCTC
Organism: bacterium; assembly: GCA_021787205.1. Lineage (GTDB taxonomy): Bacteria > Patescibacteriota > Minisyncoccia > UBA6257 > Colwellbacteraceae > JAJYME01. Next base: position 13,210 of record JAJYME010000009.1, read on the forward strand.
ACAAGTCGATGACGGGCTCGACTGGGAGGTACATGAAAGCTTGAAACTGTTGTCTCCGTCAGAAATACTGAATGTTTTTGAATCATTCTTATTTACCGTTGTCCCGTTGATATTGCAGGTTCCCGCATCAGTCGTCGTCCAAGAAAGATCGACAGAAGATGATTGGGTCGTATAACTTCCCGATGATGGGGCAAAAGAATTAACCGTGCAACTGATCGGCACCATCCCGCCTCCGGATGAGGCCAGGGCTGGACCGCCAGCGGAACAGGTGTTTCCTTTCTGGGTAGTGCACGTAAGATCGAATTGGGTGGTGGCATTGAGCGGACCATACTGCTTATCCGTTGTCACGAATTGCTCGCTGGTCTTGTTCGCGCCGTTTTGGGTCATCTCGCACTTGACCAGAGGGTCTTTGCTTGAGTCAGCCGCCGCCGCAGACCACGAGACGCTTACCTTCCCTCCCTTGGTGATCGATGTCGGATCTATTTTCCAGTTGTTAATGCGGCAATTCAAGGCGCATCTCGGATCATCCCCGGTTACGGGGGTGTAATTGACAGTGGACCAATCTCCAGCAGCGCAATCGCCTACCGGATTAGCCATATCAGCCAGCCAAGTCGCGAATTTTCCGGGCTTATCTGTGGAGCACTTCTCACAAGTGGGTCTCTGGCAGCAAAGCTGGTCGGCCGCTACCGGAGCATACCTGGAAGTGTCGGCATTTACGTATGATTTGTTTATTTGTTGATATGTTTGGTTCCCGCTAGCATCCTTCGGAACGACGTTGTAATCGGCGCACTTAGTATGAGCAGCGTCTTTTGTGAGAATGACAGGACACGTAGGAGTTCCCGAAACAAAATGGAAATGGAAATCGTTCACAACCGCCACCGTTTTTAAATCACTGGCGCTATAGCGGCTGTAACCTCTGTAATTATTCACGCAATTTATCCATAAATCCGCTCCGGCAGTGTTTTGAGGAACCGAATTCGGGAAAGGAACATAATTATAGCTTCCAGCGCCGGTATTGCCCGCTCCGGTGATATTCGAAGTGCAAGAATCAGCTCCCGTCTTCGCATCCCAACTTATCTTCATGCTTTCTCCAATATTAGCCTTAACAGTACCGCCGTTCGTGACAGCCGTCCCATTAACAGCAATGTTGATCGTTGGTGGATTGGGGCAAGAAGCTGAGAATACCGTCTCATACGCCGATCCCTGATGAATATACTTGTTATCCGACGGACAACCGGCTTCATAAGGAGCATAGTCATCTTGTTCGTAGCTCTTTGTAGATTTTATCGGAGTCCTGGTCGTAGTCTCTGGAGCGCCGGGGTCGGCCAATTGGCAACAAACCTTATATTGGTTTCCGATACCGCAGGTGCAGGTGCCGTTCCATAGCTGAGAGGTAGCAGGGCAAGAGTAGCTATATTCCCCACACATCTTATCAGCCGTTGAGCAGACCTTAACCGAAGCATTCTGTTCAGAATAGTAATAGTAATACCATGATCCTCCATAACTGTATATCTTCCAAGTCTTCGCCTGTCCAACAATATAATAATTCCAACTACTCAAACCTCCCCTTACCTCATCCCAGCAGCTTCCTCCACCGACATTATCACAAGCAGCGGGACAAGAATCACTTCCACACGGGCTAGAGCTGATGGATCCGCCGGTACGGCAGGTATCAGTTGCAATTACAGTTACTGTTCCTGCATAACTTGTTCTTGCGAATCCAACAATAAAAGAAGCAAATAATATTACCCCGAATAATATCTTAAATATTTTCTTGCTCATCGTTTTGAATATTATATCATAAAAATAAAAAATAAGCCCTGAAGTTAGTGGATAAAATAAAAATACCCGTCGGTTTCCCGACGGGTATTGGTGTTCTACTTGCCTTGGGTTTGCTGAAGAATGGACGACATGTCCAGCTTCTTCACTTCAAACGTCTCGGCAAACTTAATGAAGCCTTTGATGTAGTCCTTGGCATTGCTGTATGCTTTGCCATCAAAACCTTTGCCCACGACATCGAAATGGAAGTTATTTCCTTTCAAGCTTGATAGGTCATCGAATATCGCCGCGCTCTTCCCAATCGTTCCGATGTAGTCACCCTTCTTGACAGTCTTATTTCCAGCAACGTTAGACCATGTTTGCACAAGCATCGTCGCTGAAACAACTTCATCGTCGTTTGTGCTTCCAACACGACTTATTTCCAAAGGTCTAACTTTTGTTCCGGCAATTTCGGCGGTTCCGATGGTGATGTTGCCATCGAAGGGAGCATAAATCTTTGTTCCCTCCGGAAGGTTAGCGACAGGAATGGACGCGCCGTTGGAAATCACGGTAGCAAGCTGAAGCTTCTCATAGAGATCGATCTGGTCTCCGAAGATAACCAGATCCTTCGCCTCGCTAGGCGTGACCTTGGTGGTCTCCGTAGGTTTGACGGGTTGGGTGGTTGTAGGAGTCGGGGTTGGGGTCGTAGGTGTCGGGGTCGGGGTCGGGTTGGTGGTGACGACCGGCGGATTAGCCGGAACGTTGGTGTTCTTGTGAGAATTCACAAGAACGATGCCGGCGATAACGCCGATCACAACCAACGCGGAAATCGCAATCATCAGAGTCTTTCTCATACTTCTCTCCTCCTTCTGGATTATGGAATCTCTGGACATATCAGTCTCTCTTCTCAGATTTCATCAATATTTTGTTTTATGGTTCTGTCTTCTCTCTGAGTGAACAGAGATTGAGTTTCTGGTCGTATTATAATACTCCCTTGACATTTTGTCAATAGAGTTGTACTCACATTTTACAATTGAATAAAAATACCCGTCGGTTTCCCGACGGGTATTGGTGTTCTACTTGCCTTGGGTTTGCTGAAGAATGGACGACATGTCCAGCTTCTTCACTTCAAACGTCTCGGCAAACTTGATGAAAGTCTTGATGAGCTCCTGAGAGGTGGTGTATCCGGTCTTGGCAAAGTCTTTGCCAGTCATCAGAAAATGGAAGTTGTTTCCCTTCAAATCGGAAACGCTGTCCATTATGGGAGCGCTATTCCCGATGGTACCGATATAATCCCCTTTCTTCACTGACTTGTTTCCAACGGTGTCAGACCAAGTTTGGACATAAAAAGTCGCGCGAACTACCTCTTCACTCTTCTCGCTGTTTACGCGATAGATCATAAGAGGTTTGACTTTGTAGCCAGCAATTTCGGCTGTTCCTGTAGAGACATTACCATCAAATGGAGCGTAGATTCTCGTCCCTTCAGGAAGATTGGCAGCAGGCACAAGCGCGCCAGTTACTGTTGATGTACTAAGCTTCAATCTTTCATAGAGATCGATCTGGTCTCCGAAGATAACCAGATCCTTCGCCTCGCTGGGCGTGACCCTGGTGGTCTCCGTAGGTTTGACGGGCTGAGGAGTCGTAGGTGTCGGAGTCGGGGTCGGAGTAGGTGTCGGAGTCGTCGGGGTCGGGGTCGGGTTGGTGGTGACGACCGGCGGATTAGCCGGAACGTTGGTGTTCTTGTGAGAGTTCACAAGAACGATGCCGACGATAACGCCGATCACAACCAACGCGGAAATCGCAATCATCAGAGTCTTTCTCATACTTCTCTCCTCCTTCTGGATTATGGAATCTCTGGACATGTCAGTCTCTCTTC
>JAJYME010000003.1 GCA_021787205.1 bacterium
CCCGAAACGGTTATATTATCCAACACGACTGGAACTGGCGATAAGGAAATAGCGTTTTTTAACTCCACTGTTGCTGTTTCTAACAAAGAGTATTCCTCTCTTATTCTATGCAATGCCAATAACTCCACTTTCGATAATATAACCGTTTCGGGAAGAACGGGAATTGTGGTTTCAAACACAAACGGCGCAAAGTTCTCAAATATTAATTTTTCCAACAATAAATACGGTCTGTATTTGTTATATTCTCACAGTAACGAGATATTCAGCTCAAAAATAGACGGGGATGATTACGGGGTTTGGATTAATTATTCTGATGGAAATTCAATCCACAATAATATAATCAATAATTCCATCAATGTAGACGGCTCAAATACGGAAATCCATCATAATACTATCTCAAATTCGCCTTATGCCGGGATTTATCTTTCGAGCGGGTACAATAACACCATACACAGTAACAATTTTATCAGCAACGCCGGAGACGACGTCTCATCCTCAGACGATAATCCTGCCGCAAATAACAATTATTATTCAAAAAATACAAACTGTACGGATACAGATGTAGACGGATATTGCGATTCCTATCCTTATCAGGTCAGTTGGAATGTTTCCGACGGTCAGCCGCTGAAAAATCCTGTCAGTTCTACTATGGCAGCAGCTCCTCTCCATGAACAAGTGGCGGACTTAGCCGTCCGATTAGTCGATTGGCTTCAAGGATATACTTGGGGAGCAAAAGGGTGGAACTTTGACGCGGCCTCACAACAATATGTTGATGCGGCGACAATAAAATCAGGGTATACATACTATAATCCAGATAAGTACGGAACTGGTCAAGGAGGACTTGATTTTGGACATGGAGTTGATTGCTCCGGACTTGTGATATGGGCGTTCAATAGGACTAATAATCCAACTGAAGATGTATCCACTAATTTTGTAAATTATGAAGGAGCGGATACGCAATATAAATACCAATCAGGGGAAATATTTACCGATAAAAGCAAATTAACTCCAGGAGACACATTGTATTTCAATACTGACAGTAATCCGGATATGGACCATACGGCAATGTATGTTGGATTAAGAGATGCTTACGATATTGTAAATGCAAGTAGTCCGAGCTGGGGAATAAAATCAGAAAATGTTGATAATTATGCCAAAACTTCTGATGGATTTGTTGCCTTTAAGCATATAGGAAGCGGCATTGTTGCGACGAGTATGACATTCAGTCCAAACGTAGATGTCTCAATAACAGATCCGGATGGAAATGTTTTTTATTCGACAAAAACGTCTTCCTACAAAGAAGACGATATGCCTGGCAATATGTATTACTCATATACCAAGGACAAATTAACTGTTTATTCTCCATTAATAAAGAAAGGGGATTATAAAATTTCCGTTTTTCCAAAAGATAGAAACGAAGCAAAAGACGACGTCTACGGATTCGTGTTTAAAGGAAAAGATAAGGAAATCAAAGTAAATAAGACAAGATCATTAGATAAAGATGGCAAAAAGGAATATACTGTAACAGTAGGGGATGACATCTCCGTATCCGAGAAATGAATAAAAAATTTCCAAAAAACAAAATAATATTATTGATATTATTAGTTACTATTACTCTAGTCCTTTGTTATTTTGCTTACAAAAAAATAACTACCGATTTTCTTGTTGAAAAACAGGTAAATACTAGTATTTATACAAATCAGATCGATCAGCAAAGTAGAGAAAATAAAGTAATTGAGCAACAGAAGCAAGAAGATAAACAATCAAGTAAAACATATAATTCTTATAGTCTGCGCGATCAGAGATATGATAATAATGTGACTATGAATTCAGATGGAACCAAGCATTACAGGAACGAAAGATATGGATTAGAATTTGACTTCCCATCTGAATGGATAGCGAGGGAGCCAGCTTATGGGAGTGTTAATATGGAATTTAACATGGAACTATATATTCCTGATAAAGCGGGACTTCATCCGATACAGGTAGGAGCTTTTCCAAAAGGCAATGGTTGGATAGAAGGGCTTCTAGCTTATCATAAAAGTACCGGTGAGGATAAAAACTATGAGAAAATAACAACTGGTGGTATAGATGGATATAAATTTGTGAGTACCGGTGAAGGAATGTCCGAAATTGAAAATTTATTCTCTTTTGGCGATTATTGGTTAATGATTGGCGGTAAGGTTAAGTATAAAGACACCCTTGATGCAGTTCTTAAATCCACCAAATTCTTTACTCCTAATTATGAGTTAAGATAATTGCTGATAATAGAAAAACAAGCCTTTTACAGGCTTGTTTTTTGCCTTTTGGATAACGGCAGTTTAGTATTAAAGTAATATGATTCATCGTTTTTACGGTCAATTTGATTTCAAAGAAAGAATAATCAACATCAAAGATCAGGAACTTGTCGACCAGCTCCATAAAGTCCTGCGTTTCCGCCCAGGGGAGAGGATTGCTCTCTTTAACGGCAGTGGGAAAGAGGCGATCTGCGTCATCAAGCTCATAAGCGCGGAGGAGGTGGTTGTCGAGATCCAGACAATCTCCGATTCCTTCAAGGAAGGGAAAAAGATCAATCTTTATCTTGCTGTCCTTAAAAAGGAAAACTTTGAGCTGGCGCTTCAAAAAGCCGTCGAATGCGGCATTACCTCCATTACGCCAATCATTACCAGAAGGACGGTCAAGCTCGGACTCAATCTTGACCGACTCGAGAGAATCGTCAAGGAGGCGGCTGAACAAAGTGGCAGGGGGATGCTCCCGACAATCAATGGAATCGTTGATTTTGAAGAGGCGGCCAAGACTGCTAGGGGCGGAAAGATTATCGGCCATATGTATGGGAAGCCGTTTCAGGAGATAATCGGGCTCAAGAATGAGGAAATCTCTATTTTCATCGGCCCCGAGGGCGGCTGGGAAACCAAAGAAGTTGAAATTGCCAGAGACAACCAGATAATTCCGGTTGATTTTGGCCCCAGGGTCATGAGGGCGGAAACGGCCGCCATTGTCTCTGTTTTTATCGCCTCCGAATTAATGTAAACAGATATGACAAAGGAAGAATTTGAAAAAGAACTCGAAACGTTCAATTATAAGTATCCCGAAGAATTGATCGCGACCTTTCCGGCTAATCCGAGGGATTCTGCCAAACTTTTGGTCTACTCAAGGGGTGGTAATAAGATCAAAGCTGATACCTTCGCCAATCTCGGGGATTACCTCCCCGAAAAGTCGGTCTTGGTCTTTAATGAGACTAAGGTCATCCCGGCTCGCTTGATTCTCGAGAAGCCGACCGGCGGGAAGGTAAAAATCCTAATCGTTGGCGTCGAGGGCGGCAAGATCAAGGTTATGGCTGACAGGAAAATCATTCCCGGGGACGTCTTATCGGCCGGGGGAGTCGATTTCTCAGTCGAGAACCAGGAGGAAAAATATTTTTATCTTTTGCCGCCGACAGGCTTCATTGATGATAATGATTTCACTATCGCTTTCTATGAGCTTTTGGACAGGATTGGAGAAGTGCCTTTGCCTCCGTATATCAAGAACACTCCCTTGGAACGGGATGAGCTGCTTGAAGAATATCAGACCGTCTTTGCCAGGAACGCCGGCTCTTTCGCGGCGCCAACTGCCTCCCTGCACTTCACCAAGGAGTTGATTGAAGAGATAAGAAAGGCGGGACATGAAGTAGTCTTTATTACTTTGCACGTCGGTTTAGGAACTTTCGCTCCTTTGACGGAAGAGAATCTCGTCTCTGGGAAGCTTCATAAGGAATATTATGAGATATCAGAGAGCGCAGCTAGGGTCATTGAGGAGGCTAAGGCCTCTGGCAGGAAGATTATTTCCGTCGGTACCACGGCAACTAGAGCTTTGGAATCAAGCGCTGGCGGCTATGGCAAGATCTTGAAGCGGGAGGGTGAAACTGATTTGTTTATTCGCGAAGGATACGAGTTCAAAATTATTGACGGCTTAGTGACGAATTTTCATGTCCCGAAATCATCTCTTATGATGTTGGTCTCGGCGCTTACCGGCAGGGAAAAACTTTTGGAGCTTTATGCCTTCGCGATCGATCATCAATTCAGGTTATTCTCTTTTGGTGATGGCATGCTTGTGCTATAATTTAATCCGATAGATGCCAAAAAAACCTCAAAAAGAAAAAATAGATCTCATTAAAAATACGGAAATCGATGACAAGATAGTCAGTCGTGCCGAGAAGTTAAAAATGAAAAGCGAGGAAGTGAATGTCAAATTCAAGGAGGACTCTACCAAATACATCACGACTGGTCTTGGTTTGGTTGCCGGCCTTGCCTGGAACGACGCCATCAAGGCGGCCATCGAACATTACCTTCCGCCCTCCGGAAGCACCATTATTGCCAAGTTCTTCTATGCGACCCTGATTACTTTCGTGGTGGTCTTGATCGGTAAGTTTGTTTTTGAAGGTCTGGCTAAGAAGGAAGCCGCCGTTGAAATCGCCAAAGAAAAGATAAGCAAGCGTTTGAAGTCTAAGACGATAAAGCCCAAGGAAGTGGGAGCTTCTGAGAAGAAAACCCAAAAAACCGCTTAAATAGCGGTTTTTTCATTTTTCCCCTTTTTGGGTTAATATATAGAAATCAGATGAAGATATATGTCTCAAAGATGATAATCGCCGCTATTTTTATATTTATATTTTTCATAATGCTTGAGGTTTTGATCGAGGTCGTTTTTCCCGTCTACCGTCCCGTTTCTGTCTTGGGATCGCCGTCGCTCAAGAATAATTTTAAAATCGTCCAGATAAGCGATGTCCATTCGAAGAAGCTTGGTGAATATTCCTTGAAAAAAATAAGAGAGTTCAACCCCGACTTTATTGCTGTTACCGGAGATGTCGTCAACAGGTACGACAAGGAGCTGGTCAATGTTTCTGACTTTGCTGAGAAAATTTCCAAGCTTGGCATCCCGGTTTATTACGTCACCGGCAATCACGACACCAGCCCCGTCGAAAAGAATGAAAAGATAATCAGTATTTTCAAGGATATGGGAATAACCATTTTGAGAAACCAGTCAGCCTTCATAGATGAATCGAATGTGACTGTTGTTGGTATTAATGATTGGAACACCGACCGACCGGATCTCTCGAAGGCTTTTAAGGATGTCCAGAAGACCTCTTATGTCGTCTTGCTTTCTCATAATCCGGTCGTTTACTATCATCTAGGAAAATACAAGGTCGATCTCGTCTTGTCCGGGCATACCCACGGCGGCCAGATTTCCTTGCCTTTGCTTGGTCCTTTGGCTTTGCCCGACCAGAACTATAAGGATCTGGAGCCTTTGACTAAGGGGCTCATTCCTCTTGAAGATGATGGTGGCTGGATTTATATCGATTCCGGTTATGGCACCAGCTCGCTGCCGATACGTTTTATGAATAGGAGTCAGATTTCCTTCATTACGATTAACAAGGAATAATGTTTTATAAGATAAGAGCCAAAACTGAATCCAAGAAAAACGAGGTTAGAAAGATTTCTGAGGATACTTTTGAGGTTTCGGTGAAAGCTGAACCTAAGGAGGGAATGGCAAATGATGCGATTTTGACGTTGATGGGGGAGTGGCTCAAAGTCAACCCGAAGCGTTTGAAGATCATAAAGGGTTCAAAGTCTCCCTCAAAGATAATAAAATTATTAGAATGACAGACGGAATATACGCATTTTGGAAACCGAAGGGTCCGACTTCCCATCGGTTTTTGAATAATATCAGAAGAATTTTGGGAAAAGGTGTCAAAGTCGGCCACGCCGGGACTTTGGATCCGTTGGCTGAAGGAATACTCGTTGTCGGTATCGGCAAAGGGGCGAAGCAGCTGCAGGCAGAAGTTGAGAAGGAAAAGGAGTATGTCGCCGAGATTACTTTGGGGATGACTTCGACGACTGATGATGAGGAGGGGGAAAAGACTGAACATCAGGTGTCTTCGATTCCCAGCGATCTCGATATCTCCAATTCGGCAGGCTCTTTCATCGGTGAGATAGACCAGGTGCCGCCGATATTCTCTGCCATTAAGATTTCTGGGAAACCGGCATATAAAACCGCCAGGAGCGGCGGTGAGTTGGATCTCGCTCCCCGTCACGTCCTCATTAAGGATATCGAGATTGTGAGCTACTCCTACCCCAAGCTTGTTTTGCGAGTCGAGACGGGCAAGGGGGTTTACATCCGGTCCTTAGCCAGGGATATCGGAGAGAGGCTTGGCGTGGGTGGTTATCTTTCCGGGCTTATAAGGACGAGGGTCGGTCAATATGACAAGGACTCGGTTCTTTCCCTGGAAGAATTGGAAAAGATTAAGTAAAAAAAGAAATGAACGAAAAAACAGACGATATATTTTTATCATTGAAACAGAAGGTTGCCATTGTGGGCTATGGTGATTTTGGTAAGGCGCTTGGCGCTATGCTTGATCGGGCCGGAGCCTCCTTTTGGGCTTGGGACGCCAACCCGGAAAAAAGCCTGACCACTTCCTTGGAGGAAACGGTTTCAGGTGCGGATATTATTTTCTTTGCCGTCCCGACCGAGGCTTTGGCAAAGGCGCTCGCCGCTTCAAAATCCTTTTTCAAGGAAGGCGCGATCTTCGTCTTTGTCTCCAAGGGGTTGGATGGCGACGGGCGTGATGCGATTGATATCGCCAAGGAGTTCGTCTCCGAAAATCATCTCGTCTTCTTGGGCGGTCCGATGGTCACGGAGAACATCATCAAAGGGGAGAAATATTATCCGGTTATGACTGGCGGCGGCCGGGCACGGGATTCGGTTGCTGAGCTTTTCTCGGACGACCTCGCCTCGATTACTTTCTCGGACGATCTGAAAGGTGTCGTTGCCTGCGGTATCTTAAAGAACTTTTACGCTTTTCTTTTGGGATTTGCCGAAGGTGAAGAGTGGAGCTTGGAAGAGAAGGAAAATCTTTTCTCGAAATGTTTGGAGGAGATGTCCAAGTCCGTCGTTCTCTTTGGCGGTGAGCCGGAAACGGCAATGGGGATGGCTGGCGTCGAGGATCTAAGATTCAGCGCTTCGATGACCTCCGATAACTTTTCTGATGGTATGAGGACCGCCAAGGGGATTCCTCCCATCGGGAGCGAATCGGTAAAATCGGCCGAAGCAATGAAAAAGAAAATCGGAGATGCGAAGGATTATCCCTTGCTTTCTTCCGTTTGCGACATTATCGTCAAGAACAAGAATATCTCCAAAAAGATAAAGGAAACTATTAAAGAAAATGATTAGTTTTGAGGAATTTAAAAAAGTTGAAATGAAAGTTGGCCGGATAATCTCTGCCGAAAAGATGGAGAACTCAGAAAAGCTTTTGAAGTTCAAGGTCCAGCTGGGCCAGGAGGAGAGACAGATTCTCTCGGGCATCGCCAAATATTACGCCCCAGAAAGCCTGGTCGGCAGGGAAGTTGTCATCGTTACCAATCTGGCGCCGAGGATGATGGCCGGCGAGGAAAGCAACGGCATGATCTTGGCGGCAACCGATGAGACCGGGACCCCCATCCTTCTCCAACCGGAAAAGAATGTTCCTTCCGGTTCGGAAGTCAGTTAAAACAAGCCCTTAAACCGGCTTGTTTTTTGATTTTCTTGCCATTTGTAATTTTATTTGGTTTGTTTTTTTGGTAAAATTAAGCCATAACATGAAAGAAAAGTTTATAGTCCGAGGAGGAAATAAGTTGCAGGGAGAAATCCAGGTTTTGGGTGCCAAGAATGCGATTGGCAAGATGCTTATTGCCTCCCTTCTGACTGATGAGGAAGTGGTTTTGAAAAATGTCCCGATTAACCAGGAGACCGATATCGCTGTTGAGCTCGTTTCTGTCATTGGCGCTGACGTTGAGCGCGCCGGCCATTCCTTGGAAATAAAACCTTTTATCAGGTCGACGACCGTCCCGGAATTGTCGAGGAAGAACCGCTTGCCGGTCTTGACCCTTGGTCCGTTGCTCGCTCGCCGCGGTGAGGCGATCATTCCATTTACTGGCGCGGTCGTTCAACCCCAATCGGTTTCTGAACTGAACACGGCCACCTCAAGCGCTGGAGGCGACAAGATCGGCGCCAGGCCGGTCGACTTTCATATTGCCGCCCTTGAAAAGATGGGGGCGGAAATCAGGTATGAGAATAATACTTTGATAGCCAAGGCTAAGAAACTCTCCGGCGCCTCAATTGCCCTGCCTTATCCCTCTGTTGGCACTACGGAGAATATTATCCTGGCAGCCGTTTTGGCGGAAGGAAAGACTTCGATTCAAAACGCTGCTATCGAGCCCGAGATTATCGATTTGGTGAAGATGCTTCAGAAGATGGGAGCGATCATCGAGTTCGGCGCCAATAGACAGATCTTCATCGATGGAGTCAAAGAGCTTCACGGCGTCGAGCATGAGCTTCTGCCGGACAGGTTGGAGGCGGCTTCCTTCGCTATCATGGCTCTGGCAACTGATGGCGACATCACTGTCTTGGGAGCTAATCAGGAACATATGATTACTTTCCTTAATACCGTGAGAGGAATCGGGGGAGAGTACCAAGTGCTTAACAACGGCATCAGATTCTTCAGGAACGGAGAGTTGAAAGCAACCCATATCGAGACTGATACCCATCCCGGGTTTGCTACCGATTGGCAGCAACCGCTTGTCGTCCTTTTGACTCAGGCTAAGGGGATGTCTGTCATCCATGAGACGGTTTATGAGGATCGCTTCGGTTATACCGCCGATCTTTGTCGGATGGGAGCGGAAATTCAAGTTGTTAACAAGTGTCTCGGCGACCTCGTCTGTCGCTATCAAGGAAAGATGTATCCGCACAGCGCGGTTATCCACGGCCCGACAAAATTGCATGGCGCTGATCTGGTTATGAGAGATATCAGGGCGGGCATGGCACATATCATCGCCGCCCTCATCGCCGATGGCGAATCGGTCATCGAAGGGGTGGAGCACATCGACAGAGGATATGAGAATATCGATGAACGTATCAAATCTTTGGGAGCCGATATCAGACGCATCAAGGAATAAATATCCACAGTTTGTTTTTTTCTCGGCGTGTTATAATTAGAACGTGCCTACTAAAGCAAAACGTCCGTCAAAAATCGCTCTGGAGAAAAAATCGAACAGCTATAAGCTTCTCGTTTTGTTTTTGATCTTTATCATCGCTGTCGCTACTTATCTTCTGGTCAGCTATTCGTCTCCGCTCTTCCAAAGACAGGTCACCAATATTCCGGTCACCACCCAATCCCAGCCCAATGTTGCCGCCGCGACCAATGTTCCCGTCGTCTCCTCGGCTGAATCCGTTCTTGGTTGCGAATTCAAATCCAGCCGGGACAGCATCATCTACGGGGGCAATGTCACCTTTACTTGGAATTGTTTTAGCGCCGATAAGTGTTTCTTTAACGGGAGCGAATATGGGCCGATCAACGATATCGGAATTGCTGTCCGTCCGGAGACCAGTCGCAAATATCAGCTTACTTGTTCGAAGGGGGATGTGATGGAGCGCTACGAAAAATATATCAGCGTTTTCGAGTTCGTCATGAGGGAGATAAAGACTGATTCTGACTATAAGAATATCCAGAGCCAGGCAGGAATCGTGCCGGAGATTACCGAAAGAACCGCCGAAAAATCCCGATAAAATCATCCTTATCCCAATAACCCGCCACTAAGGTGGGTTATTTTGGTATTGACAAAAGATGAATAATATGTTATTATCTTTTGATAATTAAATAAAAAACCAAGGAGGTTTTTAATTATGAGGATCTTTAAAAACTTAATAAACACATGGAAGAAGCTCCGCAGTTTCATCAGGGTTTGGAAGATGGTTCCCTTGGATGTCGAATCGGTCATTGTTGATAATCTTACCGGCTTACATAAAAGGGAAGTATTTTTGCATCTCGTTGATCGCCTAGATAACTCCGGCGAGAAATCGATGATCTTCTTTGATCTTAATGGGTTGAAAAAGGTCAACGATGTCTTAGGCCACGACGCCGGCGATGAATTCATCGCTTCTTTTGCGGCGGCAGTCAAGAAAGCGATCAGATATACCGACCTTTCCTGTCGCTGGGGTGGTGACGAATTTGTCGTCATTATTGACGGCGATGAAGAATCAGCCGAATTGGTGGTGGAGAGAATCAGCCAGATTACCAAAGTTCCTTTTGCTTATGGCATATCCAAGTACGGGACTTCTTTCATCGAGGCGCTTAATGAGGCAGACAATAAGATGTATGCCAATAAGCGCAAAGGCCGACAGCCGTTTTGCAGATGATGCAACGCGGCTTTTTTTATTTTTCTGCCAGCGTTTTTTCTGCTAAAATTAGCCTATGGATTTCTTACTTGTCGTTATTTTGATATTTATCGTCATTTTGACCGTTTTGGTCGGAGTGGTCCTTTTCATGACCCTTTCAAAGAGAAACAGGGAGTCGGATTCGATGGTCCTCTTAGATCAGAGGCTGAACAACCTATCGAAGACTATGGATGCCAGGCTGTCTGACTTGCCCAACTTCATGCAGAAGCAATTTTATGAAAGCGGCAAGATTATCAAGGAGGTGACGACCGAGCTTACCAAGATCGGCGAGAGCCAGAAGCAAGTGGTTAATCTTGCTGACCAGCTGAAGAATCTCCAAGACATCTTGAAGAACCCGAAGCAAAGAGGCGTCCTCGGCGAATATTTCTTGGAAGAGACTTTGAAAAACGTCCTTCCTCCGAATTCCTACGAGATGCAATACAAGTTTTCTGACGGGGAAATCGTCGACGCTGTCGTTTTTGTTAAGGAGAAGATAATTCCGATCGACTCCAAATTCTCTCTGGAAAACTACGAAAGGCTCTTGAACACCTCCGATCAGGCTGAGAGGGAAGTCATCGAGAAACAATTCCGAACCGACCTTAAGAACCGTATTGACGAGACTTCCAAATATGTCCGTCCCTCCGAGAACACGATGGAATTCGCTTTTATGTTCATACCGAGCGAGGCCATTTATTATGATTTGTTGGTCAATAAGGTTGGCACTATCAAGTCAGCCACCAGGGATCTGATTGAATACGCTTTCAGAGAAAAGAAAGTGGTCATTGTCTCGCCGACCAGCTTCTTGGCTTATCTTCAGACCCTGCTTCAAGGCCTTCGCGCCTTGCAGATCGAGGAGTCGGCTAAGGAAATCAAACATCGTGTTGAAGACTTGGGAAGGCACCTGAGCAGCTATGAAGAATACATGAAAAAGTTGGGTAATAATTTGGGCACCACCGTCAATATGTATAATAATGCCTATAAGGAGCTCGGCAAGATCGACAAGGATGTCTTAAGGATCACCGGCAGCGCTACCGGCATCGAGGTTGATTCTGTTGATAAGCCAGTTTCGGAATAAGTGTGCTATAATAAGGATATTGGGGAATAAGGCGCTATGCCTTATATCAAAATCGTCCAAAAAATAATGGAGTTCCTCGAGGATCATCAAGTCTTTTTAACAAGGCTATGTTTGATTCTCAAAATAAGAAAAAGAAAAAATTTATTTTTCGCGTCCTGGATTTCTTGAAGATCTACAGTCTTTTTGAGGGAAACGCGGATGCGGTCATGACTGATCACTTGACCGGCCTTTATCGCCGCGAGGTTTTTTATCGCCTGGTTGAGAAATATCTCTCTATCATCAAGAGGCATAATGAGACGGCCTCTGTCATCGTCTTTGATCTCAACAAGCTGAAGGAGGTCAACGACCTGTTCGGTCATAAGGCCGGGGATAGGCTGATCTCCGACTTCGCCGAGGCGATCAAGGGCTCGAGCCGCAAATCAGATATCTCTTGCCGTTGGGGCGGGGACGAGTTTGTCTCGGTCCTTGACGGTGATGAGGCGGCCGCCGGGAAATTCATCGAAAGGATTATCGCCAAAAGCGGTGGGATCTCCTTTGCCCATGGGGTAAAAGAGATTGAAGGCTTTGATATCGAGGCCTTTGAAAACGCTGTCAAATTGGCAGATTCGAGGATGTATCAAAACAAGATCTCACAAAGAAAAACCGCCTGAAGGGGCGGTCTTTTCATCCCGTTAAAATTATTCTAAGATACTATCAGGATAAAAAATAACAATAAAGTCGCATGAATATAAAACCACTTTCAAATCACGTTTTTATCGAGCTTGAGACTCAGGAAACGATGACAAAGTCCGGAATCTACATTCCGGAAACCGCGGATAAAGAACGCCCGGTAAAAGGAAAAATCTTGGCGATTGGCCCAGGTAAGAGAAATGAGGATGGGGAGATAATCCCGATGTCTGTCAAAATCGGAGATCAGGTTCTCTTCCGCAAGTACGGCCCGGACGAAATAGAAGTCGAGGGCAAGAAATACTTGGTCGGCAGCGAAGACGACATCTTAGCCGTCATTGAGTAATATTAATAATTAAACACACATGGCAAAACAAATAGTTTTTGATAATGACGCCCGCGCTTCCATGAAGAAGGGTATCGACAAATTAGCTGATGCGGTCAAGATGACCCTCGGGCCGAGAGGTCGCGCTGCCGTGATCGAGAAGGGTTATGGCGCTCCGCAAGTCACCTTTGACGGCGTCACCGTCGCCAAGGAAATTGAGCTTGAAGATAAGTTTGAGAATCTTGGCGCTGAATTCTTGAAGCAAGCCGCCTCTAAGACCGATGACAATGTCGGAGACGGCACCACCACTTCCGTCGTCTTGTCTCACGCCTTGATCGAGGAGGGGGAGAAGGCGATCAATGAGAAGGGTTTCAACGTCATCCAGCTTGCCGAAAGTCTCAAATCTCTTTCTTCTTCAGTTATCGAAGGACTCGAAGCTCAGAAGGAATTGATTGACGACCAGAAGAAAGTTGAGGAAGTTGCCACCTTGTCCGCCAAGGATGCGGAGGTCGGCAGGCTTATCGCCGAGGTGATGAACCGCGTTACTAAGAACGGTGTTGTCACTATTGAGGATTCCAACTCTGTCGGCAATTCTTATGAATTAGTCGAGGGAATGCAATTCGACAGGGGTTATCTTTCTCCTTATATGGTGACCAACGCCGATAAGATGGAAGCTGTCATCGAGAATCCTTATATCTTGATCACCGACCAGAAAGTCACCGCTATCAATGATCTTTTGCCGGTTTTGGAATCGGTCGTCAAAAGCGGTAAGAAGGATATTGTCATCATTGCTGATGATGTCGAAGGAGAAGCTTTGACTACCCTTGTCTTGAACAGGTTGAGAGGCGTTTTTAATGTCTTGGCCGTCAAAGCTCCTGGATTCGGAGATAGGAAGAAGGATATGCTCTCCGATCTCGCCGTCGTCACTGGCGCGGAAATAATTTCTGAAGAGCTCGGCAAGAAGCTTCAAAGCGCCGACATCCATTCCTTGGGATCGGCTAAGAGAGTCATTGCCACCAAGGACCACACTACTATCGTTGATGGAGCCGGACAGAAAGTCGAGATTGAGAAGAGGGTTGCCCAAATCAAATCTCAGATGGAGAAGACCGATTCCGAATATGACAGGGAAAAGATGGAAGAGAGAATCGGAAAGCTCTCCGGCGGAGTCGCCGTCATCAAAGTCGGCGCTCCCACCGAATCGGCTCAGAAGGAGCTGAAGCAGAGAGTTGAGGATGCCGTCGGCGCCACCAGGGCTGCTATGGAGGAGGGAATTATCCCCGGAGGCGGTATGGCCCTTTGGAGAGTCTCTAAAGCCGTCCAGCCGACCGCGACTGACTCCCAGGTCATCGCCGCCGCTAAGACGATCTTAACCAAGACTTTGCAAGCTCCGCTTTCCTCGATTATCGAGAATTCCGGAGAATCGGTTTCCGCCGTTGTCTCTAAGATTGAGACGGAGGCCGGAGATAAGAAATGGAGCGGCTTTAACGCCATGACCAATGAAGTCTGCGACCTTAAAGAGAAGGGAATCATCGATCCTTTGAAAGTTACGAAGACCGCCTTTACTAATGCTGTCTCCGTCGCTTCCAATTACTTGATGATTGGTGCTGCTATCGTCGAAATCCCTAAGAAGGAGGACGAGCACCAACACGGCATGCCCGCCGATATGGGTTATTAATAAAAAAAGAACGGGGAACCCCGTTCTTTTTAATTTAGATGGCTATGATATAATTAGATAGTCAAAAAAATAAAAACAAAAGTAAAAAATGTCACAATTTTTAACATTGCCGGTAATATTGATCGGAATTGTCGCGATCCTCATCATCTGGGTAATTTCCGTCTTCAACCGTCTTACTGTTCTTAAAAACCGTTGCGCCGAAGCCTTGTCCGATATGGATGTCCAATTGAAAAGGAGGTTTGACTTGATCCCGAATCTTGTTGAGACCGTTAAGGGTTATATGCAACACGAAGCCGGAGTCTTGGAGGCTGTCACCAAAGCCAGGACTGGAATCATGGAAGCGGACGGTAGCCCGATCGAAAGGGCAAAAGCCGAAGATCAGCTTTCTGGCACCCTGAAGACCCTTTTTGCTGTCGCCGAAAATTATCCTGACTTGAAGGCCAATACTAACTTTATCGAGTTGCAAAAGGAATTGTCCGACACGGAAAACAAGATCATGGCTTCTCGCAGGTTCTATAACGGCAACGTCCAGGAATTCAAGACCAAGACCGAGCTTTTCCCCTCCAATATCATTGCCAGGATGTTCAACTTCCAAGTTCCTGCTTTCTTCGAGGTTGATAACGCCGAAGAGAGGAAGAATGTTCAAGTCAAGTTTTAATCAATCTCTATGACAGCTTATACGCACGCCGAAAGCAACGTTAGAAAAACTTTCCTGTTCATTTCCTTTTTCCTGATTGTCCTGATCGGCTTCGGTTGGCTGATTTCCAAATCGACCGGCAATCCGGCTTTCATCTACGGTTTCTCTTTGTTCGCCTCGATTACCAGCATTATAAGCTATTGGTTTTCCGATAAAATCGTTATCGGCATGTATCATGGCGAAGAGGTGACCAGGGAGAGCAATAAGGATTTGTATAATCTGGTGGAGAATCTCTCCATCGCTTCCGGTCTTCCGATGCCGAAGGTTTATATTGTTCCTGAGTTGCAGCCCAATGCTTTTGCGACCGGCAGGGACAAGAACCACGCGGTTATCGCCGTCACCGAAGGCTTGTTGAGAACCCTCGACAAGCCGGAGTTAGAAGGGGTCATCGCTCACGAGTTTTCCCATATCGGCAACAAAGATATGCTCTTGGGAACTGTCATTGTTGTCTTGGTCGGGGTCATCTCGATGATGTCTGATCTCTTTTTGAGGATTTCCGCCTTTGGCGGCAATGATGATGATCGGAAAGAGGGGAATGGGTTG
>JAJYME010000002.1 GCA_021787205.1 bacterium
GATCTATCTCCCATGGACACATTTTATGCATCGTTGTGCTTAGATATATGTTTTGACCGTCCAAAAATGCAAAATTTTCCATATATGGATATATTATTATAAAAATAAAGACGCGTAAAAGCGCGTCAAACAAAAAAGAGGAGGTAGCTTAGGTATTTCTCCGTTCGCGCCCTTCCTCGTCGTAATGGCTATATATTAACATAAAGTTATCCACAGGTCAACGTCCTTGGATTGTAAAATCAAAAACTCCCCTTTCGGGGAGTTTCTATTATTGCTAAGTTCTTGAGACATAAGTCTCGCTAACTACGGCAATTGGACAGTGTTGACAGTGGCAGGAATAGTCCAGACGCCGGCAGCATATCCAACAGCACCATCAGGAGTGGCAACATCGTCGCCAGTTCCGAAGTTGGCGTCGACACCGGCAGTGAGAGATCCGACAAGGACATCGCCAACGGCTTCAACAGACCACTGGAGCTGAGTGTTAGAAGCAAATTTAGAGGTTGAAGTAGTATCAACAATCATCTTCAATTGCTTGGCTTCTCCAGAATTAATGGTGAAGCTAACATTGTGGAAAGTGACAGAGTTAGTAGCAGTATCAACAGTAACAACGGCAGGAGCTCCAGAGAGCAAGTTGCCATCTCCATCATAGAGCTTGAACAAAGCAGTGTCGCCATTGACGACGCTTCCGAGTCCAGTCTTTGAAGTAAATTTGATTCTGTCGATAGTAGCAGCGGCTTGGGTTGAGTCATAGTTATTGACATCCCAAATACCGGTAACGGTCTGAGAACCACGAGAGATAGATCCGGAAGGAGTTCCAGAATTCTTCTGAATGGTCACAACCTTGGTGGCCGAGCTAAAGGTTCCTCCAGCATAAGGAGAAGCGATAACAAGGTTGAGGTTGGCAGGATTGTAGGAAGTACCGGAATCCTGTCCGACAAAGGCAGAAGTAGCACCGACGATGTCAAAAGTGACAGAGGCGATAGCACCAGTACCATTGAAGTTGGCCTTGACTAAGATAGTCTTGTAAACACCCTTAGAGAAGATGATATCGCTAATGATGTTGTCGCTGCTGACAGTATAAGTGTCGGTAGCAGCATCAAGAGCAATGACATCAGTCAAAGCGGTGACGCCATCATCAGCGAACAAACGAACGCTGGTGACTTGGTCGTTGCCGTTGGCAACGTGAAGCTTTAAAGCGTTAAGCTTCATATCTTCGCGCTGAGCATAAACCTTGATAGCTCCAACAGTAACGCTGTTAGACGGAGCTAAGACAGCTTGGCTGTAGGGGGTCTTGGTGGAATCAGCGGAAGGAGTGGCAATACCAGTCGGGTAGACAGTAATAGCAGTGGTAGAAATACCAGTTGAGCTATTAATGGTTTCACCGGAGGCAAGTCCGTATCCAGTAGCAGAAGACCAAGAAGCGATGACTGAAGTGGATCCAACAACACCTAAGGTGTTAGTGATACCCTTAACAGTCAAAACTTTAGTGGTTCCGGCAGGAACGGTAAAGTTCAATGAGAAAGCGTTAGCAGTCTCAGTGCTGACAGTCTTAAGATCAGAGATCAAAGAATCTCCATCATAAAGTCCGACAGAAGAAAGATAATGAGTTGCATCAATGTTAGCAGTTCCATCAAAGGCAATGTTAACAGTGTTCAAGATGACATCTCCACCAGTGGCTTTGACATCAAACTTAGCAAGATCCTTTCTATTGGTAGTTGTGATGATGTAGCTGTCAGATCCCTGAGGATGAGAGCTAGACATCGCAACAGAGAGGTTCTCATTACCAACGGTTAAATTGTCGGGAGTGGTATTGCTAGTTGAAGTGATATTGGTTCCGGAGGTGACTCCTCTTCCAACGACACCGCCAGCAGCAATGGAAGCGGAGAATCCTCCGGTTGATTGCTCGGCAACATCAGCGAGGACTTCCAAGTTAACAGAAGCTCCCTTGGTCAAGCTGATAGGAGTAGCGAGATTGAAGGTCGCCTTCTTATTAGTGAAGGAGATAGGTCCAGCAATAACGCTAGTGTTTCCGACTTGTCTCAAACGGATGTTTGAAACGGTAGTGTCGGAACCATTGGTGCGGGTAACGATGACCTGATTGATGGCGATATCTTCGTTAGATCCGGCAGCGACGTTGAATCTTTCGACAACAACATCTTTTTCGCCAACCTTAACGGAGGTCTTCGGCAAAGAACCGAATTGTCCAACAGTCAAACCACCAAGTTGTCCAGCAGGAACAATGGTGAAGCTATTGCCCATAACGGGGTAGTTACCAGTGAAGGTAGTTCCTCCGATAATAGCAGTAGCGGATTCAACACCATAACGAACAACAGCCATAGTATTGGCGTTAGAACCAATATTGGCAGTGACGGTAATAGTGCGTGAGCCATTCGCAGGAATGGTCAAGGCCGGAACGATAACAAAGTTAACTTGGTTTCCGGCAGGAGTGCGATCGTTTCCGATTTGAACTCCATTTTCATCGAAGAGCTTAACAGCCATGACATCACCATTAGGATCAGCAGACTTAGTAGCTTCGGTGGTTCCATAGGACTTAAGGGTCAAGCCAGTGACGGTGACAGCTTTGTCAGCAGCACCAGTCAAGGTGAACTTTAAGACTTGGTTGTTGGCAGAGCCCTTCTGAACGTTGGCAGAGGCAGCAGTATCTGAAGCCAAAGCAATGCTCAAAGGAGCAACTGAGGTAGTGGTAGTACCAGTGGTAGTACCAGTAGTGGTTCCAGCTTTAGCGTTTACAACGGCTCTAGTCTTAGGGCCAAAGTAACCGGAAGCAGGAGTGATTCCGTTGGCAGCCTGGTACTTAGCGAGAGCAGCCTTGGTAGCGTTACCAAAATAGGTAGATTCGCTTCCCTTGGAGCCGGCGCCAGTAGTGGCAACAACGAAACCATTGTTGTTCAAGAAGACTTGCAAAGCCTTAACTTCTTCTCCCTTTGATCCGACAGTGAGGTCAGAGGTAAAGGTGGTTGAAGCAGCAGTGGAAGTGGTTCCTGAAACTTTATTGAGTTGAGCTTGGAGAGCCTGAATCTGAGCCATGAGCTCTTGGACGGTTTGCGCATTCGCAGAAGGCGCAACGGCGGCCAAAACAGCCAATGAAGCAGCGGCAGCTCCGAGTTTTTTTGAAATATTCATTTCAGAATTAAAGTAAAAAGTGTTTTTTGTTTTTTTGTTTTTTTAAAAAATCGGATAACAGAGACTCTTTCGCAATCGACCCGCCACTACCGCTTGTGAGGGAAGTAGAGCATGGCTTGTTACTTAAATCAGAGTTCTAAAAGCATTATTAGATTTTGGACGGCACCTTGATATAAAAATAAAAATGCCGCCGAAGTCGCTTAAAGCGTGGCGGTACTCTAAAAGGTGAAACTTAATTAAGATGCCAAAAACCTAGCAAAAATGCGAAGAATCTGGCTAAAATAGGGCTTAATTGCTTCACTAGAGCTTTGCCTCACTTCAAAGCTGAAGACCGGATTTTTGCCTCTAAGAGCCTTTTTGGAGGCCTCGCGGACTTTACCCGATCAATCGCTATTATAGCGACTCACTAACTATAACGCAATAAGGGGGCAAAAGGTTACAAAATCCCCGTCATCACAGCGAGGATTCCCTGCCCCACTCTTATGGCGACGATTAGAGCGGTTTGGGGGTAAATCCATAAAGGTCGGCGTAGGTTGCCCAAATGCCGGGACAGACGGAGAAATAGCGGCATTCTTGACATTTCTCCGGTTTTGTTTTGCTAAAAGTCTCTGATTCGTCCCCGGTATGCTCGATAGCGTATTGGCGGTTAGCCTCGTCCAAAAGGCAGAAAGGATAAGCGATGGAACGAAAGGATCGCCAACCTTCCTTGCCGGTCTGGGAAGACCCCAAGTCGTTTTTAGCCAAAACGGCGTTAAGGAAGGGGGCGGTTTCCTCGATCGAGGGAATCATCTCCGCCAGGTGGTTCATCGCCTCGCCGGCGGGGTGGACAAAGCAGAATTGGACATCAGTGACGCCGAGATCAAGCAAAAAATCCGCTAATTCCGGCAAATAACCATAGTTTGGGCGGCAAACGACGACATTAACCTTGGCAGGAATGCCGAGCGCTCTTACATTCTTGATTCCCTGGACCGTCTCCTCAAAGCTGCCCTTAACTCCGGTTATAGCCTCGTGGATCATAGCCGTGTGCCCATTCAGGGAAAAAATGATTTCAAAGTTCTTGATTTTGGAGAGGGCTTCGGCAAAACCTTTGTCGGCTAGGCGACGGCCATTGGTCTTGAGGGTGATCTTCTCAAAGCCCAAGCTTTCGGCGAAGCGGATAATATCCAAAATATCGGGGCGGATGCTTGCCTCTCCCCCGCTTAGGGAAAGGTTAGCATAACCTTGATCCTTCACTTCTTTGATTTTCGCTTTGATATCAGCCAAGGAGCGGGCGGCCAAAGACTTGATATCCTCGCGCATGCAGATCAGGCAACGGTTATTGCAGCCGGTATTCACCAGGATAAGCGCCGTATTGTTCATAAATTAATTTTATATCAAGGAAATAAAAAACACATCCCTGAAGGATGTGTTTTTTCCGTTATTCCCCGGGAAGGGAATAATTATTGGTAGAAATCCGTTTGAAAGTCCCGACTGTTTCCATTTTCTTAGGCGGGACGGGCTCGAAGATACTCGAAGCGATCGGCGCAGCGACTGGCGCGGCTGAGGGATTGCCCAGAAGAAGGAAATAAAAACGGTTCTGACCCTGCCTGATGACATCAACCCGACCTTCCCGGACGAGGATATCCAAGGCGCGGCGAACAGTGCGGGAGCTGACATCAGGGAAAGCCGTTTCCAATTCCCTGAAATTGACTTTGTTGCCCGAACTCAAGAAATCAACGATTCTCTCCGGGTCAAAGACCGGACGGCGGCCGGAAGGAACGGTCGGTTCGCCATCATTCCTTACGTAATCGCCATAATTGCCAAAGGACTCGTTATCGATCTCATATCGGCCGGCATCATCAGAGAAAGAGACAGGAGACGGAATTCCCGCCGCCGGATCGGCGCTTTGCGGCGCATCCGGAACAGCGGGAGACAAGTCCGAAACGACATCAGAAAAAGAGAACATCGGCGAGATATCAAGAGAAACGGCCTTCTCCGCTTCTTTAGAGACTAACCTCTGGAGATTATCCAGCTCTCTTATCAAGACTTCAATATTGACTGGCTTAACCACTCGCAAGGAACCGCAGAAAAGGACGATATTCTTGATGTGATCAATCTTCGGGCCGACATTTTCTTCAGAAACAAGCAAAATGGCCGCATTCTCAAATGCATCCCTGATTTTTTGGTTTTTAATTATTTCCGCTACCCGGAACATCGCCCCAGCGATTTCCCGGGAAAGAACCAGTATGCCCGACATCGTCTTATATATAAATCAAAGTCAGGGTTTTTTCAATGGTGACGGCTATAGCCTGACGCCTAAAAGATAAGGCAAGAGAAGGGCGATGGCGGCGGCGTAGACAGCGTCAAACCAAAAGAAGCGGAGATAATTGGCAAGCTTGAAAATCAAAGCAAAAAGATAAGCAAAGGGTATGAGGAGACCCAAGAAGCGGGCGTGCTTCACGTAGTCGACAAAGTTGTCCATATCCTCATTGCTCGGAAAGGCGTGCATGCCGATAGAGATCGAGACCCACATCAGAAGCCAGAAGGGCCAAGTCCGAGCGGGAAAAAAATAAAAGGCGGAAACGGAGGAAAGAAAACAGAACAAGGTGTTAAGGATGAACGGGCCGACGGAAATCAAGAAGGAACTCTTGAGACTGTCTGGCGCGCCATGGACGACATAGCCGGCAGGATTGCCGAAGCGGAAATAGCGAACCTTATAAACCGGCACGCCCAACTCATCGGCAAAAAACTTATGCCCCATCTCGTGGACGATGACGCCGGGAAAAGTAAGAAAGGAAATGACAGAACCGGGAATCAAAAACATAAGATCATTTTATCACAGAAAACAAAAAACTCCCTTTCGGGAGTCTTTTAATAAAAAAGAATAATGACGGAAACGATAAGGGCGATGATCGGCATAGAGATTACGGCAAACAAGCGATTCTTCTCAAACAACTCCCCTTTGTGATGGGCGATGATCGCAAGGACAATGGGGACGACAAACAGGAGGGAAAGAATCGTCTTTGCGACAACCTGGGCAATATCGGAGACAACCATTCCAGAGAACAGGATGGAGACGCTCCAGACGATTTCAAAGGTTGAGAGGACGACAAACGAAGAAGAAATCAAAGCCTTGTCCTTCACCTGGAACATGGAGAATAAATCATAAGCGCAAGCGAAAACCATCAAAAGAAGCAGATAGATCGGCACCTCGCCGGCGAAAAAGCCGCCAAAACAGACGGTGACGACAAAGAAAGACAGGACGCTCAAGGCGAACTCCCGATTAGCAACGGCGTAATCCTTGATCAAAAACAGAAGCAGAAGGGTATCGAAGCCATAAGCAAAGCCCCAGTAGCCGCCAAAGGTATTCTGGACGACAAAGATGGAATAAATCGAAGCGATGCCCGTAAGCAAGAAGCCGGAGACGGAAGAAAACAGGAAAAGGGAGGCGACGATGAATCCCAAGATGCTGACCCAGAAGGAGACCAGGGAGAACAACAAGGCCAAAAAGAAGGCCTTGGTCCCGGATCGGACCTTCTGGGTCTCAATCCAAACACTAATTAGTTTTTTGATTTTGCCTGATTGCACGTTACTTTTATTTCGGAATCGTTAAAAGAAATCTTGACTTTGGAATCTTGTTTTATCTCGCCGCGGATCATCTTGTCCGCCAATTTATCCAAGACGTATTTCTGGATGAAGCGTTTTATCGGGCGAGCGCCGAACTCCGGATCAAAACCGTTTTCGGTAATGTATTTCTTGGTATTGGAATCAAAGGAAATCTTCACTCCCTTATCCTCCAGACGCTTCGTCACCTCGGAAAGTTGGATATCGACGATCTTGCTGATATCGGTCTTGGTCAAAGAATGGAAAACGATGATATCATCAAGCCTGTTCAAGAACTCCGGACGGAAATGATTTTTCAAGGAGTCCTTAAGCTTGATCTGATAATCCTTCTCCTTCTCGCTCACCTCGTCATCAGAAGACGAAGAGAAGCCAAAACGGGACATCTCTTTTGTCAGCTCCGAGCCGACATTCGAGGTAAGGATGATGATGGTGTTTTTGAAATTGACGATCTTGCCCTTGGAGTCAGTAAGACGACCGTTGTCCAAGACCTGAAGCAGGATGTTAAAGACTTCCGGATTAGCTTTTTCGATTTCATCAAAGAGAATAAGGCTGTACGGCCTGTGGCGGATCATCTCCGTCAGCTGGCCGCCTTCCTCATGACCGACATAGCCCGGAGGAGAGCCGACAAGACGCGAGACGTTATGGCGTTCCATATATTCGGACATATCAATCCTGATCAAGGCGTCCTCCTTGTTGAACATGAACTTTGCCAAGGCGCGAGCGAGCTCGGTCTTACCGACACCAGTCGGCCCTAAGAACATAAAGGAACCAAGGGGGCGATTAGGATCGGCGAGGCCGGCGCGGGCGCGGCGAAGGGCGTTTGAGATAGCCCCGATTGCCTCTTCCTGGCCGACGACACTCTTACCTAACTCATCTTCAATGCGGACAAGCTTCTCCATTTCCGATTCCAGGAGATTCGCGACCGGAATGCCAGTCCAGCGGGCAATGACATCGGCGACATCTTCCTTCTCGACTGCCTCTCTAGAGAATCTGGCTTCTTCAGTCTTCTTGTTAAAATATTTTCTTTCGTAAGCGAGCAAGTCCTTCTCTGCCTGAGGCAACTCGCCATAGCGGACTCTGGCGACACGTTCGAGATCAGCTTGGCGTTCAGCAACTTCAGCCTCCTGCTTCAGCTCGTCGACACGACGTCTGAGATTCCTCATATTTTCCCCAGCCATACGTTCGGCTGACCACTCGGCATTCAATTCATCATACTTGGCGTGAAGCTCGGAAAGGGATTTTTTGACTTCCTTCAAACGGGCGGCGGATTTGGTCTTGGTAGCTTCAGGGATAAGAGCTTTTTCTTCGATTTCCAAGCCGGTAATCTCCTTTTTAAGCTTAGCGATATCCTGAGGAACCGAATCGGTTTCCAATTTTCTGGCGGCGGCGGCCTCGTCAATGACATCGACAGCCTTATCCGGCAAGAACCTGTCGGTAATATAGCGGGAGGAGAGCTGGACGGCGGAGATGATAGCTTCATCGGAAATCTTGAGGCCGTGATGGGCTTCATATTTTTCCTTCAAGCCGCGCAAGATATTGACCGAATCCTCGATGGAAGGTTCCTCGACGACAATCGGTTGGAATCTCCTCTCCAAAGCCGCGTCTTTCTCAATATATTTTTGGTATTCCTTGGTGGTGGTGGCGCCAACAGCGTGAAGCTCACCCCTGGCCAAAGCGGGCTTTAAGAGATTCGAGGCATCAATCGCCCCTTCGGCGCCGCCGGCGCCGACAATGGTATGGATCTCATCGATGAAAAGAATGTACTTTCCGGCAGCATTCTTGATTTCCTTGACGAAGGCCTTCAACCTGTCCTCAAATTCGCCGCGGAACTTCGTCCCGGCGACAAGAGAACCGATATCAAGGGACAAGATTTCCTTGTTCTTCAAAGTTTCAGGGACATCGCCGGAAACGATACGTCGCGCGAGACCTTCGACGATGGCGGTCTTTCCGACTCCCGGTTCGCCGATCAGGACGGGATTATTCTTGGTGCGTCGGGACAAGACCTGGATGACTCTCGTCAATTCATCTTCCCTGCCGATCAAAGGATCAAGCTTTCCGGCCTTCGCCTTGTCGGTAAGATTCTCGGCGTATTTTTCCAGGACTTTGAATTTGGATTCCGGGGCTTCGTCGGTAATACGGACATTGCCACGCAGTTCCGCCAGGGATCTGACGATGATGTCTTTTTTGAGACCAAAATTCTCCAAGATGGTCTTGGCTTGGGTCTGAAGATCGGAAAGAGCGAGGAACATATGCTCGGTCGAGATAAACTCGTCCTTAGAGAGACGGGCAAACTTGGCAGAAAGATCTAAGATCTGGACGGCTTCCTGGGAAAGATAGAGCTGGGAGTTGGAAACGACTTCGGTGTGGGTTTTCGGATAGCGATTCATCTCCTTATTAATCTCATCCTCGAGCTCAATCAGGTCAATTCCCGCTTTTTCCAAAATCGGCTGGACCAAGGAATCGGGGTCCTGAATCAAAGACAACAGAAGATGCAGGGCGCGAAACTCGCCGTGACC
Organism: bacterium; assembly: GCA_021787205.1. Lineage (GTDB taxonomy): Bacteria > Patescibacteriota > Minisyncoccia > UBA6257 > Colwellbacteraceae > JAJYME01. The sequence goes on from JAJYME010000002.1 coordinate 9,264, forward strand.
CTCGCCGGAGGCGATATCTTGCGCATACTGGATCGCTTCTTGAGCTTTAATTGTAAAACGGTTTTGATTATTGTTCATTTACTTAAATGTATTATTGCAGAAAACTGTTCTGTAGGAAAGTATAACATATTAATCATACTGTCAAATAAAATCCGCCCTCGGAGGCGGACTTTATTTTATTTATTTTCTTTCCGACAAGGTGGCGGAGAGATCCAAAATCTGATCACCCCTCTTCACCTTCAATTTGATGGTATCGCCGGGATAATGTTCGGAGATGACCGAAGAAAGAGAGTTGTTCCCATTCTTCAGACTCTTGCCGTCGGCTTCGATAATGACATCATCAATTCTCAGCCCCGCCTTGTCGGCTGGAGAGTCCTTGATGACACCGTTGGGATAAGCGGCGGCGGCCTTAATGATGCAGCCTTCATCGCTTTTGAGATAATTCACTCCCAAGAAAGCGGTGCTAATCTTCCCCGCCACCCTGTAGGATTCGATGGCGCGCCTGGCGCGATTGATAGGAATGGCAAAGCCGACATTCTGGGCGCCCTGGACGATAGCGGTATTGATTCCAATTACCTCGCCCCTCAAGTTAATCAACGGACCGCCAGAGTTTCCCGAGTTGATGGAGGCATCGGTCTGGAAAACGCTATCAATGCTTTCCAGTCGGCCGGTCAATTGGTCGGCTGCCGTCAAGCTCCTACCCTTGCCGGAGATGATGCCGACGGAAACCGTATTTTGGAACTCGCCCAAAGCGTTACCGATAGTGATGGCTGTCTGCCCCAAGCGGACCTTATCGGAATCCCCGAGAGATAAAGGCTTCAAGCCAGAAGCGTCGATCTTCAAGAGAGCGATATCCTGGTAATCATCAGTCGCCACGACTTTGGCGTCAAACTTGCGATCATCGCTCAAAAGGACGCTGTAAAAACCATTCTTATCGCCGACGACGTGCTTGTTGGTCAGGATCAAGCCGTCAGCAGAAACGATAAAGCCGGTGCCGCCGCCGATCTTTTCCCTGGTCGTCTTCCCCGATTCACAAGGAACGGAAAGGGCCCAACTGTCGCCGAAAGGATTGCGATTCCCAAATGGATTGATTTCGCAGGTCTTCATGACCGGGACGTCCTTGGAGATGGAAACCGAGACAACGCTCGGGGCAGTCGAATCGATCACTTCGATCAACTTCCTCTCATGTTCATCCGCCGGCTCGTAAACCTTAGATTCCCGACTCTCCTTAAGAAAGCCGCCGTCTTCTTTTCCCTTGTTCAGATCAAATCCGGAAATCTCCTTGCCAAATCTGGAGACGATTTCTTCTTTAAGCTCGAGATAACGGTTTCTAAGGTTGTTGCCGAACTCAGTGAAACGGCCGGAGACGGAGAAAAAGACAAGGGTGCCAAACAAAAGGCCGCCGATGACAAAAGCGGTGATGATAGCAAGGGCAAGATTTTTTCTTGCCTGTTCTTTGATGCGATTAATAAGAGACCTCATTGGTATTTTTACAAGTTAAAACGCCTGATATAAAACAAAGCTTCATAAATTATAAATCAAAAAAATAAAATACAAAATCCGCCGAAAGGCGGATTTTGTTTACTTAACAATTTTTGCGAAGCGGCGTTTGCCGGCTTTGATGATCATTCCGTTTTTGATCTCAAGGATCTGATTGACGTCGGAGATTTTCTCGCCGTCGATTTCCAGACCTCCTTGTTCGATCAATCTCCTGCCCTCGCTCTTCGAGGTGACGAGATTGGCAGAGACGATGATATCAAGCGCAGAAAGAGATTTGGCTTCGATTCTTATTTCCTCAATTTCGCTAGGAAGCTCTTTTTTGGAAAAGACTTTCTCCCACTCCTCCTTTGCCTTCTCGGCTTCTTCCTCGCCGTGATAGAGAGAAACGACTTCCTCAGCCAGATACATCTTGGCCGTCTTCGGATCTCTCGCTATCAGTCCTTCGATTTCCTCAAATTTGGATTCGTGGACATCGGTCGTGAGAATGAAGTATTTCATAATCAAGTCATCACGGACAGACATGACCTTGCCGAACATATCGTTAGCCGAATCGAGAAGAGAGATGACATTGCCCCAGCTCGATGACATCTTCCTGCCGTCAGTGCCTTCAAGCATTGAGAAGGTTATGATGTCCTGCTCCTTTTGACCGTAGGCTTTTTGCAAAACCCTTCCGGCTTTCAAATTAAAGAGCTGGTCGAAACCACCGATCTCGACATCGGCCCTGGTCGCAACCGAATCATAGCCTTGCATCAAGGGGTACATGAATTCGCGCAAGGAAATCTCGATCTGATTCTCATAACGATCTTTGAAATTGCGGCGTTCAAGCATCTGCTGGACGGAGAAGTTCTCCGCCAATTCTGAAATCTCCCTGAAATCAAGCTTCGACAACCAGCGGCTGTTGTAGACGATTTCCATCTTTTTGAGATCGAGAATCTTACCGAGCTGCTTCTTGTAGGATTTCAAGTATTCCTTGATGGCCTCCTTCTTGAGCATGGGGCGCTTCCCCGTCTTGTCAGAAGGATCGCCAATCAGGGCGGTAAAGTCCCCGATGATGAGGACGATCTTATGACCCAACAATTGGAAATCGCGAAGCTTGCGCAAGGGGATGGCACGGCCCAAGTGGATATTCGGGCTGGTGGGGTCGATGCCGAACTTGATCCTAAGGGTTTTCTTAGACATCAGAGCCTCCTTCAAGTGGTCCTTGTCGATGACATCTTCGATGCCACGAGTGAGGAGCCGGTCGATAATATCGGCGTCGGTCAGGTGCTCCATATGCCTCGGCTTTTTGTTTTTTGCCGTTCTTATAATTTTATTATTTAGCTTTTTTAATGACTTCATCTATTATTCCGTATTCTTTGGCTTCCTCGGAAGTCATCCAGTAATCCCTTTCCGTATCTTTCTCAACTTTGGAGAGAGATTGGCCGGTCATCTTCGAGAGAAGCGAGTTAACCTTTGCTTTTGTCTTAATGATCTGTTTTGCGGCAATTTCGATATCAGTCGCCTGGCCTTCAGCGCCTCCCATGACTTGATGGATCAAGATCTCGGAGTTGGGCAAAGCAATACGCTTCCCTTTTTCTCCAGCAGCCAGAAGAAAGGCGGCGATGGAGGCAGCGAGACCGACGCAGACGGTTTCAACCGCCGGCTTGATGAATTGCATCGTGTCATAGATGGCCATACCGGCGGAGACAGAACCGCCCGGAGAATTGACATAGAGCTTAATAGGCTTCTTTTCGTCCTCACTAGCCAAGAAAATCAACTGGGCGACAATAAGATTAGCCATATGATCGTCAACCGGACCGGATAAGAAAATGATTCTCTCTTTCAAAAGACGGGAGTAGATGTCAAAGGCTCTCTCGCCATAGGTGGTCTTTTCTATGACCGTAGGAATGAGATAATCCATACTTGTTTCTTTTTTCATGTTGTTATTATACAAAATTTTAATTCAAATCGTACTTTTCCTCATCAGAGACAAGGTCCTCTTCGGTGAGCGGAGTCATCGACTCCTCAGCTTCCTTGTCTTTTTCCTCATAAGCGACCGATTCCGAACGGACATCGATCTTCCAGTTGGTGAGCTTGGCGGCTAAGCGGACATTCTGACCGCCCTTTCCGATGGCGAGGCTTAGCTGGTCGTCGGGAACGATTACTTTGGCATAATTATCCTCATAAATCTCGACGCTCTTGACCGCAGCGGGCGCCAAGGAGGCGGCGATGAATTCCTCAGGCTCTTCAGACCAAGGAATGATATCTACTTTTTCATTGCCGAGTTCCCCGGTGACCGACATAACACGGATTCCCTTTTGACCGACGCAAGAACCGACAGGATCGATAGAAGGTGAGCTTGAATAAACTGCCATCTTCGATCGGCTGCCCGCCTCCCTTACGATGGCCTTGATCTCGACAGTGCCATCAACGATTTCCGGAACCTCGGCTTCAAAAAGCTTGGCGACAAAGCGAGGGTGAGAACGGGAGAGGACAATCTGGGGGATTCCCCTTCTGTCTTCCTGGACCGCCAAGATGTAAAACTTCATTTTTTCGTTGATCGGGTACTTCTCTCCTTGGACGGTCTCAGCGGGAAAGACGACGCCGTTGATCTTTCCCAAATCAACGGTAATGATGCCTCTTTCGACGCGGCTGATGGTTCCTGAGACAATCGATCCTTCTCTCGCTCGGAACTCTCCAAAGATAGTTTCTTTCTCCGCTTCTCTGAACTTCTGCAAAACGACTTGCTTGGCAGATTGGGCGGCAATGCGGCCGAAATCTATTTTCGATTCGAGAGGGAACTCCAAAATGTCTCCTAAAATGGCATCTTTTTTTATTTTCTTCGCCTCGTCAAGAAAGATGTGACGCTCAGGATTGTAGCGAGGGAGCTTGCCTTCCTCATCCTCCTCCTCTTCGTATTCCTTAGCGGCGGCATCCTTGCCCCTTTCTTCTTCTGTCATCTCCTCTTCGGGAACTTCCTCAACGATTCTGACCATCGTTTCATCAACGACTTCTTTTTCCTGCCAGAAGCGAGCCTCTCCGGTTTCCATATCAATTTTGGCTTTGATAATCTCGCCTCTTTCGCCGTATTCTTTCCTGTAGGCGGTAGCGATCGAATCCTCTAAGGCGCCGATGACCTTTTCCGGAGCGATGTTCCTCTCCTTGGCAACCTGGTTGATTATTGAAATTATTTGTCTGAAATCCATTTTTTTATTTATTTGTTTTTTTATTAAATACGATGTTTGCAAAGCCCCGCCATTTTCTGGCGGGGCTTCTTAAGATCAATACAAAAGTATTATAAGGTCATTATATCTCGATTTTTTCTTATGTGTCAATCCGATTTTAGAAGCCGGCGCGCTTGATGACTTCCTGCATGGCGTTATAGGAAGTGGCGACAACCAGATACTTCTTTCCAGCTTTATCCTTTATCCAAGCATATTCGAAAGCGGCGCCGATATTAGGGAAGGCAACAAAGCGAACGTCCTTTCCTAAGACCTGGCCATCTTTCCACTCCTTGGCTTGGGCACCGGGAGTAATTGAGTAGAGATTGGCAAGAGACGATGACTTCTCGATCGAGCCGGACAGTTCAGTGTCGGCCTTGTCGCTTTTAGCGGCAACGATGAAGCCGAGCATCGGATTTTTCTTATCTTGAAAAACGACAGCGGTAAAATCATCCTCGAGATCGTTCTTAATCAAGTTATTATCGACATCATGAAGGATGGCGTCGGCAAACTCCGAGAAAGAGATATAGCCACCTTCAGTCTTAGCCAAGACAACCTCCTTCAAAGAACCGGCCGGATAGGCCTGACCACCTTCATTGGTGAAGAGGGCCGATTTGACGGCAGCAAGGGATAAATCAGTAGTCTTTTGTTCTACCTTGTCAGCGGGAGTGACCAAAATCGAAGCGTGAGTCTTGATCTGAGGAGTAACAACCACCGGTGTGGGCTGAGTGACAACGGCCGGAGCCTGAGGAACAGGCTGTTCGACGACCGGCGCGGGCTGTTGAACCGGTTGTTTAGCGGGTTTCAACAAGAAGAATCCGCCAGCGGCAACAACAATCAGTCCAACGGCGATAGCGACAATCAAAACGGTCTTTTTCTTAGAGCCGGCAGGGGCAACCTCAGGAACAACAGGAGCTGAGGAGCCGGTGGCGGTGGCGGCTGTAGCGGCGCCAGAGACAAAGTCATTGACCGAAAAAGTGCTGCCAGCAGCTTCCGCTCCGCCGCTGTTTCTAAGGGATTCGGCATCCGACATCAAAGTGCGGACATCGACAACGGAAACTGGGGTTGGAGGGGTGGCCACTTCCGGAACCGATTCGGCGGAAGCGAAGAAACTCGGCATGGCCGGTTTCTGAGTCTGCGGCATCTCAAAAGTCCTCGGAGAAATGACAGTGCTCTCCTCGGAAGGCTGGTTGACCGGGATCGGAGCGAATTGAGGCTCGGCGGTCGAGAGATTGCTAGCGCCAGTCGGAGTGACCAAGGACGGAGTGGAAAACTCGTTGACGGCCGGCTTTCCTTCAGTGAAAGAAGGGGCAACCGAGCCCGGAACCGAAGCGGAAACAACCGGGGAAGGAATGACGGGGGCAGCCGGTTGGCTCTCCGAATAATCGACGGCGACCGGGGCGACCTCCTGAACAATCGGAGTCGGGGCAGCCGGCAGTTCTTCCGGTTGGACTGGCGAAGACATCAAAGGAGTCGGAGTCGGAGCGGGAATGAAAGGAGTCTCGGCTTTGATCTCGGCGGCATTTACAGGCACGGGGGCATCGGCCGGAGTGGGGGTGTTAAATGAGGGAATCGCATTCGGGTCCCAACCGATTGGATTTTGATTATTTGTTTGATTTGCATCAAGCGGATTATTTTGTCCGTTCATAAGTATTATTTTATCAGAAAAGAAGCAATGATAAAACCTTCCCTGTGGATAAGAGGCATATATTAAAAACAAGCACAGCTTTCCCGGACGACGCAGTCTTTGTTTCCAGCGAAACAAATCTGCTCAGACTCGGCAATTTATCGCGTTTCGCGTGAACCGCGCTAAATTGCCTGCGTCATACGCCGGTGAAGGCTATGCTTGTTTTTTATTTTCTAATATTAATTTTTGTGACGATTAAAGAAACCTCTTTTTTCTTTTCTCTCCTCTCGATGAGGCTCGTCATCCTTTCTTTCTCCGCCAGCATTTTCCTCCTTTGCTTCCGAAGGCGCAGCCAGTTGTTTGATCGAAAGGCTGATCTTGCCCTTGCCAGGATCGATCTTGATGATCTTAGCCCTGACAAAGTCTCCAATATTCAAAACATCAGTGACATTCTTGACGAAGCCTTCCTTGATTTCGGAAACATGGACCATTCCGTCCTTGCCAGCGCCCAAATCAACGATGGCGCCAAACTCCATGATTCTCACAACCGTTCCTTCGACGATCTCGCCGACTTGGAACTCCTTGACGATGCCTTTGATCTCAGCGATTGCAGCCTCGACTTTATCATGATCGGTTCCGGCGACGAAGACTTTTCCGTCATCCTCTATCTCGATGGTGACATTGGTCTTAGCGATGATCGCATTGATCTTCTTGCCTCCCGGCCCGATGACCTCTCCGATCTTTTCAGGATCGATATGGAAAATCTCAACTTTGGGAGCATATTTGGAAATCTCCGGACGGGGCGCAGCCAGGGCGCCGGTAATGACGGCCAGGATTTTCAAACGAGCTTCCTTTGCTTGATGCAAACCCTCGAGCAGGACCTTAGGCAAGACCCCTTCGACTTTCACATCCATCTGGATGGCATTCACACCGGCATCCGTTCCCGCCACCTTGAAGTCCATGTCGCCATGATGATCTTCAGGGCCTTGGATATCGGTCAAGATCTTATATCTTCCCGATTCGTCGCTCATAAGACCCATAGCGATTCCAGCAACCGGCTTTTTAATCGGAACGCCGGCATCCATCAAGGCCAGAGTCGAGGAACAAACAGTCGCCATCGAAGACGAGCCGTTCGAGCCTAAGATCTCAGAAACGAGACGGATGACATAAGGAAACTCCTCCATTGAAGGAACAACCGGGCGGACAGCTTTTTCCGCCAAGGCGCCATGACCGATATCCCTTCTGCCAGGGCCGCGATAAGACTTAGCTTCTCCGACGGAATATCCGGGGAAATTATAATTAAGCATAAATCTCTCCTTGCCATCGATATTGCGAATGGTCTCGACAATTTTCTCCGTTCCCGGCGCTCCCAGGGTAGCAACCGCGAGAGACTGGGTGTTGCCTCGAACAAAGACGGCGGATCCATGGACTCTGGGCAGGGTTCCTACCTCAGCATAGAGCTCGCGGATCTCATCAGTCGCCCGACCATCGGGACGCTTCCCGCTTTCGATAACATTCTTGTGAACCAAGGCGCTGATTGCCTCGTCAAGAATCGCCTCAGCATCCTTGATGGAGGCTTCGTCGTGGGATTGTCCGATCAAAAATTCTTTAAGCGACTTGGAAACGGCGGAAAGATTGCTTTCTCTTTCAACCTTGTCTTTGACGTAGACCGCCCCATCAAGTTTCGGAGCGACAAATTCATTAACTTTCTTTTCAAGCTCAACGTCTCTCACCTTCAAAGCGACTTCCGCCTTCGGTTTCCCGACTTCGGCGCGCATTGACTGGATAAGCTTGTTTATTTTTTCAATTTCGACAAGAGCCTTTTCGTAAGAAGCGATAATTTCCTCTTCCTTGGCTTCATAACCGTCAAGCTCGATCATATTGATCTTACCGTTCAAGCCGGCAACAAAGCTGCCAAAAGACTTCTCGGCCAGACGGGCTTTCAGAACGGAATTGACCGGATTCAAAACAACCTCTTCGCCGAACTTGGCGAGAGCCACTCCGGCAATCGGGCCGTTCCAGGGAATATCGGAAATATGAAGAGCGGCAGAGACAGCAACCAGAGCAACAAAGTCAGGATCGTTTTCCTCATCATAAGTCAAAACCGTGGCGGTCACCTGGATATCGCGGCGAAGCCTGGAATCAAACAGCGGCCTTACTGCCCTGTCGACGATTCTTCCGGACAAGACGGCATCAGTGGAAGGCCTGCCTTCGCGTCTGACGTACTGCGAACCCAAGATTTTTCCGACGGCATAATATTTTTCTTCAAAATCAACAACCAAGGGCATAAAGTCAACATCTCTATTTTCCTTGGACATGACAACAGTCGCCAGGACTGTCGTTCCTTCGTAAGTTGCCATGACTGCCGCATTTGCCTGATCGGCAAGGCGGGAAGTTTCTAACGTCAAGACTCTTCCGGCAACTTCGGTTTGAAATTTTTTTCTTTGTAAATCCATTACCAGATAATCATAACCCAAAACGAGCCTATTGTCATACGAAACCCTTCTTGGCGAATGCCAGCCGTGCTATAATCAAAGGATGAATGTTAATGACATTTTGAACTTTACGGGAACGGGATTTGCCATCGTCCTTCTAATCTTGAACCTCCTCTCCAGGAGGACGCTAATGGGCTCTTTCTTCAAAGGATATTATACCCTCATGACGGCCGCGATGATTGCCTTGGTAATAAGTTTTCTGGCGGACTTGCCGATAACGCCGCTCGGAATGGAAGTGGCTGAAATAGTCCACCATCTTTTCTTCATCGTCTTTACTGTCCTTGCGGTCGTGGCAGCGCGCTATTTGCCAAAGGAGGCGGCGAAACATTTGGAGAAAGACTAAGCATCCGATCTGCTGACATCAAAAGAAATCTGTGTTATAAAGCAGATCACGGGCGGGTGGCGAAACTGGTAGACGCGTACGGCTTAGGACCGTATTCCGCAAGGATTGAGGGTTCGAGTCCCTCTCCGCCCACATAATAGGAATTAAAATAAGAATCACGAGTGAGGGAGTCGAACCGCCGGAAGCTCGCAATATATTCTTACCTTTAGCGAGCTGAGGCGCGGCCCGAAGGAAACCCGCAGGGTTTACCTGAGTGGTCGAGTCCCTCTCCGCCCACAAAACAATTTTTTATATTTTGCGACAGATACCGCTTGATTTTTTCAAAAAAAAATGATACTATGGGCGTAAATGTTAACTTCTAAGTCAAAAGCGAAAATCATCAAGGAGAACCAAATCAACGAGAAGGACACCGGCTCCGCCAACGTCCAGATCGGAATCCTTACCAAGAGAATTGATGATCTCGCCGGTCATTTGAAAAAGAATCCTAAAGATGCCCATTCTCGCCGCGGACTTTTGAAAATGGTTTCCAAGCGCAGAAAATTGGAAAAGTATATCGATTCTTCTTCCAAAAAAACCAAATAACAAAAATAAGACAGCCCGAAAAGGCTGTCTTATTTTTTCTCTTCCTCATCGTCGCGACGGGCGGCGTGGAATTGTTTATGGATGTCCCGAAGCTCAGTGTTCGTCAGATGGGTGTAAATCTGGGTGGTCTGGATATTCGAATGACCGAGCATTTCTTGGACGGAGCGGATATCGGCGCCATTTACCAGAAGGTCGGTGGCGAACAAATGTCTTAGGGTGTGAGGATGGACCCCTTTCGGAATGCCGGCGGCTTTGGCATAGCGTTCAATCATTCGCTGGACAGCCCGAGGGATGATCCTGCCAATCGCCTTTGGTTCGGCGGACTTGTCGTAGCTTACAAACATTGCCTCATCGGCATCGTTTCTTTTGTCCAAATATTCCCTGATCGCCTTTTTGGCGTCACCGGAGAGAAAGACGACCCGGGTGTGTCCGCCCTTACCGGTAATACTTAACTCACCACGATCAAGGTTGGTATAGCGATCCAAGGCGCAGAGTTCCGAAACACGAAGTCCGGTTGAAAAAAGCACTTCCAGAATGGCCTTGTCCCTCAGGGCCTTCAGATCAGTTCCTTTAGGCGCCTCAAGCAAACGCTCAAGATCTTCGTATTCGATAACATCAATCTGTCTATCGGGCATGACCGGCAAATCGATCTTTTCCGGAGACAAGACCGGCAAGTCCTGCTTGATGAGGAATCTCAGGAAGTTCCTGATGGCGATGATATAATACGCCTGGGTATTCTTCTTGAGGTCGGTCTTTTCCGCCAAATAAATCCTGAAAGCCCTGATCCTAGCATTCGTGATATCCTCGACGGATTTGATTTCCTGGTTCTCAATGAATTTAAGAAGGGCTCTCTCGTAGACTTTCTTAGTCCTGGGCGAACGGTTCTTCTCGATTTGCAAATAGTCAAAATAATCCTTGAGATGGGATCTTATATCTTTTTTCTCCACCAGATAATTATAACACTGTCGCAAAATAAAAACACCCGAAACGGGTGTTTTTGAGTCGCTTATTTGATGAAGTTGGCGACAAAGGCAGGGATGGTCGCGGCGACAGCCATGACAGCGATGCCGATGACGGCGTAAATGATCTTGTTCTTGGCAGCTTCAACTTTCTTGGGGTCGCCAGCGGCGGTCAAGAATTGGAAACCAGCAAGGAGAATCATGATGACGACCAAGATTCCCAAAACCGCAAGAATAATGTTCTTAACGGCGGTCAATTTGTCGACGAGATAAGACTCAACTGGCTTATCGATGGTAACCTGGGTAATCTCCGCCATCGCAACCGGAACAATTTCTTTAAATATGTTTGTCATTTTATTATAACTTTGACTTTTGTTTGATTAATTTTATAAAAACCCTGGGAAAAAAGCAATTAGGCGCCCAAGAAATTGGCAATAAGCTTCACTGCGGCGTTAGCAAGGAGGGCGACAGCAACACCAATAGTCGTCCATTTGATGGTATTCCAGCCGCTCTGAGTCTTCTTCGGATCCCCGCCTGAGGTGACTAATTGCCAGCCGGCATAAAGGTAAAAGATAGGAGCCAAGGCTAAAGTAATGGTGAAAACGAAGCTGCTGATCTTATCAAGCAACTCCTGGAGGGTGCTTGGACCGCTGGAACCAAGGGGGTTATTAAGCTGGATATTGCCCAGCTTGGCGGTTTGGGTCGTGGATTCAGCCGAAGCAGAATCCAGAGAAATGGCCGGCAGGACGGTAAGAACAAGAGCGGCGGCAATTAAGATTTTTGATAAGGTTTTTTTCATTTTATTGGATTGGATTAGAGGTCCCGGTGATTCCCAGGGCACCAATGATAATTTTGATAAGCAGACCGGCGCCATAAGCGATAAAGATGCCGATGACCGTCCCTTTGATGATTTCTTTGGCTGATTTTATCTTACTATCATTTCCGCCAGCGGTGACAAATTGGAATCCGGCGTAGACAATCATAATGGCGGCAAGAAGAGGGATAATGACGGTAAAGGCCAGATTAATGACGTTTTGGACCACCTGGACAAGCTCACCCCAACCGGCCGTCAAAGGATCGAGACCCTGGGGGACGATTTGAGCGTTCGCCTTTGGAATTAGAAAATCGAACATTTGGTCAAATTATACAAAGAAACGCCCCAAAACACAAAATCCGCCCGGAGGGCGGATTATTTGTTTGGCCTATAACGATCCAAGATCAGATTCGGCGCGGCGGAGAGCGTCCTCGATCTTATTGCTCGAGTTGGCATAGCCGATCATATCATCGAAAATCTTCTTAAGCTGGTCGGGGTCGGCTTGGGGCCATTGTCTCGCGATCAAGGATTGCTTAACAAAAACTCCATACTCTTTGGAATCGGAATAGAGTGAGATTAAAGAGCGAAGGGCCGGAGGGCGATTGGCCGCCAAGTCGAACTTTTCGGCGACAGCTTGAGTAGTCGTGATGTAGGAAACCAATTTCCATGCAGCGACAGGATTCTGTGACTTATTCGAAACGGCAAGACCGTAATAATCGGCGATGACCGCGGGAGAGTCAGAGTTGAATTGAGGCAGGGGCGCATAGCCGAAATTAAGAGTCGGGTTCTGGGCATGGATCAATTTGCTGGCCGATTGGAAATCAAAAATGATATCGTTCTTTTCGGCGGTAAAATCATTGATCGAGCCAGCGCTCTTCGAAGAGTCGAACTTGGTGTAAAAACCAAGCGCCGTCTGGCCTTCGCTCCCGGAGAGACGAACCGCTCCCAGGGCGGGTTTCAAGCCGTTCTGCATCATCATCGACATAAGAATCTCCTTGGCCCTGGGGATAATGTCACTCTTTTCACCCAAAGAGACAATGAGTCTCTTTTTTCTGACTTGAGTTTCAAGCTCATCCCAAGTTTTCGGAGGCAGAGCAACTCCCTTCCTATCAAGAGAGTCTCTATTGTAAATAAGAGACAGCGTGTCCAAATAAAGAGGCAGGGCATAAACCTTTCCAGAATCGGAAAAATCCGAGGCGACGATCTGCGGATACAGGGTGTCAAGCTTCGAAGCCGGGACTATTTCCGAGGGAGCCGGGACAATCTTGTTCTTGTGTTGGTTCAACCAATCCGAATGAAACATGAAGATGTCCGGGCCGTTGCCGGCAGCCAGAGCATCGACTAATTTTTTTTCATAACCGGACTCGTCGATCTTTTCATATTTGATCTTAACGCCCTTATTGACGTCGGAATAGTCGGCAAAAATGCCGCGGAAGGAGCTTTCATCTTCAGTCCCCCAAACGGTGAGGTTAACTTTTTGGGATCCTTCCTTTATGCCAAAGCCGCCAAAAACGACAGCTAGGACAAAAATAACAATAAAGCCAACGATGGCTAAAATTATCGCCTGGTTCTTAGACATTCTGTTTGTTTTTGAGTTATACCACAAAATTACCCAATAATCCATAAAAAGAATCTGAAGTTAATGATCCCTTGCGATGAGACGGAGGCTCGGTCTCGTCAAAGCGACGCGGTCAAAAAAATAAAACCGCTCCTTTCGGATGCGGTTCTATTTATAAAAATCAGAAACAAGTGACTCCGGCAACTTTGTCGCCATCGTCCAGATCAATGATCCTGACACCTTGGGCGGAACGGGAAGTGATCCTGACCGACTTAACATCAGTGCGAAGAATCTGCCCCTTGACTGAGATGACGACCAAGTCAGCCGAGTCATCGCCAATTACGTGGGAGGAAATAAGCTTTCCCGTCTTCTCAGTGATATCGGCGGTAATGATTCCCTTGCCACCGCGAGTCTGAGTCTTATATTCGGACAAGACGGTACGCTTAGCGTAGCCGTTATCCATGATATTCAAGAACATCGCCCCCTTGGCTTCCGGCGGGATGATGTCAAAAGCGGTAACCTTATCCTTCGAACCCAAAGTGATAGCCTTGACGCCGGAAGCGGCGCGAGACATCGGACGGACATCCGATTCTTTGAACCTGATGCTCAATCCCTCCTTGGTAGCAAGGATGCAGTCGTCCTTGCCTGATGAGAGGCGGACGGCAACCAAGCTGTCGCCAGGCTTAAGGTTGACGGCGATAATGCCGCTGCGTCTGACGTTCGCGAAGTCCTTGAGGGCGGTCTTCTTGATGACACCACTCGAGGTTACCATTATCAGATAGCCTGGAGCCGCCTTCTTGGCATTGGAGTAAGAGATGATGGCTGAGATCTTCTCGTCGGCCGGGATTTCCAAAAAGCCGTGGATTGCCTTTCCTTTGGCGGTGCGACTGCCGACCGGGATTTCATAAACCTTGGTTTGGAAGACCTTGCCACTGCCGGTAAAGAAGAGGATATTGTCATGGGTATTACCCGAGACAAAGTGGGAAACCACATCTTCTTCGCCAACGTCGGAGCCGATAACTCCCTTTCCGCCGCGATGCTGGGTGCGGATTGTCTGCGGAGGAAGACGCTTGATATAACCGCTCATCGAGAGGGTAATCAAAGCCTCTTCTTCAGGAATCAAATCCTCATCCTTGAAGTCAGTAAGACCATAGGGAACGACTTTTGTTCGGCGCTCATCGCCATACTTTTCCTTAATCTCGATAAACTCATCCTTGATAAGGGCAAGCATCTTCTTCTGGCTTGCCAAGAGTTCTTCGAGTTCCTTGATAATCCTTCTCTTCTCGGCGAGTTCGTCCTCTATCTTGCCCCGCTCCAAAGCGGCCAACATATAAAGTTTCATCTCGGAGATCGCCTCCGCTTGAAGCTCGGTAAAGTCGAACTTCTTGATCAAGTTAGCCTTAGCGTCAGCCTTGTCATTCGATTTCTTGATGGTCGCAATGACTTCATCGATGATATCGATGGCTTTAGCCAAACCTTCGAGAATGTGGGCGCGAGCCTTGGCCTTATTAAGATCAAATTCAGCGCGGCGACGGACAACTTCCCTTCTGTGGTTGATATGAGCTACTAAAATATCCTTCAAGGACATCACCTCCGGTTGGATGCCGCCAGAAAGGGCAATCATATTCATATGGAAGTCTTTCTGAAGATCGGTGAAATTGAAAAGCTGGTTCAAGACCTTCTGAGGGATGGCATCATTCTTAAGATCGATGACGATCCTGATTTGTTTATCAGACTCATCCCTGATATCCCTGATGCCCTCGATCCTTTTCTCTTGGACCAAAGAGGCCATCTTGATGATGAGCTCTGACTTGTTGACTTGGTAAGGGATTTCAGAAATGATAATCTGCTTTTCCAAAACCTCAGCGACGCCACGCATTGTGATCTTCCCTCTTCCGGCAGCATAAGCTTCGGCGATAGCCTTCTTATCAAAGATGATGCCGCCAGTCGGAAAGTCAGGACCTTTGACAAACTCCATCAACTCGAGAGTCGAAGCCTCAGGATTGTCGATGAGATGGATGGAGGCATCCAAGACCTCGGTCAGATTATGAGGCGGGATATTGGTTGCCATACCGACGGCGATTCCCACCGTGCCGTTGAGCAAGAGGTGGGGAAGCTTCGCCGGAACAACCATCGGCTCCTTGTGGGCGCCATCGTAGTTAGGAATGAAGTTAACCGTATCTTTCTCGATATCCAAAAGCATTTCTTCGGCGATCTTCGAAAGCTTGGCCTCGGTATACCTCATGGCCGCCGCCCCGTCACCGTCAATCGAACCGAAGTTTCCTTGGCCGTGGACCAAGGGATAGCGGACGGAAAAATCTTGAGCCAGACGGACCATGGCGTCATAAACCGCCACATCGCCGTGAGGATGGTATTTACCCAAAACTTCTCCGACGACGTTCGCCGACTTCCTGAACTTGGCGCTCGAGGTGAGACCGGTATTCCACATGGCCCAAAGGATTCTCCTCTGGACCGGCTTCAAGCCATCCCTGACATCAGGCAGGGCGCGTTCGACGATGACCGACATCGCGTAGGTGAGGTAAGATTCCCTCATTTCCTCGGTAATCTCGGTCGGAATTATTCCTTTTTTGTAATTCTGGTCTTCCATAATTATTTATTCAAAATGACGACTTTGGTGTTTTCCATCCCCTCCAAATCCTTTTTCTTAATGACCAATTTTTCCTCCGGTTCGACGGTCTGACCGAAATCGGTGGCAAATTTCTTCTGATTGCCATCGGCCGGGATGACAATTTTCGGACCGATGCGTTTGGTGAACTTGATTCCAAACTCATTGCCGGGAACGACCAAGATATCAACATCAGACAGAATATCCGCTGCCTCCTCCGAAAGCATCTCGGATGACATCGGAATCAATCCGAATTTGATATCTTCAAAAATTATCTTGTAGGCGGTGATGATCTTATCCTTTTCCTCCGTCTCCTTCTGGCCTCTGACTTTGACTCCTTGGAATTCGTATTCACCGGGACCCAAAATCACATGGTCTTCCTTATTATTGATGGCTTCCTCCAGGTCAGATTCAGTCTTCACAAAAAGATCTCCCTTCAGACGGCCGCCGGATGCAGAAGAATCAGCATCGGTGATGACGGCAAAATCAGGGGTAGCAATTTTAAAGCAACTCCCTCCGTACCAATTGATAATCATGAGATAATGATAACAAAAACAAAAATCGAAAAAAAGGGCAATTTTACGCCAAAGCGGGGAAAACTTGACAAGATGTTTATCGTTGTTGCCATTCTGGAGCGGTTATTGCCGCCTCAGCAAGGGAGATCTCTAAAAAGAGGAGTAAAAAAACCGCATCAGCTCTTGTGTTTTGCAATTTTTTTTACTATCATAACGATATATTAAAAAAGTCAAATGGATATTATCGCTCAGTTAATAAAAACCCGCCCCGATATTCTTCCTATTTTAAAGAAAGGAGAAATCGTCGAGGCAAAACTCATAGAGAAGACTCCGAAGAAAGCTTATTTTGAGATCTCCCACGTCGGAACCGGAATCGTTTACGGACGCGAAATGATCAACGGACGCGATGTCATCAAGAATCTTGAAGTCGGAGAAACCGTCTCTGCCAAGATCGTCGATCCTGAGAATAAAGACGGATACGTCGAACTCTCCCTTACCGAAGCCGACAAGCAAAAGGCTTGGACCTTAATAAAGGAAGCCCAGGAAAAAGACGAGCCGATCAAAGCGAAGATCGCCGGCGCCAATTCAGGAGGACTTCTTGTCGAATTATTCGATGTCAGAGGTTTTCTCCCTGTCTCCCAACTCTCAACCGAACACTATCCCCGAACCGCCGAGAATACCAAGGAGCAGACTACTGAAGAGCTTCAAAAGCTCGTCGGTCAGGAATTCGATGTCAAAATCTTGAGCATCAACCCGAGGACCAACAAACTCATCCTTTCCGAAAAGGAAGTCATGAGTCAGAACGTCAAAGATTTGATCAACCAATACAAGCCGGGCGACGTTGTCACCGGAATCATTTCGGGATTGGCCAATTTCGGAGCGTTCATCCGCTTCGCTGACAATCCGGAAGTTGAAGGATTGATCCACATTTCCGAGCTCGGACACAAGCTTATTGACTCACCGAAAGAAATCGTTTCCATCGGCGATATGGTAAAAGCCCAGATCATCGACATCAAGGACAACAAGATTTCCTTGTCACTCAAAGTTCTCCAAGAAGATCCTTGGAAGGATATCGAGAAACAATTCAAAGTCAAAGACGTCGTCTCAGGACAGGTTTACAAATTCAATCCGTTTGGCGCTTTCATCAAATTGAACGAGGACATTGTCGGACTCATCCACGTTTCCGAATTTGCCTCCCCCGAAGAGATGAAATCAAAACTTACCTTGAACGAAAAATACAATTTTGTAATTGACGCGATCAAGCCGGAAGAAAGAAGAATAATCTTGAAGTTAAAATAATCAATTAAGAAATAATGGCGAAACTTATAAAAAGGTTCGCGTGGATCGCCCTGGCAATAATTGTCATGGCGATTCTTTTTTCAGGAGCGGCAGCATTGAATCAGAGCCAGGAGCTGCCGTTGAATGAACTAGCGAACAAAATAGAAGAAGGCGCAGTTAAGAACATGACCGTCACCAACGACGGGATCATAAAGGCGGAGCTGACGGACGGGACAAAAATAAAATCCAGCAAGGAGCCGGGGGCTGGACTGACTGACAGCTTGAAAAACTACGGCGTCACCCCGGAACAACTGAAAGGCGTGCCGATGACCGTGACTGATTCAACCATAGAGATGATCCTTTTGGCATATGTCCTCCCGACTCTCCTTCCGATACTGGTAATAATCATAATCATCGGATTTATGATGAGAAAACAAGGAGGAGGAGCCCAGGCCCTTTCTTTTGGAAAATCGAACCTGAAACTTTTTACCTCATTTAAGGAAAAAATCACTTTTAAAGACGTCGCCGGCTTGAACGAGGCCAAACAAGAGCTTGAGGAGGTGGTGGACTTTTTGAAGAATCCTGAGAAGTACGAAGAACTAGGAGCGAAGATTCCGAGAGGAGTCCTCTTAATGGGGAATCCAGGATGCGGCAAAACATTGATGGCGAGAGCGGTGGCCGGAGAAGCCGGAGTGCCCTTCTTCCATATCTCCGCCTCCGAATTCGTCGAGATGTTTGTCGGAGTCGGCGCTTCCCGAACCAGGGATGCTTTCAAAACTGCCAAGTCGGCGGCACCATCCATCCTCTTCATCGACGAGATTGATGCCATCGGCAGGGAACGCGGAACGGGAATGGGCGGGGGCCATGATGAAAGAGAGCAGACCCTGAACCAGATATTGGTTGAAATGGACGGATTTGAAAGGGGTGAAAACGTGATAGTCCTCGCCGCCACCAACAGACCCGATGTCTTAGACCCAGCCCTCTTGCGTCCGGGAAGATTTGACCGAAGGGTCGTTCTCGACTTGCCCGATATAAAGGAGCGAGAAGAGATATTGAAGATACACGCCAAAGGAAAACCGCTCAGCGAAGATGTCGAGTTGAAAAAGATTGCCGTCAGAACCCCAGGATTCTCCGGAGCCGATCTGGCCAACATCGTGAATGAAGCCGCCATCGCCGCCGCAAGAGACGGGAAGAAGAAAATCGACCAAGAGTCCCTTTATGACGCAATTGAAAAGGTAATCTTGGGACCGGCCAGAAAAAGCAAAGTCATCTCTGATAAAGAGAAGAAGATTGTCGCCTATCATGAAGCCGGACACGCGCTCGTCGCCGCCGCCTTACCTGATGCCGATCCCGTCCACAAGGTTTCCGCCATCAGCCGAGGCAGGGCTGGAGGATACACGATGCAACTGCCGATCGAGGAGATAAGGCTTAAAACCAAAAAGCAGCTCCTAGCGGAACTGAGCTCCTTAGTCGGAGGTTATGCCGCCGAAGAGACCGTCTTTAACGACATCTCGACCGGGGCTTCAAGCGATTTGCAAAGAGTTTCTGAAATTGCCCGCGCCGTCGTCACCAAGTTTGGAATGAGCGACAAGCTGGGGCCCCTGACTTACGGAGAAACCCAGGAGATGGTTTACATGGGAAGGGAGATAACCGAAAGAAATTATTCCGACGAGACCGCCAGCCTGATCGACAGCGAGATAAAGAAACTGGCGGAGAACGCCCATACCAAAGCCAAAGAGATTTTGAGCGAATACAAGGACGCCTTAAAAGCGATCGCTGAAGCCTTGATCGAAAAAGAAACTTTGGAACAGGATGATTTCTACGCCTTGATCGAGCCTTTTGGCTTGAAAAAGCAAGAAAATTAAAGCTATAATAGACATATTCCGAAAAAGTCGGGCTCTCCCACTTTTCCCGACTTCTTTGGAATGCGCACGCGTAGCTCAACGGTAGAGCGGTCGTCTTATACACGATTGGTTTGAGGTTCGAATCCTCACGCGTGCACAGAAAACCACCTCGCAAGAGGTGGTTTTTCACGCTTATACCTATTGAGGATTCGAACACCGGAGCAAGCGGAGCTTGTGAGGCGAGCCTTGAGGCAAAATCACGCCCTCATGATTTTGACTGAAAGGCGAATCCTCACGCGTGCACAGAAAAACCACCTCGCAAGAGGTGGTTTTTCACGCTTATACCCATTGAGGATTCGAACGCCGGAGCAAGCGGAGCTTATGAGGCGAGCCTTGAGGTGAAGTCGAACTTATAAAAAAGAAAATTGGACTTGTGTCAAGGTGAGATATTTGTATATAAAACGGGGATTTGTTAAAATCTATGTAGGCAAAAAAATAAAAAGGTCGAACCAAAATTAAATTATTTGCCATTACAAAATCAATGAAGAAACAAGATTTAGTTGAAGCCGTAATGAAGGCGGCTGAAATAGAAACCAAAAAGCAAGCCGAAAAAGCTGTCGAAGCCCTCTTCGACGCCATCGTCAAGGCGATGAGCAAAGGAGAAGATGTCGCCATCACCGGGTTCGGAACCTTCAGAGTCGCGAAGCGCGCTGCTCGCGCCGGAATCAATCCGAAGACTGGAGAAAAAATCGAAATCCCGGCGTCAATCAAACCTAAGTTCCGCGCCGGAAAACTTTTAAAGGAAGCCGTCCAATAATTTTGAGGAGACCTTATCCCCGCCTTTCATTGGCGGGGTTTTTGTTTAACAAAAAAGAACAGCGCCGTCGCTGTTCTTTTTATTTTGTGCCAAGGTAGATTGATTGGACAACGTCATCAGACAAGGCGTGATTGTAAATCCTGACATCGTCGATGGTGCCATAAAACTTAGCTTCTGACGAACAGGTATCGAAGCCGATACCGAATGGAGGATCGTTAATGCCATTCTCAGTAGTAATCGTTCTCGATTGTTGCGCAACAAGATTCCCATTAATATAAAGTTTCATTATAGTTCCAGGCAAGCCGCTCGGCTGATCTTGAGCAATGACAATATTAAACCAGGTTCCGGGAGTCATATCCTGGCTCGACGAAATGTCGCTGTAAGCATTGCCGCCGATCTTATTAGCGCTTGATTGGTAGATGCCTATCTCAACGCAACTATCGGCAAACATTCTTCTAATGACAGACGAGGCGGCGGCGGCATTAGCCCATAAGGATATGGAAAACGGTCCGTGAGCATTGATGAATGACAAGGAGTTGGGAATCCTGATATGATCGTCGATTCCATCAAGCTGAACGGCATTGCCGAATCTCCCGGGAACAAAACTCATCCCGGTGCCATTGGCGTTATAAGCAGTACCGTTGTTGTTCTTTCCAGAGGAATCCTGAAGGCCGGCGGTCTGTCCGTTTGCAATCGCGCCCGAGCCAGTGTCAAAAGTCCAACGACCGATGAGCTCGGTAGCAGCCGTCCAAAGAGACGGATCCCCCTTCTCAAATCGGCCCAGATCGGTGCCGCCATCCTTGGCGGAAGCGATGCTGATTTGCTTCTGCGATTCCATCGGCGAGCTGATGGTAAAGCTCTTAGTGTTCGGATCGGCCATAAAGACATAATAGGAGCTGCTGCCGTTTGCCGGGTCGAGAGGCAGAGAGGGAATATTTGGCAAGACTAAGGGGATCCAACCGGTGCCATCGGTCCTGTTGATATTGGCAGTATTCGAATTGCAGACGTAGGCGTAACCGGTGGGAGGATTGGTCGGGCAGGAACCTGAAGGACGGGAAACATAGATATTGACGGAAGAGATGGAGCTTAACAGCGACGGGTTATCGAATAAAGCCATCTTCACGCTCTTATCAATATTTTCCATATCCTGGATCCTCGTCCCATCCCTTCCTTGCCTCATGAGCTCAAGAGGATTCAGAACGACAACCGTGGCGGAACCCAAGATAGCAATGATAGCGATGACGATGAGAAGCTCTATTAAGGTGAAGGCCCGGATGCGAAACATTATGAAATCATTATATAAAATACGAATTGATAAAACAAAAAAACGGGAATTTCAATCCCGTTTTTATTTATTGGCGTTATAGATGGATAAGACTTCGTCACTCGACAAGATGCGGTTATAAATTCTGACATCATCGATGAGTCCGTTGAACAGCAAACTGGGCGACGTATAAAAAACTCCAATATAAGTTTTGGCGCTGGCCTCATACGAAACCGCCTGAGTCGCCCGATTCTCCTCCTTTCCATTAACATAAAGAATATTCAAATTATTGGCGCCATTATGGGTGGCGACAATATGATACCAAACCCCCGCCTGCGGAGTTTGCAAACTCGAAAGATAATTCCCGGAAACCATGGCGGCGATCTTTTGAGTGGTGCCCATCTGCAAACCGAATCCCGTTCCCCAGGAGGTCATATTGGAGATTATGCCGTTCCAGCTCCCGAAAGAGTTGGCCTTGACCCAAACAGAGATGGAAATGTTCTGAGGAGTGATGATGGGATTGGTTCCGCAATTGAGATAATTATCACTTCCATTGAAGTAGCCAGCATAGCTGCCCGCTTTGCCAACAGAATAAAAACCACTGCTTCCAGCCTGCGTCCCAACCCAAGCGCCCTCATTGCCGTTGCCGGTCAAATCATGAGCAACCGTCCCCGAGCCTTCATCCATCGACCAATAGCCTACCAGCCCATTAGCCTTGTCCCAGAGGGAAACGCTGCCCTTCTCGAATCTCGAAGGATCATAACCTCCTGATTTGGAAGCAGCCGCCTTGAGCTGTTTCTCCGACTCCAAAAGAGAAGTGATGACATAGGTTTTGCTGACGGGGTCGGCCACAAAGGCATAATAGAAATTAGGATTGGAATTAGGATCGGTCGGCAGGGAAGCAATGTTTTGAAGAGACAAAGGAATCCAACCAGTGCCATCAATTTTGGTCAGGTTAGCCGAAGCGGCATTGCAGACATAGGCATAACCGGTGGGAGGATTGGAAGGACAAGAACCAGAAGGCAAGGAGAGGTAGATATTGGTCGGAGATAAGGAATCGAGGAGAGTAGGGTTATTGAACAAAGTGAGCTTGAGGGCTTTCTCGATGTTTTGGGTATCATTGATCCTCGTCCCATCCCTTCCTTGTCTCATGAGTTCAAGAGGATTCAGAACGACAACCGTGGCGGAACCCAAGATAGCAATGATAGCGATGACGATGAGAAGCTCTATTAAGGTGAAGGCCCGGATGCGAGACATTATGAGAATATTTTAACATACAAATAAAAAACGGCTAAAGCCGTTTTTTATTTATCTCGCATATTCTACGGAGCGAACCTCTCGAATGACAACTACTTTGATGTCTCCGGGATACTTCATTTCCGCTTCAATTTTTCCAGCGATGTCTTTGGCAAGCTGGACAGCGCCAAAGTCATCAATTTTTTCCGGAACAACAAAGACCCTTAGCTCGCGACCGGCGGAAACCGCATAAGAGTTCTTGACTCCAGCGAATTCCTTAGTGACTCTCTCAAGCTCTTCGAGCCTCTTGATGTATTGTTCAATCATTCCTCGTCTCGCTCCCGGCCTTGCGGCGGAAACGATGTCGCCGGCGGTAACAATATAGCTTTCAGCCGAGGCAAAAGGATAGTCATCGTGGTGCGACATCATCGCCTGGATAACCCTCTCGTCGATATTGTATTTCTTGAGGATCTTGATTCCAAGCTCAACGTGGCTGCCGACAACTTCCTGGTCGATCGCCTTGCCGATATCGTGGAGAAGACCAGCCTTCTTGGCGATCTCAACATTGCAACCAAGCTCCGAGGCAATCATCCCGGAAATATGGGCGACCTCTATCGAGTGCTCAAGGACATTCTGTCCATAGCTGCTGCGGAAGTGGAGCCTGCCCAAGATATGGACGATTTCCTTCGGCAAATCCAGGATGCCAACTTCATAAACCGCCTCTTCTCCGATTTTCTGAGTTCTCTTCTCTATCTCCTGTTGCGCCTCTTCAACCTTCTCTTCAATTTTCGCCGGCTGGATGCGTCCGTCTTGAACCAACTTTTCAATAGCGATCTTCGCGACTTCCCGGCGGACGGGATCGAATGAGGAAATGAGGACGGTATCGGGAGTCTCATCGATTATAAACTCGGCGCCGGTGAGTCTCTCCAGAGTCTTGATGTTCCTTCCCTCGCGTCCGATTATCTTTCCTTTCAAATCCTCTCCCGGCAAGATATAAGAGGTGGTGGTGATATCGGAGATATGACCCCTGGAATAACGCTGAAGGGCGGTGGTGATGACATCAAGCGTCTTTTTTTCAACCTCCTCGCTCTTCTCTGTTTCCATTTTCTTTATCAAGGAAAGAATCTCCTCCCGATTATCATCCTTGACCTTTTTAACGATCTGATTTTTTGCCTCTTCTTTCGAAAGTCCGGCAATTTTTTGCAGGTTCTCCTCCGCGGCGATAACCAAGCCCTCCGCGTCTTTTCTCAAACTAACAATTCTCTCTTCTTCCTTTCTCAACTCAAGAGAGTGAGCCCTAATAATTTCCGAATCGCGAGAAACGACTTCTTCCCTCTTCATCAATCTTTCTTCGGTCTTCTGCCAGCTAAGCTTCCTTTCCTTCTCCTCATTTCGGGCTTCGTCGATAATCGTCGTCGCCTTCTCCTGAGCTTTGTTTACAATTTCCTTTGATTCTCTTTCCGCCTCATCGAGCTTGGTCTTTATTTTCTGTTCGATGGAATTGACGTCTTTGACAGCCACCCGGCTTCTTGTCGTGTAACCGCTAAAAAAACCAATAACGAGTCCAACACACCCAAGTAAAATCAAGTAAAGCATGTTATAATAATTTTGTGATTTTACGCGGCTGGATATCAAAAAGACAACCAACAACGCGTATAATAAAATAGTAATATACAACTATGCCAAACACAAATAAACGCCGAGTCATTCTCATTGTGGCCGATGGCTGGGGGATAGGCGCGCACGACGCCTCAAATCCGTTAGCCTTTGCCAAGCTTCCAAACCTAGACTTCATCAAAAAGAACTACCTTGCCGGGTCACTCCAAGCCTCCGGGCTGGCTGTCGGCCTTCCTTGGAACGAAGAGGGCAACTCGGAAGTCGGACACCTGACCATAGGCGCTGGCAGAATCGTTTATCAATCGGCCGCCAGGATCAGTTCGGCCATCAATGATGGCACCTTCTTTAAGAACAACTCCCTCCTCTACGCCATAAGGACGGCGGCGGCGAAGGGAAGCGCGGTCAATCTTATCGGCCTCGTCGGATCGGGTATGACTCATTCGGATTACAAGCATCTTGAGGCCCTGATACGGCTGGCGGAGAGCGAAAAAGCCGATTATAAACTACATCTTTTTACCGACGGCAGAGACTCCCCGATCAAACTCGGAGAAAGTCTCGTAAAACATCTGGACGAATCAAAAATAGGTTCGATTGGCGGCAGATTCTATGGAATGGATCGGGACGGTCACCTAGAGAGAACCCAAAAGGCATACGCGGCGATAGTAGGAAAGACGCCTACAAAGGCAGCCACCCCATCAGAATATATAGAAAGCAGTTATCAAAAAGAAATCACCGACGAAACGATCCTTCCGGCTTCTTTCAATCCGGAAAAACTAGCCTTGAAACCAGAGGACACCGTCATATTCTTCAATTTTCGCGCCGATAGGATGAGGCAACTCGCCAAAATGATCCAAGACAATTTCCCTGAAACGCCAAAAATCAGCTTCACCCAGTACGAAGAGAACAGTCCGATACCCTTCGCTTTCTCCTTCTCACCAATCAAGAATCCGCTGCCGGCTATCATCGCCGAGAACGGCCTGACTCAATTCCACATCGCCGAAAGCGAGAAATATGCCCACGTCACTTATTTTTTTAATGCTGAAAATGAGGAAATCTATCCTGGAGAATTCAGGATAATCATCCCCTCAAACAAGATACCTTCCCACGACAAGAAGCCAGAAATGATGGCGGAGGAATTAACCTCACGCGTCATCTCCGCCATCGAGGATGGTCTATATGACTTTATCATCATCAATTTCGCCAACACCGACATGGTGGCTCATACCGGTAATTTTGATGCCACGATAAAAGCGGCGGAGGTAGTCGACAAGTGCGTCGGGAAGATAAAGGATGCCGCCTTGAGCGCCAATACCGTCCTTATTTTTACCGCCGATCATGGCAACGCCGAGCGCCTTATCGATCCGACGACGGGAGAAAAAGACACCCACCACAATTCATCTCCCGTACCTATATATATAGTAGGCTCCGAATATCTCCGACCAAAAAATGATCGGGAAACGCTTGAGACGGAAAAAATGGTCATCGGGTCCCTCGCGGACATTGCGCCTACCGTCCTCGAGATAATGAAGCTGCCTAAGCCGCCGGAGATGACCGGACAATCGCTCATCCCTTATATGATGTGATGACAGACCCTTCGTTTTATGGTATATTTCAAGAAATGCGAGGAATCACAAAATTGATACTGCTTGTCGGAATAAACGCCTTAGCGTTATATCTTGTAAGCCACTATGTCCCCGGCGTTTCCGTGCCGGCCGACATTCCAAGCCTGTTGATGGCCGCGGGAATCCTAACCGCCTTGAACGTCACCTTGAAGCCGCTTTTGGACGCCCTTTTGGCGCCAATCAACTGGATTACCCTAGGTTTTACCTCTTTCCTTATAAGCGGTCTCATGATATCATTGCTTGACAAAATATCAGATAAGGTCACAATAAATGGGCCGGTTCCCCTGCTTTTATGCACTGTCGTTATCGGCCTTACTAATGCTATATGCTCACAGCTACTCTTTCTAAAATCTTAATTGCTTCGCTCTCGGTGGTAATCACAGCCCTCATCCTTTTACAGGACAGATCTTCCGGCGCTGGAGGTCTCTTCGGAGGCGGAGGCGATACTTTTTATCAAAAGCGCCGCGGTATGGAAAAAACAATGTTTATCCTCACCGCAATCCTAATAGTCGTATTCATAGGTCTTCTTATTTGGAATCTTGTTTTACAAGCTTAATCAACTCATTAAGGCCCTCACAAAGAGAGAACGAGCCGTATTTTTAACAAGTACGGCCGTTTTTACTATTGCGGTAGCCGTTTTTGGGGTCTATCTATTCACCGCCAAAACCGTTGAAGCCCCGGCTCACGGAGGAGTTTGGAAGGAGGGAATTGTGGGACAACCGGTATTCATAAACCCGGTAATCTCAAATACCGATGCCGACCAGGACATCTCGAGGCTAATATTCGCCCCCCTCTCCGATCTGACGGAAAGTATCAAATCAGATGAAACGGGCAGGGAATGGACAGTTCGCCTGAAAGATAACTTAAAGTGGCAGGATGGAGAAAAGATAACCACCGACGATATCCTCTTTACCTTCGACACCATTACCAACACCCAAACCAATTCATATCTCGCCTCCAGTTTTGAAGGCGCGAGCATCCAAAGGGTCAGCGAATTGGAGGTAAAGTTCACCCTCCCTTCCTCTTACGTCTTTTTTAACACGACTTTAAAAAACTTAAGGCCGATTCCGAAACACATCTTCGAAGACATTCCGCCGGCAAACTTTTATCTGTCATCTTATGTCAAGGAACCGATCGGATCGGGACCGTATGTTTATAAATCAGTCTCAAAAGAAAAAGATGGCTTCATAGATGAATATGTTTTGGAGTCAAACAGGAATTATTTTGGCAACAGGCCGTATATCCAAAAATTTGTCTTCCGATTCTATAAAGACGAAGCTGAGGCCGTCACCGCCTACAATCGCGGTGAAATAAACGGATTCGCCACCTCAAATCCAATGGTGGTCAGCAACATAAAGACTGCCCGGGTAATCCACACCATTTCCGCGCCAAGGTATTACGCCGTATTTTTCAACCCCGCCCTTAACCCCTATTTCAAAGACAAAAAGACGAGACAAACCTTATCGGCGGCAATATCGAGAGAAGAAATAGTCAAAAGCGTTTTTAACGGTATGGCAGAGCCCGCCTATGGCCCTCTCCCGAGCGTCGAGACGCCAATTCCTGACAAATCAAACCTTGATCTGGTCGACAGACAAAGCTTCACTTTGACCGTACCGGATATTGATCTTCTGGTCAGAATGGCTGAGATTATCAAGTCCGATTGGGAAAAACTCGGAGTTTCGGTTACCGTCAAACCGGTAAAAACAAGCGAAGTCCAGGAAATCATCAAAAACAGAAGTTATGAAGCAGTCCTTTTCGGAAACATCTTAAATGAACCGCAAGATCTCTTCTCCTTCTGGCATTCTTCGAAAAGATTCTACCCGGGACTGAACTTGGCTTTCTTCAATAATCTGGAAGTAGACAGGCTGCTGGATTCGATCAGAACCGAACCTGATGAAAACAGGAGATTGGAAGAGCTCAGCCAAGCATCAAGAACGATTTCGGACGAATCAGCTGCGGCTTTCGTAGTTTTCCCCGAATATATCTACATCACGACACCGAACCTTAAAGGGTTCGAAACCGACTCGGGAATCATCCTTTCTGACAGGTTGAACGATGTCACTTCTTGGTATGTATCCTCAGTCAGAAAATTCAAATAATAAAGACGCCGGCAATGCCCGGCGTTTTTATTATTTGCTAAAAGAGACTTTTTATGATAAGATTATTCAAACGCTGAAAGGAGTTCTTTCAGTGCCGAGATGGCGAAATTGGCAGACGCGTTAGTTTCAGGTACTAATGCCCGCAAGGGCTTGGGGGTTCAAATCCCCCTCTCGGCACAAATACAAATTCATTCAACAACGATCAAATATCGATTGTTGAAATATTGTATCCCTATTAAAGGGTTTTTAAACTTGATCAAATAGACAGTCGCACTTCAATCAAGTGGAAATTTGTATTTATAAAAAACAAAAATGGAAAATACACCAGAAAAAAACAACGAAAAAGGCAATATGACTCCTCGACGCCCGCTCAGGGTCAAGACCTTTGAAAAATCAAAAAAAGAAATCCCTCATGGGGATGAAAGAGCCCAGAAAACAGGAGCTCAAAGAACAGACCGTGGGCAAAGACCAAAGAGAAAAATACAGAAACCGGTAGTAAAAGGAGGTGTTTTTAACGTCACTAACACCGACTTACCCTCGACTATGAAGAAACCAAAGGATGATTCAGCGGTTTACTTCGTTGGTTTGGGAGGACTGGAAGAAATCGGACGCAATATGTCCTTTTTTGAATATAAGGACGAAATCGTGGCGATCGACGCCGGAATCCAGTTTCCGGAAGAAGAAACTCCCGGAGTTGACTACATCATTCCCAATACCGCCTATTTGGAAGGCAGGAAGAGCGCTGTCAAAGCCCTTATAATCACCCACGCCCACTACGACCACATCGGCGCCATACCTTATCTGATTGATAAGATTGGCAATCCTCCGATTTACACCACGCGTCTGGGCAAAGAAATGATCCAAAAGAGACAGTCAGAGTTCATCAACTCCCCGAGGCTCGATATAAGAGTGGTCTCCAATGGAGACAAGATTCGTCTCTCGCCTAACTTTGAAGCTGAGTTCTTCGATGTTTCCCACTCAATTCCGGATTCAACCGGGCTGATCCTTAAGACCCCGGCCGGAAATATGGCTACCTTCGGAGACTTCAGAATTGAATACAATTCAGAAGGAGTTCCTAAGAATTTGGAAGAGTTGAAGTTCTTAAGGGATGCCAACATCCACACCCTTCTGCTTGATTCCACTAACGCTGAGAATCCAGGAAAATCACTTTCTGAGGAAACCGTCGTCAAGAATCTTGAAGAAATTTTCAGACAGGCCGAAGGAAGAATTATCGTCGGAGTTTTCTCCACCCTCTTGGCCAGAGTCGGAGAAATCATCAAGATTGCCGAAAAGCTCAACAGAAAAGTGGTCTTTTCCGGACGATCAATCAAAGACAATTCGGAAATAGCCAAGAATCTTGGTTATATCAAGATAAAACCGGATACGGTCATCGCGCCAGAAGAAATGAGGAAGTATAGGGACAACCAACTTCTTGTCTTATCAACTGGAGCCCAGGGCGAATCAAACGCCTCCTTGATGAAAATCGTAACCGGGGAACACAGGATGATCCGCATCAAGAAGGGCGACTCAGTCGTCTTCTCTTCATCAATCATTCCTGGCAATGAACGCAGCGTCCAGATATTGAAGGATAACCTCGTCCGCCAGGGCGCGATTATTTACCACAATAAGCTGGTTGATATCCATGCTACCGGACACGCGCCCAGCGATGAAATCAAGATGGTCTTACAAACCGTAAAACCAAGATATTTCATCCCCATCCACGGACACCTTTTCCACAGGCACGCCAATAAAAGAAACGCGGTTTCTGTCGGAATCGATGAAAAGAATGTCTTAATTCCCGACAACGGAGAGCGTGTAAAAATGACGCCGGAAAAAATCTCCTTATGTGGAGAGAACCTTCCCGTTTCATACGTCATGGTTGACGGATTGGGAGTCGGTGACGTTTCGGAAGTCGTTTTGAGAGACAGAAGGCTCCTTTCCCAGGAAGGAATGATAACTATCGTTCTCCCCATCCTCAGGAAAGAAATGAAGTTAATAAAAAATCCAGATATCATCACCAGGGGTTTCATTTATATCAAGGAGAATCCCAAAATGATTGAAGATATCAGGATGAAAACGAAGAGCATCCTCTCGCGCTTGCCCAAAGATGTCGAGTATGATGGCGAATATTTGAAAACGATGCTGAGAGACCAGGTTGGACAATTTGTTTATTCAAAAACAAATCGCCGACCGATGATCTTACCTATCATTATAGAAATGTAATAAAAGACCGCCCAAAGAGGCGGTTTTTTATTCCTTCGGAAGAAAAGATTCCAGAATAGCAAGAATGAGAGTAAGTGACAAAAAGAAAAAAGTGTGATAGATTATTACCATCGTCAGAGGACAGTTAGCTCAGCTGGTTAGAGCGTCTCGTTTACACCGAGAAGGTCAGGGGTTCGAATCCCTTACTGTCCACAAAAATCTTAACTATTAATTACAGGATTGGAACCACCGAGATAACTCCGCCGGATCTACCTCGGGAGTCCGCCAACCCCTTATTCATATGATTACCTTTTTATTTGCCGGCGGAAAGACCGAACCGGATCTGGATTCCGCCTTTTCGCATTATTTGGCTAAACTTAACAAGATTGCCGACTCAAAAGTCATATTCATCAACTCCAGAGAAACTTCACCAGAAAAGATAAAGAAAGACGAGAGCGATAAAATCTTAAAAAACATAGCTAAGAACTCTCTCACGATTCTCTTTGATGAGACCGGCAAGGTCGGAGATTCTTTGGAATATGCCAAAGTCATCGAGTCATCGCCATATTCCGACCTCTCAATCATCATTGGCGGATCTTACGGAGTTTCCGACGAAATAAAGGCAAGGAGCCAAAGAATCATTTCTTTTGGAAGAATGGTCTTTCCCCACCAATTAGCCAGACTGATGGCAATCGAGCAAACCTACCGAGCGATTCTCATAAACAAAGGATCGGACTATCATCACAAATAAACCGCCCAGGGGGGCGGTTTTTAGTTCTTTATAAAATTGCCAAATAGCTGGCGATAGACCTCATCCTTATCTTTTTCCTCAAGGATCTCGATCTTTTCCTCCTTCAATGATTCTTTCTCCGCCTCCGATAAAGACAGAGTCTTAGAAAACAGTTTCAAGATCTCGGCCTCATCATCGTCGCCAGCCAAACGGTTTATCGATATTTTGCGACACTTGTCACATAGATGGACGATCATCAACTCCCCCTGTTTTTTTCTCCCATACTTATCGACGCCCTCCTGTTTAAAGGTCAGGGCAACCGGCACCATGATTCCCAAGCAATCAGAGGCGCGGTCTCCGGAGACATCCCGATCGAGGTGTCTCGAGCTCAAACACTTGCGACAATGATTCCTATTCTTTGTGCCGATAAGATTGCTAATCTCGTTTCTTTCACCGCAAACCGAACAGATGAATGGACCAAAAGTATCTTCGCTATTTCTAGTAAGCATTGTCAAAATACTATCAGAGATTTCAGCAAAACTCAAAAATCCACAAGTTATCCACATTGTGGATAACTTGTGTCATTCTGTCGCAAAATATACCGTCACTCAATTCTCAACCTTCCCCTGATCGGCAAGCCAGGATAGGTCGTTTCCAACAAACAAGCTAGGAGAACCGGTGACAGCGCCTGGCGATGACAAACCACAATGACTGACAAGCTTGTGACAAGGCGGTGACAAGATGGTGACAATGGAGTCTTGTCACAAACTTGTGGCCAATTCCTTTGACATTAGGAGTGAAGGATAAGACAAATGACAAAAAAGACGAGTTCTTTTTGAACTCTGTTTACACATTTTGTTTTCACATGTCGCAAAATAATGTGTAAACAAAATGTGTAAACAGCAATAGTAAAAGTAAAAAATGTTTGCCGGCAAACATTTTGAAACAAAAAACAGGCAAAGCGTGTGTAAACGGCAAACATCATCCCCTGTTTTTGTGTAAACAGCAAACACTTTGTCCAAAAATACGCTAAAAGTGTTTGACGTTTACACACCTGCCGTTGTTTTTGTGGAAACAGTGTGTAGACGGCAAACACTGATCCCCCTCGTTGACAGTGACAAAGCCGTTGACAAGAGAGCTGACAATACCAGTGTCAAAGCAAAAAGACAAGACAAAGACCAAGCTCCGGACAGTGAAAAGGAAAAAGAGACGTGTAAAAAGAGGGGGTGACAAAAAACAAGAAGTGTTTGACGTTTACACACCTGCCGTTTTTTTGTGGAAACAATGTGTAGACGGCAAACATTTTGTGCAGAAAAAAGATATAAGTGTTTGACGTTTACACACCTACCTTTGTTTTTGTGGAAACAGTGTGTAGACGGCAAACAAAAAGATCAAGAACAAACAAGGAGTGTGTAGACGGCAAACATTTTGTGCAGAAAAAAGATATAAGTGTTTGACGTTTACACACCTGCCTTTGTTTTTGTGGAAACAGTGTGTAGACGGCAAACAAAAAGATCAAGAACAAACAAGGAGTGTGTAGACGGCAAACATTTTGTGCAGAAAAAAGATATAAGTGTTTGACGTTTACACACCTGCCTTTGTTTTTGTGGAAACAGTGTGTAGACGGCAAACACCAGTCAGCAGAAAATGTTTGCCGACAAACATTTTCTGCTCTTCCGTGATATACTAGAGAGAGACATCCATTAATGATAAGGGGGGGGGGACACTAATTATTTTGCGACAGTATTAACGGATGCTAACGAAATAAAAAATAACAAATGTCAAGCAAAGACGTGGGTGATTTGGGCGAGAGCTTAGCCGTCGATTATCTGCAAAAGAAGGGTTGCAAAATCATTGCAAGAAACTGGCGTTGCAGATTCGCCGAGCTGGATATCATAGCCACAGATCCCGACAATACCCTCTTGATCGTGGAGGTTAAAAGCTCAAAAACGATAATTGACAAAAGTGCCGATTTCTTTCCTGAAATTCACTTTAACGCAACCAAAAGAAATCGGGTAAGGGCGGCGGGGCTTTACTACGCGAACGCCCAAAAAGATCCGACTAACAAGGATGGGGGTTTCAGGGTCGACCTGATATGCGTCGACATCGATCAGGATAAAAAAGGATTCCGGATAAGGCATTATAAAAACGTCACCTAAGGACAAAAAAATATTTACAAATAACAAAAAATGTTTAACATATCAAACATATGCCAAGAACTAAATCCGCTAAAAAAGCGCTCAGGCAATCAATTACCAAAAAAGAACACAATATCGAAAAGAATAAGGTTCTTAAAAGCGTAATTAATACATACAAAAAAGCTGCCGCTTCCGGTAATACCAAAGAAGCTGCAGAAATGTTGCCTAAGGTTTATAAGACTCTTGATAAAGCGGCTAAAACCAATCTTATTAAAAAGAATAAGGCTAATCGCTTAAAAGGAAGATTAACAAAGACCATAAACAAAAAAACCGCCTAGTTGGCGGTTTTTTATTTCAGGGCAAAATCTAATAAGACCTCTTCGTAATTCAAGTTGCCTGATTTGACAGCAACATCATAATCGGCAAAACGAGCATACCAATCTTCAGCTCTTTCAGATTTGGGAGCCGTAGCGCTCAGGAGATTAAAAGCGTGCCCGGCGTCGGCATCCAGATAGGAAAAGATTATTTCGAGATAGAACATCTTTTCGGCTCTGGTTTTAGAGTAGCGGAGTTTGCTAATGGCAGAGAACAGCTCATAGCCCGAGTAATCATCCTTCTGGATATTCTCATGGGAAAAGGAGAGGCGGTCAATTTCATTAACCATCCCGGTAAGATCGTTTCCGAAACTCTCGATCATACTCGAAGCATCGGAATCAGTCAGGGACAAACCTCTTCTTCTGGCCTCCTTCTGGATAAAATCCACCAAAGAGCGACTTTCAGGAACCGAAAATTCCTTAGTAATTGAAGCCTCCGAGAGAAGGGCATTGAACTCAGCCGGAAGTTTGGTGGCCGAGATGAGAATGACGTTCCTTTCATCCTTTTTGACCAATTCCAGCAGAGTGAGGAAATCTTTAAGATCTGATTTCCCCAGGGTAGCAGAATCAAATCCTTGAAAGGAACAAAGCTTTATAGGGCTGAAAAAGGAGAAGTTTCTGACAAAATCGACAACCTCTGGAAGGGAGTTCTCGGGAAAAGAGAACTTCTGGACGCCGAGATTTCCATGTTTTTTAACAAACTCATCAACCAAGGCGTTGGCATATCGGGATCTCTCAAACTCATTGTCTCCGGAGAGTAAAATCAGCATATGAACGAATTATCGCCTAATCTGGCATTTAGGGCAATATCTGGCCGTCCGACCGGCTATTTTCATCTTTTTGATCGGCATCTTGCAGCGCCTGCAGAGCTGCCCTTCACGCTTGTAAACCAAGGTATCCAAAGCGTAGCGGCCAGCCGCCCCCTCGACGTTCCGATAATCGGAAATGGAAGATCCTCCCAGCTCTATCGCCAAAGCCAGGATCTCGTGAATCGACTTCAAAAGCATCTTGATTTCCTTGTCCGACAAAGATCGAGAAACTGTTTCCGGATGGATCTTTGATTTCCACAGAACTTCATCCGCATAAATATTACCAAGGCCGGCAATCTTTGTTTGGTCAAGGAGGACTTGTTTTATTTTTCTGCCGCTCGCATTAAGAACTGTCTTCAATTCCTTAAAATCAATTGTCGGAGCCTCCGTTCCGAACTTTCCGATCTCGGCTTCAATCATTTCCGTCGGACCGGAAATCATCTTTCCAAACTTCCTAAGATCAGAGAAACCCAACATCCTTTTATCATCCAGGGTGAAAATCGCCCTGATATATCCGTTGACTTTCTCCCTGACTGATCCGTCCGAGACGGGAAGCATCTTTCCTTTTTCAATCTTCCATTTGGCAAAAATGAAATGACCCGTCATCTTCAGATGAACCAGCAGGGAATAACCGCCCTCAAAATCGACGATAATATTCTTGGCCCGCCTGCGAACATTAATTATTTTTTTGTTTTTTATCTCGGATACGAATTGGTCTACCGACTTGTTCTTGATCAGCTTAGGGGTATCCGTCCAAAAAGAAACGATTTTTTTATTAAGAAGGTTAGGTCTTAGCCCCCTGACAACCGTCTCCACTTCCGGTAATTCTGGCATAACATTAGTTTGGCAAAAAACAAAAAATCCCGCAAATGCGGGATTTTTATTCGATAGTCGTTTCAGATGGGGGGATAAGGGAAGCGTCGGTCGGGAGGGTGACGGTGAAGATACTGCCCCGGCCGATTACCGAGTCGGCAGTTATTGTGCCGCCATGGCGGACAATGATGTTTTTAGCGATATAAAGGCCGAGTCCGGTTCCATCCGTTTGTTCTTTGACGACGTTCTCGCCGCGATAGAACTTGGAAAAGAGTTTTTTCAAATCATTCTTTGGTATTCCGATGCCGGTATCCTTTATGGTCAGAGTGACAAAAGGCTTGTCTGCCATCTTTTCTATCTTGACGGTCACATTGCCGTTTTTAACATTATACTTGATACCATTGTCGATGATGTTCGACAAAGCCAACCCGAGCTTATTAGGATCAGCGGTAATCTTCACCGGCTCAGATGGTCTGTCAAAGTAGACCGCCACCCCAAACTGCTTTGCCAGAAGATTGGCGTTTCTAAGGATGTCGTCGATAAAGGCGACGGTGTCTATCTCTTTGAATTCGTAACCAAACTTTCCTGATTCGATTTTTGAGGCATCAAGCAAATCGGAGACGATCTTTAGCAATTTGACCGAAACCTCCAACCCGTTATCAATAAGCTCCTTATCCGGTCCGGTAACTGACTTTTCCAAAGTCTCAAAAGTCCAATGAACGGCGGTAAGGGGAGTGCGGAGCTGGTGGGCGGCGACGGTGATGAATTCCGATTTTGAATGGATCAACTCAACTTCTCTCGTCCTGTTTTCAATCGATTTGATGAACCCGACTGGAATCTCATTCTTCAATATCCTTTCGGTCCGGGTAGTCAGGTGAAGCTCCGGCTCCATAAAGTCAATATCGGCGACCTGCGGATATTCCCCGGGATCGCTCTTCTTGACCACTGAGGGCGAAAGAGAGGGGAAGATCACCTGAGTGATAACAGAATATCTCTCATCACCGATCAGGGCAGGCGAAATGATCTTTCCGACGATATCTTCCTTCTTAATATTGAATAAGGTTTCCGAAACTCTGTTAAACCCGGTAATCCTGAAGTTATTATCATAGGTGAGAACGGCGTCGCTTGAGATGTCGGCTAGTTTATCCGTGCCAGCCGAAGCAACCTTCAGAAGGATCTCCGTATCTTTTATATTCTTCCTGACCCGGTTCATCATAAAGAGAATAAAGAGGGTAAAGAAAATGACGGTAGTGGCGGCGACTAATTCCTTAACAGAGGCAAAGAAGGCGGCGAGAAGAACGCCGACGATAAGAAAAAAGATCATACCAGCCAAGGAGAAAACTTTTTTATAAAAATTATTCAAGGTAATGATTGTTTTGTTTTATAAATTATACCTTAGATAAGCAAAAAATCCCACGATTCGCTTATGACACCGACTTCCTGACTCTCTCCGCCAGATTGTAGAATCCGACTTCCTCCAGCCTATTCGAAAGATCTTCAAGACTAAGCTTCTTTAATGACAACTCTTCCAAATCAATCTTGCCTATTGGAACATCGTACCGGACAGTAGCCAGATATTTGGAGAATAGGGCGGTCTCTTTGTTTTCCAAAACTTTTTTTATGGCAGAGTTTTTGGGAGCGGGGGCCAGCTGGTAGAAATCTTCCAGAGTGCCATAAGTATTGATGATCGAAGCGGCTGATTTCGGACCGATGCCGGAAACTCCAGGAATATTGTCGGAGGTATCGCCGACCAGACCTTTGTAATCGGGGATGAACTCCGGGGAAACTCCGGTTCGCTCGATAACATCATCATAACCATATTCCTTGAATTCGGAAATGCCCTTCTTCGGAATCATGGAGACGACCTTCTGCCTATCGACCAGTTGGAGAGAATCGTGGTCTCCGGTCAGGATGATGATCTTCTTAAGAAGATTGCTATCTTTGAACCGGGAGCAAAGGGTAGCGATAACATCATCAGCTTCAAACCCAGCGCTGTCAAAAGTCTCAATGTTGAAAATCTTGAAGATGTCTTTGGCTTTTATCAATTGATCAATCAATTCCTTTGGCGCCGCCGAACGGTTTATCTTATACTCCTTGAACTCTTTTTTCCTGAAGGTCTCCTCCGGCCGATCAAAGGCGGCGGCGATGAAATCCGGCTTGAGGTCTTGGATAATCTTGATCAACATGCTAGACAGGCCATAAAGGGCACC
The DNA here is from genome assembly GCA_021787205.1 of bacterium. Taxonomy (GTDB): domain Bacteria; phylum Patescibacteriota; class Minisyncoccia; order UBA6257; family Colwellbacteraceae; genus JAJYME01. The sequence goes on from JAJYME010000002.1 coordinate 46,536, forward strand.
TACCTGGTTCCCATCCTTGTCGGTCAGAGGAGGAAGGGCGTGAAAAGAACGATGAATAAGGGAATTAGCGTCAATAATTAGCAGTGTCATAGGTATATTATACAAAAACCCCGTCAAATGACGAGGTTTGTTTTTATCAGGCGTTCGTTCTCGGTCTTGCCGTGGTTGATAATGATGTTTTTCCCGCGACCGTATTTGCCGGCTTTTTCAGGCCATTCCATAAGAACGATATTTTCAGGATCAGACAGGATGTCTTTGATTTTCAATACCTCCAACTCCTCCGGTGACCCCAGGCGATAACAATCAAAATGATAAAGATGCTTGAACTCGGAACCCTTGAGGTTGTAGCGTTTCATAACGACAAAGGTCGGAGACAGGACCTTCTTAATCCCGAAGGCGGATAAGAAGCCTTTGGAAAAAACAGTCTTCCCGGCTCCCAAATCCCCCTTTAAGGAGATGACAACCGCCCGTTTATTTTTCAACTCGGAGACCATACCCGCGACTTTGACGGCAAAAGCCTTCGTCTCCTTATCTGAATTAGTTTTGTGAATCATGATTCTTTTTCAAGTATTCGATGCCTTTTTCAGAAATGACACGTCCTCCGGAAGTGCGTTTTAAGAAACCTAGGTTAATGAGATACGGCTCATAGATATCCTCGATGATATCACGATCGTCGCCAAGGGCGGCGGCGAGCGAGTTTATCCCGACCGGACCGCCATTAAATTGCTCGCTGATGATATCAAGCAACCTCCTGTCCTGATATTCAAGCCCATATTCATCGATATCCAAGATCTTAAAGAGATCGCTTAAGTCTTCAGTCTTTATGAGGCCTAATTTTCTGACTTCCGCCAGATCCCTGGCGCGGCGGACGAGGCGGTTGGCAATGCGCGGAGTAAAGCGGCTAGCCTTTGCCAAGGAGCCAATAGCGGATTCATCCAAATTAATGCCGACAAGGCTGGCCGATCTCCTGATGATTTCCGAAATATCCGGGACGGAATAATAATCCAAACGGAAACTGGCGCCGAAGCGAGACCTTAATGGATTGGAAATCATATTCACCCTCGTCGTAGCGGCAATCAGGGTGAAGGGGGGAAGATCAAGAGAGATGGTTCTCGCCGCCGGTCCCTTTCCGATGACGATATTTAACTGGCGTGATTCCATCGCCGGATAGAGGACTTCTTCAATCATCCTATTCAAGCGGTGGATTTCATCGATAAACAAGACGTCGCCGGCCTCAAGATTGGTCAAAATTGCCGCCAGGTCGCCTGATTTCTCAATAGCTGGCCCAGAAGTTATCTTAAGGTTTCCACCGAGCTCATTAGCGACGATATTGGCTAAAGTCGTCTTTCCTAAACCAGCCTGACCGTAGAAGAGGATGTGGTCAATTGGCTCTTTCCTTAGCTTAGCCGCCTCCAAAATGATTTTCAGGCTCTTTTTGACGGTGTCTTGACCGATATATTCGTCAAAAGAGGAGGGGCGGAGGACGGTATCCAGATTCTGCTCGTCTAAATTGGTTTTAATAGGGGTATCGTTCATAGCTCTTGACAATATATTTTATATATGATAGTATTATATCAAATCCATAAAGATTTCGCCCGGACTTTCACTTAGTTAACGGATATCTTGGTTTCGGCTGGGATATTCCTCAGTAAAGTCTTTTTCCTTTTCACTTCGGTGGAAAATCAATAACCAGCGAAATCCTTGTGGATTTTTTTATTTTCGTTTGTTAAATCATAATATAAAAACTCCCGGCATAAAAGCTGGGAGTTTTTAGATCTTACCAATTAAGAGGCCCGGTGATCCTTTCCACCTCATCAAGAGTGGTAATCCCGTTTAAGGCCTTTAGGATTCCATCTTCTTGGAAAGAGACAAATCCTTTGCTTCTCGCAAATTCCTCCACATCATACTCAGAGGGGGATTCGCGGATAATCTTTTCGTATTCCTTATCAAGCTCGATAATCTCGAATATGCCGAGTCTTCCCTTAAAGCCGCCGTGACACTTATCACATCCCGTCGGTTGATAGAGTTTGATCTCCTTATATTCCTCCTTGCTGATTTTCCCAGGCATCCTATTGATGAACTTGGAAATTTTTTCTTTCATCTCCTCAGTGACGGCGACTTCTTGTTTGCAATAAGGACAGATCTTTCTGACCAAGCGTTGGGCAATCAGGAGAGTGACGGCTGAACCGATGATTTGCGGTTTTATTCCCATGTCAATCAAGCGGGGGATGGCTCCCGAGGCGGAATTGGTATGCAAGGTCGAGAAGACCAAGTGACCGGTCAAAGACGCATGCATTGCGGTTTCCGCTGTCGGAAAATCACGGATTTCACCAACAAGAATCATATCCGGGTCTTGCCTTAAGATCGATCTTAAGCCGTTATCGAAGGTATATCCAGCCGCTTCATTAACTTGCGTCTGTTGGATACCGTCGAGATGATATTCAATCGGATCCTCAATAGTAATGATCTTTATTTCCGGAGTCCTGATTCCTTGAAGGAAGGCATAAAGGGTGGTTGTCTTTCCTGAGCCGGTGGGACCGGTAACTAGGATTGCCCCTTGAGGCTTCATCAGATTGCTCTGGACAGTCTTATAATCATCGATCCTAAAACCGAGATCGGGAATCTCAACCATGATTCCTTTTGGATCAAGCAAGCGAGTGATGATAGCATCGCCATATTCTGAAGGAGCGATGGCGACACGGACCTCAATATCGCGTCCATCATCAGCTTTAATGGTAAACCTGCCATCCCCGGCGGCTCCCTCCAAATTGAATTTGATCCCGGAGAGGAGCTTGATTCGGCTGACGACGTATCTGTAGTCGTCGAGTGGCATCTTGTGAATTTCACTCAAAACGCCATCAACTCTGAAACGGATGATAACATTACCGTCTCTTCCCGGTTCGAAGTGAATATCGGAGACACCCAAGTCGACCGCGGAAGAAAAGATGTTGCTTATTATTTCGGTGGTAGTGGAAGTTTGCTGATTCAAGCCAGACAGTTTTTGGGTAATCTCCGGCAAAGAATGGTATTGCCCTCCCTTAACCAAGATCTCGTCGCTTATTTTTCCTATATTTTCCTGTTCCATTTTATGATTGAATTATAGAGAAAATAAGCCTCTTTGTCATCAATTGAAAAAATAATTAAAAGGTATATATTTGAAGGATGTCAGGACATAACAAGTGGTCGCAGATCAAAAGAAAGAAAGAGGTTACCGACCAAAGAAAAGCAAAGATATTCACCAAGCTTTTAGCGGCAGTCTCGATTGCTGCCAAGACCGAGCCAAACCCTGATTTCAATCCGCGCCTTCGAGCGACGATAGATAAGGCCAGAGAGGCTTCCGTCCCTCAAGAAAATATCGAAAGAGCTATTAAGAGGGCTAAGGAAAATCCGACCGACGAGTTGATTATCGAATCTTATGGTCCGGACGGAACCGCCTTTGTCATAAAGGCCATCACCGACAGCAGGAATAGGACGATTGCCGAGGTTAAAAAAATACTCTCGGATAACAACGCCAAGTTCGCAGAGCAAGGTTCGGTCTTATGGTGCTTTGATATTGATGACGAAGGAAACTACGAGCCAAAATTCAACCAGAGCATCTCTCCCGATTCCCAAGAGAAGATCTTGGCTTTGATGGAAGCGCTAGATGAGAATAACGATGTGACCGACGTCTTCACTAACGCCGAGCTGACAATTGAAGAATGATTATGAAGAAGCGCCTAACAAAAAAACAGGATTTTGATTCCTGTTTTTTTGTTTTATCCAAAACAATATATATAATGTAAATGCTTATGAAGGATTTTAATTCGCAGATAATCTTAGGGATAGATCCGGGAACTCACAGGATGGGGTGGGGAATAATCCAAGCCGAAAAAAGAAAAGCGACTTATTTGGATTGCGGGGTCATCGAAGAAAGAAAAGAGACAAAGGCAGAACAGCTTCTGGCGCTCTATAAAGGACTCTCCGCATTGATAGAAAAACATCGCCCGGAAATGATCGGAATCGAAAAGTTATTTTTTATGAAAAACCAGACGACGGCGATGGCGGTGGCAGAAGCAAGAGGAGTTGTCCTTCTTTTGGCGGCTGAAAACAATCTGCCCGTGGTCGAGGTGGCGCCGACCGAGGTAAAACAGTGCGTCACCGGATACGGCCAGGCTGATAAAAAAGCGGTTACAAAAATGGTCAAATTGATACTAGGAACCGACAAGTTAAAGGTTTTGGACGATGCCACCGACGCCCTGGCGATAGCCATAAGTGCCATGATTTTAAAGTAAGTTATTCACATCTTGATAATATTTCAAACTCCTTTATACTTTCCAAATAACAAACAAAGAAAAACTTTTTTAAAATTAAAATGGCAGTAAAAGATTTTAACTTAGAAGACGATCAAGACGAGAAAGACATTTTGGATGACATGGAAGAAATGGACGAATTGGAAGAGGAGGATGACCTGGACGACATTGACAGCATTCACATAACATCTGAAGACGACCTCGAAGAAGAAGAAGAAGAGGAGGAGGAGTTTGAAGATGAAGAGGAAGAGTTTGAAGATGAAGATTTCAAAGCCGCAGCGGCCGATGAGGAAGAAGAGGAAGAGGAGGAAGAAAAGAAAAAGGAAGAAGAGGAAGAGGAATACGACGAAGAAGGCATTTTCTTTTAACAGAAACAGCGAGTAGTTAAGACTATTCGCTGTTTTTTATATTGCTATTTGCCACATTTTGTTATAATAAATAAAGATTCCGGAATCCCGGGAAAAGAACAATATGAAAAAAATAAGCAATCACCTCCATAAGATCAAGGATTTGAAAAACATCGATTGGAGAAAAGTTGATTTTAAGGAAGGTGCGAGAAAGATAAGATCCGTCCCTCCTAAAAAGATAATTTTAGGGCTGGTCGGATTTTTTGCCGCCTGCCTCATAGCGCTGACACTTCTTACAGTCTATTATATCTTCACCTTGCCGACAGTAGATGAAATCCAAAGAAGGGAGATAACCGAATCGACAAAAATCTACGATAGGACAGGAAACCAGCTGTTATATGAAGTCTATGATGAGGAAAAACGCACGGTCATTCCTTGGGAAACAATACCGGAAATCGTAAAAAAAGCGACAATCTCAATAGAGGATAAGAACTTTTATCAACACCAAGCCCTCGATCTTAAGGCTTTCGTCAGAATGCTGCTAGCCAACTTGACGCGAGGATTCGGAACCCAAGGGGGTTCAACGATAACCCAACAACTGGCAAAAAACGCTTTCTTAACCAGAGAAAAGACACTGACTAGAAAGATAAAGGAAGCGATTCTAGCTTACAGAATAGAGCAGATCTATACAAAGGACCAAATACTTAATCTTTATCTAAATATCATTCCTTACGGACAGAATGCTTACGGTATTGAGGCTGCTTCCGAGGTTTACTTTGGAAAACACGCCAGCGACCTGACCTTATCCGAAGCTTCACTCCTAGCCGCCTTGCCGCAAGCTCCCAGTTATTATTCACCTTGGGGAAGCCACACCGACGAGCTTGAAAACAGGCGCCGCTACGTCTTAAAACAGATGCAGGAAAACGGATACATCACGGAAGACCAGAGGCAATATGCAGCAACTCACCCGCCGATAATCAAAGATAAACCAGTGAAGGCCCAGTTCGCCTTGGCACCGCACTTCACCATTTATGTCCAAGACTACTTGAATAATAAGTATGGAGAGGATTTCGTCTCACGGTCAGGTCTAAAAGTGATTACCACGATCGATGCGGACATCCAGAACATCGCTAACGAAACGGTAAAAGCCTACGCAGACAGAAATACCGCCGATTATGGCGGACACAACGCGGCGATGATTGTCGAAGATCCAAAGACCGGACAGATCCTGGCGATGGTCGGTTCAAAAGGATATTCAGCCAAATCAGAACCCCAAGGATGCATAAGCGGCAAGAGTTGCGAATTTGAAGGGCAATTTAATATCGTTACCCAAGGATTAAGGCAACCCGGATCGTCATTCAAACCTTTTGTTTATATGCTTTCCTTCATACAAGGCTTCACTCCAGACACGATTTTATATGATGTTCCAACCGAGTTTTCTCAAAGACCAGAATGCGCCGGGGTTCCTGATTATTCGAACGAAAACAAAAATTGTTATCATCCCCAAAACTACGACATGACAT